>CAVCUP010000014.1:0-62678 GCA_963605405.1 bacterium | reverse complement strand
GACCCCAAGGGCAAGTCCAACAACGAGATCATGCACTTCTGCCAGTCCTTCATGACCGAGCTCTGCCGCCACATCGGCCCCAACACCGACGTCCCCGCCGGCGACCTCGGCGTCGGCGGTCGTGAGGTCGCCTACATGTTCGGCCAGTACAAGCGCATCCGCAACGAGTGGACCGGCGTCCTCACCGGCAAGGGCCTCTCGTTCGGCGGCTCGCTCGCCCGCACCGAGGCCACCGGCTACGGCCTCGTCTACTTCGTCGACGAGTACCTCAAGTCCAACGGCGACTCCTTCGAGGGCAAGAACGTCGTCGTCCACGGCTCCGGCAACGTGGCCATCTACGCCATCCAGAAGGTCGCCCAGCTCGGCGGCAAGGTCCTTGCCTGCTCCGACACCAAGGGCTGGGTTGAGGACCCTGACGGCATCGACTGCCAGGTGCTCGAGCACATCTACAACAAGAAGCGCTCCGGCAACGACCGCGGCGTATCCCTCGCCATGTACGTGGATGAGCGTCCGAATGCCGTGTGGCACGAGGAGGACGGCCGCGGTGTCTGGGGCGTGGCCTGCGACGTCGCGCTTCCCTGCGCCCGCGAGAATACCCTGCTGCTCGAGGACGCGCAGAAGCTCGTCGCGGGCGGCTGCAAGGTCGTCGGCGAGGGCGCGAACATGCCGACCTCCATCGACGCCACCGAGTATTTCCAGGCCAACGGTGTCGCCTTCATGCCCGGTAAGGCCGCCAACGCCGGTGGCGTGCTCGTCTCCGGCCTCGAGATGAGCCAGAACGCCGAGCATCTCTCCTGGACCTTCGAGGAGGTCGACGGCAAGCTCGAGCAGCTCATGCGCGGCATGTTCCACAACGTGGACGATACCGCCAAGAAGTACGGCCACGAGGGCAACTTTGTCATGGGCGCCAACATCGCCGGCTTCGAGAAGGTCGCCGACGCCATGCTCGCCCAGGGCGTCTGCTAAGCACGTCCGAGCATTTCGGCCATTCGCCTTCATAGCCCTGGCCGCCTCCCTTTCGGGTTCGGCGGCCGGGGCTTCTTGATGTGTGGTTTCTTACAAAGTGTTTGTCTGCCATACATTTATTCATGCATCTACCAGCGGTTTCTTGTTTGTAAAGTCGGCAAATCGCGGCGGTTTCCTTACTTTTGGTCGCTATACTGCTCTGCAGACCTTTAAGACGGTACGAGAGACCGAAAAGGCGTCCACAACGTATTCGCAGCAGCCTTCTCGGAGTTCTGCGCCATCGGCGCGGCGGCTCCGATTTTTGTGAAGAGGGCATTTGACCCGGCTCGCTGCGAAGCCCTCTGGGCGCAGACGGAAAGGACGGTGACGCGTTGAACCTTCTGGTCGACGGCGGCAACACCCCCAAGGCGCTTCTGGCGCTTGAGGACGGCAGTTATTTCTTCGGGCGCTGCGCGGGCGCCGAGGGCGAGACCTTCGGCGAGGTGGTCTTCAACACCTCGATGGTCGGTTATCAGGAGATCGTTTCCGACCCCTCGTACGCGGGGCAGCTCGTCACGCTGACGTATCCCCAGATCGGCAACTACGGCGTGAACGAGATCGACATGCAGGCCCGCGACCTTCATCTCGCCGGCCTCATCGTTCACGACATGTGCTACCAGCCGAGCAACTGGCAGTCCGTGAAGTCGCTCCCTGATTTCCTGCGTGAACGCGGCATCGTCGCCATCGAGGACGTGGACACCCGTGCCCTCACCCTCAAGATTCGCGAGGGCGGCGCCATGAAGGCCGCCATCTCCACGACCGACCTCGACCCAGCGAGCCTGGTCGCGCGCGTCAAGGCCTCCGAGCCTATCTCCGAGCACAACTACGTGGCCGATGTCTCCACGAACGAGCCCTACGTCGTCCCTGCGAAGGGGGAGGCCAAGCACAAGGTCGTGGCCTACGACTGCGGCGAGAAGGCCGGCATCGCCAAGCGCCTCGCCGCCGTGGGC
The DNA here is from genome assembly GCA_963605405.1 of bacterium. Lineage (GTDB taxonomy): Bacteria > Actinomycetota > Coriobacteriia > Coriobacteriales > Atopobiaceae > Paratractidigestivibacter. The sequence goes on along the minus strand of CAVCUP010000014.1, from coordinate 60,723 downwards.
TGCGAGGTCACCGTCGTGCCGTGGGACTACCCGGTGGCCGATGCCCTGGCCATGGACCCCGACGGAGTCTTCTTCTCCAACGGCCCCGGCGACCCCGAGACCGTCCCGCCCGTGGTCGAGGCCGTCCAGGCCTGCCTGGGAAAGCTCCCCGTCTTCGGTATCTGCCTCGGCAACCAGGTCATCTCGCTCGCGGCCGGCGGCCAGATCGAGAAGCTCCCGTACGGCCACCACGGCGGCAACGAGCCCGTTATGAACCTGCTCACCGGCAAGGTCGAGATCACGGCCCAGAACCACAACTACGGCCCGATCTTCAAGACCTTCGGCCCGCTCATCCCTGAGCTTTCCGGCGGCGTCGTTGAGCACGTCGACGACCTGCGCTTCTGGAGCGAGAAACACATCGCCCCGGTCGTGCAGACCGAGCGCTACGGCCGTATCCGCCTCACGCACGTGAACCTTAACGACGGCACCCCCGAGGGCATCCAGTTCCTAGACGTGCCGGCCTTCTCCATGCAGTACCACCCCGAGGCCAAGCCCGGCCCCAACGACTCGACCTACGCCTTCGCCGCCTTCGCGCGCCTTATGGACGGTGTCGAGGACTACCTTGCCATCGACGTCCGCGAAGGGAGGCGCTTCTAATGCCCAAGCGCACCGACATCAAGAAGATCCTCATCATCGGTTCCGGCCCCATCGTCATCGGCCAGGCCTGCGAGTTCGACTACTCCGGCACCCAGGCCTGCAAGGCGCTGCGCCAGGAGGGCTACGAGGTCGTCCTCGTCAACTCCAACCCGGCCACCATCATGACCGATCCCGAGACCGCCGACCGCACCTATATCGAGCCGATCACGGCCAACTCCGTGGCCAAGGTCATCGAGAAGGAGCGTCCCGACGCGCTTCTTCCCAACATGGGCGGCCAGACCGGTCTCAACTGCGCCGTGGCGCTCGCGCACGCAGGCGTGCTCGACAAGTACGGCGTCGAGGTCATCGGCTGCGACATCGACTCCATCGAGACGGGCGAGGACCGCGAGCTCTTCGCGGCGGCCATGAAGGACATCGGCATCGACGTCGCCAAGTCCGAGATCGCCCACACCATGGAGGAGTGCGAGGCCGCTGTCGACGCCGTCGGCGGCTATCCCGTGGTCATCCGCCCGTCCTTCACCCTCGGCGGCGCGGGCGGCGGCATCGCCTACAACCACGATGACCTGCTGAGCATTTGCGAGCAGGGCCTGGCGCTCTCGCCCGAGACCGAGGTCTTGGTCGAGCAATCCATCGAGGGCTGGAAAGAGATCGAGATGGAGGTCATGCGCGACGTGGCCGGCAACGGCGTCATCGTCTGCTCCATCGAGAACCTCGACCCCATGGGTGTCCACACCGGCGACTCCATCACCGTGGCGCCGTGCCAGACCCTGAACGACTACGAGCTCCAGCGCCTGCGCGACTACTCCATCGCCATCCTCGAGCGCGTCGGCGTCGCCTGCGGCGGCTCCAACGTCCAGTTCGCCGTGAACCCCGAGGACGGCCGCGTCATCGTCATCGAGATGAACCCGCGCGTCTCCCGCTCCTCGGCGCTCGCCTCCAAGGCCACCGGCTTCCCCATCGCGAAGATGGCGGCGCTTCTCTCCGTGGGCTATACCCTGGACGAGATCCAGAACGACATCACGCACTCCACGCCCGCCTGCTTCGAGCCGTCGATCGACTACTGTGTGGTCAAGATCCCGCGCTTCGCGTTCGAGAAGTTCAAGGGCGCTTCCGACCGCCTCTCGACCCGCATGAAGGCCGTCGGCGAGGTCATGGCCATCGGCTCCACCTTCGAGGAGGCCATGCAGAAGGCCATGCGCTCCCTCGAGCAGGGGCATGCCGGCCTCGGCGCGGACGGCAAGGACGACTTCGAAGAGGAGAGCTTCGCCGAGAAGGTCGCCACCCCGACGCCCGAGCGCATCCTCTACGTGGCCGAGGCCCTGCGCCGCGGCTGGACCGTTGAGCAGGTCTTCGATGCCACCAAGATCGACCAGTGGTTCCTCCACCGTATCAACGACATCGTGACCGCCGAGAAGCGCATCCGCGAGCTCGGGCTCTCCGGCCTCGACGCCGAGCACATGCTCGCCGCCAAGCAGATGGGCTTCTCCGATGTGCAGCTCGCGCACCTCACCGGCCAGCGCGAGGACACCGTGCGCGCCATCCGCGAGGTGCTGGGCGTCCGCCCGCTCGTCAAGACCGTCGACACCTGCGCCGGCGAGTTCTCGAGCCGCACTTCTTATCACTACTTCACCTATGAGCAGGGCGGCGCCTCCGAGTTCCATGAGGCCGAGAAGCCCCGCGCCATCATCCTTTCGGCCGGCCCCAACCGCATCGGCCAGGGCATCGAGTTCGACTATTGCTGCTGCCACGCCGCGTATGCCCTGCACGAGAAGGGCTATGAGACGGTCATGGTCAACTGCAACCCGGAGACCGTCTCGACCGACTACGACACCTCGGACCGACTCTACTTCGAGCCGCTCACGTTCGAGGACGTCATGAACATCATCGAGGTCGAGAAGCCCGAGGGCGTGATCGTCACGCTCGGCGGCCAGACCCCGATCAACCTCGCCAAGCGCCTGAAGGCGGCGGGCGTGCCCATCATGGGCACCCAGCCCGAGTCGATCGACCTCGCCGAGGACCGCGACCGCTTCGCCGCGCTTCTCGATAAGCTCGAGATCGCCTACCCGCCCTCGTCGACCGCCGAGACCATCCCCGAGGCCAAGGCCGTTGCGCGACGCGTCGGCTACCCGTTGCTGGTTCGCCCGTCCTACGTGCTGGGCGGCCGCGGCATGGGCATCGTCTACAACGATGAGGACCTGGTCACGTATATGGGTGAGGCCACCAAGGTCTCCCCGGACCACCCTGTCTACCTCGACGCTTTCCTCGAGGACGCCATCGAGCTCGACGTGGACGCCCTGTGCGACACCGAGGAGTGCTACGTGGGCGCCGTACTGGAGCACATCGAGGAGTGCGGCATCCACTCCGGCGACTCAGCCTGCTGCTTCCCGCCGTTCTCGCTCTCAGACTCCATCGTGGCCAAGATCCGCGAGATCACCCGCAAGCTTGCGCTCTCGTGCAACATCCGCGGCCTGCTGAACGTCCAGTACGCCGTCCGCGACGAGCAGGTCTTCGTCATCGAGCTGAACCCTCGCGCCTCCCGCACCGTGCCCTTCTCCTCGAAGGCCACCGGCGTGAGCCTCGCCAAGTACGCCGTGCGCGTGATGAGCGGCGAGATGATCGCCGACCTGGGGCTGCCGCCCGAGGACGCCGAGCGCGGCTACTACGCCGTCAAGGAGGCGGTCATGCCGTGGAGCCGTTTCCCCGGCGCCGACGTGACCCTCGGGCCCGAGATGAAGTCAACGGGCGAGGTCATGGGCCTCGACGTCACCTTCCCGAAGGCGTATGCCAAGACCCGCGAGGCCATCGACTACGACGTGCCCCAGTCCGGCACCGTCTTCCTCTCGGTCTGCGACCGAGATAAGCGCTCCGTCGCCCCCGTCGCGCTCTCTCTCCAGCACCTCGGGTATAAGCTCGTGGCCACGGGCGGCACCGCGAAGACCCTGAAGGCTGCGGGCATCCCGTGCGAGGTCGTCAAGCGCATCTCCGAGGGCAGCCCCAACATCGGGGACCTTCTCGCCGAGGGCAAGATCAGCTTCATGATCAACACGCCCAAGGGCCACAGCTCCCGCGGAGACGGCGCTACCCTGCGCTCCGAGGCCGTGAGCCGCGGTATCGACATGGCCACTACCATGTCCGGCGCCGTTGCCCTCGTCCAGTCCATCGCGGCCCTGCGCGAGGGCCCTCTGGACGTCTACGCGCTACAGGACCTGAGCAGCTAAGTGCCTTTTGGCCCCGCCCTTCTGATTGAGGGCGGGGCTTTTTTGTGTCGCGGCCCGCCTCGCGAACCAAAAACGGCCTCCGTGTGGGATTTAATTCAAAACTCACGTAGAACCGAATTTCCGGCAACGCATCAACCTGCGGAAACGCAACGCGCATTCCGCCGGCTACTCATCCAACCCGAATTAAATCCCACACGGAGGCGATTTTCCTTCGGCAAGCAACTTTTTCCTGTTCAATTCACCTCGGCGAACGACGCCCGCCCGGTTCCGTTCGGCCCGTCAGCTTGCCCGCCGGGCGAGTCGCGAAGCGAGCGAGCGCAAAGCTCGAGCGCCGAGCCCGCTGGGCAAGGGGCCGGGCCGGCAGAAACGCAGCGAGCCCTCGACGTTTACCGTGTGAATCCCGTGTTGTTTGGGTTTAACAGCGAAGTTTGCTACTATTGCAAAGTTGTGCGACACATGCGGGCGTGGCGGAATTGGTAGACGCGCTGGATTTAGGTTCCAGTGGGGAAACTCGTGAAGGTTCGAGTCCTTTCGCCCGCACCATCGCGCACATCATGGAATCGATCGGCGGGGAAGGCCCGCCGAAGCACGAGACACTGGAGGATTCGTTGAACATTACCGTCACCGAGCCGCAGCGCGAGGAGAACACGCTGACCGCCGAGGCCACCGTCGCCGTCTCCGACGTCAACGCCGCTATCAAGAAGACCTATAAGGACATCGCGCAGCAGTACCGCTTCCAGGGTTTCCGTCGTGGCAAGGCCCCGCGCCCGGTCATCGACGCCATGATGGGTAAGGAGGGCGTTATCGCCCAGGCCACCAACGAGCTGCTCAACGACCTTGAGCCCGCTGTGCTCGAGGAGCTCAACGTCACCCCCGTCGGCCGCCTCTCCTTCGGCGACGAGCCCGCGATGCTCGTTGAGGGCGCCGAGTACAAGGTCAGCGTGTCCGTCGACGTTCGTCCGCAGGTCGAGCTCGAGAGCTATGACGCCCCCGAGGTCAACATGCCCCCCGAGGAGGCTACCGACGCCGAGGTCGACTGGCAGGTTAACCAGCTTCTCTCTTACCAGACCACCTACGAGGACACCGAGTCCGAGGAGGCCGTGGCCGAGGGCGACGTCGTCAACGTGACTGTCGAGGACATCGAGGGCGCCTCTCACCTCGCCGCCGAGAACCGCACCCTCTTCCTTAACGGCCAGCAGGTCCCCGCTGAGCTCCAGGCCGGCATCGTCGGCATGAAGAAGGGCGAGGTCAAGGACGTCGAGTGGACCCACTCCCACGAGCACGACGGTGAGACCCTCTCCCACGACTTCAAGGTCAAGGTCACCCTCAACGCCATCAAGCAGGCCGTGACCCCCGAGCTCACCGACGAACTCGTCAAGAACTCCTTCGGCTACGACGACGTCGACGCCTTCAAGGCCGCCGTCAAGGAGGAGATTGAGTCCGACAAGAAGACCACCCTTCCCAACCTCAAGGAGGACCGCGTCGTCGAGGCCATCGGCAAGCAGGTTAAGCTCGATGAGGTTCCCGAGAACTACAAGAACGAGATCTTCAACGAGCTCGCCCAGGAGTTCATGGCTCAGCTTCAGCGCCAGAACATCTCCCTCGACATGTACCTGCGCGCCCGCGGCGTGAAGTCCGACGACTTCATCGCCGATCTCCACGAGCAGGCCGACGAGCGTGCCCGCCAGTCCCTTGCTCTCGACGCCGTTGCCGAGAAGCTCGGCTTCGAGGCCTCTGAGGAGGACGTGGAGAACGAGTTCGCCCGCGCCGGCGTCTCCGACGTCAAGGCCAGCGTCAAGCAGTGGAAGAAGGACGGCCGCCTGCCCGCCATCCGCGACTCCATCAAGCGCACCAAGGCCCTTGACTGGTTGGTCGAGAACGCCAAGGTCACCATCGTTGACGAGGTCGCCGAGCGTGCCGCCGAGGCTGAGAAGGCCGAGGACGCCGAGTAGCGTACCTGCTCAGCTAGCTGCATCTTCTTGCCCCGAGCGAGCTTATAGGCCCGCTCGGGGCTTCGTGTACAGCGCAAGGAGAAACCATCATGCACAATCCCACCAACATTCCGCTGATTCCCTACGTCGTCGAGCAGACCCCGCGCGGCGAGCGCAGCTTCGACATCTATTCTCGCCTGCTCAATGACCGCATCGTCTTTCTCGGCGAGGAGGTCACCCGCGACTCCGCTAACCTGGTGATCGCCCAGCTCCTGTTCCTGGAGAGCCAGGACCCCGATAAGGACATCTCGCTTTACGTTAACTCGCCCGGCGGCGACGTCTATGCGGGCCTCGGCATCATCGATACGATGAACTTCATCAAGCCCGACGTCTCCACCATCTGCGTGGGCATGGCGGCCTCTATGGGCGCGGCCATCCTCGCGTGCGGCGCCAAGGGCAAGCGCCTCGCGCTGCCCAACTCCATGGTCCTCATCCACCAGCCGAGCTCCGGTGTCTCCGGTCAGCAGACCGATATCCAGATCGTAGCCGACGAGACCCGCTGGATCCGTGAGCACCTCAACCAGATGCTCGCCGACGCCACCGGCCAGCCCTTCGAGCGCATCAACGCCGATACCGAGCGCGACAATTACATGCGCGCCGTCGAGGCCTGCGAGTACGGCCTTGTCGACAAGGTGATCGGCTCCCGCGACGACCCGGCCACCCAGGAGTAGCGTATGCCTTCGTACAACGACAGCTTCAACGGCGGCTATCGCACGGACGACGGGTTCGGCACTGGCGAGATGGTCTGCTCCTTCTGCCACAAGACTCGTGCCCAGGTCAAGAAGCTCATCGCCGGCCAGAACGGCGTGTGCATCTGCGACGAGTGCGTGGCCGCCGCGGACAGGATGATGGGCGCCCCCGAGGGCGACCCGGACGACTTTGAGGGTATCTCGCCGGACCTCGCTCTCGGCGTGGTCCCGACCCCGCACCAGATTTACGACGAGCTCTCTCAGTATGTCATGGGGCAGGAGAGCGCCAAGCGCGCGATGTCCGTGGCCGTCTACAACCACTACCGCCGCATCGTCTCCGGCAACGACGAGGTCGCCCCCGATGAGGAGGAAGTGGAGATCGCCAAGAGCAACATCCTGCTTCTGGGCCCCACCGGCACCGGCAAGACGCTGCTCGCCCAGACCCTCGCTCGCTTCCTCGAGGTGCCCTTCGCCATCGCCGATGCCACGTCCCTCACTGAGTCCGGCTACGTGGGCGAGGATGTGGAGAATATCCTTCTTAAGCTCATCACGGCGGCAGACGGCGACGTGGAGCGCGCTCAGATGGGCATCGTCTACGTTGACGAGATCGACAAGATCGCCTGCAAGGCGGAGAACCTCTCCATCACGCGCGATGTTTCCGGCGAGGGCGTGCAGCAGTCGCTGCTCAAGATCCTTGAGGGCACCATTGCGAGCGTGCCTCCCCAGGGCGGCCGCAAGCACCCGCAGCAGGAGCTCATCAAGATCGACACGACGAACATCCTCTTCATCTGCGGCGGGGCGTTCGTCGGCCTCGACAAGATCGTGGCGGACCGTATCGGCAAGAAGGGCATCGGCTTCAATTCCGAGCCGATCACCAAGGTAAACGAGGCCGACATCGACCTCATGGCCGAGGTCATGCCGCAGGATTTGCACACCTTCGGCATGATCCCCGAGTTCGTCGGCCGCCTGCCCGTGATTACCACCACCAAGGCGCTTTCCGAGGATGACCTCGTCCGCATCCTTACCGAGCCCAAGAATGCGCTGGTTAAGCAGTACAAGCGCATCTTCGAGCTCGAGGGCGTGGACCTGGAGTTCGAGGAAGACTCCCTGCGGGAGATCGCGAGTCAGGCGCTTTCTCGCAAGACGGGCGCCCGGGGACTGCGCGCCATCTGCGAGTCCACCCTGCAGGACGCGATGTTCGACGTGCCTTCCGACCTCGACGTGACAAAGGTCGTAGTGACCAAGGAATCCGTCGGCGGCGGCGCTCCCGTGGACATCGTCCGTAAGAAGTCCTAGCGCTTTACGGCGTCTATAGGGTATAGGCATCTCCTTGTTTGACTAAGCAACCTGCCCCTCATGCGGCTTCGGCTTCATGGGGGGCAGGTTTTGTTCGTTGCTTAAGGCGAGCGCTGGGGCTCATGCGGTTGCAATCTGCGAAGAGCTTGCACAAAAATCTCAGATTCTGCGTGCTTTATTTGAATACTTATGGATAAGGTTTTGTGTGCCAACTGGGCAAACGTCACAAGAGCACCCGTTTTGACGATGTTTGGTGACACCAAGCCTCCCTAAATGGAGAAAAATCCAAACAGAATCTCGATTTTTTGATCTAATGAGGCTGGATTCGGGGTTTTAGGGGCGTCATCCCTCTACATAACGTGCAATGAGCAATGGTCACATACAGACTTTAGCCTCAACTTGCGTAAGCGGCTATCAGGACATGAAGCGCGCCTACGAGCACACGGCGCCGAGACGACGGTCGATCAAAACGGCGATCAGGCACATGCTTATGTTCGAGATGATGTTGAGCGCCGCGCCCAGGACATCCCCGGTGTCGATAAGGACGAATGTTTCGTTTGAGAATGTCGAGAATGTCGAGAACGTCGAGAACGTCGAGAGCCCGCCGCATAGGCCGACGGTCACTAACAGCTTAACGTTCGGGCCGATATTGATGGTCGCGCTGAGGCTCGAGGCGGCGCCTATGATAAGGCTTGCCAACACGTTTGCGATAAAGGTCCCGGCGGGTAGCCCTGGCAGAACCGCTCGCATCTCTGCGCCTATGGCCCAACGTCCCAAACTCCCAAGCGCTCCTCCCAGCGCAACTGCAAGTGCTTCCACGGCTATCTCATTTGGGTCTGTGAGTGGGGGCGTGTCCTTGGTCACGTCTTTTCTCTAAGGATGACACGGCCCAGTCGCGTTCTTGATCAGCAACGCGACTGGGCCGCACGGGTAGAAACCCTCGTCGTCGGCCTCATCCGACCAGAAGCGCGGCCGATGTCGGCTTCCCGGCCTTCGACATTATTTTTCTAGAATAATCACACCCTCATGCGCAGCCTAATAATACTCATCTAGTTAAATTCCCTGGTCTTGAGCCTGGGCGAGGGTAGCTGAATGAAGGCGCCCTCGTTTTGTCTTCTCTGGGTTTAGCTCGTCCTCGCCAGACGGGCGGCGAGGTTGCGCCAGAAATAGCGCACAGGGCCAGGGTCGTGCGTGAGGCGCTGTGGTAGGGTGGGCACGCGGTCATAAAGAATCTGCAGGTACTCGTCCCAGTCTGTGCCGTAGTCCAGAATCTCTACGGTGTGCACGCGCTGAGCGCCGCTGCGAGATGTGATGACCTCGGTAACGACCCCTCTTACCCGAACGCGATACGGCTCGCAAGCCACCTCGAGCTCGACCTGGGAACCGAGGCGCAGCTCCGCCGCACTGTCTAAGAAGAGTCGGATGTTGTGCTCGGTCAGTTGCGTGGTAACGCCCTTGTAGACGGCGCCCGGCGCGGGCCCGCTCAGCGTCCCGATGCCCTCGAGCAACGTGACCTTTGCCTCCTCCGCGGACTTGACCTTGACGTTCTCACCTTCCGAGTCACGTCCGTCCGCGAGAAAGAGACTCATCGAGAGGAAATAGAGGTTACGCAGCAGCCAGAACAGCAATACAAAGAGTCCGATGGATGGGGCCTGCGTCAAGAGCCAGGATACGCGCACGATGCCGACGACGGAGAGCACAGATAAAACAATGAAGGGGGCCATGCTGCGCCAGTCCGCCACTCGACGCGTCGCGGGACCCGACTTGTCCGTGACCTTGAAGGTAGAGAGGGTGATTCCCAACGACTCCTTGAGGATGGGAACCAATAGGTGCGGCATGACGGCGGTCTCGTGGATACCGCTCCACCTAGTGGTTATTCGACCTTGGCTCTCGACGCGCAGGCAGATGAGCTGGGCCACGAACATCGGAAGCCAATATACGATCAGGTCCAGCCAGCTGCATTCGAAGACCGGGACGGCGAACACGGCGAAGAGCAGCGGCGAGAGGATATAGACAAGATTCTTTATGGGGGAGTACCAATACACGACCGAGCTCCAGTAGCTCGTCTTCTGCGCGAGCGTGAGCCCCCGGCGCCGCATGATGCCGAGTTTGCGCGCCGTCACGATAACGCCGCGCCCCCATCGCGTGCGTTGCTGGATGTGCTCGGCGAACGTGTGAGGGGTGCTGCCCGACGCAAGGGGCTGTGGCAGCGCCAGGCTCACGAAACCCGCCGACTCGATGAGAAGCCCTGTCGCGAAGTCCTCTGTTATGGAGCCTGTATAGAAGCCGCCGATAGCGTCGAGGGCCTCTCGCGAGAGCACTGTGTTCGAGCCTCCGTAGATGACGCTGTTGCTCGCTGTCTTCGCGACCTCCACGGTGCGGTAGAAGTAATCCTGCTCGTTCGGGATGGACATCTCGGCATAGAGGCCGTGCTGGAAGACGTCGGGGTCGTGGAAGCATTGGGGCGTCTGGAGCAGGCCGAGCTTAACTTGCTGTTCTGGGGGAAGGCCGACGTTGCGGCGCTCGGAATCGATGAAGTAGGGGATGGTCTGCATTAGGAAGCCGCGCTGCACGATCATGTCCGCGTCGAGAGTGACCACATACGGAGAGTCCGTGCGGGCCATGGCTGCGTTGAGGTTGCCGGCCTTGGCGCCCTCGTTGTCCGGGCGGTCGAAGTAGCCGATGCCCATGCGCTCGGCCAGTGCGCGGATATGGGGACGGCGCTTGTCGTCGCAGAGCCAGATGTGCACTTTGGATGGGTCGGGATACTCAAGGTGCTTGCAGCCGTTGATCGTCTTCTCGAGCAGGTAATCGGGCTCGTTGTACGTGGCGATGAACACGTCGACGTCCGGGTACTCGCCGGCCTCGCACTCAGGCAAGGGGTGGGAGCGCATCCCGGAGACGTCGCGGAAGTGCACAAGCGACTCGACGAATCCCAACGCCTCCACCGCGAGTAGCACGATGTTGCAGATAACGGCAGGCCAGCCCCATCGGAAAGGAACGGAATAGAGCGCACGCCAGCACAGGTATTCGAGCGTGAAGAACGTGCTGACAAGGATAACGGCCCGGCAGGCGAGGGCGCGTTTGGGGTCGACCTCGCTCGGACGAGGACCGTCCCCCAGGAGCAGCAGGTCCTCGTACGTGTGGCCCTTCTTGGGACGTCGACGCATAATGAGGCCCGTGAGCAGGGACAACGCGATCAACGCGAGCGCGCATAAGGCGAACTTCCCCCATGCCGCCTCCGGGGCGAGGTCGAGCCCTTCCGTAAGTCGGTCCCATGCGCTGCTCATCTCTGCCAGGTTGCTGCTCGCATTCGCATCTGGCACGGCGATGGCGAGGGGATTCTCTCCTTGTAGAAGCGAGCGCACCCACGTGCCTGCGGGGCTCAAGTCCACGTCGCCGAGATGCTCCGTCTCCTTACTGCCGGAAGAGACGAGCGCCGACGTCTCAGCCTTGTTGGAAAGGCTCCAGACCGTGTAGCTCAGTTTGTGCTCGTTGAGTAACTCGAACCACTGCGCGACGGACCCGAAGTCGATCTTGCCCGTGCCGTCCGCCTCGGAGAGGCCGCACTCGGTAACGAAGACGGGCAAGCCGGCCTCGAGCGCCTGGCCGAGCTCCTCACGCAGGTCCCGCCCATGGGTAGAGGCGTAGAAGTGGAAGGCGTACATGATGTTCCCGTACCCGCTCAAGGGGCTGCGCACGGCCGCCATGAGGTCCTGGTCGCTGTTCGGCGTGCCCACAACGACGACGGCGCTCGGGTTGTTTGCCCTGATAACGGGGATGATTTTCTCGGCGTAGTCGCGGATTTGCGACCACGTGGTGTTTCCTCCGGGCTCGTTGCATATCTCGTAGATGACGTTGGGCGACTGCGCGTACTCAGAGGACACCTGCGAGAAGAACTCGGCGGCCTTCTCAACGTGCTCATTTGGGTCGTTGTCCTCCAGGATATGCCAATCCACCAGCACGTACATGTCCGTGGAGATGGCCGCGTCGATGCCCGTGCGCAATGTTTGCATGAGGTCGGCCACGTTCTGGGCGTCTGCCTCGCTGTAGTACTCGGAATAGACGGGCAGGCGGACCACGTTGGCGTCCCATTCGGTCGAGACCTGCCCGAAGAGAGACGCGTTCGCGTACTCGCCGAACCATTGCAGGCCGTGGGCGCTCACGCCCCGTAGCTGCACCGCGTTGCCCTGTTCGTCCACGAGCGAGGTGCCCTCGACCGCGAGCGCTCCGGATGAGGAGGGGCGTGCCTCCGCGCCGTACGCGTGCGCCACAGGGACGAACGCGAGGGCGCAGATAAGCAGGGCGGCCAATGTGGGCAACAGGCCTCTCGGTCGCCGAGGTATGCCAGCGGGTGTTTTCATGGGTGCCCTCCGTTCCCTTGCGATTCGCAGCGGGTTTCGGTTCCGTTTGCGCTCTCGGGATAAGGTAACACGTGGCCGGCGCCCGGGCTTAGAGCAGACGCTGAGGTGCACGGAGCCAGGGTGCCGGGCATCCCGAGGGGAGGCGTCTGGCGGGGGCTCACACATAAAGATTCGGCACCATACCGCCAGGTGGGCGTATGGGGCCGTTCATGCTCATGCTGCGGCTTATTCCTAGAGGTTGCTGCCACCGAGTCTCATGTAGGTCTTGATTACGGCCGTGCGTCTCTTGCTGCCGCCCGGGCAGAGCTTGTCGAACGCCGGCATGATGCCCTTATACAAGGCGATGACCTGCGCGCGCTTCGCGAGGCCCTTGGCCGTTGCGCGGGAGTCCTCGAGCTGGGCGCGAATCTCCTCGAGGTAGGGTGAGCGCCTCGCGTAGTGCCAGAAGAGCTCGGCGCCGTCTGCGTCGGGGTAGAGCCAGGGGCGGTTGTCCGGCCCCGCGAAGTGCACGATCTTCGGGTCGAGGCGCGCGGCCTCATACTCGGCCCGCACGTCCGCCGGCGCATTGGCCACGATGTGCGTGCGTCGAAGGTGCTGCCAGTCCATGAGGTAGTTCCAGCTCATGGGGATGCGCACGTACTCGCCGTTAACGACCTTGTTGAGAACGTCCTGGTCGAGCCAGCGCCACATGCGCTCGGTGCTGATACGCAGGAACTCCTCGGGAGTGATGGTGCGGCGGAGCTCCGCGAGGTTCATGAGCAGCACGCCGGCCTGGAAATAATCGTGCGGGTCGTCCATCCCGAGCTCGTCATGGAGATACGGCCCCACGGTCTCGTCGTAGCCGTCGATCTGGCCGATGGTGTCGGCGTCGCGCGTGGCCCCGAGCTTGTAGCCCTCGACGTCGATGTCGTAGAGCTCGGCGATGTCGGCGTTAACGATGAGGTCGGAGTCCAGGTAGATGGCCTTGTCCACATTGGGCAGCAGCTGCGGGGCAAGCAGGCGGAAGTAGGTCTCCGGCCGGAAGTGGCCGTGGTGGGGGAGCTTGATGTCCCCGAGGGCCGCGTCCACGTCGAGAAACCCGATGCCCACGTTCGCGCCCTTGGTCTGGCGCGTGAGCGTGATCATGCTGGTGGGGGAGAGGTCGCGCGTGAGCACGATGATGTCATAACGCCTCGAGGCTTCCGCGTTGTCCACGATGGACTGCGTGGCGACGGAGAGATACGGGACGAAGCTCTCGCTGCATGCGAAGACCACGACAACATCGTTAAGCGGAAGGTCAAGCCCGGTGGACGAGCATGAGAGCATTGGCCCGCCGAGGGCCGACGCCTGGTTCGCGGCGGTTTTGTGGCTCGGCATGCGTAGGTGCTTGATCAACTGAAAGACCCCTTGTCCGGCGACTGCGGTTCCGAACTTCAACTGTAGCATCGCACGGGGCGGGCAATTCCCGTGAGCGGGCCGCGTTCGCCAAGTGAACATCCTGAACAGGGCATCGCCTTGCGAGTGTTCACAGTCGGTTTAGTGCCGACCTAAGAGCCTGCGGCGGGGTTCAAGGCACCGGGGCCGCGCCCATGTTTTCCGCACGTTGCCTTGGCCTTCCCACGGTTTGACCGGATTTCTTCCCGAGGGGTCCAGTCGCTAAAGTGCCTGGTAAAATGCCTCGTCGAAGAATTTGGCCTGTGCGGAGGGGTCCCATCCGGGCCGTAGCTCCCGGATAACCCGCGCCGCGCGTTCGAGCGACCCTGTGATTTCCGCGGCGTCCCCGTCATGGCCGTTCCGCTCTGGGAGATCCGTCTCCAGAAGCAGTCGGTCGGCCGGAATCTGGCGCGCGTACTCGCGGCCGCGGCGGGTCTTGAGCGACATCTCGCCGACCGAGAACCAGCAACCCATTTTGCGCGCGCGGGCCAGCTCCTCTGAGGTCCCCGAGAACCAATGAAGCACGCAGCGGCAGCTCGAGGCGGCTCCCGTTTCCTCGAGGACGTCGAGGACGGCGGACGCCGAGCGCACGCTGTGGATGGAGAGGGTCTTTGTGCCGCCGGGGCCCCGGCCGTCAGCGCAGGCTTCGCAGAGCGTGCGGAAGCATTCGAGTTGGGAAGCCGCCGTGTCGATGTGTTTGGGGCCGAAGTCAAGCCCGATCTCGCCGACCCAATCCGAGACGCGGGCGGCCTTAGCGGCGGCATCCAGCATCGCGCGCGTCTCTTGCCCGCTCGCTACCCACCACGGGTGCAGCCCGACCCCTACCCTCACGTTCGTCTCACTGCCGACGACCCTGAGCGCCTCTTCGTATTCCCGGGGCGTCACGGTGCAGCAGAACAAGCCGACCCCGTTGCTCGCCGCCTGCGCGGCTACGGCCCCGGGTTCCGCGAACCAGTTGAGATGCACGTGCGCGTCGATGAGCCGCACGTTCTCCATACAGCGTCGCCTTTCTTCTCCGTGGTATGCTGATTGATTGTTATACCTGCATCCGAAGCTGTTTACCACAGCGGCGTCGCGCGAGGAGATTCAACGTGGAAGAGATGCCCAAGAACTACGACCCGCAAACCAAGGAGCCCGAGCTCATCCAGAAGTGGATCGATGCGGGTTGCTACCAGCGTAACAAGGGCGTCGGTGACTGCACCGTCGTCATCCCCCCGCCCAACGTCACGGGCATCCTGCACATGGGCCACGCGATGGACGACTCCATCCAGGACACCTTCGTGCGCTACAACCGCATGCGCGGCCGCTCGACCCGTTGGATCCTCGGCACCGACCACGCCGGCATCGCGACCCAGACCAAGGTCGACAAGAAGCTCAAGAGCGAGGGCGTCTCTCGCCTGGAGATCGGGCGCGAGAAGTTTCTGGACGCCTGCTGGGACTGGACCCGTGAGTACGGCGGAACCATCGTCTCCCAGATCAAGCGCATGGGCTGCTCCGTCGACTTCGAGGACGAGAAGTTCACGATGAGCCCCGAGTTCTCCCGCGCCGTCCGTCGCGTGTTCTGCGACTGGTACCACGACGGCTTGATCTACCGCGGCAAGCGCATCGTCAACTGGTGCCCCAACTGCACGACCGCCATTTCCGATGACGAGGCCGAGTACCACGACGAGAAGGGCCATCTCTGGTTCCTGCGCTACCCGCTGGTTGAGCCCGTCGACGGCGTCGAGTACGTGACCGTGGCCACCACCCGCCCGGAGACCATGCTGGGCGACACGGGCATCGCCGTCTCGCCGTCCGACCCCGAGAAGGCCACGCTCGTGGGCGCCAAGGTCATGCTGCCCATCGTCGACCGCGAGATTCCCATTTTCTCCGATTGGCACGTCGACGCGAACTTCGGCACCGGCTTCGTCAAGGTGACGCCCGCCCACGACCCCAACGACTACGCCATGGGCCAGACCCACGGCCTCGAGCAGATCAACGTCTTCGACGAGCATGCCGTCGTGGTCGAGGGCTACGGCGAGTTCACCGGCATGGACCGCAACCAGGCCCGCGAGGCCATCGTCGCGTGGTTCGAGGAGCACGGCCTGCTCGACCACATCGAGGAGCTCGACCACTCCGTCATGCACTGCTACCGCTGCGACGCGGCGCTCGAGCCCTGGCTCTCCGAGCAGTGGTTCGTCGCCGTCGACAAACTCAAGGAGCGCGCCACCCAGGTCGTGCGCGACGGCGAGATCAAGTTCCACCCGGCCCGCTGGACGGACACGTACCTTACCTGGATGGATAACCTCAAGGACTGGTGTATCTCTCGCCAGCTTTGGTGGGGCCACCGTATCCCCGTCTTCCACTGTGCCGACTGCGGCTGGGAAGACGCCCTCATGGAGGATACCGACGTCTGCCCCAAGTGCGGCGGTCGCCACGTGCACCAGGAGGAGGACGTCCTCGACACCTGGTTCAGCTCCCAGCTGTGGACCTTCGCCACGCAGGGCTGGCCCGACGACACCTCTGAGCTCGCCGAGCACCACCCCACGAAGGTCCTGGTCACGGCCCGCGACATCATCGCTCTGTGGGTCGCGCGCATGATCATGAGCTCGCTGTACTGCACCGACGAGATCCCCTTCCATGACGTGTACATCTACGCCACGATCCTGGCCAAGGACGGCAGCCGCATGTCCAAGTCCAAGGGCAACGGCGTCGACCCGATGGCGCTCATGGACAAGTACGGCGCGGACGCCATGCGCTACAACCTGCTCACGCTCATCACCAACAACCAGGACGTCAAGTTCGACGCCAACATCGACAAGAAGACCAAGGAGCTCATCGACAGCCCGCGCACCGAGCAGGCGCGCGGCTTCGTGACCAAGATCTGGAACGCGAGCCGCTTCGTCCAGATGAACCTCGAGGGTTACGAACCGGGCGCCCCTGTGGCCGAGACCGCCGAGGACGCCTGGATGCTCTCCCGCCTCGCCCGCACCGTCGCGGAGGCCACCGAGCAGCTCGAGACCTACAACTTCGGTGACTACGCGCGCAACATCCAGAGCTTCTTCTGGGGAGACGTCTGCGACTGGTACATCGAGCTCTGCAAGGGCCGCCTGCTTGACGGCTCGGTCGAGGAGAAGCTGCAGGTCCAGCGCAACCTCGTCTACGTGCTCGACGTCTCCATGCGCCTGCTGCACCCGGTGATGCCCTTCGTGACCGAGAGCGTCTGGGATGCGCTGCCGGCCTCCGGCCTGGACGCCCACGACGCGCAGTTCCTCATGGTCGCTGCCTGGCCCGAGCCCGAGGCGCTCGCCGGCTTCGTCAACGAGAAGGCCGAGGGCGACTTCGAGCTGGCCAAGCGTGTCATCTCCTGCGTGCGCTCCACGCGTGCCCGTTATCGTCTCTCGCCGAAGGCCGAGCTGGCCGTCGCCGTGCGCTGCGGCGAGTCCGAGGCCGCGGTTCTCGCCGCCCAGGAGGGCTTCGTCAAGTCCGTGGGCCGCGTGAGCGAGTTCGTCGCCTCTGCCGACGCCGAGAAGCCCGCCGGCGCGGTTTCCGTGGCCGACGGCGCGTTCGAGATCTTTGTCGACCTCGGCGGCCTCGTAGACCTCGCGGCCGAGCGCGCGCGCCTCTCCAAGGAGCTCGCTAAGGCCGAGAAGGAGCTCGCTGGCGTCGAGCGCACGCTCGGCAACGAGGGCTTCGTCGCAAAGGCCGCGCCCGCCGTTATCGAGAAGAAGCGCGCTCAGCAGGCGGAACTTACGGCCACGATCGAGCAGCTCAAGGCCCAGATCGCTGACTTCTCGTAAGATCGACTCGCAACGGATCGGCGCCCCCGGTTCTCTTAGCGCACAAGCAGTTCCGTTCGTGCGGAGCTGCGGCTGAGAGAACCGGGGGCGCTTTCTATGTTGCGTAATCGCCTCGGTAGACACGTGCGCGTTGGTCGGGGTTGGGTGGTGATAGGCTCCCGCGGGGTAAGGCGGCCCTGAAATCGCGCCATCCAGTAATGCGGCGCTTCTCGGCGCCCTAGTTTTGCGCCGCCCAGTAACCCCACGTTACTGGGCGGCGTCTCTATGGGGCGGATTGGGTCTATCCGTTGCTGGGCGGCGTTAATTTAGGGCTGAATGGCCGAGGCCATTACTGTGCGGTGCGCATTCAGGGCGCGCTGCCTTAGGCGCGGTCGGCGAGGTCGAGCATGCCGCGCTTCCAGGCCATGACGCCGGCGTGGGATATCGCGAAGTTGATAAACCAGCCGAGCGGCACGACCCACCACGTCGCCGCAACCCCGAAGGTGGGGGCAAGAAGATGCGCGAGCCCGACGCGCAGGCCGAGGTTGATGATGTTCGCCCAGGTAAAGATGCTCGTGTCGCCGAGGCCGCGGAGCATGCCGTCGGCGACGTTCTTGAGGCCGATAAGCGCATAGCACCAGCCGACGAAACGCATGTAATCGATACCGACCGACGTCGCCGCGGCCGAAGCGGCGGCGCCGAGGAACCCACTGATTATCTGTTCGCAAAAGAGCTGGTAGACCATACAGATTGTGACGGCCGTGAACGCTACGATGTGCTGCGATGCGCGGTAGCCTTCTTCGACACGTGCCCGGTTCCCTGCACCTATGTTCTGCGACGTGAAGCTCGATAGGGCGCTCCCCAGCGCGATCGTCGGCACCGTCGCCACGTTCTCGACGCGCATCGCGGCCGAGAAACCGGCCAAGCTCGCCGTGCCGAAGCCGTTGACCACCGACTGCACGAGCATGAGGCCGATGGCGATAGTGCCCTGCTGCAGGACAGAGGGTATCGCAAGTCTCGTGATGGGCCCGATGAGTTGGGGCCTCATGACCTTCTCGCCTTCATGCCAACTCCGCGAGCGATTTGCGAGGATCAAGGAGCCCGCGAGGGCGGCAACGTACTCGGCAGCCACGGTCGACACGGCGATGCCCGCAACTCCCAAGCCGAGAAGGGCTGTGGAAGCCACGTCTCCGACCACGTTTATGAGGGCTGATATGACCAGAAGCAGAAGCGGTGTGCGAGAGTCGCCGATCGCGTTGAACATTGAGGTCACCGCGTTCAAGGCGAACAGCGCCGGCAGGCCGGTGAAGTAAACCGCCAAGTAGGCACACGAATCGTCGAGGGCCTCAGCCGGGGTTCCCAAAGCCTCAAGCACGAAGTCGGCGAAAGGCAGGCCGCCCAAGCCGATGACGAGGCCCACCGCCGTGAACAGGGCGATGGAGGTCCAAATGACGGACGCGGCCTCGGGCTTCGAGCCCTCCCCGTATCGTCGTGCGGCGAGAACTCCGGCGCCGATCCCGCAGCCGGTGGCGGCATATACGAGCACGTTGCAGAGCGAGAACGACGCGCCGATGGCGGCGACCGCCTCCTCTCCGAGGAAATTGCCCGCGACGATGGAGTCGACCATATTGTAGAGCTGCTCGAGGAGGCTCGAAAGCGCGATGGGGACGGCGAGGCCGGTGATGGCTGCGAGCGGGGTTGCCGTCAGGAGCGTATCGTCACTTGCTTGGGCCATGGAGCTTCTCGATTCTGTATGGGTTTCAGCTCTATAAGCCTAGCATCCTGAAAGGCGGCGGGCGACACGAGTCGTTTTAAGGCAAATCTTTGGTCCGACCATAACTTGCTACAACAATTGCAATAAGCCCTCGGCTCAATTCGGTCCGTACGTTTAGGGTGCCTCATTGTTGTCCGGTGCGTGAGTTACCTTGGAAAGAAATTACGTCGGGAGGTGGTCATGAAGGTCTGGTTTATAGTGCTTTCGCTCGGGCTTGCCGCGTCGGTTTCGCTAGGCGGGTGTGCGCATCCTGTCTCCGCGTCGAAGAGCGCCGCTCCTTCTTCGTCGACTGAGTCGTCTTCGGTCGATTCAGGCAGCTCCGTTTCTGCATCGGACACACCTATGGGTCCCGACGGTCAAACTGAAGCGACTTCGGGTGAACAAACCGGGGAAGACGCGCTTGACGTGAGCGACAAGCTCCCGTACAAGGGAATGCCGGCCGCGTATATAGATCAGACTTGGCTCGGTCCCGCGGATGAGGTCGGGGAGCGCATCTCCGGCGGAAAGCTCGATGGGGCCGTAGCGTATTACTGGCGCGCGCGAAACGGTACCGGCGACCTCGTGTTTATTGCTCATGTAAATAATGATGAGGTCGTCGACGTGTCCAAGATGAATACGGGCAAGAACTATTGGGGCGACGGGTCCAGACGTTTCGGGAGCGTGCTTCCTGACCTCGAGGCGTCCGGCGAGAGCGTGGACAAGAAGTCGTCCCAGCCGTCGGAAAAGCCCGATCCGGACGGCTGGGACGATGCCGAGGATTACGCCGACGCAAATTCCGGCAGTTTCCGAAGCTGGGACGAGGCCTATGACTATTGGCTCGAGGAAATGACCGAGGCTTCTGGCACATAATCGAGCGGGACGATCCTGAGGCTTTTTCGTCGTTCCCTTCGTCAGCTCCAGCCGAGAAGATCGCGGATAACGCGGCTGGCGATCGTCTGGCCCATGATGGGCGGGATGTAGCTCATGGTCCCCAGAAGCGAGCCGGACTCGAGCCACTGCTCATCGGAGATGGCCTCCATCTTCACGGGCTGCTCGTCCGAGTAGAGAACCTGCAGGTCATGGATGCCGCGGCGCCTGCACTCCTTGCGCATGATGCGCGCGAGCGGGCAGTTGACGGTGTCCTCGACGCGCGAGAACTTGAAGCGGGTCGGGTCGAGCTTATTGCCGCCGCCCATAGCGGAGATCTCGCGCAGCCCCTCTTGCTGGCACCACTCCGCGAGGCGAAGCTTCTGGGCGACGGTGTCGATGGCGTCGACGACGTAATCGGGGCGGGGGAGTGCCCCGAGCTGCTCGGCGATGCAGTCCTTCTCGAGGAACGCGTGGACGGCGGTGACCTCGGCCTCGGGGTTGATGTCCTTGATCATAGCGGTCATGACCTCGGCCTTTACCTGCCCGATGGTGCTCGTGAAGGCGATGGCCTGGCGGTTCACGTTTGAGGGCGCCACGACGTCTCGGTCGAGGAGCACGAAGTGACCGACGCCGCCGCGAGCGAGCGCCTCCGCGCAGTTCGAGCCGACGCCGCCGAGCCCGATAACCATCACGGTGGCCTCATCGAGGCGCCTGAGCCCCTCGTCGCCCAGGATGAGCCTCAGTCGGTCTTTGGTGGTCTCGGGGGTTTGGTTCTCGCTCACGTTCCCTCTTTCCGTACTTGTCATATTGCCGCAGAAGATGGTACACGACCGAAACCTTCCTACCGTATAGTTATGCGCTACCTGTTTCGAATCGAGGAGGGCACATGTCCGAGTACAAGTCCGATATCCAGATCGCCCAGGAAGCCCAGATGCTCCCCATTTCCGAGGTCGCCGCCAAGGTGGGCCTTGCTGAGGACGCGCTCGAGCACTATGGCCGCGTCAAGGCCAAGGTCGACATCCACTCCCTTGCCGATAAGCCCGCGTCCGGCAAGCTCATCCTCGTCACCGCCATCAACCCGACGCCCGCTGGCGAGGGCAAGACCACGACCTCGGTCGGCCTCGCGGACGCCATGAACGCCATGGGCAAGCCGACCATGCTCTGTCTCCGCGAGCCCTCGCTCGGCCCCGTCTTCGGGATCAAGGGAGGCGCCGCCGGCGGCGGATATGCCCAGGTCGTGCCCATGGAGGACATCAATCTCCACTTCACCGGCGACTTCCACGCCATCGGCGCGGCGAACAACCTCTGCGCCGCCATGCTCGATAACCACATCAAGCAGGGCAACGCCCTGGGCATCGACCCGCGCCGCATCGTGTGGAAGCGCGTCGTGGACATGAACGACCGCCAGCTCAGGCAAGTCGTGGACGGCCTCGGCGGCATCGCCAACGGCATGCCCCGCGAGGATGGCTTCGACATCACCGTCGCCTCCGAGGTCATGGCGGCCTTCTGTATGGCGAGCGGCCTCATGGACCTGCGCGAGCGCCTGGGCCGCATGGTCGTGGCCTACACCTACGACCGCGAGCCCGTGACCGTCGCCGACATCAAGGCCCAGGGCGCGATGGCCGCGCTCCTTAAGGACGCCATCAAGCCGAACCTGGTCCAGACCCTCGAGGGCAACCCCGCACTCGTGCACGGCGGCCCCTTCGCGAACATCGCCCATGGCTGCAACTCCGTCGAGGCCACGCTCACCGGCATGAAGCTCGCCGACTACACCGTGACCGAGGCGGGCTTCGGCGCGGATTTGGGCGCCGAGAAGTTCCTCGACATCGTGTGTCGCGCGACGGGCGTCGAGCCCTCCGCCGTCGTCCTCGTGGCCACGGTCCGCGCGCTCAAGTACAACGGCGGGGTCTCCAAGGACGCCCTCACCGAGGAGAACCTCGAGGCGCTCGAGGCCGGCCTGCCGAATCTCCTGCGCCACGTCTCCAACATCAAGGACGTGTGGGGGCTGCCCGTGGTCGTGGCCATCAACGCCTTCCCGACCGACACGGCCGCCGAGCTCGCTCTCGTCGAGGAGAAGTGCCATGAGCTCGGCGTCAACGTCGCGCTTTCCGAGGTGTGGGCAAAGGGCGGCGAGGGCGGACGCGTGCTCGCCGAGGAGGTCGTGCGCCTCTGCGAGCAGCCTCACGAGTTCAGTTACGCCTATGAGCTCGACCAGCCGCTCAAGGCAAAGATCGAGGTCATCGCGAAGAGGGTTTACCACGCAGACGGCGTCGACTTCGAGCCCAAGGCCGCCCGCATGCTCAAGCAGCTCGAGGAGCAGGGCTTCGGCGGGCTTCCCATCTGCATGGCCAAGACCCAGTACAGCTTCACCGACGACCCCAAGCGCCTGGGCGCCCCCGAGGGCTTCCGCATCACGGTGCGCGACGTCCGCGTGTCCGCGGGCGCTGGTTTCGTCGTTGCCCTCACCGGCTCGATCATGACGATGCCCGGCCTGCCCAAGGTCCCTGCCGCCGAGAAGATCGACGTGACCGCCGACGGCCGCATCACCGGTCTGTTTTAAATGAGGCCAAGAGGCGCCCCCTTTGCCTCATAAGGAGTTTGATCCAATGAATTTAACTACCCTGAGCTGCGGCGCATTCACCGAGAAGCTCTTTGCCAAGGAACCCGTTCCGGGCGGCGGCGGGGCAGCCGCCCTCGTGGGCGCGCTCGCCGCCTCCCTTGCCGGCATGGTGGGCAACTACACTTCCGGCAAGAAGATCTACGCAGCCTACGAGGCCGATACGCAGAAGGCGCTGGTCGCGGCGGAAAAGAGCCGCCTGGCGCTTCTCGCCCTCGTCGACGAGGATGCCGCGGCGTTCGAGCCCTTGAGCCGCGCCTACGGGATCCCCAAGGAGAACGAGGGGCGCGACGAGGCGCTCGAGCAGGCGACCCGCGCGGCGCTTCTTCCCCCGCTCAAGATGGCGCGCGAGATCGCCGGGCTCGCCGGCACGCTCGAGTTCCTCGGCAAGAAGGGCTCCAAGATGCTCCGCTCCGACGTCGGCTGCGGGGCGTTTCTTGCCGCTGCGGCGCTGCG
This sequence comes from bacterium, assembly GCA_963605405.1. Classification (GTDB taxonomy): domain Bacteria; phylum Actinomycetota; class Coriobacteriia; order Coriobacteriales; family Atopobiaceae; genus Paratractidigestivibacter. Next base: position 37,662 of record CAVCUP010000014.1, on the reverse strand, counting down.
GTGCGCGGCCCTCAACGTCTCGGTGAACACCCGCTCGCTCAAGGACCGCGCCTACGCGGCTGAGGTGGACGCCGAGGTCGCCGGCCTTCTCTCTACGGCGTCGAGCCTCGACGCGCTCGGGGCCGAGGTCGCCGCCTATTACGCAAAGGAGTCCTGACGTGGCTGAACTGATGCTCGGCCTTCCCGTGGCGAAGGCCATAAACGAGCGGCTTTTGCCGCGCATCGATTCCCTTAAGGCCGCAGGCGTCTCGCCGAAGCTCGCTATTGTCCGCGTCGGGGCGCGCGAAGACGACCTTTCCTACGAGCGCGGCGCGCTTAAGCGATGCGAGACCCTCGGCATCGAAGTCGAGGTCATCGAGGTGGCGGAGGCCGATGCCACGACCGAGTCGCTCGTCGCGACGCTCGAGGGCCTGAATGCCCGACCCGACGTTCATGGCGTCCTGATGTTCCGGCCGCTGCCCGCGGGCATCGACGAGGCCGCCGTCTGCGCGGCCCTCGCCCCTCAAAAGGACCTCGACTGCATGACGCCGACGTCGCTTCTCACCACGCTCTCCGGTCGCGGCGCAGGCTTCGCGCCCTGCACAGCCGAGGCCGTGGTCGAGCTCCTGGATTTCTACGGCGTCGAGCTCGACGGCGCGAACGTGACCGTCGTCGGCCGCTCGCTCGTCATCGGCAAGCCCGCCTCCATGATGCTGCAGGCCAGGAATGCGACCGTCACCATGTGCCATACCCATACGCGCGATCTCGCGGCCTCGTGCCGCGCCGCCGACGTCGTCGTCGCGGCGGCGGGGCATGCGCGCACGGTCGGCGCCGAGGCGCTCCGCGAGGGCCAGGTCGTCGTCGACGTCGGGATCAACTGGGACGAAGAGGCCGGCAAGCTCGTCGGTGACGTCGACTTCGAGTCCGCCGAGCCCAAGGTCTCGGCCATCACCCCGGTGCCGCGCGGCGTCGGGTCCGTTACCACAGCGGTTCTCGCCAAGCATCTGGTCGAGGCCGCGGAAAGGAGCCTTGCGTGAAACTGAGCGAGAAGCCCTCTTCTTCCTACAGCGGGGCGATGACGCCCGCATCGATCGAGCTCAAGGCCGAGCGCGTCGCCGCGACCAAGGCCGCGACCGAGCCCGTGCCCGCCTTCGCCCTCTCTGTGCTCGCCGGCCTTTTCGTCGCCATGGGCGCCACCTTCATGCTCGTGGTCAAGTGCGATTCGTCGTTGCCCTTCGCCGCGACGCAGCTGCTCGGCGGGTTCTCCTTCACGCTCGGCCTCTTTCTTATCCTGGCAGCCGGCGCGGAGCTTTTCACGGGCAACTGCCTTATGGTCATGGGTCCGCTCTCTAAGCGTTTCTCGGCGGGCGCGCTCCTCAAGAGCTGGCTCGTCGTCATCGTCGGCAACCTTGTCGGAAGCGTGCTCGCGGCGGCGCTGCTTATCGGGGCCAACGCCGGCTCGGCCAACGGCGGCGCGTTCGCGCAGGCCGCCGTCGCCGTCGCCACGGCAAAGACGACGTTGCCCTGGGCCACGGTCTTTTTCCGCGGCATCCTGTGCAACGTGCTCGTCTGCCTCGCCGTTTGGTGCGGCCACGCCTCCACGAACGTCACCGACAAGTTCTTCGCGGCGCTTCTTCCCGTCATGGCCTTCATGGGCGCCGGGTTCGAGCACTGCGTCGCCAACATGTTTTTCCTGCCTTATGCGCTTATGCTCCAGGCCACGGGCGTCGCGGGCTCCGTTACGCTTGCCGGCTGTGCCGTGAATCTCTCGGCAGCCATCCTCGGAAACGCCGTGGGCGGTGTCGCCTTGGGCGCCGTCTACTGGTTCGTCTACGGGCGAGGCCGCAAGGAAGGGGAGTAGCCGCATGTCCGCAGAGAACAACGTGAACGAGTCCGGGTACCGCCCCATCGACAAGCCCCGCATCGAGGCCGCTGTCCGGGAGTTCCTCATCGGCATCGGCGAGGACCCGTACCGCGAGGGGCTTCTCGGCACGCCCGACCGCGTTGCCCGCGCCTGCGAGGAGATTTTCGGAGGCATGCAGGAAGACCCCGGCGCGCACCTGCGCAAGCAGTTCCACGAGCCGGGCAATGAGGAGATGGTCGTCGTGCGCGACATCCCGTTCTCCAGTATGTGCGAGCACCACCTGCTTCCGTTCGTCGGCAAGGCGCACGTCTGCTATATCCCGCGCGACGGCCACGTGACCGGCCTCTCGAAGATCGGCCGCTGCGTCAACGGCTATGCCCACCGGCCGCAACTCCAGGAGCGCCTGACCGGCCAGATCGCCGACGCGCTGGTCCGCGAGCTCAACCCGCTCGGCGTGCTCGTCGTGCTCGAGGCGGAGCATACCTGCATGACGATGCGCGGGGTCCGCTCGGCTGGCGCCGTCACGGCCACCTCCGCCGTCCGCGGCGTCCTGCGCGAGATCAAGACCAGGCAAGAAGCCATGCGCCTCTTGCTCGGCGACTAGGCGTTTACCAGGAGATTCATGATGTACAACGTTCCGTTCGAATTCGACAGCTTCACGTATGAGGACGCGCTTTCCGAGCTCCGCTCGGCCCTGCGCTTCGGCATCTGCCCCATGCTCGAGACGGTGGAGGACATGCTCGCGGAGCTCGGCGACCCCGACCTCGCCTTCGACTGCGTGCAGATCGCCGGCACGAACGGCAAGACCTCGACGTCGCGCTACACCGCCGCGATCCTCGCCGGCGAGGGCAAGAAGGTCGCGCTCTACACCTCTCCCGAGCTCGTGAGCTACACAGAGCGCATGGAGGTCGGCGGCGCCCCTGTGTCTGAGGAGGGTTTCGCCTACGGAATTGCTGCCGCCGCGGAGGCCGGGCGGCGCGTGAATGACCGCCGCCGCGCCGCGGGCGAGCGGCCCTACGACATCACTGAGTTCGACACGCTCACGGTCGCCGCGATGGTCGTCTTCGCGCGAGCGGGCGTGGACGTCGCCGTGCTCGAGTGCGGGATGGGCGGCCGCTGGGACGCGACGTCCGCGTCCAAGTCCATCAAGTCGGTGGCGGTCACGGGCATCGGGCTCGACCATATCCGCGTGCTCGGCGACACCCTCGAGGCCATCGCCGGCGAGAAGGCCGCCATCATCAAGGCCGGGCGGACCTGCGTGCTCGGGACCGGATGCGCCGCGCCCACGTCGGTCGAGGACGTTTTTCTCGATCAATGCGCCTGCGTCGACGTCGTCCCCACGCTGCTTCGCCCGACGAGCCCCGCCGACGCCGCCGGCGAGGTCGCCGCGGGTCCCCTCCGCGAGCACCCCGGCCTTCCGCTCGCCACGTTCACGGTGACGAAGCGCCCTGCCCGCCTCGGGGCGCCCCTTGAGCTCGACGTGGCCACCCCGCGCGCGAGTTACCGCGAGCTCGCCGCGCTCAAGCCCGCCTACCAGGCCACGAACATCGCGTGCGCCGTCGCGCTCGCGGAGGATTACCTGGGGCGCCCCCTTGATGCCGAGGCGCTTTTCACCAGCGTCGTGCAGTGCCCGACTCCCGGCCGCTTCCAGCTCCTGCGCCCCGAGCCGCCCCTGCTCATCGATGCCTGCCACAACCCGCAGAGCGTGGAGACCTTCCTGGCATCGCTTTCCCAGATGCGCTTCGAGGACGGCTCCGAGCCCGTGCTTCTCTGCGCCGTCCTGGCGGACAAGGACGTAGAGGGCATCGTCGCCCTTCTCTCCGGTGCCTTCCCCCGCATCGCCTGCACGCAGACGCGCTCGCCCCGCGCGCTTCCGGCCCCCGAGCTCGCAGAGCTTTTCCGCGCGGCGGGCTCAGAGGTCGTGGGAGAGTACCCGACGGTCGCCTCGGCTTTGTCCGGCCTTTGTGGAGAATCGCTCGTGGCTTGCGGATCGATCACGCTCGCGGGTGAGGTCGCGGGTCTTGTTCGGTAGGCTCTGCTACAATTCTTTAATGTCTGTGCGGGTCTAACTATCCCTCGCGGCTCAACACTGGAATCACGAAAGGGTCCCGATATGCAGGAACTGGTCGACCAGATACTCACTCCTGAGGTCCGTATGGTCCTCTACCTGATGGTTGTGTGCGTCGTCATGCTCTATATCCTCTCCATCGTCTACGTGGTGAGGGACGCGCAGCGCCGAGGCGCGGAGCCCTGGTGGATGTGGGCCGTCATCTCGGTCATTCCCATCGTCGGCCTACTCGCCTACGTCATCCTGCGCCCGAGTTCCTATCTCATCGACCGTGAGGAGCAGGACCTCGACATCGCGCTTCGCGAGCACCAGCTCTCCCACTACGGTATCTGTCCGAAGTGCGGTTCGCCCATCGACCGCGACTTCGTCGTCTGCCCCATCTGCAACACCCAGGTGCGCAACGTCTGCCCGACCTGCCACCGCCCGCTCAACGCGGACTGGAAGGTTTGCCCCTATTGCCGCACCCGTATCCAGTAGCTTGAGAATCGTCTTTCGCCCCGGGAAACAATGCTTCCCGGGGCTTTTTTGAATCACTCAAATGTGGTAAACCTTTAGGAAGTTGTTGAACTCCGAAAGGCGATTTCTTCGTATGACGCACTCGCTTCTCCAGAGCGTTCGAACTCAGACTATGTAGGCGTCTGCCCCTTCATAGCGTCGCTTTTGCGGCGCGCGGTAGACGCCGTTGCCGCTCATTCCCTCCAAATACAGCCGGGGGATGGGCTTTTTTCTTGCCAAATACCGTTCGCGAAGAATCGCGCCTATACCGAGGAAGAGGTTATGTCCATGAAGATCCTGCAGAACGACGGTCAGGTCATCGAGTGCCCTGAGGACCAGGTCACCCACGTCGTGCGTCACTCCGCCGCCCACGTGCTTGCCCAGGCCATCAAGCGCCTGTATCCCGAGGCCGACTTCGCTTACGGCCCCGCCACCGACAACGGCTTCTATTACGATATCGACCTCCCCGAGGGACAGAAGATCTCCGAGAACGACTTCGACGCCATCGAGGCCGAGATGAAGAGGATCGTGAAGGAGAACCTCAAGTTCACCGTCTTCGAGCTTCCCCGCGACGAGGCCGTCGCCCTCATGGAGGAGCGCGGCGAGAAGTATAAGGTCGAGCACATCGGCGACCTCGCGGACGATGCCCGCATCACCTTCTACCAGCAGGGCGAGTACATTGATATGTGCGTCGGCCCGCACGTGTGCTATACCAAGGCGCTCAAGGCCTTCAAGCTCACCGGCGTCTCCGGCGCGTACTGGAAGAACGACAAGAAGAACAAGATGCTCACGCGCGTCAACGGCGTTGCCTTCGCGACCAAGGACGAGCTCGACGAGCATCTGCGCCTCATCGAGGAGGCCAAGAAGCGCGATCATCGCAAGATCGGCGCCGAGATGGACCTCTTCATGATGCGCGACGAGGCCCCCGGCTTCCCGTTCTTCCTCCCCAACGGCATGACCCTCAAGAACACGCTGCTCGACTACTGGCGCGAGATTCACCACAAGGCCGGCTACGTCGAGATCTCAACGCCGCTCATCATGAACAAGCAGCTCTGGAAGACTTCTGGCCACTGGGACCACTACAAGGACAACATGTACTCCACGCTCATCGACGACGAGGAGTACTGCATCAAGCCGATGAACTGCCCGGGCGGCGTTCTCGTGTATGCCGCTAAGCCGCACTCCTACCGTGAGCTGCCCATCCGCGCCGGCGAGATCGGCCTTGTCCACCGCCACGAGATGCGCGGCGCCCTGCACGGCCTCTTCCGCGTGCGCTGCTTCAACCAGGACGACGCTCACCTCTTCGTGCGCCCCGACCAGCTCACCGACGAGATCGTCGGCGTGGTGAACCTTATCGACTCCGTGTACCAGAAGTTCGGCTTCAAGTATCACGTCGAACTCTCCACCCGCCCCGAGGACTCCATGGGCTCCGACGAGGACTGGGAGCGCGCCGAGGCCGGCCTCAAGACCGCGCTCGAGCAGCTCGGCATGGCCTACGAGCTCAACGAGGGCGACGGCGCCTTCTACGGCCCGAAGATCGACTTCCACCTGGAGGACTCCCTCGGCCGCACCTGGCAGTGCGGCACGGTCCAGCTCGACTTCCAGATGCCCATCAACTTCGACCTCGAGTACGTCGACGCCGACGGCACCAAGAAGCGCCCCATCATGCTGCACCGCGTCTGCTTCGGCTCCATCGAGCGCTTCATCGGTATCCTGATCGAGCACTTTGCGGGCAAGTTCCCCACCTGGCTCGCCCCGGTGCAGGTCAAGGTCCTTCCTGTCTCCGAGAAGAGCCGCGACTATGCCCATCAGGTCACCGAGGTCCTCGAGGCCGCCGGCGTGCGCGTCGTGTGCGACGACCGCGATGAGAAGATCGGCTACAAGATCCGCGAGGCCCGCTCCATCGACCGTGTTCCGTACATGCTTATCCTGGGCGAGAAGGAGGTCGAGGCCGGCAACATCTCCGTCCGCGACCGCTCCAACGAGACCGTCCAGAAGAGCGTCGACGAGTTCATCGCCCAGATCTCGGCCGAGATCGCCGAGCGCGCGTAACGAAAAGCGTGTCGAACGCCTTGAGCATTGAGGAAGGGCTTCTCGCCGAATGCGCGGCGGGAGGCCCTTCTTTACAAGAATTGCTCGATATCCAAGGATCTATGGGTGCGGGGGAATGGCGCTCCTTCTCGGACAAGGCGCAGGTAGCCGCCTCGTTTCTTCGGTGCCACCCCTCGGTCTCCGAGGTTCGCTATCCCGGGCTGACCAGCGATTCGGACTACCGCCAAGCGAGCTCGACGCTTCGCGGCGGGTTCGGCCCCTTGGTGAGGTTTCGCGTCGACGCCGGTCTCTCTGCGTCATCCGCGTCGGCCTCTCGTTTGCCGGGCACCTGGCTTCAGCTCGACGTGAGATATACAGAAGCTGACGCTTTTGAACTTGTGTCTATTCTTGAGTCTTTTTTCAAGTAGCTTCCCGGTAACATTGTGTCGCCATTGTTTAGGTATTGTTAACCTTCTATGTGCACGCACCACGCGGTTTAAGAGGTCGTTATTTGGAAGTACTGATTACCGGAAACATCTCCTGCCTCTCCCAGGAGTTCATCGATGAGGCTTTTTTTAACGATCGCGTCGTGGTGCTGCGAGATAGCTTGGCCCTAACATGCGACCCCAGGGTCAAATACGTCGACGCCAAGAATTCCGGCATACTGAACACGCTCGGGGAGAGCTACGACTTCGACTGCGTCGTGTATTTCTCCGATTACCTGACGCTTCAAGGCGACCGCGACGGCGAGCTCGACCGCCTCCGAGTGATCCTGCGAAGCTGCCTGACGGCATCCATGCATCTTATCTATGTGAGCGGTCCCGCCGCGATGGAGTCGGCCGACAACCTCGGCGACGGCACCGGACTATCCGTCATCGCCCATGCGGCCGAGCAGCTCTGCTTCCACTATGCCGCAAAGAAGGGCTTCGGCCTTAAGGTGCTGAGATGCCCGTATCTCTACGCCGGCAGCGAGGAGTTCGTGTCTGCCTCGCTGTCCGCTCTCTTCCAGGAGGCCTCTTCCGGCGCACTCGCCCTCAACGGCTCCCCTGAGTCCTCGTTTACCCTGCTGAGCATGGACGATTTGGCCAAGCTCCTGCCACGTGTGCTCGAGTCCTGGACCGATGAGAACGAGATACTCCATGTGCCGGACGTGTTCGGGCATTCGCTTGAAGACGTCGCGAACGCTATGGTCGGGGCCGTGGACGTGCTCGATGCCAGTCGCGTCGGGTACGGTTATGGACACGTGTTCGCTATTCCCGAGGACGACCATGTCCTGCGCCGACGCTATGCCTGGTCCCCCCGATACGACTTCGTCGCGGATCTTCCTTCTCTGTACGAGTTCTGGAAGGCCCTCAACGTCGAGGGCAGCAAGCCTGTCAATAAGCTGCTCGGTCTGCTCAAGGAGCAGCAGGGCATCTTGCCTTTCCTCGAGGCCGCCCTTGTCTGGGTCGTGTTCGAGGTGCTTGAGTATGTGTTCGCCACTTCGTCCCAGCTCTCCGTCATCGACTATCGCGTGATCTACATCGTTATCTGCGCGACGGTATACGGGCTCGATATCGGCGTCTTTGCCGCGCTGCTCGCATGCGTGGGCCTTGCCGGGTCTTATTTGGTGGGTTACGGGTACACGCTTCAGACGCTTTTTTACGAGCCGAGCAACTGGCTGCCCTTCCTAGCGTATCTCCTGGTGGGCGCTGCCTGCGGTTATGTCCAGCTGCGCAACACCGAGGGCATCAGGTTCCAGCGTGACGAGAACGCCCTTCTCAGGGACCGCAACACCTTTATCGAGGGACTCTACCGCGATACCCTGGAAGATAAGCGCCTGTTCCGGCGCCAGATCGTGGCCCGAAGGGACAGCTTCGGCAAGATTTACGAGATCACCCGCGACCTCGACGACGTGAACCCCCGCGAGATCTACCGCAAGTGCTGCCTTATTTTCCAGGACATCCTCGAGAACGACTCCGTGGCCATCTATCACGTGACCGGCAACGGCTCGTTCGCTCGCCTTGCGGCCGCGTGTCCCGAGGCCGCCGCCGAATCGCCTCGTTCGGTGGCGCTTGACGGCATGCTCGATGTGCTCTCCGCGATCGATTCCGAGGGTCTTTGGGTCAACCGTTCCCTCAAGGCGGACGAGCCGATGTACGCTTACGGCGTTAAACGAGGCGAGTATCTGGCGGTTCTTATTGTCCTTCGCGAGGTGACGTCCAGCCAGCTGACGCTCTATTACGAGAACCTGTTCAAAATCCTCTGCGGCCTCACCGAGGCTTCTTTGGTCCGCGCCTTTGAATATACCGACGTGGTCAAGGAAGACCGCACCGAACAGGGAAGCCCTGTGCTTCTTCGTGGGCCGTTCCTTGACGAGGTCCTCGTTTCCTTCGGTCTTAAGGAAGCGAAGATGAGCGAGCATCTCCTGCTTTGCGTGCGGGGGGAGGTAGCCCTTTCTTACGCCGAGACGGTGTCCCGGGCGCTCTCGTGCGTGCGCGACTCGGACTTCGCCGGAAACATCGACGGCGACCTCTATCTTCTTATGGCACAGGCGGGCGAGCCTGACCTGCCCATCATCAGCGGCCGTTTCGAGCGGGCGGGGCTCACGATCGAGCTGGTCACGGCTGATGAGGAATATGCGCTGGTGTGCGAGCGGAAAGCCGAGCTGTCCGCCGGCCACGACCTCGTCCTCCTCGACAGGGGAGGACGGAATTCGTGATCGTTACCGTCTTTGCCGCCGTTCTGCTCATTCTCCATATTTTGTTTTGCCTTCTTGTCTGGATGCTTGTCCGTTTGGGGCTTCTTGATGTGAAGGGCCATCTCCTCGTTTTCATGCTGCTCGTTCCGGTATGGGGCGCGGTCTGCGTGTTCGCCTTGGAGCTGCGCAGCGTCTTCTATGGCGACGACCTCAAGGACGCGACGCTCGAGGCCCTGCGCAACAGCGACCGCGTGCATCGTCAGCTGCATGTCGAGGGCCGCGAGGGGGACGCGCAGACGGTTCCTTTGGAGGAGGCCCTTATCGTCGACGCCTCCCGCGAGCGCCGCAAGCTCATGCTCTCCATCCTGAACGACGACCCCGAAGGGTATATCCCGCTGCTTAAGGACGCCAGCCTAAACGACGACGGCGAGGTCGCCCACTATGCGGCGGCGGCGATGTCGCAGATCACGAAGGAGGCCGACGTCAAGCTCCAACGTCTCGAGCGGGCCTACGCTGCCGACGAATCCGATGGGTCCGCCCTCTGCGAGTACTGCGATTACCTTGGCCAATACCTGGACTCGGGGCTCGCGGAAGGCAAGGCTGCCCAGCTCCAGCGTGAACAATATGCGCGGCTCCTCGAACAGCGCCTCTCGGCGTCTCCCGATGATCAGTACCTTCTCACCAAAGCCGCCACTGCACGGATCGAACTCGGCGACCTGAACTTGGCGGAGGACCTTATTTCCCGCCTGCTAAAGATCGACCCGCATGACGACCAGGCCCTGCTCCTGCGCCTTCGCGAGGCGTCGGCGGCCCATGACGGGGAGCTCTTGGGCGAGACATTGGATTTGATGGAGGCCGACGGCGTGTATCTGAGCCCCGCGTCGCGCGAGGCCTATGAATTTTGGCGCGGGCCTGCGGGTTCGGATGCTGTGGGGCCCGAAGACCGGGCGAACAACAAGAACGGAGGCGAGACACGATGAAGATGAAGAAAACATCGGTCGACTGGCTCAAGCGCTTCCGGTGGAGCCGCCTTCTCATCATATGGGCCGTGTTCATCGCGTTCGCCTTCGTACTTTTCTGCGAGCGCGCGGGCATTCGCTACACGTTCTCGACCCCGCAGATCGGCTATCTCGACGAATCCCAGGCGATTCCCGCGCAGACGGCCATTTTCGGGCAAGAGGCCCAGACGATGCTTCTCTTTGACTCGAGCCAACCAGACGCGGCTTCCGTCGTCGAGCAGTTCGATCAGATCCTGCTCGATATGAAGCTCGCCACGACGAAGGTCGACTTTGCCGAGGCCGGCTCCTCGCTTCCCGACCTTGCCCCGTATAAGCGCGTCATCGTCCTTATGTCTCGCCTCGATCCGCTCGGACAGGGGCTCGTCGACCTCATGAACTGGGTGGACTCCGGCGGCTCCGCCCTCTTTCCCATGACGTTAGAGTATTCGTCATATTTCGCTGCGTATTCCTCGAAGATGGGCATCCAATGGGTCTCGGGCTCGTATTCGCTCGTCGAGAGTATCGTTCCCGCCGAGGGCTTCATGCTGGGCGCGAACGAGCGCTACGAGTTGGTCGACCCCTTCGAATCCGCGCTCACGGTCACGTTGCGCTCGGGAACCGAGGTCTTAGCTACTACCGGAGATAAGGGCTTGCCCCTGGTCTGGCGGGTTCATCCGGGCGCGGGCACTATCGTCTGCTGCAACATAGGAATCTACAATAAGGTGATACGCGGATTCTACGCCGCCGCAATAAGCTCACTATCTGATGCATGCGCCTACCCGGTGATCAACAGCGCGACGTTTTATCTCGACGACTTCCCCTCCCCCGTGCCGGGAGGCAACGGCGAGTACGTCTACCGCGACTACGGCCTATCAATCGCCGACTTCTACGCCAAGGTCTGGTGGCCCGACGTCTCGCGTATTGGCGAGAGGTACGACATCAAGTACACCGGCGTCATGATCGAGAACTACGCCGACGACACAGCGAGCGATCCCGTGCGCCAATCGGACCAAAACCAGTTTCGCTATTACGGCAGCATGCTTCTCTCGCGCGGAGGCGAGCTGGGGTATCACGGCTACAACCACCAGCCGCTTTGCCTGGGCGATACAGATTACGGCGACGAGTACTCCTACAACACGTGGCCGGATGCCCTCTCGATCGTCTCCGCCCTCGATGAACTCGCGGCCTTCAAGGATTCGGTCCTTCCCAACACGAGCTCGACGGTCTATGTGCCCCCGTCAAACGTGCTCTCAGCAGCGGGCCGCAAGGTCTTTGCCTCGCACCCCGAAGGAATCAGGACCATCGCGTCGACCTACTTCGGGGACGGCACCGAGTACCCTTACGTTCAGGAGTTCGGGGTCTCGGCAGACGGCATCGTCGAGCAGCCGCGCATCGTGTCGGGCAGCGTGAGCTCCGACTCGTTCATGCGCCTCGCCGCCGTCTCTGAGCTCAACATGCACTACGTGAGCACGCACTTCATGCATCCCGACGATCTCCTCGACCCCGATCGCGGGGCCGAGGAGGGCTGGGAGGCCTACAAGGCCGGCTTGACCACCTACCTCGATTGGCTCGAGGATTCGGCGCCGAACATCCGTAAGCTCACCGGCTCGGATTGCTCGGGCGCAATCCAGCGTTTCAGCTCCGTCACGGTCGAGATGGCGTCCACCTCAAACGCCTGGGAGCTCAGCTTGGGCAACTTCGTCGACGAGGCCTGGCTTCTCTTTAGGGCAAACAACGGCAACCCCGGCGCCGTCGAGGGCGGGACCCTCACGCAGCTTTCGGGTGACCTCTATCTTCTCCATGCGACGCAGTCCAACGTTAAAATCGCCAGGACGGGGGCGACGTCATGAGAATCTGCCTTGTCCTCGAGGGCTGCTACCCCTATGTCCACGGCGGCGTCTCTACCTGGATGCACGGCTATATCCAGGCCATGCCTCAGCACGAGTTCGTCTTGTGGGTCATCGGCGCACACGCCGCAGACCGCGGGAAGTTCGCCTACGAGCTGCCGACCAACGTTGTCGAGGTTCGCGAGGTCTTCTTGGACGACGCCCTGCGCCTTAACGGAGAAAAGAGCGTGGCCTCGTTCACAGACGGCGAGCTTGTCGCCTTGGGCGAGCTAGTGCGCCTGGGCAACCCCAATTGGGACGTCCTTTTCGACCTCTTCAACCGCCAGCATATCCATCCGCTCGCCTTCCTGCAAAGCCGCGAGTTCATGAGCCTGTTTACGCAGGTGTGCCTCGACGAGTACCCCTACGCGCCGTTCTCCGACGCGTTCCACACCATGCGCTCGATGTTGCTGCCGGTACTGTATTTGATCTCGACCGAGGTTCCCGAGGCGGACTGCTTCCATGCCATCTCGACCGGATACGGCGGCCTTTTGGCCTGTCTCGGCGCGAGCATACGCAAGAGCCCGGTGCTGCTCACGGAGCACGGCATCTACACGCGAGAGCGCGAAGAAGAGATCATCCGCGCCGACTGGGTCACCTCGACCTTCAAGCCCCGCTGGATCCGCTTCTTCTATATGCTGAGCGAAGAGATCTACCGCCGCGCGTTCAGGGTTACCAGCCTTTTCCACGGCGCGCTCAAAACGCAGGTGGAGATGGGCTGCGACGCGAAGAAGTGCCTCGTCATCCCCAACGGTATCCAATACGAGCGGTTCTGCGACATCCCGCTCAAGGAGGACGACGGCTGGGTCGATATCGGCGCCGTCGTGCGCCTGGCGCCCATCAAGGACGTGAAGACCATGATCTACGCGTTCTTCGAGCTCGAGCAGCGCATGCCGCAGGTGAGGCTGCACGTAATGGGCGGCGTCGACGACGAGGACTATGCGCAGGAGTGCTACGCGCTGGTGGAACAGCTCGGCGTGAAGAACCTTGTTTTCACCGGGCGCGTCGACGTCACGAAGTATATGGAGAAGCTCGACTTCACGATTCTCACGAGCATCTCGGAGGGCCAGCCGCTCTCCGTGCTCGAGTCTATGGCTGCGAGAAGGCCCTGCGTGACCACGGACGTTGGATGCTGCCGCGAGCTTCTCGAGGGCATCGGGCACGATGATTTCGGTCGCGCGGGCTACGTGAGCCCGCCGATGTACCGGCGCGGCCTCGCCGAGAACATGGAGCTCATGTGCTCGTCTCGACAACGTCGCCTCGAGATGGGCGATATTGGGCAGCGTCGCGTCGCGGCGAGCTTCCTGCATCAGACGATGCTCGACAACTACGAGCGGGTTTATGCCGAGACGGCGCGTGCGCACGGAATCGTCGGGCAGGGTGCGGACGGCAGCGTCGCGTCGAGCGGCGACGTTTTGCAAGCGGAGACCACGGAAGGGGGGATGTCCTGATGGCAGGCATCGGCTTTGAGCTCAAGAAGCTGTTTAATCAGAAGGGCATTCTCTCCACGGCGCGCGCCTACGGGTACGCGGGGGTCGTCTGCACCGGGCCGATGCTCCTGGGCGTCGTGCTTCAGGTCGGGATCCTCGTCCTGTGCGGCGTGTTCGACGTCGCGCGCGACGACCAGGACCTGCTCGTGTGCATGGTCACGTATACGCTGCTCGCGTCGCTCACGCTCACGAGCTTCTTCTCCATGCCGCTCACGCGCTTCTTGGCGGATATGCTGTATCAAGAAGAGGAGGGACGGGTCTTGCCTTCCTTCTGGGGCTCGTGCGCCCTTATGCTCGCCATCGGCTCCGTCCTCTACGGGGTGTTCCTCATCTTCTCGGGGGCGACGCTCGCACAGGGTCTCTTGTGCCTCTGGCTGTTCAACGTCATGATCGTCAACTGGAATGCCATGAGCTATCTCACAGCCATCAAGGATTACCGCTCCATCCTGTATTCCTTCCTCTGCGCGATCGTCGTCTCGTTCGTTATCGGCGTGATCCTTCTTTTGCTCGGCGCCCCTGCGGTCGAGGGGCTCCTCTTCGCCATCTCGCTCGGTTACGGGACGATGCTGCTGTGGGACGTCGTTCTCCTGTACCGGTACTTTCCTCAGTCCGACACGACCCCGTGGCTCTGGCTCAGGTGGGTCGACGAGTTCTTTCCGCTGGCGCTTACGGGCCTCTTCACGAACCTGGGGCTTTTCGCCCACCTGGTGATTATTTGGGCGGGTCCCATCGGCATTCAGGTCAAGGGCCTGTTTTACGGCGCCCCATACCATGACGTGCCGGCCCTTCTCGCCTTCTTGACGATCCTTGGCACCACGGTGAACTTCGTGGTTTCGGTAGAAGTGAACTTCTATCCCAAGTATTACGCGTACTACAGCCTCTTCAACGACGGCGGCGTAGTGGGGGATATCGTGACCGCGGGGGAGGAGATGCTCGACGTCCTCAACCGTGAGCTGCGGTTCTGCGCCATGAGGCAGCTCTTTGTGACGGGCGCCGCGATCTCGCTCGAGACCACGGTCCTGGGTGCCCTGCCGCTGGGCTTCAACAACCTCATGCACGGCTACTTCCGCGCGTTGTGCGTGGGCTACGGTCTTTACGCTGTGGGCAACACCATTATGCTTATCCTTTTGTATTTCACCGACTACAAGGGCTCCGTCAGGACAAGCGGACTGTTTGCCTTTCTCGCCTCGGGCCTCACCGCGGTCTCGCTTTTCTTCCCCGAGAATTTCTACGGCTTTGGGTTCATTGCGGGTGCAGCGGCTTTCTTCCTTTACGGTCTTTTGAGGCTCGATTACTTTACCTCCAACCTGCCCTATCGCATTCTTTCACAGCAGCCGATCGTGGCCCGAGACAAGGCCGGCCGTTTTGCCGAGCTTGGGCTTTTGCTCGAGAAGGCGCAAGGTGAGCTTGACGCACGCTATCCCCGCGAACCCCGCTGGCCCCTCGAGCGCGCCGCCGCCCGCGCCTTTGATAAGAAAGGACCCGCCCATGACAAATAGAGTGCCCGCCAACATCTCGAGGCGCACCATGCTTGCCAGTGCCGTGCTTGGCGCAGCCAGCCTGGGGCTTGCCGCATGCGATTCTGCTGACGAGGCCCAATCCAGCGACACGGCATCGTCGGAAGTCGTGAAGAGCGACACGGCATCCATTGAAGACGTCCATCTCCGCGACAAGGACGCCCTGTACGAGGTGTACGACGACTCTGGCATCGTCACGATGTGGCTCACCGTCTCGCGCGGCAACTCCGCCGAGAACACCGACCACTCTTGGGACGAGATCAACACCTACTCGGTCTACGACTACGCCGCCATGGGCGTGAAGCGCTACCAGGTCTGCGGCCTTCTCCAGGTGGGGGACGACAACGGGCCTTTATCTTCGGAGGTCGGCTACGGCGCCCAGGCGCCTAATGCGACGGTGCAGGTTCGCGGCCAGACCTCTAGTCGCAACGTGCAGAAGAACTACAAGATCGAGCTCAAAAAGGGCAAAGGGACGTGGCGCTCGCAGCGATCCATCGCGCTGAACAAGCATATGGGAGAAGGCATGCGCTTTCGCAATAAGCTTGCCTACGACCTCATACGCGCCATTCCTCAAATGATAGGTTTGAGGACGCAGTTCGTGCACCTCTACGTGAAAGACGAGACGTCTGGATCTGGTGACGCCGCCTTTGAGGATTACGGAATCTATACCCAGGTCGAGCAGCTTAACAAGAAGGCGCTCAAGGCGCACGGGTTAGACGAGAACGGTCATCTCTACAAGGTGAACGCCTTTGAGTTCCTCCGTCATCCCGACATCATTAAGCTCGCGGACGACCCAACCTATAACCTTTCAGATTTCGAGGGTCTTCTCGAGATCAAGGGCAGCTCTGACCATCAAAAACTAATCGACATGCTTGACGAGCTCAACGATGAGACCCATGACATGGAAGACATTCTCGCCAACCGCTTTGACGTCGAGAACCTCACCTATTGGCTGGCGTTCCAAATGCTGACCGGCAACTGCGACACGCAGAATCGCAACTGCTATCTCTATAGCCCCCTGAATTCGAATGTCTGGTATTTCCTCGACTGGGACAACGACGGCATGCTGCGAAAGTACGAGCTGCAAGTCATCAACTTCAGCGACTACAGCAACTGGGAGCGCGGCGTGAGCAACTACTGGCTCAACACGCTCTTTCGTCGCGCGCTTCTTTGCGAGAGCTTTAGAGAAGCGCTCGATGAAGCCGTCGAGGACGTTCGCGCCATACTTCAGGACGGCAGATTGCCCAAGATGATCGAGCAGTACCGCCTCTTGATTGAAGACAAGCTCTATGAGCTGCCCGACTCCCTTAACATGCCGGTCACGCGCAGCCAGTATGCCGCGATCGCGTCTGTCATTCCCGACGAAATTGGCGAGAATTACAATTCCTATAAAGAGAGCCTGCTAAAGCCAATGCCCTTCTACATTGGCGTTCCGGCATCTGCCGGAAACCAGCTCATGCTGAACTGGGACGCCTCCTATGACTTCCAGGCCCGCGATATTCGCTACACCGTGGAGCTGTCGAGCGATTACACCTTTACCACCCTCCTCTATTCTCAGCAAGACGTCATAATTCCCGAGGTCACATGCGATTTGCCGCCCGCGGGCCAATACTTCGTGCGTGTTCGCGCGCGCACCCTGGATGGGGCCGAGCAGGACGCCTTCGACTACTACGTGACGGACGAGGGCAAGGTTTACGGCGTGAAGTGCTTCTACGTGAACGCTGACGGCTCTATCGCGGAGGATACCTATGAGGAGTGACGTCACGCAGGGCGCGGGCACAGGCCTGGTGTCCCAAGCGGCGCGCGGCCTTAAGGACGTGGTTCTCGCCCCGCCCGCGCGCAGAGGGTCGGAGCGCTATCGCCACGAGCTCAAGTTCCTTATCAACTACGGAGAGAAGGCCGCGCTCACGTGCCGTATGAAGCCCGTGTTCAAGCTCGACCCCCATGCCAAGAACGGCGGCTACTGCATCCGCAGCCTGTACTTCGACGATTACTGGAACACGGCCTACGAAGAGAAGGACGCGGGCGTTCTCCTGCGCAAGAAGTACCGTATCCGCATCTATGACTTCTCCGACCGCGTGATCAAGCTCGAGCGCAAAAAGAAGTTCGGCCAGTGGATCCGCAAGGAGGACGCGTCGCTCACGCGCGATGAGTTCTACCGCATCCTCGACGGCGACTACGATTTCCTGCTCAGGAGCGACCAGTCGCTTTGCCGTGAGTTCTATGCGGAGTGCGTCTCGCATGTCATGCGCCCGCGCGTGATCGTCGACTACGAGCGCGAGCCGTGGATCATGGACGCGGGAACCGTTCGCGTGACCTTCGACATGAGCATGCGCGCCGGCATCTGCGGCTTCGATATCTTCGACGCCGACCTGCCGACCTTGCCGATCGTGGAGCCGGACAAGCTCATCATGGAGGTCAAGTTCACTGAGTTCTGCCCGCAGTCCGTGCGCGACATCATGCCGCCGGCGGCAAGCGAGCTCACCGCGTTCTCCAAGTATGCCCTTTGTTATGAGAAGACCGCCTACCTGCGGGGATTCGATTATTGGAGCGATTCGTACGCTTCGGAGAGGATATAGACCATGAGCACCAACGACGTAATCAAGAAGTCCGTCCTGGAGGCCTTCGGCCAGGCGGACCCGGCAAAGATCGCCATCGCGCTCATCGTCTCGCTCGTGATGGGCATCGCCATCTTCGCCACGTACAAGCGCTTCTTCTCGGGTGTCATCTATTCGCGCAGCTTCGCAGTGACGCTCGTGGGCATGAGCGTCCTTACCTGCATGGTCACGCTCGCCATCAGCACGAACGTCGTCATCTCGCTCGGCATGGTCGGCGCGCTCTCCATCGTGCGTTACCGCACGGCCGTTAAGGACCCGCTCGACCTGCTGTATCTCTTCTGGTCGATCACGACGGGCATCACCTCGGGCGCCGGCATGTACCTGCTCGTCGGCATTACGGCCGCGGTCATCGTCGGCATGCTCTACGGGTTCTCCCGCTATCGCGAGAAGGGTCGCATCTACATCATGGTGATCCACTACGACGGCGAGGAGACGGGCGATCAGATCGCTCGCTGCTTCGGCCGGACGCGCTTCACCATCAAGTCCAAGACCCTTCGCGGCTCGAGCGTCGAGATGGCCTGCGAGGTCTTCTGCGACGGCGCCGACATGCCCTTTGCCGAGCAGATCCGGGATCTCCCCGGCGTGAGTGACGTCACGATCATCCAGTACAACGGCGAGTACCACGGCTAGTTCCGCCCGCCCGGGCGCCGCCGGACACTAACGGCCCGGTTCCGCGATGCAAAGCGGAGCCGGGCCGTTTCTTTGTTTTGGGCAGGCTGCCCAGCCCAGCGCATGCGAGTCCGATGTCTATCGGACCTTGAGCCCGGGCGTCGCCCGACGGGCACCGGCGCTCAGAGCACCTCGACGTCGGCCTCCTCGCAGCTCTTGAGGAAGTGCTCGGAGAGCTTGCCGTCCGAGACCACGGTGTCCACGTCCTCGAGGCCGCAGATCCTGAAGGTGCTCTTCTTGCCGAGTTTCTCGGAGTCCATAAGGACCACGGTCTTCTCCGCGCGCGAGATGAGGGCCCGCTTAAGTGCCGCCTCGTCGTCGGATCCGCATGCGAATCCCGTCGATGAGGCGTAGGACGTCACGCCGAGGAACAGGACGTCGAAGCTGAGGCCCGAGATCTCCTCGATCGCCTTGCCGCCGTTCAGGCTCATGGAGTAGCGGTTGAGCGTCCCCCCGATCACGATGGTTCTGAGCTCGTTTAGTCGCGCGAGCTCGGCGGTGCAGCTCAGGCTGTTCGTGAAGGCTATGGCACGCGTGTCGGCGATGGCGCGGGCAAGCTCGGTGGTCGTTGTGCCGGAGTCGAGGAAGAAGGTCGTGTTCGGGCGGATGAGCGCCGCTGCTTTGCGCGCGATGGCGGCCTTGGCCTCGGTATTTCTCGTCTGGCGGTTGAGCAGCAGGTCGTCTGTTCCGACGACGTACTCAACCGAGCGCGCTCCCCCGTGGGTGCGGACGATGCGGCGCTCGGCATCGAGGGTCTTAAGGTCGGTGCGCAGCGTCATGTCCGAGACGCCGGAGAAGTTTTTCTTCACCTGGGCGAAGGTGACCGTCCCCAGGGAGTTCACGAGCTCGACGATCGCGTCACGTCTCTCGTTCATGTTCGCTGCCATACGTGCCTCTCTTTGTCGGGCGGGGTTCCCTCGCGTTTTTGCGCCCTTATTCTAGCAAGGCCCCCGGGCGCCCGGTTCTTGCGAGCGCTCGGGGGCTTCTTGTCGGTAGGCGGGACGCTGTCGGTGCGGAACGCCTGCGCATCCCTGCGTCAGTGCCCTTGGCGGACCGATTCCTAGTCGATCGGGTCGAAGTTGGCGAGAAGGAAGCGCTCGGCCTCGGGGCACCATAGGCCGTTGTTGGCCTCGACGATGTCTGCGAGGCCGGCGTAGCGCTCGTCCTGCGCCCCCCTTGCCCGCAATTCGGTGAGGGCCGTAAGCGGCATGGAGACGTGCGTGTAGATGAGCTTCTTGCCGCCGGGGATCTTGGGCAGGTTAAGCGTGGTCTCTGCCGCCGCGTCGAGGCCGCCGACGTGGGTGACCATGACGGCGGGGTCGATGCGGCCGGCGGCCGTGAGCTCGAGCGACTCGACCTCGTCGGCGGTGTTGCCGCCCGTCGTGCCCATGACGTGCGTGGAGCCGTAGTGGACCTCGTAGAAGTTCATCGGCGCGGAGAACTTCTTGTCGGTCGGGCCGGCGAAGAAGTTGAGGCAGCCGTCGCGGCCAAGAATGTCCGCGGAGAGCGTGACCACCTGCGCGACCGGCGCATAGCAGAGCACGTCGTCGAAGCCGGTGCCGCCGCTGATCTGGCGAAGGCCCGCGACGGGATCGTCCATCTCGCCGTTGTTGGCGAAGACGAGCTCGATGCCGGTCTCCTCGCGTATCTTCTCCGGCGGGAAGAGGGAGGCAGCGCGGTCGAGGCGCTCCTGGTTGATATCGGCCACCACCACGAGGCCCGGCCTGCGGTCGCAGTGCAGCGCGTAGGTGAGGGCGCCGAGCCCCATGGGTCCCGCCCCAGCGACGATGGCGAGCTTGCCGCCCTCGCGGATGCCCATCTCGTGCGTATAGACGCCCATCTGCGTGTGGTACGCGGCATGGAAGGCGCCGATCGAGCAGCTCATCGGCTCGGCGAGGGATGCCTGGTAGTAGGCCTCTCCGGTGTAGGCGAGAAGGCAATCGCACTCCATGACCTCGGCTGGCAGGATGCAGTAGGTCGCGTCGCCGCCGCAGAACTCGTAGGAGTAACCGGGGCTCCACATGGTGCCCTTGTAGTTGAGCGCCGGCTGGATGGTGAACTTCATGCCCGGGTGGAAGCGGTCGGCCCACTTGGAGCCCACCTCGACGATGTCGCCGGCGAACTCGTGGCCCATGATGGCGGGGTGCGCGGCCACGTCGGCGTGCACGCGCTTGTGGTCGGTGCCCAGGGTCGCGCACTTATAGGTGGACATGCAGATCGAGTCGCTCACGACCTTGACGAGGACCTCGTCGTCCTTGATCTGGGGAAGCTCGAAGTCGTCCATACGCAGGTCGTTGGCTCCATGGAGACGGACTGCCTTGGCTTTCATGGTGGTTCCTTTCTTGTCGTGGCCTGGTTTGGCAGCCGGTCGCGTATTTGGCGCGAAGGATTGCTGCTAATTGCGGGCCAACAATTAGTTATTGTTGCGGCGAAAGTCGATACCCATACTATTCCCATCAAAATTGTTGTCAAGCAAATTCTGTTTCTTTTGAAACCTCAATCGAAAATGGCCATTAAACGTTGATTTGCTACCATTCACCGTTGGTTTAGTTGTTCTGAACAGACTGTTGAAACAAAAGTCGCTATTGTTCCTGTCAGCGAAGCGAAAGTCACGCGCCTCGGCGCATACTCGTAAAGGAGAGGTGCCGCCTCAAGCCGGCGGCCGCACGTACAGAAAGGGAAAGACCATGTCAAATGCTCGAGACGGTCTCTCTCGGTTCGGCAAGTTCCTGAGCGGCATGGTGATGCCCAACATCGGCGCCTTCATCGCCTGGGGCTTCCTCACCGCGCTCTTCATCCCTTCCGGATGGATACCGAACGAGGGCTTCGCGAGCGTGGCGGGACCCATGCTCACCTACCTGATCCCCGTGCTCATCGCCGCCCAGGGAGGCTATCTCGTCGGGGCGGACCGCGGGCGGATCGTCGGCGCCATCGCCGTCATCGGCTGCATCGCCGGCGCGCCGGACACCACGATGCTTATGGGCGCCATGCTCATAGGGCCCTTCTCCGGGTGGCTCATAAAGAAGTTCGACGAGTTCATGGACGGCCGTACCCCTGCGGGCTTCGAGATGCTCGTCGACAACTTCTCGGTCGGTATCATCGGCATGCTGCTCTCGATGCTCGGCTATCTCGTCATCGGCCCCGTGATGGACGCCATCCTCGCTGTGCTCATGGCAGGCGTCGCCTTCCTCGTCCAGTTCAGCCTCATGCCGCTCCTGGCGCTGTTCATCGAGCCCGCGAAGGTGCTCTTCCTCAACAACGCCATCAACCACGGCATCTTTACCCCGATCGGCATCACCCAGGCGCAGGAGACCGGCCGATCGATCATGTATCTGCTCGAGGCCAACCCCGGCCCCGGCCTCGGCGTGCTGCTCGCGTACTGCTTCTTCTGCAAGGACGCGAAGACCCGTCAGTCCGCCCCCGGAGCCGTGATCATCCACTTCCTCGGCGGCATCCACGAGATCTACTTCCCCTATGTCCTCATGAACCCGAAGGTCCTCGTCGCCCCGATCGCCGGCAACGCCGCTGCCATCGCGTGGTTCTCGTTCACCGGCGCGGGCCTCACCTCCGCGGCGTCTCCGGGCTCGATCATCGCTGTGCTCTCCATGGCTCCGGCCGACTGCATGGCTCAGGTCGCGGTCGGCGTTCTTCTCGCCTGCGGCGTCTCCTTCGCCGTCGCCTCCCCGATAGTGCGCGCCTCGCGGGCCGCCGACCTCGACTCTGCGAGCGAGAAGATGCGCGCGATGAAGGGCTCCGCCGAGGCCGCGGTCGTGTCCGACACCAGGGATGGGCTCATCGTCTTTGCCTGCGACGCCGGCATGGGCTCCTCCGCCATGGGCGCCACCCGCTTCCGCAACAGGATCAAGGCCGAGCGCCCCGACCTGACCGTCAAGCACTCCAGCGTGGACTCGGTTCCCGCCGAGGCGAACATCGTGGTCTGTCAGCGCGTTCTTTCCGAGCGTGCCCGCAAGAGCGCCCCTCAGGCCCAGATCGTGACCATCGACAACTTCCTTGACGACCCGGCCCTCGACTCCCTCTACGACGCCCTCACGCGGCTCTCTCATGCCTCCGGCCTCAAGGAGCCCGCCGCCTTGGCACCTGCCGCCCCGGCTGAGGACGACAAGCCTTCCCTGCGCATCTCCCGCGAGGACATTCGCCTCGGTTGCGAAAGCGTCGGGCGCGAGCGCTCAATCCGCGAATCCGGCGAGCTTCTCGTCGCAAACGGCTACGTCGACGCGCCTTACGTTGACGCCATGGTCGATCGCGACCGCCTCACGAGCGTCTACATCGGCATGGGCATCGCCATCCCGCACGGCACCAACGACGCCAAGGAGAGCGTCCGGCGCACGGGCGTCGTGCTGCAGCAGTACCCCGAAGGCGTCGAGTTCGGAGACGAGCGCGCCCAGCTCGTCTTCGGCATCGCCGGCAAGGGGGAGGAGCATCTCGAGGTCCTCGCCAATATCTGCCGCATCCTCGAGGACGAGGAGGTTCTCGAGAAGATGAAGACCACCGATGACCTCGACTGGGTTCTGAGCGTCCTTTCCTAGCGTCCCGCACTCGCCGGGTGTGCTATCGAAGCGCTTCAATTGAGGTAATCCCGTTTACCGACTCACGGCAATCGGCCCTAATGAGCAAGAACCCGCAGCTCACCGGCTTGTTTTGTGCAACTGTCACAAACTTCGTTACGGCGAAAGGTTCCTCTTCGACCGTGAACGGTACCCCCGTATACTAAATCCTGGTGCTATTAGGGCTTAGGCCCGCAGCATCGTTATGCCCGTGTTCTATTGGACCGAGGGCGTCCGCCCCGGCCTAAGGAATTGGAGGAAGCATGGCAAAGAAGACCGTGACCGTCATCGATAGCGTCGAGGCGCTTCAGGAGCGCCTGAAGTCTATGCGCGAGGCGCAGGCTGAGTACGCTAAGTTCACCCAGGAGCAGGTGGACAAGATCTTCTACGAGGCCGCCATGGCCGCGAACAAGCAGCGTATCCCGCTGGCCAAGATGGCCGTCGAGGAGACGGGCATGGGCATCGTCGAGGACAAGGTCATCAAGAACCACTACGCGTCCGAGTACATCTACAACAAGTACAAGGATATGAAGACCTGCGGCGTCATCGAGGACGACAAGGCCTTCGGCTACAAGAAGGTTGCCGAGCCCATGGGCGTCGTGGCCGCCGTCATCCCGACCACCAACCCCACCTCTACCGCTATCTTCAAGTGCCTCCTCGCGCTGAAGACCCGCAACGCCATCCTCATCTCGCCGCACCCGCGCGCCAAGCAGTGCACCGCCGAGGCCGCCCGCATCGTGCGCGACGCTGCCGAGGCCGCCGGCGCCCCCAAGGGCCTCATCGACTGGATCGCGGTCCCGTCCCTCGAGCTCACCAACACCCTTATGCACGACGCCGACATCATCCTGGCCACCGGCGGCCCGGGCATGGTCAACGCCGCATACTCCTCCGGCACCCCCGCCCTGGGCGTCGGCCCCGGCAACACCCCGGTCATCATCGACTCCACGGCCGACATCAAGCTCGCCGTCAACTCGATCATCCACTCCAAGACCTTCGACAACGGCATGATCTGCGCCTCCGAGCAGTCCGTGACCGTCCTTGCCGACGTCTATGAGGCCGTCAAGGCCGAGTTCAAGGCCCGCGGCTGCCACTTCCTGCAGGGCGAGGAGCTCGATAAGGTCCGCGCGACCGTCATCATCAACGGTTCGGTCAACGCAAAGATCGTCGGCCAGTCCGCCTACAAGATCGCCCAGATCGCGGGCGTCGAGGTCCCGAAGGCCACCAAGGTCCTGATCGGCGAGGCCACGTCCGTCGAGCCCTCCGAGGCCATGGCCCACGAGAAGCTCTCCCCGGTCCTCGGCATGTACAAGGCCGAGACCTTCGACGAGGCCCTCGCCAAGGCCGAGCGCCTCGTTGCCGACGGCGGCTATGGCCACACCTCCTCGCTCTACGTCAACGTGAACGAGACCGAGAAGATCCAGAAGCACTACGAGGCCATGAAGACCTGCCGCGTGCTGATCAACACCCCGTCCTCCCAGGGCGGCATCGGCGACCTCTACAACTTCAAGATGGCCCCGTCCCTCACGCTCGGCTGCGGCTCCTGGGGCGGCAACTCCGTCTCCGGCAACGTCGGCCCCCAGCACCTCCTCAACTACAAGTCCGTCGCGGAGAGGCGTGAGAACATGCTTTGGTTCCGTACCCCCGAGAAGATTTTCTTCAAGAAGGGCTGCATGCCCGTTGCCCTGCAGGAGCTCAGCGAGGTCTACGGCAAGAAGCGCGCATTCATCGTCACCGACTCCTTCCTCTACACCTCTGGCTTCACCAAGAAGATCGAGGCGTCCCTCGACGAGCAGGGCATCGTCCACACCTCCTTCTGGTCCATCTCCCCGGACCCGAAGCTCCAGGACTGCCTGAAGGGCCTCGAGCAGATCCGCGCCTTCGAGCCCGACTGCATCATCGCCATCGGCGGCGGCTCCGCCATGGACGCCGGCAAGATCATGTGGACCATGTACGAGCACCCGGAGGAGAAGTTCGAGGACATGGCCATGGACTTCATGGACATCCGTAAGCGCGTCTACAGGTTCCCGAAGTCCGGCACCAAGGCCTTCTTCGTCGCCATCCCGACCTCCTCGGGCACCGGCTCCGAGGTCACCCCGTTCTCCATCATCACCGATGCCGAGACCGGCACCAAGTGGCCGCTCGCCGACTACGAGCTCCTGCCGAACATGGCCATCGTCGACACCGACAACATGATGACCCAGCCCAAGGGCCTGACCTCCGCCTCCGGCGTCGACGTCCTGACGCACGCCCTCGAGGCCTACGTCTCCGTCATGGCGTCCGACTACACCGACGGCCTCGCCCTGCGTGCCATGAAGCTCGTCTTCGAGTACCTGCCGCGCGCTTACGACAACCCCAACGACGTCGAGGCCCGCGATCACATGGCCAACGCCTCCTGCATGGCCGGCATCGCCTTCGCGAACGCCTTCCTGGGCGTCAACCACTCCATGGCCCACAAGCTCGGCGCTTATCACCACATCCCGCACGGCTGGGCCAACGCCGTCATCCTCACCCGCGTCATGCGCTACAACGCGGCTGAGCGCCCGACCAAGATGGGCACCTTCTCGCAGTACGACCACCCGAAGACGCTTTCCCGCTACGCCGAGGCCGCCCGCTTCTGCGGCGTGACCGGCAAGGACGACCTCGAGGTCTTCGAGAAGTTCGTCGCAAAGATCGAGGAGCTCAAGAAGCACGTGGGCGTCAAGGAGACCATCAAGGACTTCGGCGTCGACGAGCAGTACTTCCTCGATACCCTCGACGAGATGTCCGAGAACGCCTTCAACGACCAGTGCACCGGCGCCAACCCGCGCTACCCGCTCATCTCCGAGATCAAGGAGCTCTACCTCGACGCGTACTACAACCGCGAGCCGAGCTTCTACCAGGACTAATTACCGCTTAACGGACGAGGCGGTTCGCTTACCGCCTCGTCCTTTTTTACCTGCGCTGCGTTCTTAAAATGGTTTCACAGCACGTCAAGTTGTTTACCAAAGGAGGCAGTTTCTCATGGTTATCTCCGATAACAAGGTCGTTCTCGTCGAGCGCGCCGAGAAGGTCGTCTACCAGGACGGCGATAAGGTCGTCAAGGCGTTCAAGCCTTCCAAGCCCGCGTCCGACGTCCTCAACGAGGCCTTGAACCTCTCCCGCGTGGCCGAGGCCGGCGTGGCCGCGCCTAAGGTCATCGAGGTCTCACAGACCGCCGACGGCGGCTGGGCGCTTTCCCACGAGTACATCCCCGGAACGACCGTCCGCAAGCTCATGGACGAGGCCGACGACGCCAAGAAGGACGAGATCCTCGCCAAGTTCGTCGACCTGCAGGTCGGCGTCCAGAACACCAAGGCCCCTGAGCTTCTCAACAGCCAGCGCGCCAAATTCAAGACGATGATCGAGAAGGTCAAGGACCTCGACCCGACTCAGCGCTACGAGCTCGAGATGCGCGCCGACCGCATGCGCGGCCACAAGTACATCTGCCACGGCGACTTCAACCCGTCGAACGTCATCATCGGCGAGGACGGCAAGGCTTACGTGGTCGACTGGGCCCACGTGACCCGCGGCCTGCCCGAGGCCGATGCCGCCATGACGTACATCCTCTTCAAGATGTATCACGCCGAGCTGGCCGAGAAGTACCTTGACCTGTACTCCGCGAAGGCCGACATGCCCAAGCAGAAGATCATGTACTGGGTGCCGGTCGTCGCCGCAGCCGAGCTTGCCCGCGGCCGCAAGGACTCCGAGGAGATGCTCAAGAGCTTCGTCGAGGCCACGAACGACTACGAGTAAGCCGTGAGCTAGGCGTTACCATAGGACGGGCCGGACATTTGTCCGACCCGTCCTTTTCTATGTGGTCCGTCGCTGGAGAGAGTGTCCATGAAGCTGCTCATGAGGCCTGTTTGCCTGGTTCTTGCCTTAGTCGCCGCGCTCGGCCTCGCTGCCTGTAAGCCCGAGTCCGAGAAGGCGGTCGAGGCACTTGAGCCGACGCTTCGGTCCTATCTGGCGGATGACTCCGGCATCGACGGCGCAGATGAGTCCCTGCGGGCGGATTACGGGGACGACGAGACCGCCTCGGTCCTCTCTACATACGGTGTGGATATGGAGGAGTTTCACCGCCATTGTTTTGCTCGTTTCGCTTACGAGATCAAGGACGCCTCGGTCTCTGGGGACGGACGCACGGCCGAGGTCAACGTCTCGATCACGAACGTCAGCCTTGCCGAGGCGGCAAAGAGAGCCGCCTCCGACTACAACGCCTTTGCCCAGACTGCGGATGCTGAGGCGGCGTACGCGGAGAACGGCCATGCGACGCTTCTTGCCAAGCTGTTTGGGTTCCTTTATGCGCACTTGGACAGCGACGCGCTGGTCACGACCGATATCGCGCTGACGCTGAGCAAGTCGGATGACGGCTCTTGGAGCTTCGACACCAACAGCAATGCCGGGTTCTTTTCTGCGCTGTACGGCGGCTCGAACGTTTCCGAAGGGCTCGCGGACGCTCTTTAGCCCTGAGCTTTGGGAAACCCCTAATACACGAGCCTGGCCCTTAGGCGTCTCTGCGCATGCCTAAGGGCCAGGCTCGTTATTATCGCGGGCTTAGGACGGGTTTGTACCTACTCTAGGGCTTGACCTGCTCATATGTGACGAACTCGAAGGGAACGCCTCTCTTGGTGACGCCTCCCGGCTCAACGGAGGAGATCTTCCAGGCGGGGTCGGCGTCCAGGTCGGGGAAGAACGTGTCCGCCTCGCGCACGCAGTGGTTCTTGGTCACCACGGCGGTTGCGCAAAGGGGTACGAGCGCCTGGTAGATCTGCCCGCCGCCGATGACCCAGACCTCCTCGTCGCCGCGCACGAGGTCGAGCGCTTCCGCGAGACCTCGCGCCATCTCCACGCCTTCGGGGGCATACGACTCGTCGCGGGAAACCACGACGTTGCGGCGGTCAACGAGCGGCTTCGCGTCGGGGAAGCTCTCGAGGGTCTTGCGGCCCATGAGAACGGTGTGGCCCTTGGTGTGGGCCACGAAGGAGCGCATGTCCTCGCGGTTACGCACGAGCATGTCTCCGTCCTTGCCGATGCCCCAGTCATCGCAAACGGCCACGATGGCGTGGAGATTGGGCAGGGGAGCGGCGCTCTTTACCTGCGGATTGTTCTCGTTCACGGTGTCTCCTAGACGGCGATGGGGATGTTCTTGACCTGCGGGCCGTGCTCGTAGCCCTCGACGATGAGGTCGTCTGTGGTAAAGGCATAGAAGTCCTTGACCTCGGGATTGAGCGAGACCCTCGGCGCGTCGTGCTGCGGCCGCGAGATGAGATCGCGGATGATGTCGACGTGCCGGTCGTAGATATGCGCGTCGGCGATCATATGCACGAGCTCGCCGGGGATCATATCCACGCTTTGGGCGACCATCATGAGCAGGATGGCGTACTGGCACACGTTCCAGTTGTTTGCGGCGAGAATGTCCTGGCTGCGCTGGTTGAGCAGCATGTTGAGCGTAGGCCTCTCGTCGCCCGCGCGCTGCGTGACGTTGTAGGTCACCGAGTACGCACAGGGATAGAGGTTCATCTCCGATAGGTCGCTGAACACGTAGGTGTTCGTCATGATGCGGCGAGAATACGGGGTCTCGCGCAGGTCGTAGAGGACCTTGTCCATCTGGTCCATCTCGCCTTGCGGGTAGCGCGACTTAATGCCGATCTGGTAGCCGTACGCCTTGCCGATCGACCCCGTCTCGTCGGCCCACTCGTCCCAGATGTGGCTGTTGAGGTCGTGGATGTTGTTCGACTTCTTCTGGTAGATCCAAAGAACCTCGTCCATGGCTGACTTGAGCGCGGTGCGGCGCAGGGTGAGGGCGGGGAACTCCTCGCGAAGGTCATAGCGGTTGCACACGCCGAACTGCTTGATGGTGTAGGCGGGGGTCCCGTCCTCCCACTTGGGGCGGACCTTCTGGCCCTCAGTGGTGGTCCCGCGCTCGATTATGTCCTCGCACATCGAGCAGAAGATCTGGTCTGCCCTGCTCATTAGAGGTGCTCCTCCTCAAAGAACATGTCCCAGAACATGCCGAGCTTAAGCGCCGCCTCGTGGTCCGCGGGAAGCCAATCGATGCTCGTGAGCTGGTCCTTGTTGACCCAGCGGAGCTCGGCGTGCTCGCGCGGCTCGGGCTCGGCGCCGGGGGCCAGCGTGCAGACGAAGAGGTCCATAGAAAGGCGGAACTCGGGGTAGTCGTGCTCGACGGTGTCGAAGGGCAGGATCATCTGCAGCTTGCAGCCGAGCTCCTCGTCGATCTCGCGCCGAAGGGCGTCTTCTGCGCCCTCGCCGTCCTCGACCTTCCCGCCGGGGAACTCCCAGGCGGGGCCTTCCGCGATGTCCGCGCGTTTAGCGGCGAGTATCTCTTTGCTGTCGTTCTCAATGATGGCCGCGGCCACATGGATAGTGTTCATGGGTCTACCTTTCCTGGAACCTGACGACGGCGTAGGCGCCGCCCTCGGAGTCGTTGAGCGCGACATCGTGGCCGCTCTCACATTGGTGCACGCATGGGGTTACGACGTCGCCGAGGCGGGCCATGCTGCGGTATTGGACGCTCATGCGGGCGAGCGTCGCCTCGACGCCGAGCTCGGAGAGCGCGTCGATGGCCATAAGGACGTACTGAGCGTTGTTGACGTGGCGGTTGGTATCGAGATGCTGCTCGCTCACGTGAATGGGGGAGCAGAGAACGCCCTCGCCCTCGGGCTTGAGCTTGCGGACGAGCTTCGGCATGTCGAGACGGGGCGTGTCCTCGAGGTAGTAGCCCTGGTCCTCGGGAATTCGCGCGACCTTCCCGGCGCTGAGGTCGTAGAGGAACCACTGCGACTCAGCCCGAACGAGGCTGTTGCCCGCAGAGTCGCAGATCAGGAAGTTGCGGAGCGCGTGGAGCGTCTTCATCTCGTAGCACCAGGTGGCGACGGTGATCTTCTCGCCGAACTCGGGCAGGCGGTCCACCTCGATTTGCCACGCTGCCAGAATCCAGCCGTAGCCCCTCTCGCCGAGGGCGCGGATTCCTTCCCCCATGTCCTCGCATTGGAACGTCGAGCAGTCCTGCAGGTAGTTGATCATCGGAACGACGCCGAGCCGCCCCTTCTCGTCGCATTCGCTGTAGCGGACGCGACTCTCGAATGAGTACATGTGACCTCCCTGTGTTTGCCGATAGTATTATCGGGGTTAACGCGGCTATACGGGCGCGGGAAGTTTGTCTCTCGGCCCTATTCGATAATGGAGGTACTCATGGGCAAGATTCGGTTCGCGACCATCGGCACGAGCGGCATTTGCGAGCGCTTCATCGACGCGCTGACGCGAACCGAGGGGGCCGAGCTCGTGGGCTGCTATTCCCGCAGCTTGGATAAGGCCAGGTCGTTCGGCGAATCTCGGGGGGCTACGCGCTTCTTCGACGACCTCGCCGCGCTCGCGGCGGCCGACGAGGTCGATGCGGTCTACATCGCCTCACCCAATTCGCTGCACGCCGCACAGGCGAGGGCCATGGTGCGGGGCGGCAAGCATGTCCTCGTCGAGAAGGCCTTCGCCTCGAACGCCGTCGAGGCCTCGGGCGTGTTCGAGGCCGCCGCGGCGCACGGCGTCGTTGCCATGGAGGCGATGCGCAATCTCCACACGCCCGGGTTCGCCGCGGTGCGGGCTTGCTTGCCCGATCTTGGTCAGGTGAGAATCGCGGACTTCTCTTTCTCGAAGGTGACCTCTCGCATGTCCCGTTTCCGTGCGGGCGAGCGGGTGAACATCTTCGACCCGCATATGGCCGCGGGCGCTCTCATGGATATCGGCGTCTATTGCGTGGCGCCCGCCGTGGCCCTCTTCGGCGCGCCCGATCGCGTGGCGGCCGTCGCATGCACGGCCGATGTCCCCGGATGCGAGCCCGGCGACCCGTGCTCGGTCATCGACCTTTCCGGTGTTCTCGCCTTGGGCTATGCCGACAAGAGCGTGAGCCTCACCTACGGCAAGGTCTCCGATGACCAGCTCTCGTGCCAGGTGCAGGGCGAGGACGCGACCCTCGTCTTCGACAAGGTCTACTGCCCCGAGAGCCTGCGCGTCTTCGACCACGAGGACAAGGGGCTGGTTTTCACGGTCGACGAGGTCGCTGCTCGTCGTGTGGAGACCTCGACTCCGGAAAACGACATGGTCTGCGAGCTCGAGGATTTCCTCGGGGCTATCGAGGGGTCCGGCGCCGACGCGCGTTTCCGGGAGATCACCCTCGGGACGCTCGCGGTCATGGACGAGGCCCGTCGCCAGGTCGGCGTCGTCTTCCCTGCGGACGCCCGTTAAGGGCCGGATCGCTGGCCGCCCGCGAAAGGTTCGCGGCCGGCTGTCAATAAGCGCACCGTGCGCCAAGGCAGGTCGGCCCGCCTCGTGGTTTCTTGTTCGGGAAGCCGCGGCGGCCCGACCTGCCTTGGGGTGTCGCTTTTTTCCGTGCGATCTTGCGCCGGTTCTTACTTCGGGTACGCCTGGACCTCGATATCCCCGAACCTCGGCTGCTCGGGCGCCTGCTTTCCGTAATCGCTCATCTGGTCGACGATGACGCGAGAGGCTCTGGGCAGCACCTCCGCCTCGTAGCGGCTATGGAGCCCCTCGCAGACCTCTCCGTCCACCTCGATAGGCATGGCCTCGCTCGCCTCGACGACGATGTGCCTCCCGGAGAAGCTCTCGATATGCGGGCGGCCCGTCTTCTGGCCGCTTCGGTCGAGCAGCCCGTGCAGGATGGGCCTTACGAGCTGGGCCGCGTTCTCGATCTGGACGACGATGACGTCGATGAGGCCGTCGTCCATGCGGCAGCCGGGGATGATGCTTATATCGTTCTGTATCATCGCGTTGTTCGCCACCAGGCACATGATGCCCCGGCGCTCGTGGACCTCGCCGTCCACCGTTATCCTGAAGTCGACGATGCTCGGGTGAAGGTTCTCGAGCGCAGCTGCGTAGTAGGCCGCCTCCCCGAGGGTCTGCTTGTTGGGCAGCGCCGCGCGCATGAGCTGGGCGTCGTAGCCCATGCCTGACATCAGGGCGAAGCCGCGCGACGAGCGTCCGCCCTCGGGCGTCTCCCAAGAGATCTTCCCTAGGTCGAGGTCCGCGGTCGAGGCCACGCGGCATGCCCTGGCGAGGGCCTGCGGCTCCGTCGTGTTGCCGAGGTTCGCGCAGTATAGGTTGGCTGTTCCGGAGGGGAAGACGCAGACGGGCGTCTTTGTGCCGGCGAGGGCATAGAGGACGCTCGCGGCGGTGCCGTCGCCTCCCGAGGCCACCACGACGTCGAAGTCGCTCGCGTCCCTTACCGCCTCGCCGGGGTCGAAGCCCGCGGGGAGCATGCGGAACACGCACTCGTCGCCGGCCTTGACGAGCGCCCGCTCGAACTGGAAGACGGCGTCGGACCCGAAGCCGGATCTCGGGTTATGGACTATGAGGGTACGCACGGCTTCCTCCTCGCGCTTGGGCGTATCTTCCGTATGATGTTTTGGGCGGACTTCCGCCGCCAAAAGGCATCTTACCCGTCGGACCCAAGAATCGAGCGTTCGTGTACATATCCACCCAAGACGAGCTCAGCTCATACTGCGAGGCCGCGTCGGCCTGCCGCGTCGTCGCGGTCGACACGGAGTTCCTCCGCGAGAAGACCTATTATCCCCGGCTCTGCCTCGTGCAGGTCAACGCGGGCGGCAATATCGCCGCCATCGACCCGATCTCCGTCAAGGATCTCTCGCCGCTCGCGGCTATCTTCGAAAACCCTGATATCGTCAAGGTGTTCCATGCCTGCTCGCAGGACCTTGAGGTCATCTACGACGGCATAGGGTGCGTCTGCCGCAACGTCTTCGACACACAGGTCGCCGCCGCCTTCCTCGGCCAGCGCCAGCAGATCGGCTACGGGCCCCTGGTCGAGTCGTACTGCGGCGTGACGCTCGCCAAAGCCGAGGCGCTTACGGACTGGTCGCGCCGCCCCCTCGATCCCGAGCAGCTCGTGTACGCCGAGGACGACGTCCGGTACCTGCCTGACATCTACGAGACCATGGTCGCGCAGCTCATCGAGAAGGACCGTCTCGGCTGGGTTATTCCCGAGATGGAGGAGATATCGGACCCCTCCAAGCTCGTTCGCGGGCCCGAGCGCGCCTACCTGAGGCTCAAGCGCTCCTCCACGCTGACCCGTCGGCAGCTGGCCGTCGCGCGCGAGGTCTGCGCGTGGCGGGAGTCCACTGCCGCCGAGCGCGACGTTCCCAGGAAGTGGCTGCTCTCCGACGAGGTCATCTGTGAGCTTTGCCGCAGGACGCCGACCTCGCTGCCGAGGCTGCGCCGCATCCGCGGGCTCGAGAGGGTCACCGAGTCCGAGGCCCGATCAATCGTGGCCGCCGTCGAGCGCGGGCTCAAGTGCCCCGCCGAGAGCTGCCCCGAGCCCATCAAGCGCGCCAAGCCCGGCCACGAGCACGACGGCGCGCTCGACCTCATGAGCGCCGTGCTGCGCGTGGTCGCCGATCACGCCGGGCTCGCCCCGCAGGCCATCGCCGGAAAGGACGACCTGGCCGACCTTCTCATGGGACGCGACGGCAGGCTCAGCCACGGCTGGCGCCACGAGGTCGCGGGCAAGCCGCTCGAGAAGCTCATCGCCGGCGAGCTCGGCCTCACCGTCAAGGACGGCCGGGTGGAGATTCTCTAGGCTCTGTCTCTAGGGCTGCTCGGCTTCGCTCCCCGGCCCCTTATCTCGCCTTCTGTTATTTTTGTCCCCCGCGGTTGGTATGTTCGCTGTATCGCCCATCCGGCTGCGGGGGGGGCATGGGTATAAGTCCCCTCGTCGGCGCATCACGGGTATCCAGGGAGGTTATAGATGTCTTACTACGGCTACTACGGGCTCGGCGGCATGAGTCCCTCGTATCTTCTCATCGTCGTCGTTTCGCTCGTCCTCGGTCTCGCCACCCAGGCGTATATCAAGAAAACCTACGCCAAGTGGTCGCGGGTGAGCGCGTCTATCGGCGGCACGGGCGCCCAGGTTGCCCGCAGGATGCTCGACGAGGGCGGCGCGGGAGATGTGGGTATCGACCGCATCGCGGGCTCCCTCACGGATAATTTCAACCCTACCGACTCGTGCCTCCACCTTTCCGGCGACAACTTCTCCGGCGGGTCCGTCGCCTCTGTGGCCGTCGCGTGCCATGAGGCCGGGCATGCCGTCCAGGCGTCGAAGGGGTTCTCGATGTATCGGCTGAGGTCTGCCCTCGTCCCTGTCGTGGGGTTCGCGTCCAACGCCTGGATGCTCGTGCTGATGCTCGGTGTGTTCATGAACGCGGCGGGGCTCGTAAAGATCGCCATTTTCCTGTTCGCCGCCACGGTCGTCTTTGCGCTGGTCACGCTTCCGGTCGAGATAGATGCTTCCCGTCGGGCCGTCGCCTACCTCGGCAGGTACGGCTCCGGCCTCGACCAGCGCGGCGCTCGCGAGGTGCTCACGGCGGCCGCGCTCACCTACGTCGCTGCGGCGCTCGTCTCGCTCCTGCAGCTCGTGTATCTCATGGGCCGCTACGGCGATTCGGATAGGAGATAAGCATGGGAAACACGGCGGAGGAGCGCACGCTCAGCGTCTCCGAGGCGGTCGGCATGGCCAAGGGCAACGTCTCCGCGTGGCCCGCCGTGACCGTCACAGGCGAGGTCTCCGGTTTTCGGGGCCCCAACGCTCGCAGCGGCCATTGCTACTTCGACGTCAAGGACGACGGCGCCGCCATGAGCGTCATCGTCTGGCGCGGAACGTACGCAAAAGCCGGATTCGAGCTGCGCGACGGGCTTCAGGTACAGCTCACCGGCAAGTTCGACATCTATAAGGGCTCGGGTAGGCTCTCCTTCGTCGCGAGCAGGCTCGCGGTTGCCGGCGAGGGAGTTTTGCGCCAGCAGGTGGCCGAGCTTGCCCGCAGGCTCGAGCGGGAGGGCCTCATGGACGCTGCCCGCAAGCGTCCCGTCCCGGCCTTTTGCTCGCGTGTCTGCGTCTGCACCTCGCTTTCGGGCTCGGTCATCGAGGACGTCAAGCGAACGCTTGCTCGTCGCAACCCGCTCGTGCTCATCGACGTGGTCGGTTGCAGCGTACAAGGCGCTACGGCACCCGAGACCATCGTCCGCGCGCTTCGCATCGCCGCCGCGAGCGCGCCCGACGCCGTTCTGCTCGTGCGGGGCGGAGGCTCTTTCGAAGACCTCATGTGCTTCAACGACGAGCGGGTGGCGCGCGCCATCGCCGATTGCCCCGTCCCCGTGGTCACCGGCATCGGGCATGAGCCGGACACCTCCATCGCGGACATGGTGGCGGATAGGCGCTGCTCGACGCCGACCGCAGCGGCCGAGTCGGTGGCCCCCGCCATCGACGAGGTCGAGCGCCAGATGATTCAGCGGCAGGCGAGGCTCGGCCGCGCCATGTCCTCGATGCTCGAGCGTGCGTCGGATTCCGTCGAGTCTTTGTCGCGCCTCGCGTCCAATGCGATGTCCTCCTCGTTGGCCTCGCGCCGGGCTGTCGTGGATTCCTACGCCGGAAGGCCGTGCCTTATGGATCCGGCTGCGGGCCTGCGCTCGAGCGCGGCCGAGCTCGAGCAGACGGCCGAGCGGCTTCATGCCGCGGTTCCGCGCTCGCTCGCAAGGAAGCGCGAGGACTGCGAGCGCGGGGCGATGCGGCTCGCCGGCGTCGCCCCGAGGCTGCTGCGCACCCCCGAGGCGGAGCTCGGCAGGCTCGCGGCGACGCTTGATGCCCTGAGCCCGCTCAAGGTGCTTGGGCGCGGGTACTCCATCGCTCGCGGCGAGGACGGCCACGTGCTCAAAGAGGCCGCTGAGGCACAGGTGGGCCAGACGATATCGGTCCAGCTTGGCTCCGGTTCTCTCCGCGCCGATGTCGTCGAGGTCAACGCGTAATAGAATTCAGGCTGGCGCGCCAAAGCGCCCGGAAAGGAGGCCGTCATGGCCGACAAGAACATCGATGAGATGACCTTTAAGGAGGCTTCCGTCGAGCTCGAGAAGATCGTCCGCTCGCTCGAGGCCGGGGACCTCGAGCTCGAGGAGTCGCTCGAGCGTTACGGCAGGGGAGTGGAGCTGCTCAAGAGCCTTCGCTCCCGTCTTAACGACGCGGAGCAGAAGGTTCGCGTGCTTCTCGACGCCACTGACGAGGACGCCGCGGTGACGGACACCCAGTCCGCGCCCTCGACCGCATACATCAACGAGTAGCCTCGCGGGCAACTGCGGGCGCATAGGAGAGGAAAGCCCATGACTGACTGCATTTTCTGCAAAATCGCCAACGGCGAGATTCCGAGCGAGTTCCTGTACGAGGACGAGAACGTCGTAGCGTTCAAGGACCTGAACCCCCAGGCGCCGGTGCACGTGCTTGTCGTGCCGAAGGCCCACCACGAGAACCTCATCGACGGCGTTCCGGCCGAGACGCTCGCGTCGATGGCCGCCGCCGCCAAGTCCGTGGCCGAGCAGGCCGGTATCGACGAGACGGGCTTCCGCAGCATCATGAACACGGGCGCGGATGCCGGCCAGACCGTTATGCACCTGCACATGCATGTCCTCGGCGGCATTAAGCTCGGCGAGGGCCTTCTTCCTAAGGAGGCTTAAGGGCCATGGAATCCCGTATCTCCGACTGCGCGGCCCTGCATGACAAGGGATACAACTGCGCCCAGGCCATTGCCTGCGCATATGCCGACCTCGTGGGTGCCGATGCCCAGACGCTCTTTGCCGCGACCGAGGCGCTCGGCCTCGGCATGGGCGGCATGGAGGGGACCTGCGGCGCCCTCTCCGGCGCCTGCGTCATCTGCGGCCTCGCAAAGAGCGGTGCCGATCTCGAGAAGCCCACCACCAAGGGCGCGACCTATAAGGTCTCCCGCGAGCTGGTCTCGCGCTTCAACGAGCTCTCCGGCGCGACCCGTTGCCGCGACCTCAAGGGCATCGACACCGGGGAGGTCCTCTGCAGCTGTCCCCAGTGCATCGAGAACGCCGCCCGTATCCTCGAGGATGTTGTCTTTTCTGATTAAGGGCGGATTCGGCGCCGGTTGGGTGTAACGTTACCCTGCATGGCGCAAATTCAGAGCGGGAACGCCCCCGCACACGAGAGGAGATTCATGAACGTCCTGGTCATCAATGCCGGCAGCTCTTCGCTTAAGTATCAGCTGCTCGACGTCGACACCCGCGAGGTCTATGCCAAGGGTAACTGCGAGCGCATCGGCATCGACGGTTCCTTCATCGGCCACGAGGAGAACGGCTCCGGCAAGCAGAAGCTCGAGGTCGCTCTCCCCGATCACAAGACCGCCGTCAGCCACGTCTTCGAGATCCTGAAGAGCGTCCCGCAGGAGATCGGCGGCATCGGCCACCGCGTGGTCCAGGGCGGCTGGTACTTCCCCGAGTCCGCCGTTGTCGACGACGACGTTCTCGCCAAGGTCCGCGAGGTCGCCCCGCTCGCCCCGCTGCACAACTATCCCGAGGCCGACGTCATCGAGATCTGCCGCGACATGTTCCCTGAGCTCGGCAACGTCATCGTCCCGGACACCGCGTTCCACTACAACATGCCTGAGCACGCTTGGCGCTACGCGCTTCCCCGCGACGTCGTCGAGAAGCTCCACATCCGCAAGTACGGCGCCCACGGCACCTCTCACCGCTTCATCTGGCGCGCTACCAAGCAGTTCCTCGGCGACGAGTGCCACAAGCTCGTGAGCCTTCACCTCGGCTCCGGCGCTTCCCTTTGCGCCATCGAGGACGGCCGTTCCATGGACACCACCATGGGCCTCACCCCGCTCGACGGCCTGGTTATGGGCACCCGCTGCGGCACCGTCGACCCCGCCACCGTCTTCTTCCTCTCTCGTG
>CAVCUP010000013.1:0-78324 GCA_963605405.1 bacterium | reverse complement strand
TGTTGGCGAAGCTGAAGCGCTGGATGTTGTAGAACATGTCGCGGCGCAGGTTCTTCGCGAAGCCGCAGCTCGCGTAGGAGCAGGTCACGCCTGCGGCGGTGCCGAAGGCGAGCGATAGGAGCGCGAGCGCGATGAGGATGCCGGAGGGGCGAAGGAGCTCCTCGACGGTCGCGCCGGCCTTGATGTTGTCGATGAGGGCGGCGGTGAGGAAGGGGATGGCCATCTCGCATACGACCTCGCCGAGCACCAGCAGGGGAGTGGCGTGGGTGACCTTCTTGTACTCGCCGAGCCCCCTCATCAGGTTCTTCATGATCGCGCCGTAGCTGACCTTCTCGGTCGCCTTGGCGTCTAGTTCTTGCTGCACGGGCAAGCCTCCTTCTCTAGGTTCTCGTGTTCTCTCCAGTAGTCGAAGATGCGGTCGAGCGTCGCCAAGAGATCGCGCTTCTCGTCATCCGTGAGGATGGAGAGCGCGTTGGCCTCGAACTCGCGCTCGTTCTCGAACATGCTTCGGGCCAAGTCCGTGCCCTGGGCGGTGAGGACGATCTCGAGCTGGCGCTTATCGGCCTCGGAGCGCTCGCGGCGAATGAGCTCGGCGCGCTCAAGCTTGCCGAGCACCTCCGAGAGCGACGCCGAGCTGATGCTCATCTCGTCGAGCAGTTCGCGCTGGGTCATCTCGCCGCCTGAGCGAAGCAGGGTCTTGAGCACGTGCTGCTTGCCGCCGAGCCCCCCGCGCTTGACGAACATGTAGTGGCCGAAGTAGCCGAACGCATGAAGAATGCGCTGGTCAACGGTCTCGTTCGCGCGACACTCGGCGAGCCTTTCGTCGGAAATCCTCATCTATCGACCTCCTTTCTCTGTGTTTAGGGAATGTTTTGACTGGGATACCTTACGGCTCTGGTCCCCCAATTGCAAGGTACCAAACGATATTCGTTCGGTACCTGATAATCTTCACATTGCGCGGGTGAGGACATGCCTCCGCGCGTCTTGGAAGGTACGTCGGGCGGCTAGCGCCCGGGGCTGCGCCCTGGAAGCTCGCCGCCCAGTAATGTCGTGACTCCAACCGCCCTGGAAGCTCGCCGCGCAGTAACGCGAGCGGCCCCGCAGCCCCGAAACATCGCCGCCCAGTAATCCAGGCGGCGCCGTAGCCCCCAGACGCCGCCGCGCAGCAATGCGGCGTTACTGCGCGGCGCGATTCTAGGGCGGCCCGGGCCCGTCCGGTTGCTGCGCGACGATGTTTTGGGGCACGGCAGCCCCGGCGGTTGCTGAGCGGCGAACTTCCAGGGCTTCGCGGCCCGGCTCTTTACTGCGCGGCGATGCTTTGGGGCTCGGGAGCCCCGTCCTTTACCGCGCGACGGGAAACGAGGGCGTGCTCGTAGCTCGGCCCTGTTTTCAACATGCCTTCTCGTCGCGAAACGTCGCCACCCGTAAAGAGGCCCCGGTAAGATTCGCCCTCTTCTCCATATCTGTGGAGCGGATGTGGGCAACATCGGCCGAGCGCGCCGAGAAGGCCCGCGAACGGCCGGTCCCTCCTTAGCGGCGGCTCTTCGACGGAATCTTTCGTGCCTCGTTGAGCTCGGCTTTGTTGAAAACCGGGAAGACTGCCGCAAGGATCCGGTCAGACACAATTCGAAGAGTCGCGCGCGGCGACGCGCGGCGGCGCGCGGTGGCCTATGCTGCCCCTATGGATACCTTGTTCTCACATAAAACGGCTCTTCGCCTGCTTCGGGACCCCGAGGTGGAAGCCCCGCTGTGCCCAACCAACGGTCAAGCGCTCTTTGCCCCGGCGGCGCCGATGGACGCTTTCACGGCGCGCGACCTCTTGAGGGAGAACTCTGCTCTGCGTCGCGCCGGGGAGCCGCTGGAGTCCGTTACCAGCGAGGCCGCAGGCTCGCGGGTCCGTCCTGCCTACATTTCGCATGTATGGGGGACGGAGTTGCCGGCAGGCTCGGTGTTCCAGCTGCGCAAGGGAGTATGGTGCGCCGGCCCTGAGCTCACGGCGCTTCAGCTTGCCCAAGAGGTGCCCGTCATCGACCTCGTGCTCATTCTCTGCGAGATGATGGGGACCTACTCCATTGCTCCGGGGCGGCCGGGGGGCGTCGTCCAGCGGCGCCGACCGTTGATCGGCCCCGATGCAATTAAGGATTTTCTTTCCACCTGCGCGGGAATCAAGGGCTGCAGGGCGCTCGCGAGGGCGGACAAGGTCGCGTTTCCCGGCGCGGCCTCACCCATGGAGACAAAACTGGCCTTAAGGCTCGCCCTTCCCGTATCCAAGGGCGGCTATGGGCTCAGGCTCCTCTCGCTTAACTCGTCGGTCGAGGTCGATCGAATCGGGGCCGGCTTTGCCGATAAACGCATCCGCAGGCCGGATATCCTCATTGCCCCATGGCCGGGGTCGGGCGCGGCGCCCGTCGCGATCGAGTACGACGGCGAGGAATATCACATGTCGCCCGAAGGCGTGGCGGCCGATGCCTTGCGCGGCAACGAGCTCAAGGCCGCCGGCATCGGCGAGTACCGGATTAACCGGGAGATGTATCGCAACCTCGGGTATATGGACGACCTCGTGTTCAAGGTGCGCGAGGAGGCCGGCTATCCCAGGCGTCACCGATCGGCCGCGGACGAGCGTCGGGAGAAGGCCCGCCGAGTCGATCTTTACCAAGAGCTGGCGAAGGCTGGCCGCGTCTATTAGTGAGGCCGCGAGCCTTGTTTTCTCGCCGTCCAGTAACGGTGCCGACCTGCGCGCCCTAGAATCGCGCCACCCAGCAAATTGAAGTCCCGTGGAGCCCTGGTAACTTGCCGCCCAGTAATGCGGGCGGGTCCGTGGCCCCGGATAGGCGCCGCCCAGTAATGTGAGGTTACTGGGCGGCGTGAATCCGGGGCGGGCTGGCCCGGTTGGTTGCTGTGCGGCGAGGTTTTGGGGCTGAGGGGATACCCGATTGCTGCGCGGCGGCGCTTCAGGGCTCGAGGACCGTCCGGTTTGCCGGACAACGAGACCCCAGGGCGGGGAAACATCCGCGCGGGTCCCTCCGCATGGCGCGGCCGGTTCGCCTAAGTCCAAACGTAAGGCGGCTTACAATCGCCCCGCGACACAAGTTGTTTTGTAAGGCCCCAGCTCAGAGGGTGTATGTCGGCTGTCTGTAACGAAGCCAATACGGTTTGTTAACTGGATGTAAGGATAAATCAGGCTCGGGTAAGCGTCGACGGACGTCGCTTTGTAAGCCCGCTTGCCGCCCCTAGGATGCTTCTTGACACGGCCGGAGGCCCGCATGGGCGCGGGGTTCCGGCAACCCTTTGGAAGGAGATCCATGTCCAAGCTCGATAGCCTCTCTCGTCGTCAGTTCCTCGCTGGTTTCGGCGGCGCCGCCGTCGCGGTCGCCGGCCTCGGTCTTGTCGGCTGCGGGGGCTCCAGCTCCAGCTCCAGCGATTCCGCCGCGTCCGCGTCCATTTCCGGCACCGTCAACTGCTCCGGCGCCACCTCGTTCCAGAGCCTTGTCGAGTCCGCGGCCCAGCAGTTCGAGGACGTCAACCCCGACGTGACCGTCGCCATCACCGGCGGCGGCTCCGGCCAGGGTCTCTCCGACGTCAAGGACGGCAAGGCCCAGATCGGCCGCTCCGACGTCTTCGCCGAGGAGAAGCTCGACGCCTCCGACGCCGCCAACCTCGTCGACAACACCGTCGCCGTCGTGGGCATGGGCCCCATCGTCAACTCCAACGTCGACGTCGACGACCTGACCATCGAGCAGCTCAAGGGCATCTTCACCGGCGCCATCACCGACTGGTCCGAGGTCGGCGGCACCGCCGGCAAGATCCAGGTCATCGAGCGCAAGGCCGGCTCCGGCACCCGCGCGACCTTCGAGGCCGCCGTCCTCGCCGGCGAGAAGGCCCCCGACACCTTCGCGCCTGTCGCCGAGGAGGACTCCTCCGGCACCGTCGTGGAGAAGATCCAGGCCACCGAGGGCTCCATCTCCTATCTCGCCTTCTCCTACTTCGACGACGCCAAGTTCAAGGCCCTCAAGGTCGGCGGCGTCGCCCCGACCGCCGAGAACGTCTGCTCCGGCGAGTTCACCATCTGGGCCTATGAGCACATGTACACCGCCAAGGACGCCGACGAGGCGACCCAGGCCTTCATTGATTACATGCTCTCCGACGACGTCCAGGGCTCGCTCGTCGAGGAGGAGGGCTTCATTCCCGTCTCGGACATGAAGGTCGAGAAGGACGCCTCCGGCAACGTCAGCTCCAAGTAAGCCTCTTCCCTTCGAGGTGAGCGCCGGGCCTTACCGTTCGGCGCCCACCTCGTTTTATGTAGCAGCGAGAAAGGTCGCTCAATGGCAAAACAGCTATTGCCGAAGCGCCGCCTCGAGAACGTGGGCCTGGGCATCACGGGGGCGTGCGTCGCCCTCGTGGCCATCATCGTCGTGACGCTCATCGTCATGGTCGCCCAGCAGGGCCTCTCCGCGTTCCTCGTCGACGGCATCAGCATCGGCGAGTTCCTGACGGGCACGAGCTGGGTGCCCTCCGAGGGCAAGTACGGAGCGCTTCCGCTCATCGTCACGTCCTTCGGCGTCATGGTTCTCTCCACGCTCTTCACGCTCCCCATCGCTCTGGGCAGCGCCATCTTCGTCGTCGAGGTGCGTCCGGTCTTCGGCCGCAAGGTTTTCCAGCCGCTGGTCGAGCTCCTCGTCGGCATTCCCTCTGTCGTCTACGGCCTTATCGGCCTGACCGTGGTCAACGCCGCCATGCGCGCGATCTTCGGCGACGCGGCCGGCACGGGCGCGGGCATCCTCTCGGGCGCCATCGTGCTCGCCGTCATGATCCTCCCCACCGTGACGACGCTCTCCATCGACGCGCTCGCGGCCGTCCCCAACCAGTATCGCGAGGGATCCTATGCCCTGGGCTGCACACGCTGGCAGACGGTCTGGCACGTTGTCCTCAAGTCGGCGCTGCCCTCCCTCATGACGGCCGTCATCCTCGGCATGACCCGCGCCTTCGGCGAGACGCTCGCCGTCCAGATGGTCATCGGCGGCGTCGAGAAGATCATGCCCGCCGGGCTTCTTTCCCCTGCGGCCACGCTCACGACGGCCCTCACCTCGGGCTTCTCGAATGCGACGACCGGTTCTGTCCAGTACCACGCCCTTTGGGCGCTGGGCCTGCTGCTCATGGCCATGTCCCTCTTCTTTATCCTGATCATCCACATCATCGGCAACAAGGGGGCGAAGGACCGTGGATAGCGAGAACACCACCACCTCGAAGGCGGCCAATATCCGCGACGGCGGCCTCGGCGTCGACCTCGACGCGCATGCCCGACGCATCGGCGCGCAGGACCGCGTCGCCACGGGCATCCTCACCGTCATCGTCGTCTTCGTCCTCGGCTTGCTCGCCGCCATCGTTGCGTTTATCCTGGTGCAGGGCCTCGGCAAGGCGTTCTCCGCGGGCTTCCTCACCACGAGCCCGACGGCCAAGGAGAACCCCGGCATCAGCTCCGAGCTCTTCGACAGTTTCTACATGCTGATCATCACGCTGCTCATCAGCGTGCCCATTAGCCTCGGCGCGGCGATCTTCCTCGTCGAGTACGCGCCCGACAACTGGGTGACCAAGGCCGCTTCCACCGCCATCGAGACGCTCTCGAGTCTGCCTTCCATCGTCGTAGGCATGTTCGGCTCGCTCTTCTTCGTGGTCACGCTCGGCTGGGGCATCTCGATCCTCGCCGGCGCTATGGCGCTCACGATGTTCAACATCCCCATCCTGGTGCGCGTGATTCAGCAGGCGCTCGAGGACGTGCCGAGAAGCCAGCGCGACGCCGGTCTGGCTATGGGCCTCACGCGCTGGGAGACCACGATCCATGTGCTGCTGCCGGCCGCCATGCCCGCCATCGTCACGGGCGTCGTGATCTCTGCGGGCCGCGTGTTCGGCGAGGCCGCCGCCCTCATCTTCACGTCGGGCTCCGCCGCCGTGAACATCAACTTCGCCGCGAGCCTCTCGAGCCCGCGCAACCCCTTCAATATCTTCCGTCCCGCCGAGACGCTCGCCGTTCACATCTGGAAGCTCAAGATGGAGCCCTCTCCCGGCAACGACCAGATCGTGTGGGGCACCGCCGCGGTCCTCATCATCTGCGTGCTTCTCTTTAACGTGCTGGCCCGCCTCCTCGGCAAGTTCCTGGCAAAGAAGATGACGAGCGAATGAGCGAGACCATGAGAAACGATATCCCCGCCGGCACGCCCGCCGCGCCCACCGTGGCCACACCGCACCTGCTCGAGACCCATGGCGTGACCGTGCGCTACAACTACACCAAGGAGTCCCTGCACCCGACGAGCCTCGCCTTCGACGAGGGCACCGTCACGGCCCTCATCGGCCCCTCCGGATGCGGCAAGTCCACCTTCCTGCGCTGTCTGAACCTCATGAACCGCGAGATTCCCAAGTGCGTCGTTGGCGGACGAATCATCTACCACGACCACGACATCAACACCCGCGAAGAGAATCTCTTCGAGCTGCGCAAGTCCATCGGCATGGTCTTTCAGCAGCCGACTCCCTTCCGCAAGTCGATCCGCGAGAACATCCTCTTCGCGCCCAAGCGACACGGCCGCGTGGGCGATAAAGCGGCGGCCGATGAGCTCGTGGAGACGAGCCTTCGCCAGGCGGCCCTTTGGGACGAGGTCAAGGACAAGCTCGACAGAAGCGCCTTGGCGCTTTCCGGCGGCCAGCAGCAGCGCCTCTGTATCGCGCGCACCCTGGCGATGAAGCCCGACGTGGTCCTCTTCGACGAGCCCTGCTCGGCCCTCGACCCCATTTCCACCTATGCTGTCGAGGAGACCATCCGCGACATCGCCGACTCGGGCATCTGCGTGGCCATCGTCACCCACAACATGGAGCAGGCGAGCCGCGTCTCCGACCGCACGGCCTTCTTCTACATGGG
Organism: bacterium; assembly: GCA_963605405.1. GTDB lineage: Bacteria > Actinomycetota > Coriobacteriia > Coriobacteriales > Atopobiaceae > Paratractidigestivibacter. The sequence goes on along the minus strand of CAVCUP010000013.1, from coordinate 71,417 downwards.
CGACATGGTCGAGACGGGCCCGACCCGCCAGATCTTTATGGCGCCCAAGGACCAGAAGCTCGTCGATTACCTGACCGGCAGGTTCGGCTGATGGAGGAGACAATGCAAAACAAGTTCGACCAAGCCGGCCATCGCGGTATCGAAGGGGCGGACACGGCCATAAGCATCAGGGACTTCGATCTCTGGTACTCGGACTTCCAGGCCCTTAAGAAGATCAGCCTCGAGATTCCCGAGAACCGCGCGACCGCCTTCATCGGGCCTTCCGGCTGCGGCAAGTCGACGCTGCTGCGCACCTTCAATCGCATGTGCGACTTCGTCGAGGGGGTGCGCTGCGAGGGATCGATCGAGTTCCGCGGGCAGGATATCTTCAGGATGGACGCGAACGCGCTGCGCGTGCACGTGGGCATGGTGTTCCAGCACCCGAACCCCTTCCCGATGAGCATCCGCGACAATGTGCTCTTCGGCCCTGCCCGCATGAAGCGGCTCTCCCGCTCCGAGGCCGATGAGATCGTCGAGCGCTGCCTTACCCGCGCCGCGCTCTGGGACGAGGTCAAGGACAAGCTCGGCCAGTCCGGCCTCGGGCTTTCCGGCGGGCAGCAGCAGCGCCTCTGCATCGCGAGGGCGCTCGCCACGAACCCCGAGGTCCTGCTCATGGACGAGCCCACCTCCGCGCTCGACCCCATCTCGACCCTGCAGGTCGAGCAGCTCATGGGCGAGCTCGCCTGCGACCACACCGTGGTCGTCGTGACCCACAATATGCAGCAGGCCACGCGCGTGGCGGACAAGACCTGCTTCTTCTATCTCGGTGAGCTCATCGAGTCCGGCCCCACCAAGGAATTCTTCGCCAATCCCAAAGAGACCCGTACCCAGGAATATCTCTCAGGAAGGTTCAGCTGATATGGTTATGCAGACCCGCACCAAGTTCTCCGCACAGCTCGAAGAGATTCAGTCCCTCGTCAATCGGCTCAAGGACAAGTGCGTCAAGGACATCCTTGCCGCAGGCCTCGTGGCCACGGGCGACGAGAGCGCCCGAGAGGACCTCGTCGACGGGCGCAAGGAGGAGGACCGCCTTCGTTCCAACATCGAGAACAACTGCCTCGACGCGATGCTTCTCCAGCAGCCGCTCTTCGGCGACGACCTGCGCTTCATCTCCGGCTCGTTCCGCATCGTCTCCGACCTCTCCCACATCGACTCGATGACGCGCGACCTCGCCCTTCTCGTCGAGGAGATGCCCGCGAAGGCCACCGAGAAGGTCGCGGCCGAGGCCCTCGAGATGAGCAGGCTCTGCGCCCAGATGGTCGGTGACGCCGTCGACGCGTTCATGGCCTCCGATGTCGAGCTCGCCCAGAAGACCATCGAGAGCGACGAGAAGGTAAACTCTTGCTATTGGGAGGTCCACGGCAAGCTCGTCAAGCTCATCCGCGACGGCAAGTCCTCCGCGCAGTACCTGCCGGAGCTCATCATGGTCGTGAAGTACTTCGAGCGTATTGGCGACCTCTCCAAGCGCGTCGCCAGCTGGGCGATCTTCCGCGTTACCGGTGAGCACACCGTGGCCGCGAAGACCAGCCAGGTCGAAGCCGCGCAGCGACAGTAGGGAAGTCCAGGCAATGGGGGCATCGAACGTGGTCTACTACGTCGAGGACGACAAGAACATCCGCGAGCTCACGGTCTACGCCTTGGGGCAGGGCGGCATCGAGGCGAGGGGGTGCGCCGACGACGCCGAGTTCAGACGCGCGTGCGCGGAACGGGTCCCGGACGCGGTGCTCCTCGACATCATGCTCCCGGACGCGGACGGGCTCGAGATTCTCTCGCGCATCCGCAAGATGCCGGGGCTGTCGAACGTCCCGGTGATGATGCTCACCGCCAAGGACACCGAGCTCGACAAGGTCCGCGCTCTCGACGGCGGCGCCGACGACTATCTCTCCAAGCCCTTCGGCATGATGGAGATGGTGAGCCGCACGCGCGCCCTCCTGCGCCGTGCGGGCCGCGACTCCGGCGGGTCCGAGGCCGAGTGCGTCGCCGTCGGACCCGTCTGCGTCTGGCCCGAGAGGCGCGAGGCCACCCTTGACGGGAAGGAGCTCCCGCTCACGATGCGCGAGTTCGACCTGTTGAGCTTCCTGATGAAGTCCCCGGGCGTCGTGTTCTCCCGCGAGACGCTGCTGCAGCGCGTCTGGGGCTGGGACTTCGACGGCGGCTCGCGTACGGTGGACGTGCATGTCCAGCAGATTCGCGCCAAGCTCGGCGACTCGAGCGACCTCATCGAGACGGTGAGGGGCGTCGGTTACCGCGTCCATGGGTAAGGAGCCCGCTTGAGCAGGAGTTTATTCACAGATAAGTTCAGCGACGGCGCCAAGAAGACCTCGCTTTCCAGGCAAGTCTTCTTGGCGCTCGTCGCCGCCTGCGCCGCCGTCGCCATCCTCGTGACGGCGGCTTCCGCGTTTGTCTTTCAGAACACCTTCCTCGCCGACGAGCATGTTCAGCTGGCCGGCGAGTGCGAGACGCTCTCGTCGCTTCTCGACATGACCGATGACGACGCGAGCGTGCTCTCGCGCCTCTCGCTGGGGGAGCTCCGCGCCACGCTGGTGGCTCCCGACGGATCGGTCATCTACGACTCCGGTGCCGAGGCCTCGAGCCTGCCGAACCATGCCGACCGTCCCGAGGTCGCCGAGGCGCTCTCCGACGGCACGGGCTCCTCGGACCGCAACTCCGACACCGTGGGCTACGTGAGCCTCTACGAGGCCCGCCGGCTCGAGTCGGGCGACGTGCTGAGAATCTCCGTCGAGCGCGCGAGCGTCGTGGCGTTTCTCGGCACCGACTTCATCGTGCTGACGCTGCTCGCCTTCGTGATCGTGGGGCTGAGCTGGCTCGTGGGGCACCGCCTCTCGCAGGCCATCGTCCGCCCGATCCTCGAGATCGACCCGGCCGCCGAGGAGTCGAGCGCGCCGTATACCGAGCTGGGCCCCCTCGTGAGCCGCCTTAATGTACAGCACAAGCAGCTCCTCGTCCGCATGAGCGCCATCGAGGACGCCAACGACATGCGCCGGGAGTTCACGAGCAACGTGACCCACGAGCTCAAGACGCCCATCGCGAGCATCAGCGGCGCCGCCGAGCTGATCCGCGACGGCGTATGCCGCCCCGAGGACGTGCAGGACTTCGCCGGCAGGATCTATAAGGACGCGCAGCGCCTCTCGAGCCTCGTGAGCGACATCCTCATGCTCTCCAAGCTCGACGAGACCGAGCGCGTCGGCGAGAGAGGGACCCTCTTCGGCCCCAACGAGCGTGTCGATTTGCTGGGCATTGCCCGCGACGTCTGCTCGCGCCTCGAGCGCCGCGCGAAGAAGGCCGGCGTCCGCCTGCGCTGCGAGGGCGTGGGCACCTTCATCGAGGGCAATTCCCGCCTTCTCGACGAGCTCGTCAAGAACCTTGTGGAGAACGCCATCCGCTACAACAAGGAGGGCGGCCGGGTATTCGTGTGGGTGCTGCCGGTGGACGGCAGGGCCACCCTTCGCGTGAGCGACACGGGCATCGGCATTCCCGCCGAGTCCCAGGACAAGGTCTTCGAGCGGTTCTACCGTGTGGACAAGGGCCGCAGCCGCGACATGGGCGGCACGGGCCTGGGGCTCGCCATCGTCAAGCACGCAGCGGCCTTCCACGACGCGAACATCTCCATGGAGAGCGAACTCGGCGAGGGGACGACCGTCACGGTGACGTTCTAGGGCGGTTCCAGGGCAGGCGCTTCCCATTGCCGCCTATTCCGACAGCTGGTTGCAGGCAAAAAAAGAAGCGCCGCGGACGGTTCTGTGCCGTTGACCTGTGGTTATATGACGCTTTATTTGAGTTAGAGAGAAACCCCGCGGGCGCGATGCGGCCCACGGGGTTTCTTCGTTTTGAGGCTTGATGCGCTTTGGCGCGTCCTGCTCCTTAGAGCTCCTTCTCCCAAAGGTTCGTGTACCCGGGCAGCGGCAGGCCCGGGTAGGGAAGCCAGATGGGCTTGCGGCGGCGGAACCCCTCTCGCGCGTAGAGGTTGTTGGCCTCGACGTTCGCGACGCTCGTGTTGATGCGCACAACGCTCGCCCCGAGGTCTCGCGCACGCTCAGCCGCTGCGGCAAGAAGCGCGCTCGCGACGTGGCGGCCGTGGGCCGCGGGGTCTACGGCGAACAGGTGGTAGCAGGCGACGCTGCCCTCGGGCAGCGGCTCCCAGTCCGCTGCGCCCTGGCCGCGCCCGTGGCCAGGCTCCCAGCCGTCGCCCATATCGGCGTCGAAGTCTACCGAGACGGCGCCCAGGACCTCGGCCGTGGCGGGGTCGAGGGCGGCGAGCGTCTTGCCCGCGGCCAGGAACTCGCGCGCGAGGCCGGCAGGCGGCCAGATTCCCTCGACCCAGCCGCTCGTCCCGGGGGCGTCCGTCACATGCCTGTACATGTCGTCCACGGACTCGGCCCAGGAGTCGTCGATGGGAACGACGAGCACGTCGGAGGGGGCGTCGAGGTCAAGCGCGGGGTGGCGAACGTCGTTTTGCGCGATGGTCTCCAGCAGCACCTCGGCCATGATGCCCGGGGTCTCCTTGGGCAGGGTATGGCCCGCCCCGGGAACGATGTAGGTGCCGGCGCCCGGGATGGCCGCGGCGATGCGCTCGGTCTCCTGCGGCAGGATCACGTCGTGCTCGCCGGCCATGATGGTCACGGGGCAGCGGATGCCCCCGAGGCTCTCGGCGCTTATCTGGGGCTGGTCGACCATGAGCTGCAGGAGCTCGGCGATGCGGGCGGCCTCTGCGGGCGAGGGGACCTCGTTGCCGTCCTCGTCGTGCTCGCCTTCCCAGCCCTCTGCGGCCCATGCGGCGTTTGCCGAGGCGGCGTCGGCCATGAAGCGTTGGTCGTCCTCGGGAAGGCCCGCAGGCGTGAGGTTCGCGCCGGACGCGGTGAGGCTGAGCACGTGGTCGCCGCAGTCGCGCGCGAGGATCAGCCCCAGGATGCCGCCGTCGGAGAAGCCGAGGACATGGAAGTCCCAGACGCCGAGGCGCGCCATGACCTCCATGGCGTCGGCGGCCATGAGCTCGTAGGAGAGGGGCGACTCCCCGCGGGTCGACTCGCCCTGGCTGCGGGAGTCTATGGCCACGACCGGGCGCCCCGTGGCGACCGCGGCATCGATGACGGGGCCGAAGATTCCGTGCTCCTCTCCGTTGCCGTGGAGCATGAGGACGGGCGGGATCTCTCCGGAGATGCCGAAGGGGCTCCCAGGCTCGTCGCGGGTGCCGTGCGGCGCGTAGATGTAAGCGGCTATGCGGGCGCCGTCCGCGGTGGGGACGTCGACGCGCGCGACGAGGTTCGACTTCGGGCGCTCGTAGGGGCTCGGGACGTGGACAGGCGGGGGAGTGACGGACATGTTCTCTCCTTATCTGGTGCTTGGCTGCCGGCGGCGCCGACGGGCGCGTCCCCGGCGCAAAGAAATGCCGCCCGGATGCGGTTCCCGGGCGGCAACTGCGGGCCGAGCCGGGCTTACTTGCCCTTCTTCATCTGGCTCGGGTGCTTCTCGAAGAAGTCGAATCGCGGCGGAAGCGGCACGATGGCGTGCTCCTCGGGCTTCTCGCCCGCGAGCACCGCGAGATCGGCCGGGCCCTCGAAGGCGTGCTCCCAGCTAAAGAAGACATCCGGGTTGAAGCCCATGTGCTCACAGATCTTCTCACAGCCGGACGGCACGGCCGGATGCATGAGCAACGTGACGGTGCGCAGGGCGCAGAACGCGTCGGCGAGCGCCTGGGCGTACGCCTCGTCGTCGCCCTTGGCGGCCTTGCTCGCGTCGTCCCAGCGCTTGTTCTCGGCGCGGGCGAGCTCCTCTGCGATGCCGAGCGCGCCGTGCGCGTCGAAGGCGTGGGCCGCGGCCTCGAACTCGAGCGTGGCCTTACGGCAGGCCTCGACGACCTCAGCATGGGGCGCCGCAGACGGAAGCTTCGCGCCGCAGACGTTGTTCGCGCCGTAGAAGCAGCTGCGCGCGAGGCGGTTGAAGATGTTCGTGAGGAAGGCCGACTCCTTGAGCGCCGGGTCGACGATGCGCGGGTCGTCCTTAACGAGGACCTCCTCGCCCGTCTTCTTGTCCTTGTGCGAGACGCTCGTGTCGAAGGGCTTGGGGTTGAAGCTCACGGCCTTCTGGTCGAGGCCGAGCGAGAGCCAGTGGGCGCGCAGCTGCTCGGGCGTGTAGGCATCCAGCAGCTCGGCGGCCATCGGCGGCTTGATGGCACCGGAGCTCGAGGCCTTCTTGTTCATAAAGAGGATGTGGTAGTTGGCCACGGGCGTGTCCTGGAAGAGGCCCCAGCCGAGCGCCTCCCACATGGCCGGCTGCGCCACGCAGTAGAAGTAGATGTTGTCCTGGCCGATGAACTGGTAGACGCGGGCGTCGTCGGCGCACCACCAGTCGCGCCAGTCGTAGCTGGAGTAGCGCTCGCCGCCGGCTTTCTTGTCCTCGCCGAGGGCCGCCTGCGTGAAGCTGATCGGGGCCCAGAGGCTCTCGGGCCAGCACCAGACGGTGAGGTCCTTCGTGCCCTCGAGCTCGGGCGCGGGCACGCCCCACTCGATGTTGCCCGTGATGCGGAAGGGCAGCAGGCACTTGCCCGTGCGGAAGCGCACGCCGCCGGCGTCGAGCACCTCGCGCGCCTCGTCGCGGGCCTCCCAGTCCTCGAAGGTCACCGAGAAGGACTGCTGGTTGCCCTCGGCCTCGGCGAGGGTGTGGGCGGGGAGCTTCCCCTCGACGGCGTCGAACGCCTCGCGGAACTTGGTCTGCACGTAGATGACGGGGTCGACGAGCGACTCGCGCACGGTCTTGGTCACGATGGAGCGGACCTGCGGGTCGGCGTCCCACTCGTCCATGAGGGCCTCGAGCTTGGGGCGGAAGGTCGGCAGGTCGAAGTACCAGTTGTCGACGGGGCGCAGCTCGGGGGTGGCGCCGGTGAGCTGCGAGACCGGGGCGATGAGCTCCTCGGGGTCGAACTGGTGGCCGAGGTCGCACTCGTCGGCGTAGGCCTTCTCGGACTTGCATCCGCGCACGGGGCAGCGGCCTATGACCTGGCGGCCGTTGAGGAAAGTGCCCGCCTCTGCGTCGTAGAACTGGCGCGTGGAGCGCTTGGTCAGGTACCCGCGCTCGTGGAGACGGCGCAGCAGGTCGTCGGTCAGGTTGTGGTGATAGGTGCGCGCGGGCTCGAGGCCAGAGCCCTCGAAGATGTCGAGGCTGATCTCGTAGGCGTCGAGGGCGGCCTTCTGGGCGGCGTGGTTGGCGCCCACGTAGTCGTAGATGGTGCCCTCGTAGCCCTCGTTCTCGACCTTCTTGCGGTAACCCTCCATGATGGGGGAGCCGTAGCAGTCTGTGCCGGAGACAAAAAGGACGTTCTTCTTGCCGATGCGGTCGCGCAGGAACCGTGCGAAGAAGTCGGCGGGCACGAAGACGCCGCCGATGTGGCCGAAGTGCAGGTTCTTGTTGCCGTAGGGCATGCCGCCGGTGACGACGGCGCGCTTGGGGAAGGTGGGACGGGTCTCGGGCATCGCGTGCTCCTTTGCGTTGCGCCTTGTTCGGTTTCAACCTTCTTAGTATCACACAACGGCCGGCGAGGGGAGTAATCTGGGCCACATGAGAAAAATCGCCGACATAGACATCCTCTCCGACGAGGTCCTGCGGGGCCGGATGGTCGCCTGCTCGCTGGTGTTCCTGGCGGCCGGGGCTGCCGGCTGCGTGTTCGCGTTCGTCGCCGGCTCAGGCGATAGGCTCGGGCCGGCATGGATCGCGGCGTACGTCTTGGCGTCGCTCGTCGCGCTGCCGGCTCACGAGCTCGTGCACGCCGCGGCGTTCAAGCTGCTCGTGCCCGGGGCGCGCGTGACCTTCGGCCTCAAGGACGCGTTTCTCTACACGAGCGCGAACGGGGCGGTGGCGCGCAAGGGGGCCGAGGTCGCCGTGCTCCTCGCGCCTTCGGTCGCGGTGACGGCGGCGCTCGTGTGCGCGTCCGTCGCGCTCGGCGCGCCGGCGCTCGCGGCCGCGCTCGCGGGGACCCATCTTTCCGGGTGTGCCGGCGACCTGCTCATGGTCGCCGAGATATTCCGCGAGCCCGGCTGCACGCATGTGCGGGACGCCGAGTTCGGTATCGTCTTGTTGAGGGAAGACTGACGTCCGCCGGTCGGCGGCGCGAGCAGAGGGGGGAGCGCATATGAACCGGACCACCGATATGCTGGGCAACGAGGTGCTTCGTCAGCTCCATGAGCGAAAATCGGTCAGGGCCTTCACGGGCGAGGCCGTGGCCGCCGAGGTTGAGCGCGCCGTCCTCGAGGCGGCCTGCCAGGCACCGACCGCGGGCAACGAGCAGCTCTACAGCATCATCGTCGTTCGCGACCAGGCGAAAAAGGACGCGCTCGCCGTCTCCTGCGACAACCAGCCCTTTATTGCCAAGGCCCCCTTGGTGCTCGCGTTCTGCGCGGATGTCCGCAGGTGGCACAGGGGCTTCCAGCTCGTCGGCGCGGACCCCCGTGACCCGGGGGCCGGCGATCTGTTTCTCGCGCTCGAGGACACCATGATCGCGGCGCAGAACGCCGTGGTCGCGGCCCATGCCCTGGGACTCGGGTCCTGTTATATAGGCGACATCCTCGAGAACTGCGAGGAGCAGGCCCGCATCCTCGGCTGCCCTCGCTGGGTCGTCCCGGTGAGCTTGCTCGTTGCCGGCTACCCGGCCCCGGCGCAGCTAAGGCGCAAGAAGCCCGGGCGTTTCCCGCTTGAGGGAATCGTGTTCGAGGACACCTACCGCGATCTTCCCGATGAGGAGCTCCTCGCGCTTCTCGCCGAGAAAGAGGGCCAGACGGCCGATGCGGACGAGGGGCTCGTCGAGTGGCTGCGCGCCTTCTGCCGCCGCAAATGGGACTCCGTGTTCTCGCGGGAGATGACCGCCTCGGCCGAGCGGATCTGCGCCGGGTTCGGCCTCGGCCGCTGACCGCGGGCTTACCGTCCGCCGCGCGAGGTCACGTATACTGTGAACATGTTCGTAGGCCCCGCCCGCGGGTTTCGCGGCCTTGGGAACCTGAGCACCGTTGACCTTAAGCCCGGCCGCGGCGGCCGGCCTCGCCTCTTGGAGGTGGCTCTATGTCTTCGCATCCCCGTCGTCCCCGTAAAAAGAGGCCCTCAGGCGTTCCTCGCTGGGCGAGGGCCCTGCTTGCGCTGGTCTTTGCCTTCGCCGCGTTCCAGGTCCTCTTCACGATCGTCTACCTGCTGTCCAGCCTGAGTGTTTTCTCCTATTCCACCCGCTTCCTCGAAGGAGCCGTGCCAACCATGTTGCTTATCGTCCTTCTCGTCATCGTCGTCGCGCTCGTCCTGTCCACCGGCTACGTCGTGCGTCAGCAGCACGTGGCCATCATCGAGCGCCTCGGCCGCTTCGCGGGCACCGCGGGCCCGGGCTTCCACGTGAAGGTCCCCTTCATCGACGTCACGCACGACATCGACCTCATGACCGAGGATGAGCACATGACCTTCGACGCCAAGACCCAGGACAACGTGACCATCGAGCTCGACGTGTCCATCCAGTACCACGTCGACCAGACGAACGTCAACGGCGGCGAGGACTCCGGCATCTGGAAGAGCTTCTACACGCTCACCGACCCCGTCGCGCAGATGAAGGACTACCTGGCCGACGCCCTGCGCAGCCAGATCCCGAACCGCACGCTCGACGAGGTCTTCTCCGAGAAGGACGCCATCGCCACCGCCATCGACGAGGTCGTGGCAAAGAAGATGCTCGACTACGGCTACGTGCTCGTGACCACGCTCATCACCTCCATCCGCCTGCCGAAGGAGGTCCAGGAGTCCATGAACCGCATCGTGGCCTCCAAGAACAACCTCGCCTCCGCGCAGAACGACGCGAACGCCGCCCGCGCAAAGACCGTCATCGCGGCGCAGGCCAAGGCCGAGGCCATGGCCGCGGAGGGCAAGGGCATCGCCGATCAGCGCATCGCCATCGCGCGCGGCATCAAGGAGTCCATCGACACCATCAAGGGCTCCGAGCTCACGAGCGCCGAGGCGAACCGCCTCTTTGAGTACACGCAGTGGGTGAGCATGATGGAGGCCTTCGCCGCCAAGGGTTCCTCCTCGGTGGTGCTGCCGGGCGACTTCGCTGCGAGCGCCGACTTCTACAAGCAGCAGGTGGCGGCGCAGGCGACGCCGAACCCGCAGGGCGGGGAGCAGTAGGGCATTGAGCTGCGGTTCATTCACAAATACCGACTCTATGGGGGATGCGGCCGGCCGCATCCCCCTCGCTCTGCACGCATGCTGCGGGCCCTGCTCGCTCGAGCCACTCAAGCTCCTGCGCGAGCAGGGATACGAGCCCACCATCATCTGGACGAACCCCAATATCCAGCCCGTGGCCGAGCATGAGCTGCGGCTGGAGACACTGCAGGCCTGGGCACGCGACGTGGCGCGCGTCGACGTAGTCGTGGCCGGTGACGACCGCGACGCCTGGGAGCGCGCGGTGGCGCCTCACGGGTTCGATCGCCGGGCACGCTGCCGCGCCTGCTATGCGCTGCGGCTCGCCGAGGCGTGCCGGGTCGCGGGCCAGATGGGCTTCGCCCGTGTCTCCACCACGCTCGCCGTCTCTCCCTACCAGCTCTTCGACGACTGCGGCGAGCTGCTTGAAAAGATAGCCGGCGCGCTGGGACTCGAGCCGGTCTGGCGGGATTTCCGGCCGTTCTACCCGGACGCCACGCGCGAGAGCCGCGAGCTCGGGATGTACCGGCAGAACTACTGCGGATGCCGGTTCTCCGCTGCCGAGGCCTGCGTCGAGCGCCACGAGGCCCGCGATGAGCGTAAGCGGCAAAAGGCCGAGGAGCGCGCCGCCCGCGCGGCTTCGGGGGCACAGGGCGCCTAGAGCGGGCGCGGGTCCGGGCCGTTCGCCTGGCTTCTTGCCGTCCGGCACGCTCGTTCGGACCGATTGCCGAGAGCCTCTTTTCGAATCCGTGCCCACGTTTTATGGTGTGTCGCACTAAATTCGGCGAACCGCGCATCCGCGCTCGGAGCCGACACGCGAAAGGGGCACTACATGGGCCTGTTCACTGGAAAGACCGTCATCGTCACCGGCGGCGGCAAGGCGACGCTCAAGGACGGCAGCGCCGGCTCCATCGGCTACGGCATCGACATCGCCTTCGCCAAGGAAGGCGCGAACCTCGTCATCACCGGCCGCAACGTGGCCAAGCTCGAGGCGGCCAAGGAGTCGCTCGAGGCCGACTACGGCATCGAGGTCCTGCCCGTCCAGGCCGACGTCTCTGCCGGCGCCGACAACGAGGCCGTCGTCCAAAACGTCATCGACAAGGCCGTCGAGAAGTTCGGGCGCATCGACGCCGTGGTCAACAACGCGCAGGCCAGCGCCTCGGGCGTGACCATCGCCGACCACACCATGGACCAGTTCAACCTCGCCATCTACTCGGGGCTCTATGCCGCGTTCCTGTATATGCAGAAGGCCTACCCGCACCTCAAGGAGACCCGCGGCTCCGTGGTCAACTTCGCCTCCGGCGCCGGACTCTTCGGCAACTACGGTCAGTGCTCCTACGCCGCCGCCAAGGAGGGCATCCGCGGCCTCTCTCGCGTGGCCGCCAACGAGTGGGGACCCGACGGCATCAACGTCAACGTCGTGTGCCCGCTGGCCTGGACGGCGCAGCTCGAGAACTTCGAGGCCGCCTACCCTGAGGCCTTCAAGGCCAACGTCCACATGCCGCCGGCCGGCCACTACGGCGATGTCGAGAAGGAGATCGGCCGCGTGGTCGTCCAGCTCTGCGGCCCGGACTTCAAGTACATGAACGGCGAGACCGTCACCCTCGAGGGCGGCATGGGCCAGCGCCCGTAGGGGCCGCCCAAAGGAACCGCCCGTCGGGGAGTTCCGCTTTATCTGAGCATGGAGACGCGGGGCGCCGAGGATTCTCTCGGCGCCCCGTTGTTTCTCCGCAGGCGTTTCCGGGTTGCCCCTCTCGCCGCATGGCCGCGCTACACTGGTTCGCGGAAAACACCGACGAGAGGAACACCATGCGCACCGACGACTTCGATTACCCGCTGCCCGACGAGCTCATCGCGCAGGCGCCCGCCGAGCCCCGCGACTCGTGCCGCCTGCTCGTGCTCGACCGCGAGGACGGCCATGTGGAGCACAAGGTCTTCTCGGACGTCATCGATTTCCTCGAGCCGGGCGACCTCGTCGTTGCAAACAAGACCCGCGTGCTTCCCGCCCGCCTCGTCGGCAAGAAGCGCGGCACCGGCGGCGTCTGCGAGACGCTGCTGCTCAAGCGCCGCGAGGATGTTGACGCGATGGGCCATGTCTGGGAGTGCCTGGTCAACCCCGGCAAGCGCCTGAAGCAGCCGGGCATCGTCATCGAGTACCGCGCAGGCGGCCTCCATGCCCCCGACACCGCGCCCGTCGTTCTCACCGGCACTATCGTCGACTTCGTGGAGGATTCCAAGGGCGGGCGTCTCGTTCGCTTCGACGCCGCGGGAACACGCGCGGACGGCGAGCCGATGACCCTCGACGAGGCCATCCATGCCGCGGGCCATGTGCCGTTGCCGCCCTACATCACCGAGTACGAGGGCGACCCCGAGAAGTACCAGACCGTCTATGCCATGCAGGAGGAGCATTCCGCTGCCGCTCCCACGGCGGGTCTCCACTTCACGCCCGAGCTAATCGAGCGTATCCGCGCCAAGGGCGTCCAGTGGGCGTGCGTCGAGCTCGAGGTCGGCATCGACACGTTCCGCCTGGTCACCGAGGACGACCCGACCGAGCACGTCATGCACACGGAGCGCTACCACGTATCGCAGGAGGTGGTCGACGCCGTCCACGCGACCAAGGCGGCCGGCCACCGCGTCGTGGCCGTGGGCACGACGTCGGTTCGCTCGCTCGAGAGCGCGTGGGAGTCGGGCTGCGCGGGCGACGCGTGCGGCGTCAGCGCCCGCCGCTTCGGCGAGGAGCCCGGCGACATCGTCTCGCGTGAGAACGCGACCACGAACCTTTACCTCATGCCCGGGTCCTCTTTCCATGTGGTCGACGCCATGATCACGAACTTCCATGTGCCGAGAAGCACCCTTATGATGCTCGTCTCCGCGTTCGCCACCCGCGAGCAGGTCATGGCCGCCTACCAGGCCGCCATTGACGAGCGTTACCGCTTCCTCAGCTTCGGCGACGCGATGCTCATCAAGTAATACGCTCCGATGGGCGGGCCGCCGCGCCGGCATCGCCCTCGGCGGTAGCGCAAGCCCTGGAATCGCGCCGCGCAGTAAGCTACTTGCCCAATCAGCCCCGGAAACGTGCCGCGCAGCAATCGGTGATCCTCGCAAGCCCTGGAATCGCGCCGCGCAGTAACCCGCCGTTACTGCGCGGCGCTACTTTAGGGCGATCGGGGGCCCAACGTTACTGCGCGGCGACGTTTTGGGGCGGATGGGGCCCTGGCTTTACTGCGCGGCGCTATCCCAGGGCGGGAGGGATGCGGCCATTGCTGCGCGGCGCGGTTTCGGGGGCGTGGGGGCGCCGGCCTGCGTCACAGCCCGCGCCAAGAAAAGAGCGGGTCCCTTCCGCGGGGCCCGCCATCCCTTGCGCAAACACCATCCGGCGCCCGTTACTTAGCCGTGCAGCTCGCGGCGATGACCGCGACCACGATCAAAACGACGACAGCTGCGGCGATAAGCGCGACGCGCGACCCCCGCGTGGCCTGCCTCAGCTGCTTCTCGGTGACTGCGAGGTGCTCGACCTCGCAGTTCGCTTCGTCGAGATCGGCCTGCTGGGCGGCTATCGACTGCTCGAGCCTCTCCGTCTCCTCGGGCGTCGAGCGGATCAGCTTCGCCTCGTCGATAAGTCCCTGCGCCTCTTCGAGCGCCCTCTGCGCATCGTCCATCTCGGCGCGGAGCGCGTCGAGGCTGCGCTTCTTGTCCTCGATGCGCTCCTGGAGCTCTTTTTCCTGCGCCGCGGCGTCGTCGGCCATTTTGTCGTGCTCGGTCTTATGCGCATGGTGCTTCGCGAGCGCGGCGTCGTACTTGGCCTGCGCGCTCTGCAGCGACTGGCTCTGCGTCCAGAAATGGGTCTGCGCGTTGTCCACGGCGGCCTGGCCGTCCCTGGAGGCCTTCTCGACCGCGGCCTTGGCGCTGCGGACGTTCTCGACGGTGGCCGCGTTGTCGGCCTGTAGCCGCGAGACCGCCGCAGCGGCTCCGCCGTCTTGCTGCAGTTTCTTCAACTCCTGCTCCACGCGGAGCTGCCTTGCCCGGGAGTTGTCGAAGCTGCGGCTCGCGGACGTGTATGCGGCTTCGCGCCGCTCCTTGGCCTCTTGGAGCTGGGACTCTGCCGACTTTACCGCGCGCTTTGCCTCAATGAGAACCCGCTTGCAGTCGTCGAGCTCGTCCTTTGAGGTCTCTACCAGGTGCTTGTACGGCCTGATCGCCGAGGCGTTCGCCGCCTTGAGCTCGTCGAGGTCGGCGACGAGCGCCGAGTGCTCCTCGGCCACGCCTTCCGCCTTGCGCCGGACGGACTCGATGAGGGACCGGTTTCTCTCCGCGGTCTCCGTCTGCGCGGCGAGTATCTCATCGAACGACGCCTCGATCTCTTGTCGGTGGGAGAGCATGCGTCGGTCGCCCTCGAGCGCATCCTGGACGGCGCGGGCCTGCGCACGCGCGCCCGCGCTTTGGCGCGAGGCGTTGTGGACGTCGCGGATGGCGAAGGCGCCCGCCTTGAGCGTTCCCGCGGCGCCCCTGGCCATGCCGAGTGCCTTGTCGGCCGCCGTGCCCGTCGCCTTCTCGTCGGGTCTCTCGCCGTCAACGATCGCGAGGTCGTGGCTCCCGTCTTCGGTTTTCGCCAAGTCGGCGGGGAGGTCGCCGCCGGCCGTCTCGCCGATGGAGGCCTCCGCGTCCCCGGGGTTTTGCAAGGCGGCTTTCAGCCGCCAGGGTATATCGAGGCCGCCGTCCTCGACGGGGTCTTTGGTCGCTTCGTCAGCCATGTGCTTCTCGTCTCTCGCCGTCATATCTCATAAAAGGCCAGTTACCGGCGTTTTTTCGCGTCTTACTCCAGCGGTTCTCCCGGCTTCTTGCCGCCGATGCCGGAAATCAGCGTCGCTCGGTGTCCCTATTGTGCGGCAAACGGGGGTGAGCGTGCCCCGCGCGGCGGTGAGCGCCCCATTTCGCTCGTTGCCGATATCCTCGGCTCAAATTCTCTCAGCCTTTGCTAATATGTCCAACAGGTTGGGGGGACAACCTCTCCCCATATCGGAATCATCGGAAAGGGAGTCTCCATCATGGTTTCTAAGCAGACCAGCATCACCAACGCCACCGGCCTTCACGCCCGTCCCGCTTCGCTCTTCGTGACCGAGGCCAAGAAGTACCAGTCCAACGTCACCATCAAGAACGTCGACAAGGACTCTGCTCCCGTCAACGCCAAGTCCATCATGATGATCCTGGCTGCCGGCCTCGGCACCGGCACCACCGTTGAGGTTGCTTGCGACGGCGAGGACGAGCAGGCCGCTCTCGACGCCCTCGTCGCCCTCATCGACTCCCGCTTCGGCGAGTAGTCGCTGGGCCGAGTAAGGCTAGACTGATAAGCCCGGCGCTCAAGTGCGCCGGGCTTTCTTTGTGTAACGTGGCGCAGCGCGCCCGGACGGGAGTGTTTACCTATGTGCGATTACGGATACGGCAAGTGCGCCAGCGAGAGGCTCGCGGGCCAGGGCGAGGTCGTCGAGCAGGACCGCTGGTTCACCTACGACATCGTGGCCGAGGACCCCGCCACCCACGCGCGCGCCGGCGTCTTCCACACGCCTCATGGGGACATTCCGACGCCGATCTTTATGCCTGTGGGCACAAAAGCGACGGTCAAGGGCGTCTTGCCGGCCACGCTCGAGCAGATGGGGACAAAGATCCTGCTCAACAATCTTTACCATCTCTCCCAGAGGCCCGGCGCCGACCTCGTCGAGCGTATGGGCGGCGTCCACGAGTTCATGCGCTGGGGCGGTCCGATCCTCACGGACTCCGGCGGCTTCCAGGTCTTTTCCCACGAGGAGTTCGTCAAGCTCTCCGACAACGGCATCCGCTTCCGGGCGGTGGACTACGACGGTCGCTGGCAGGAGTGGACGCCGGAGGAGAACATGGCCATCGCCCAGAAGCTCGGGGCGGACATCACCATGCAGCTCGACCAGTGCGTGGGCTTCCCCGCTTCGCGCGCCAAGGTCGCGCGGGCGGTCGAGCTCTCCAGCATGTGGGCCGACCGATGCTTCAAGGCGCACACGAGGCCCGACCAGGCGCTCTTCGGCATCGTCCAGGGCGGCATGCACCTCGACCTGCGCGTCCGCAGCATCCAGCACCTCGAGGACGCCGGCGACTTCCCCGGATACGGCATCGGGGGCTACTCGGTGGGGGAGGACCACGAGACGATGTTCGAGAGCCTCGCCCCGCTCTGCGCCGAGCATATGCCGAGGGAGAAGCCCCGTTATCTTATGGGCGTCGGCAACCCGACGACGCTCGTCCGCGGCGTCGCCTGCGGCGTGGACATGTTCGACTGCGTCCTGCCCACCCGCACCGCGCGAACCGGCACGGCGTTCTCCAACGAGGGCCGCATCAATCTCAAGAACGCCCGCTTCCGGGAAGACGGGCGCCCTCTCGACGAGGGCTGCGGCTGCCCGGCGTGCTCGGCCGGCTTCACGCGCGCCTATATCCACCATCTCGTGCGCCAAAAGGAAATGCTCGGCTCCATCCTCATCTCCGAGCACAACATCTGGTACCTGCTCGACCTCATGCGCCGCGCCAGGCAGTCCATTATCGACGGCACCTATGCCTCGTTTGTGTCCGATTGGATGGCCTCGCCCGCATCGAACGACTGGTAACTGCGCCGGAGAGAGGCGCAGGGGCCCTTCGGGCGGGCGCTGCCCGGTCGATTCCCCGCGCTCGAGCAAAGACAGCCTCGGGCCCTCCTTCCTTCGGGGAGGAGGGCCCTTCTCGTCGGAGGGCCCTCCCTGATCTATACTCGATAGGTTCAATCAGTGAGGGCCGCTGGCCCCGTTCAAATCGAAGAGGTTCCCCTATGGCCAATAAGGTCGAGTCCGACGCGCCCAAGACCGGCGTCGACAGGTGGCGCGAGTCCACCGGCCAGTCCAGCCAGTTCGCCAAGAAGAGGGGCGCTGCCCCGCAGGCCAAGCGCAGTTTCCGCGGCATCGCGTTCGCGGCCGCGCTCTGCGTCGCGGGCATCGCATGCGCCGCCGCGTTCTTCGGCACGCTCTCCGTGGGCGTTGACCTGCAGGGCGGCACGGAGCTCACCTACACTGCGGCGGACGGCGCCGAGTCCTCCCAGATGGATGAGGTCGTCTCTATACTCGAGAAGCGCCTCGAGGGCCTGGGCGCCGTGAGCTACGTCGTCGAGTCCCAGGATGCGACGACGGTCAAGGTGACCGTCCCGGCGACCGACGACGCCGAGGCGCTCGCCGCCTCCATCGGCAAGACCGGCAAGTTCGAGCTTGCCCGTGTCGACGACATCGGCGACGCCGAGGCCCTCGCAAAGATCCAGAACGGCACCGAGGGCGTCGAGCTCGAGGAGGGCAGCTATACCGCGTTCCTCGACGGCTCGCACGTTTCCTCCGCCTCCGTCTCGTACTCGTCGTCCTCCGCGTCCACGAGCGGCCTTGCGTATGCCGTGAACATCACCTTCGACTCCGAGGGCGCCGACAAGTTCGCCGAGGTCACCAAGGAGCTGGCCGAGTCCAACGGCCAGATAGCCGTCATCGTGGACGGCGTGGTCGAGACCGCCCCGTCCGTCTCCTCCGAGATCGCCGGCGGCCAGGTCTCCATTTCCGGCGGGTTCACGCTTGACGAGGCGACGCAGCTCAAGAGCTCGCTCGACTCCGGCACCCTTCCCGTGGCGCTCGCCTATGAGGGCTCGGCCACGCGCGGGGCGCTTCTCGGCGACCACACCTACACCAAGCTTATGATCGCCGTGCTCGGAGGCATTGCCGTCGTCGCGCTCGCGTCGGCCGTCGTCTTCCGCGGCTCCGCGCTTCTCGTCGCCGCCGCCCCGTCGGCGACGCTCGGCATGGGCGTCGGGCTTCTCTCCCTCGCCTCGTATTCGAACGTGTTCGTCCTCACGAGGTGGTCCTTCGTGGCCATCGTGTTCGAGGTACTCTGCTCCGCCCTCGGCGTCATCTCGCTCCTCGATTCCTGGCGCAAGAAGGTCAGGGAGGGCAAGACGCCCAAGAACGCGGCAATTCTCGTGGCCGATTCCGCCGTTAAGCCCGCCGTCATCGAACTCTGCGTCTTCTTCGCGCTCGCCGCGGCCTATATCCTCGCCGCCGGCGCCTTGGGCGGGGCACCGGGAGAGATCGGCATCACGGTTCTTCTCCTCGGCGGCTGCGTCGGCGTGGCCACGGTCCTCGTAGCGGCACCCGGCCTTCGCCTGATCGGCCGCGGGCCCGCCCGCAGGAACCCGGGCGCGTGGGGAGCGGGAGCGTCGCCCGCGCGCCGTGATTCCGCCGGCGGCTCCGACGGGGATTCCGACGAGGACGTGAGGTAGTTGGCCGGAATCGCGGAGAGCCGGCGCTGGTCGGTCCTTCCCGCCGATCCCGCCGCCGAGCTCAGGCTCCGCGAGGAGCTTGGCGTGAACGCCGTCGTCGCGCGCGTTCTCGCTGCGCGCGGCTTCAGCGACGTGGGCGCCGCGCGCGCGTTTCTCGAGCCCTCGCTCGAACGCGACTGGGCAGACCCTTTGGCTATCCCCGGCTTGGGCGACGCGGCGGAACGCGTCGAGGCGGCGATACGGTCCCGCGAGACCATTGCCGTCTTCGGCGACTTCGATGTCGACGGCATGACCTCCACATGCCTTCTCACCCTTGCCTTGAGGCGCCTGGGCGCCGAGGCGCACCCGTTCATCCCCCTGCGCTTCGGCGAGGGGTACGGGCTATCCCGCGCAGCGCTTTCCCGCGTGCTGGCCAACTGCGCGCCCGGCCTGCTGATCACCGTGGACAACGGCATCGCGTCGGGCGCTGAGGTCGAGGAGCTCGTGGCGCGAGGCATCGATGTCGTCGTCACAGACCATCACGAGCCGTCCGACCTCGTGCCGAGCGGCGTTCCCGTCGCCGACCCGAAGCTCTCCGCGGACTGCCCCTCCCGTGAGCTCGCGGGCGCGGGCGTGGCGCTGAAGCTCGTCCATGAGCTCGGTCGCCGCCTTGGCGAGCCGGGGCTTTGGCGGGAGTTCACCGACGTCGCAATGCTCGGGACGCTTTCGGACATGATGCTTCTCCAGGGGGAGAACCGGGCCCTGGTGGCGGACGGCCTCGAGCGGATGAGACGCGAGCCTCGCCCCGGCATCGCCGCGCTCGCGGCCACCGCGAACGTCGACATCGCCTCGGTGACGGCCGACTCGCTGCCCTTCTCGCTCATTCCGAGGCTGAACGCCGCCGGGCGCATGGGGTCCACGGACACGGCGTTCGGCCTGCTCATGGAACAGGACCCGCGCCGCGCATCGCTTCTTGCCGAGAGCCTCGAGCAGACGAACACCGAGCGCCGCGCGATCGAGTCGCAGCTCACGGAGTCCGCCATGGCGGCCATAGAGGCGGGCGGCTACGCCGACGGGCATGCCGTGGTCGTCGGGGGAGAAGGCTGGCACGAGGGCGTCAAGGGCATCGTCGCCTCCCGCATCGTCAACCGTTTCCATGTGCCCGCGATTCTCTTCAGCGTCTCCGACGGGATCGCAAAGGGCTCCGGGCGCTCGGTGGGGTCGGTCGACCTCTTCCACGCCGTCGAGCAGTGCTCCGACTGCCTCGTGCGTTTCGGCGGGCATGCGGGCGCCGTCGGCGTGACCTGCGAGGAGTCCCGCATCGACGAGTTCCGCGAGCGCCTCGAGGAGGTCCTCTCGAGGCTCCCTGCCGAGCAGTTCGAGGACATCGGCGAGGTCGCCGCCATGGTCGGTCTCTCCGAGCTCAGCGTCGAGACGATCGCCGGCCTCGAGGTTCTCCAGCCGTTCGGCCAGGGAAACAAGAAGCCGCTCCTCGGCGCGCGCGGCGTCAGCATGCGCGGCCGCGGGCTCGTGGGCGCCGACCAGTCCCACCTGCGCTTCGTTGCGACGGACGGCGTGGGTAGCGTTCCCGCCATCATGTTCCGCGCGCCGGAGCCGGAACGCCTCGTGGCTTGCGACGAGGCCGTCGACCTCGTGTTCGAGGCCGTCAACGAGACCTGGCAGGGCAGGACCAAGGCCAAGCTCATGGTCAAGGACATCCTCGTCCGCCGCGGCGCCGGGACCGAGGGCGAGACGCCTGACGGCGCCGTGCCGGAAAACGAGGGGCCGAAGAACGCGGAGAGGGACGGCGCGCCGCCGCTTCCCGGGGCGGGGCATCCGGGCTCGGTCGGGGCCGGGCGTGCCGAGGGCTCGGGCGGGTCCTGCTCTGGGGAGGGGGTCCCTGCGGTCGAAGTCTCCCCTAGGGAACTCGACGGCCTGGGCGCCGACGAGCTCGCCCGCCGGCTCGCGCGCCGCATGATCGGCGACCATGACCTGCTCCCGGCCCAGGCGTTTGCCCTTCAGAAGCTTGCCGACGGCCGCAGCACGCTCGCCGTCATGGCCACGGGCCGGGGCAAATCCCTTATCTTCCAGCTGCATGCCGCGCGCGCGGCGATTCTCGATGGGGCGGCCTCCGTCTTCGTCTATCCCCTTCGCGCGCTCGTGGCCGACCAGGCCTATCACCTTCGCGCATCGCTCGGCTCCCTCGGCCTGCGCGCCGACGTCCTCACGGGCGAGACGGGCCGGCAGGAGCGCGACGCCACGTTCTCCGGGCTCGCCGACCGAAGCGTCGACGTGGTCCTCACCACCCCGGAGTTCCTCGCCATCCATGCCGAGAAGTTCGCGTCGTGCGGGCGTGTGCGCTTCCTCGTGGTCGACGAGGCCCATCATGCCGGCGCTTCGAAGTCCGGCCACCGCCCGGCGTACGCCGAGCTGCCGCGTGTTCGCGCGCTGCTCGGGGAGCCCGTCTGTCTCGCCGTGACGGCGACGTCCTCGGACGAGTCCTCCCGAGAGACCTGCTCGCTTCTCGGCGTGCGCAAGGAGGACGTGGTCGTGGACGCCTCGGCGCGCCCCAACCTCGTCATCGACGACCTCCGCGGCCTGCGCGACCGCGAAAGCGCGCTCGTGAGCCTCGTCTCCGGCGGCGAGAAGACCATTGTCTACGTCACCAGCCGCCAGCAGTCCGTCGACGTGGTGAGGATGCTGCGGCACCGCGTGGCCGACCTCGCGGGGAGGATCTCGTTCTATAATGCCGGTCTCCCTCGCGAGACGCGCGCCCGCGTCGAGCGCGCCTTTAGATCGGGCGAGCTGACCTGCATCGTCTCTACCAGCGCGTTCGGCGAGGGCGTGAATCTTCCCGACGTGCGCAACGTCGTCCTCTACACGCTTCCCTTCGGGCGCGTCGAGTTCAATCAGATGAGCGGGCGGGCCGGGCGCGACGGCCTGCCGTCGAGGGTCCAGCTGCTCTTCGGCGGGCGCGACGTGCGCCTCAACGAGCAGATCATCGCCGCCGGCGCCCCCGCCAGAGACGATCTGGTGGCTCTCTACAAGGCGCTCGTCTCGCTCGGGAGGGCGGAGGGCGGCCGGTTTGCCCTCGACGCCGGGCGCATCGTCGCCATGGCCGCGCAGTGCGCGCCCTCTCGCCCGCTGAGCGAGCCTGAGGTGGAGAGCGGCCTGGGGGTCTTTGAAGAGCTCGGGTTTCTCTCCATATCCGGCTACGGGGATGCCCGCCGCGTGTCCATGGAGAGCTCGCCCGCGAGGATGGAGCTCGAGAGCTCGGTGCGTTATCTCGAAGGATTGCAAGGCAGAGAAGAATTCGGGCTTTTCTGCGACTGGGTGCTACATTGTCCTGCAGAAGAGCTCCAGGACCATATCGCCAAGCCGATCGCCCCATGTTTCGGGACGGTCGTGGGGGAGGGATGAGCATGAACCCGAGGAACGACTCCGGGGCAGCGGCCGCCGATGCGCCCGCAAAGCCCAAGCCGACCGTCAAGCAGCCCCCCGCGGCCGCCAACTTCCGCCTGCTTGAGCAGGCCTGCCGCACCTACATGGACAAGGAGGGCCTGGAAAAGATCGGCCGCGCCTATCGCTTCGCGGCGGATTACCACCGCGACCAGCGCAGGCGCTCCGGCGAGCCCTACATCAACCATCCCGTCGAGGTCGCGCTCATCCTCGCCAAGGACCTGCGCATGGACGAGGACACCATCTGCGCCGCGCTCCTTCACGACACGGTGGAGGACACCTCGGCCACCCTCGACCAGCTCAAGGGCCTCTACGGCGAGACCGTGGCCGACCTCGTGGACGGCGTGACCAAGCTCACGTCCGTTAAGGTCGCCTCGATGGACGAGAAACAGGCCTGGAACCTGCGCAAGATGTTCCTCGCCATGAGCCATGACATCCGCGTCGTGATCATCAAGCTGGCGGACCGCCTGCATAACATGCGTACCCTGGCCGCCCTTCCCCCCGACCGCCGCATCTTCAAGGCGCGCGAGACCATGGACGTCTACGCGCCCCTCGCCGACCGCCTGGGCATGAGCTCCGTTAAGTGGGAGCTGGAGGACCTGGCCTTCTTCTGGCTCGAGCCCGAGGAGTACCAGCGCGTGGCCCGCATGGTCCAGGACTCCCGCGCCCAGCGCGAGGACGACGCCGAGAGCGCCATGAAGACCCTCTCCGACGAGCTCAAGCGCGTCGGCCTCGAGGACTTCCAGATCACCGGCCGCCCGAAGCACCTGTGGTCCATCTACCTCAAGATGACGCGCAAGGGCCGCGACTTCTCCGAGATCTATGACCTGATCGCGCTGCGCGTCATTACCCAGACGGTGGGGGATTGCTACTCGGCCCTGGGCGCCGTCCATACGCTCTGGCACCCGCTGCCCGGGCGCTTCAAGGACTACATCGCGACGCCGAAGGCGAACCTCTACCAGTCCCTGCACACCACCGTCGTCGGTCCAGACGGCCGCCCCATCGAGATCCAGATCCGCACGGTCGAGATGCACGAGGCCTCCGAATACGGCATCGCCGCCCACTGGCTCTACAAGAAGTCCGGCAACTCCCGGGGCAAGATGAGCGCCGAGGACCGCTCGATAGACTCGACCATCAACTGGATTCGCCGCAGCCTCGATTGGGCTGTGGAGGACGACGTCGACGACGCCCATGAGTTCCTCGACAATCTCCGCGTCGACCTCTTTGAGCACGAGATCTTCGTCTTCACGCCCAAGGGCGAGGTCATGAGCCTGAGGCGCGACTCCACGCCCCTCGACTTCGCCTACGCCGTCCATACCGAGGTCGGCAACCACTGCGTGGGCGCCAAGGTCAACGGTTCCGTCGTCCCGCTCACCTACAAGCTCAACATGGGCGACCGCGTCGAGATCCTCACGAACAAGAACGCCCGCCCGAGCCACGACTGGATGAACATCGTCGTGACCCCCTCGGCCCGCGCAAAGATCCGCAAGTGGTTCTCGACCGAGACGAAGCTCGACGATGCCGAGCAGGGCCGCACAGAGCTCGCGCGCGAGCTGCGCCGACGCGGTTACGGCATCGGCGCCAAGCGCACCCAGAAGGCCATCGACCGCGCCTGCGAGGTGCTGAGCTTCAAGGACGCTGACGACCTCTTCGCGGGCGTCCACACCGGCAAGGTCACCGCGAACCTCGCCGCCAACCGCATCGAGGAGATTCTCTCCGAGGGCTCGCCCGAGGCGCTCGCGGCGGCGGCCAAGGAGGCCGAGGCAAAGGCCGCCCGAGCCCGCGCGCTGGCCGCGGACAAGCCCGTCCTCAAGTCCTATGCGATCGCGCAGGCCGATAAAGGCAAGAAGAAGCGCTCGAACTGCGGCGTGGTGGTCAAGGGCGACGCGGACCTGCTGGTGCATCTCGCGCACTGCTGCAACCCCGTAGCCGGCGACGAGATCGTCGGCTTCATCACCCGTGGGCGGGGCGTCTCCGTACACCGCGCGAACTGCCCGAACGTGGCCGACCTTATGCAACACAGCGAGCGGCTCATCGACGTCGCCTGGGACACCTCCGGCGCCACCGAGTTCCGGGTCGAGATTGTTGTCGAGGCCACAGACCGCATGGGCCTGCTCAAGGACGTCACGATCGCTATCGGCGACGCCGGCGGAAACATCCTCTCGGCCGCAACGCAGACCTCGAGCCAGGGGATCGCGCGCCTGCGCTTCCTCGTGTCCATCTCAGACGCGAGCCTGCTCGATTCGCTCCTGGCCTCGGTGAGCCGCGTCCCGTCCGTCTACGACGCGCGTCGCCTCATGCCCGGCGAGGGCGCGCAGCAGCTTAAGAAGAGGAGCTGACATGACCGATCGAATTCACGGCGGGAATGGCGTCGGCGACGAGCTCCGCTGCTTCGCCGTCTGCCCCCTGCAGACGAACTGCTATGCCTATGTGAGCGAGGGCGAGGCGCTTGTCGTCGATCCGGGCGGCGAGGGTCGTAAGGTCGCTGAGCATCTCAAAGACGCGCAAGTCAGGTATATCGTGGCCACGCATGGTCACGGCGACCACGTGGGAGGCGTGTCTGGGCTGAAGCGGGCCTGCGGCGCGCCTTTCCTCATCCATCCGGCGGATGCCGAGCAGGCCATGCGATCAGGCGAGGTGTCGGAGATAGGCATCGCCTACGACGACGATGCGCCTGCACCCGACCGGGAGCTGCGCGGAGGCGATGTCCTTAAGGTCGGCTCCGCCTCGTTCGAGGTCATCGAGACCCCCGGCCACACGCCGGGCGGCATCGTCCTTCTTGGGCACGGCACGGCCGAGGGGGTCTGCTTCGTGGGCGACACGCTCTTCCCCTCAAGCCACGGCCGCACCGACCTCGCCGGTGGGGACGAGGCCGCGATACTGGCCTCGCTTGCCAAGATGGCCCGTCTTATTTCGCCCGCCACGCGGCTTTTCTGCGGCCACGGCCCCTCAACCACGATGGCGGCCGAGCTTTCCCGCAACCCGTTCTTGGCCGGCTAACGTCTCCGGCTCGTCTCGGGTGGGTGCATTGCGCAAGAAAAAGGGCTTCTCGCCACAAAAGCGAGAAGCCCTGTTGTTTACTGGTGCCCGAGGTGGGACTCGAACCCACACGGTCTCCCAGCGGTTTTTGAGACCGCCGCGTCTGCCATTCCGCCACTCGGGCGCTTGTATGCGCCGGAACAGTGTAACAGATGCGCGCTCGCGTGGAGATGCGCGCCGTGCCAAGTCGGGGGGCGCTGGGGCCGCGGGGCGTGATTGCTTCCGGTCGATTTATGATTCAACTCATGGCGCCCATAGCGTTTGATAACGCTCGCCTGAGGACGCGGGTCTCCATAAGCGTCCCCGAACTTGCAGTATTTGTGAACGCGTTCGCGCCCCCGCAAAAATCGTGCTTGCGCGACGGTTCCTTTTGTCATAGTATTCTTGTTTGGAAAAGCGGGCGATAAGCCCCACCTACACGGCGCCTCGAAGCAGCTGTCTGGTCGGATATGAATGTCATCCGCATGTAAGCGGATTTATGTCTCCCGGATGCTGCTATGGCTCCGGGAGATTTGTTATGGAGACGTAATCGTCTCCACGAAGGGAAGGTGTGTAAGATAGCCAGAAACGACGGTCCTCGCATTAACGGGGAGATTACTTCTCGCACGTGCCGACTCATCGGCGTCGATGGTTCCCAGCTCGGCCTCTTCGGCGTTCGCGACGCGCTGCGCATCGCCAAT
Source organism: bacterium (assembly GCA_963605405.1). Taxonomy (GTDB): domain Bacteria; phylum Actinomycetota; class Coriobacteriia; order Coriobacteriales; family Atopobiaceae; genus Paratractidigestivibacter. The sequence goes on along the minus strand of CAVCUP010000013.1, from coordinate 45,746 downwards.
GACCAAGGCCTCGACCTCGTCGAGATCGCCCCGAACGCCGAGCCCCCGGTCTGCAAGGTGCTCGATTACCGCAAGTACAAGTACGAGCAGGACCGTAAGGCCAAGGCAGCCCGTAAGAACCAGGTCAAGGTCGAGATCAAGGAGATGAAGTTCCGTCCCAAGATCGACGTCGGCGATTACGAGACCAAGAAGGCCCACGTGGTGCGCTTCCTCAAGAAGGGCGCGCGTGTAAAGATCACCATCATGTTCCGAGGGCGCGAGATGGCCCACCCGGAGCAGGGTCGGATTGTGCTCGACCGCCTCGCCGAGGACCTCAAGGACGTGGCAACGGTCGAGTCGAAGCCTCAGATGGAAGGCCGCAACATGCACATGCTCATCGTCCCCATCAAGGGCGCCTTCGAGGAGAAGGCCTCTGACGATGACAAGAGCCAGAAGGAGAACTAGCATGCCTAAGATGAAGACGCACAAGGGTACCGCCAAGCGCTTCCGCAAGACCGGTACCGGCAAGATCATGCGTGCCAAGGCTTACAAGAGCCACATCCTCACCAAGAAGTCCCCGAAGCGCATCCGCGGCTTCCGTCAGGAGGCCGAGCTCACCGGCAACCAGGCCAAGACTATCTCCCAGCGCATGGGCAAGTAAGACGCGCCACGCGTCCCGATGGATTCTTTATCACCTAGGAGTTGATTACAAATGGCACGTGTTAAGCGCGCAGTGAATTCCAAGAAGAAGCGCCGCACTCTCCAGGAGCGCACCAAGGGTTATTACGGAACTTCCTCCCGCACTCTTCGCGGCATGATGGAGCAGGACCGTCACTCCGGTCAGTACCAGTACCGCGACCGTCGTAACAAGAAGCGCGAGTTCCGCTCTCTCTGGATTCAGCGCATCAACGCCGCCGCTCGTCAGAACGACATGTCCTACAGCACCCTGATGCACGGCCTTAAGCTCGCCGGCATCGAGCTCGACCGTAAGGTCCTCGCCGAGATCGCCTACTCCGACGCCGACACCTTCGCCGACCTCGCTGCCCAGGCCAAGAAGGCCCTCGAGGCTTAGTCTCTTAGGCATTTAGACTTATCAAGCTCCTGGACGGTTATACCGTTCAGGGGCTTTTTTATACCGTTGGCGGGACGATTCCTCAGGCCGGTTTAAATCGGGTCCGGTAGGGGATACTCGAGTCAACACAACAAATCGTCGCCACAAACAAAGCGACCGAGCGAGGAGGTGGGTCCAGTGAACGACATAGATTCAGCATCGTTTGGGCCCGCCGACGTGACCTCGGCTTCTTTATAAACAGGCGAGCGTACTCGCCACCTCCCGTCGACATCATCTCGGATATAAGCCAAAGAGGTAGATTCGCTTGGCGGGCCCACTCGCTAATCAAACAGACCCTTCCTATCGATTATCGAAAGTCGGCGATTCCAAAGGGCAATTAAGCGCGGGGAGCCACAAGGCTCCCCGCTTTCTTTGTGTCTGAGGGCTTGCCCGGCAATCAGCCCGTCCTCGATTTTCGATGCTCGTGCCCGATCCATGCGGTCGCTCCAAGGTTACGCTTTTGTTTTCGGCTCGTGTCATGCGTTCGCTTGTGCTAGCCTTTTCTCACTGAGCAAATGCGACGACAGGGCAAGTACTCGCCTCATCCGTCCCACAGCAAGCGGGCTGGGCCTGAGAACCCGCGGCGGAAGGCGACGAACACACCCTCGAGCAGCTTGAACGAACGCAAGAAGGCAAGGCGCGGACACCCCCGGCAACCTTCGAGCAAGTATTTCGGGCCGGCGTCCTCCGTTATTGGGCATCGAGCGGCTGTGTGCGCCTGTCTCGCGTTTCTCATCTGATTTAGAAGCGAGAGGGAGAAGCGAGAGGGAAATGCAGCTTAGAAGCGATGCCATTAAACGAGGGGTTGCGCGCGCGCCGCACCGAAGCCTTCTTAAAGCCGACGGAATCTGCGACGAGGAGATGGACCGCCCCTTCGTCGCGGTCTTCAACTCCCGCAACGACATCATCCCGGGACACAATAACCTCGACAAGATCGCCGAGGCCGTCAAGGCCGGCATCCGCATGGCGGGCGGCGTCCCCTTCGAGATCTCGACCATCGGCGTGTGCGACGGCATCGCGATGAATCACGACGGCATGCACTACAGCCTGGTCTCGCGCGAGACTATCGCCGACAGCTTCGAGATCGCCTTGCAGGGCCACGCGTTCGACGCGGCCGTGTGCATCCCCAACTGTGACAAGATCGTCCCCGGCATGATCTTGGGTGCCCTTCGCGTCAACGTGCCGACTGTCTTCGTGTCCGGCGGCCCGATGCTCCCCGGTCACCAGATGGGCAAGACCGACGGCCCGACCACCGACCTCAACTCGCTCTTCGACGGCGCGGGCCAGGTCCAGGCCGGCACCATGACCGACGAGGAGCTCCTTTATCTCGAGAACAGCGCCTGCCCCACCTGCGGCAGCTGCTCCGGCATGTTCACCGCCAACTCCATGAACTGCCTCTGTGAGGCGCTGGGCATCGCGCTTCCCGGTAACGGCACCATCCCGGCCGTCTACTCCGAGCGCCTGCGCCTGGCCAAGCAGGCCGGCATGAAGGTCATGGAGCTTCTTGAGAAGGGTATCTCCTTCCGCGACCTCATCTCCCAGGCGGCCATCCACAACGCCATGGAGTGCGACATGGCCTTCGGCGGCTCGACCAACACGGTCCTGCACCTCACCGCCATCGCCATGGAGGCCGGCCATCCCATCACCATGGACGACTGGGACGCCGCGAGCAAGCGAACCCCGCACCTGGTCAAGCTCCAGCCCTCCGGCCCGCGTCCGCTGCTCGACCTCTACGCCGTGGGCGGCGTGCCCGTGGTCATGCACGAGCTCCACGAGCTTGGGCTTCTCGACGAGTCGGCCGTGACCTGCATGGGCACCATCCCCGAGTACCTCGAGAAGTGCGCCAAGCCCGCCGACGGCGAGGTCTGCCGCACCCATGACAACCCCATCACGCCCGAGGGAGCGTTGCGCGTCCTGCACGGAAACATCGCGCCCGACGGCGGCATCGTGAAGAAGGCGGCGGTCGATCCCTCGATGATGACCCATACCGGCCCCGCCCGTTGCTTCAACTCCGAGGAGGAGGCCTGCGAGGCCATCTTCGGCGGAAAGATCAACCCCGGCGACGTCGTGGTCATCCGCTATGAGGGCCCGGCCGGCGGTCCCGGCATGCGCGAGATGCTGACCCCGACCTCCGCCATCTGCGGCATGGGCCTCTCGACCTCGGTGGCGCTCATCACCGACGGGCGTTTCTCCGGCGCCTCCAAGGGCCCCTGCGTCGGGCATGTCTCCCCGGAGGCGGCGGCCGGCGGCCCCATCGCCCTTATCCAGGACGGCGACATGGTCACCGTCGACATCGAGGGCGGCAAGCTCCAGCTCGAGGTCTCCGACGAGGAGATGGACAGGCGCCGCGCGAGCTTCAAGGCTCCCGCGCCCAAGCACAACCACGGCGTTCTCGCCAAGTATGCACGACTCGTTTCCAGCGCAGATAAGGGGGCATATCTCGGATGACGACCTTGGACGAAAAGCTCGCCATGCGCAAGCTTGCCATCGAGGGAAGGCCATTCGGGCCCGGTAGCCACACCGAGCACGAGGGCAAGACCATGACCGGCGCACAGGCCATCATCGCCAGTCTCGAGGCCGAGGGCGTCGACACCCTTTTCGGCTACCCCGGCGGCCAGGCCATCAAGATCTACGACGCCCTGTACGACTCCAAGAAGATCCACCACGTGCTCGCCCGCCACGAGCAGGGGGCCACGCACATGGCCGACGGCTATGCCCGCGCCACGGGCAAGGTCGGCGTCGTGCTGGTCACCTCTGGCCCGGGCGCCACGAACACCGTGACGGGCATCGCGACCGCCTTCATGGACTCCGTCCCCATGGTCGTCATCACCGGCCAGGTCACGCGCGGCGTCATCGGCACCGACGCCTTCCAGGAGTCCGACATCGTGGGTATCACGATGCCGGTCGTGAAGCACAGCTTCCTGCTGCAGTCCTGCGACGATCTCACGCGAACCTTCCGCGAGGCGTTCTACATCGCCTCAACCGGGCGCCCCGGTCCCGTGCTCATCGACATCCCGAGCGACCTCTCCAGCTCGGAGATGGTCTTCCACTACCCGGACAAGATTTCCATCGCGAGCTACAAGCCGACCTATCGCGGCAACGCGCGCCAGGTCAAGGCAGCTGCCGAGCTTATCTGCGCAGCTAAGAAGCCCTTGATTTACGCCGGCGGCGGCATCGTTACGAGCCACGCCTGCCAGGAGCTCGCGGACATCGCCGAGCGCATGCAGATTCCCGTGGTCACCTCGCTCATGGGCAAGGGCGCGATGCGCTGCTCCAACCCGCTGAACCTCGGCCCCGTGGGTATGCACGGCTCCAAGTACGCCAATATGGCCGTGACCGAGTGCGACCTTCTCATCGCTGTGGGCGCGCGCTTCTCCGATCGCGTGACCGGCAAGGTCTCAGAGTTCGCGCCGCACGCGAAGATCATCCACATCGACATCGACCCGGCCGAGATCGGCAAGATCGTGAACCCCGATGTGCCCATCGTGGGCGACGCCAAGGTGGTGCTCGGCAGTCTCGTCGACCGTCTTGCCAAGATGGACGCCAAGGCCATCGATGCCGACTGGGTCAAGGATGTCTTCAGCTGGCGCGACCGCTGGCCCTTCTACACATCCGACTTCGCCGACTACCCCGACGCCATCGCCCCTGAGGCTGTGCTTCACCGCTTGTCCGAGAAGCTCGACCCGGAGGCCTCCATCGTCACCACCGAGGTCGGCCAGCACCAGATGTGGGCACACCAGAACATCCACCGCGAGCACGCCCGCACCTTCATTTCGTCGGGCGGCCTCGGCACGATGGGCTTCGGTTTCCCGGCCGCCATCGGGGCCAAGATCGGCTGCCCGGAGGATGAGGTCGTCTGCGTCGCCGGCGACGGCTCCTTCCAGATGAACACGCAGGAGATGGCCACCGCCGCCATCAACGGCGTTAATGTCAAGGTCATGGTCGTGGACAACCGCGCGCTCGGCATGGTCCACCAGTGGCAGTCGCTCTTCTACAACAAGCGCTACTCCTTCACTGAGCTCGCCGACAACCCCGACTTCGTCAAGCTCGCCGACGCCTACGGTTGGCGCGCCCGGCGCATCACGAAGCCCGAGGAGATCGACGAGGCCCTCGACGAGATGCTCGCCTCCGATGTTCCTTATCTGCTCGACGTCATGATCCCGCGCGACCAGACCGTCTACCCGATGGTCGCCCCCGGTGCCCCTATCGACGACATCATCGGCGCCCTCGACGTGACCCTCGGCGGCGTGCGCGTCACCGAGAAGGGCTTCGGCAAGGCCCACCGCAAGGGCGGCCACGCCGCGGACCTCGCGGAGGACGACGGCATCGACCGCGCCCACAACAAGGGCGGCCACGCCGCGGACCTCGATGCCCAGAAGGGAGGCGAGGAGTAATGGCCGATACCCTGTCCAGCCAGCATATCCTCTCCGTCACCGTCGAGAACAAGGCCGGCGTGCTCTCGCGCGTCACCGGCATGATCTCGCGCCGCGGCTTCAATATCCAGTCGCTCACGGTCGCCCCGACCGAGGACGAGGGCCTCTCGCGCATGACCATCATCGTCGAGGCCGACGAGCTCGGCTTCGAGCAGATCGAGAAGCAGCTCCACAAGCTCGTATCGGTCTACCGCATCAGCGATTTCTCCGAGGAGGACGCCATCGAGCGCGAGCTCGTGCTCTTCAAGGTCCAGGCCACGCCCGACCGCAGGCACGAGATCATCGAGATCGCCAACGTCTTCCGCGCCAAGGTCGTCGACGTGGGCAAGAACACGCTCACCATCGAGGCCACGGGAACCGTCTCTAAGCTCGACGCTATGGAGAATCTCTTCCGCGGCTACGGCATCCGCCAACTCACGCGCACCGGCAAGATCGCCATGGGGCGCGGGCACGACGCGTAGGGGCGCGTTGGGGATTTCCCGCCCTTCTCGCCGGGTCCTTCTCGGCATCTCACCTTTGGTTTCTTCCGCCAGGCCAGGCGGTTGGAATATGCACTGCAAGAAGCACCACAAGACTAAGGAGTTTTAAGCATGGCCGTCACCATCTACTACGAGAACGACTGCAAGCCCGAGGTCATCCAGGGCAAGAAGATCGCCATCATCGGCTACGGCTCCCAGGGCCACGCCCACGCGCTGAACCTCATGGACTCCGGCTGCGACGTCCGCGTCGGCCTGCGCGAGGGCTCCGCCTCCGCCCAGAAGGCCGCCGAGGCCGGCCTCAAGGTCGTCGACATGGACACCGCGGCCGAGGAGGCCGACGTCATCATGATCCTCACCCCCGACGAGACCCAGCCCAAGGTCTACGAGGAGCACATCAAGAACCACCTCAAGCCCGGCGACACCCTGGCCTTCGCCCACGGCTTCAACATCCACTACGGCTACATCAAGGCCCCCGAGGACGTCAACGTCATCATGTGCGCGCCCAAGGGCCCGGGCCACATCGTCCGCCGTCAGTTCACCGAGGGGTCCGGCGTGCCCGACCTGGCCTGCGTTGCCCAGGACGCCACCGGCGACGCTTGGGACATCGCGCTGGCCTACTGCTGGGGCGTCGGCGGCGCCCGCTCCGGCATCATCAAGGCGACCTTCGCCGAGGAGACCGAGGAGGACCTCTTCGGTGAGCAGGCCGTTCTCTGCGGCGGCCTCGTCGAGCTTGTCAAGGCGGGCTTCGAGACCCTGACCGAGGCCGGCTACCCCGAGGAGCTCGCCTACTTCGAGTGCTATCACGAGATGAAGATGATCGTCGACCTCATGTACGAGTCCGGCATCCACTTCATGAACTACTCCATCTCCAACACCGCCGAGTACGGCGAGTACTACGCCGGCCCGAAGGTCATCAATGACGAGTCCCGTGAGGCCATGAAGCTCATCCTCAAGCGCATCCAGAACGGCGAGTTCGCGCAGGAGTTCGTCGATGACTGCAACAACGACCACAAGTGGCTCCTTGAGCAGCGTGAGGCTATCAACACCCACCCCATCGAGGTCACCGGCGAGAAGATCCGCTCCATGTTCTCTTGGATCAAGAAGTAGCAGGTTCTTTAAACAGTCGCCCGCGTACCTGCGGGAGCAGAAGGCCTTGTCGCGGGGTTTTCGCGCGGCAAGGCCTTCTTTTGAGGCGACCTGCGCCCTGCGGGCGGCGGTATCCTTATGGACTTGCGGCAGGGTTGACGAGAGGAGGCCCCTTGCAGAGAACCGATTCGGGAGTGGTGCTCGTCGTCCCGGCGTATCGTCCCGACGCCAGGCTGGTGGAGCTGCTCGCGGGGCTCCGCGGCAGGTGGGGAGGCCCCGTGCTCGTCGTCGACGACGGCAGCGGCGAGAGGTACTCGGGGGTGTTCCGGCAATGCCGCGCGCTCGGGGCCCAGGTCGTCTCGCGCGCGGCGCGCGGCGGCAAGGGAGAGGCGCTGAAGTCCGGTTTTGAGGCGGCAGAGCGGCTTTTGCCGCGGCCGATCGGCGTCGTGTGCGCCGACGACGACTGCAGGCATTTGCCGGCCGACGTCGTTAAGGTAGCTGAACTCTTTTCTCGGCGCCCTGAGACGCTCGTGCTGGGCTGCCGCGACTTTAGCGTCGCCGGCGTCGCGCCGACGACGCATCTCGCGAACTTCTGCACGCGCGTCGCGGTCCGCATGTTCTGCGGCGTCACGGTCTCCGATACCCAAAGCGGGCTTCGCGGCCTGTCGATGGACTTTGCGCTGCATATGTGCGAGGAGGAGCACGGGGGCTTCGAGTTCGAGGCCGCTATGCTCGCTGAGGCCGAGCGCGAGGGCATCGAGTTCGCCGAGGTGCCGATCGCCTACACGTCCGATGCGGGCGCCCCCGGCTCGGACTTCAGGCCTTTGGCGGATACGGCCCGTATTTTCGCGGTCATGCTCGAGCTCTTTGCCAAGTACGCCCTTTCCTCCGTGTTCTGCTATGTTCTCGATTTGGCGATCTTCGGCGTTTTGATGACGCTTTTGGCCTCGGGGACGGTTGCGGGGGAGGCGACGGGCTCCTGGGGCGTCTACGCGGCGACCGTGCTCGCGCGCGCCGTCTCGGCCGGAACGAACTTCGCAGTGAACAGGCGCAAGGTCTTCGGGGCCGGTGTCTCCGGCGCGAGAATAGCGCGCTACGTCGCCTTGAGCGCGGGCATCATGGCCGCCAGCGCGATCGCTGTGGGGTGGGCGGCTCCTGCGACCGGAATCCCCGCCGTCATCGTGAAGCCGTTCGTCGATTTCCTGCTCTTCTTCGTGAACTATAAAGCGCAGCAGCTCTGGGTTTTTGCCTAAAGGCGCAGCGGCGCATGGCTGCCGGGCGCGCCCGGCCCTATCGGAAAGGTCATTCCATTGAACGATACGACGCCCCTGTTCCAGATTCACGACGCCGAGGTCGTGCGAGGCTCGAGGACAATTCTGCGGGTGGGGGACTTCGAGCTCGCGGCAGGGGAGCACGTGGCGCTTCTTGGCCCGAACGGGGCCGGCAAGTCGACCTTCATTCAGCTGCTCACCCGAGAGGTGTTCCCTCTCTACCGAGACGAGCCCCCCGTGCGCTTCCGCGGCGCGGCGCGGCCGCTGCTCTCGGACATCCGCTCGATGCTTGGCGTGGTGAGCTCCACCATGCATGATCAGGTACGCGTTCATCTCCCTGCCATAGAGATCGTCATCGGCGGCATCTTCGGCACGCTCGGGCTTCCTATGCGCGGAGAGGTGGGCGATTGCGACCGGGCGCTCGCCATGGACGCCCTCGAGCGCCTCGGCATCCCCCAGCTCGCCGACCAGGACATCATGACGATGTCCACCGGCCAGGTCCGACGCGTGCTCGTGGCCCGCGAGCTCGTGCGCGACCCGAAGGTCCTCGTGTTCGACGAGCCGTGCACGGGCCTCGACCCCGAGGGCATGTATCACGTGCGCGACACGATGCGCACGCTCGCCGACGAGGGTCGTTCCATTATTCTCGTGACCCACTACCCGGAAGACATCATCCCCGCCATCGACCGCGTCCTTCTCATCAAGGACGCCTCCGTCTTCGCCGACGGCAAGAAGGGCGAGCTGCTTCGCGACGACGTGCTCTCCGAGCTCTTCGACGTGCCGCTCGCGGTGGTCGAGCAGGGCGGCTGGTATTCGCTGCGCGGCAAATATTAGGCGCGCGTGCGGACGCCTCGGCTTCTTGGCGGCGAGTTTTTCGCTTTTCCTCAAAATCGCGGGTTGACATGAGTCGAAGTCGCTTGCATAATAGCCTACGCGCAACAGCGCCTGGGGATGTAGCTCAGCTGGGAGAGCGCTGCCTTCGCAAGGCAGAGGCCGAGGGTTCGAATCCCTTCATCTCCACCAGGAACTTTAGGGCCCGGTCGTCATTTGGCGTCCGGGCTTTCTTTCTATTCTGTCCGTTTTCGCGAGTTTGGAAAGAGGCGCCGTATGGCCGATATGCTCACGCTCGAGGCGTTCGAGGAAGCTTCCGAGAAGGTTAAGGAGGTCACGCTCGAGACAAAGCTCGTCGAGAGCCCTTACCTCAGCGCCGCTACGGGCAATCGCGTCTGGCTCAAGCCCGAGAACATGCAGCGAACCGGCGCCTACAAGCTTCGGGGCGCCTATTACAAGATCTCCAAGCTCTCCCGTGAGGAGCTCGACCGCGGCGTCATCACGGCGAGCGCCGGCAACCATGCACAGGGCGTTGCCTATGCCGCCACGCACGCGGGGGCCCGCTCCGTCGTCGTCATGCCCACGACCACCCCTCTCATCAAGGTTGAGCGCACCAAGGGCTACGGCGCCGAGGTCATCCTCCACGGCGACGTCTTCGACGAGGCGGGGGAGTATGCTCAGAAGCTCGCCGCGGAGCAGGGGCTTACCTATATCCCGCCCTTCAACGATGAGGTCGTGGCCACCGGACAGGGCACCATCGGCATGGAGATCGTGCAGGAGCTGCCCCTCGTCGACACCATCCTCGTGCCTGTGGGCGGCGGCGGGCTCTCCTGCGGCGTCGCGACCTTTGCCAAGCTCTATAACCCGAAGATTCGCGTCATCGGCGTCGAGCCTGCCGGCGCGCCGAGCCTGACCGCAGCGCTCGAGGCGGATCACCCGGTCAAGCTTCCTTCCGCGAACACGATCGCGGACGGCACCGCCGTCCTGGAGGTGGGCGACAAGGTCTTCCCGTATCTCAAGGAGAACCTCGACGACGTGCTCACCGTCGAGGACGACGAGCTTGTCGTCTCCTTCCTCGACATGGTCGAGAACCACAAGATGGTCGTCGAGAACTCCGGCCTGCTATCCGTGGCCGCGGCTAAGCATCTCCCCTCCGACGGCCGCCGCGTCGCCTGCGTCCTTTCCGGCGGCAACATGGACGTCATCACCATGAGCTCCGTCGTCCAGCACGGCCTTATCCAGCGCAGCCGCGTCTTTACGGTGAGCGTCCTTCTTCCTGACCGCCCTGGCTCGCTCGTGCGCGTCGCGAGCGTTATCGCCGAACAGAACGGCAACGTCATTAAGCTCAAGCACAACCAGTTCGTCACCACGAACCGCAACGCTGCCGTCGAGCTCAAGGTGACCATCGAGGCCTACGGCCCCGAGCACCGTCAGCAGATCGTCGACGCCCTCTCCAAAGCCGGCTTCAACCCCCAGCTCCCCTCGGTGAGAGACGCCAATTAGCGACGGCCCGGCCCAGCGCATCTCTCGCGGGGCCGGGTCTTTTTGTCACGTGGTTTTAGGCTGTTGGGCCGACGCCATGTTTCGCTCGGGGCAATAAAGGCCTGGTAGAAGGAAGAAAAGGCTGGCAAACAAAAAAGCCGCCCCCTGCGCCGAATAATGAACCCACCTTCAAAAGGTGGGTGTCCGCATCGCGCGTTCCGGCTTTCTCAACAACGGAGAATCCCCGTACTGAACACGAGATTTAGGACTCCCAAGAAACGCTTGTCGGTTCACCCAGTTTGCGGCGCAGGGGAGCGACAACTCAAATATAGGGCAAACGCGCGGCAGGTAAAGGCTTGACTTTGTCCCACGGCTCGGGCAAGCCGCAGGCGTGTGGAGATACGCCGATGGGGCCGGCCGGGTGCGATTCGCCGGCCGTTCGAGTAAACTTAACCACACATGTGCCGATCGACAGGTCCGCAGACGCAGCAACAAGAGGGGAGAGGTTCGTGGAGCTCAACGGAATGGTTCCCGACTGGGTTCCGTACATCTGCCTTTTTGTCGCGTCTCTTCTCGCCGCGGTCGCCACGACGCCCCTGGCCCGCAGGGTAGCCGTCTCGCTCGGGGCCGTGGACAAGCCCTCAGGACGTCGCGTGAACAAGGTCGCCGTACCGCGCATGGGCGGCATCGCGATTTTCATCGGCATCATCGCGGCATTCGTCGTGCAGTATCTCGGCACGACCTTCCTTGGCTGGCCGGTTGTGCTGGTGCCGTCTGAGCGCATGAGCGTCGACTATTGGAAGCTCGTGGCCGCCTTCTGCGTCATCTTCGCCACTGGGCTTTTGGACGACAAATTCTCGCTCAAGCCGCTTCAGAAGTTCGCCGGGCAGGTCCTCGCCGCCTCCATCGCGGTGGCGGGCGGGCTCGTCGTCGGGGACATATCGAACCCGCTCGGCCCCGGCTTCATATCCCTGGGCTGGCTGTCGTACCCCATCACGGTGATCTACCTCGTCGCCTACGTGAACATCATCAACCTGATCGACGGCCTCGACGGCCTAGCGGCGGGTATCTCCGGCATCGCGAGCTTCACGATGTTCGTGCTCTCCGTCATGGCCGGCCGCCTCGACGCGGCCGCGCTCTCCATCGCCGTTACGGGCTCCTCGCTCGGGTTCCTCTGCTACAACTTCCACCCGGCGTCCATCTTCATGGGCGACTCCGGCTCGCTCACGCTGGGGTTCGCGCTCGGCTGCTCGTCGCTTCTCTCCGTGACGCGCTTCGCCGGCCTCACGACCATCATTGTGCCCTTGGTCATTTCCGCCGTGCCTATCCTGGACACGCTCTCTGCCATCATCCGACGCACGCGCGCGCACGTGAGCATCGGCCAGCCGGACCGCGGCCATATCCACCATCGCCTGCTCGACGAGGGCTTCGATCAGCGCCAGGCCGTGCTCATGATGTACGCCTGGACGATCCTTCTTTGTCTGGGCTCTGTCGTGATGACCCAGGTGGGCACGTTGCTTCGCGTCGCCATCTTTGCGCTGCTGCTTCTCATCTCCTTCGTCTTCGCGCAAAAGCTGCGCTTGTTTGAGCCGGTCCTTTTGCATCACTACAACCCCCGCACCGGCGAGGACGAGCTCATCACGCCCGCGGACGAAGCCTTCGAGGCCGAGGCCGAGAAGCGCGCCGAGCGCCACTGGTGGGAGCGCGACAAATAGTGGCCGTCGTTTCTTCGCAAGATACGCGCGCCGGTTTCGGCGAGGATGCGTACGTCTCCTGTGCGCTTTGTCCCCGTCGCTGCGGCGCCGATCGCGCCGCCGGCAAGCTCGGCTTCTGCGGTGTGGCGTCTTCCGTGCGCGCCGCCCGCAGCGCGCTTCACTTCTGGGAGGAGCCTCCCATCTCCGGCGATGTCGGCTCGGGGGCCATCTTCTTCTCGGGTTGCACGCTTCGCTGCGTCTTTTGCCAGAACCACCGGATATCCACGGGGCGCTTCGGCGTGGACATCACCGGGCAACGCCTGGCTAGGATGATGCTCGAGCTCCAGGCTCAGGGCGCCGCGAACATCAACCTCGTGACGGCCCTGCACTTCGGCCCGACGGTGCGCGAGGCCGTGCTCACGGCCCGGGAACTGGGGCTCACGTTGCCGGTCGTTTGCAACACGGGCGGCTACGAGCTCGTGGAGACCGTGCGGTCCATGGGCGATGTCGTAGACGTCTGGCTCCCTGATTTCAAGTACTGCGGCTCCGACCTCGCCCGGCGGCTTTCTGTTGCCCCGGACTATCCCGAGGTCGCCGCCGCCGCGCTCGATGCGATGGCCGGGCTCGTCGAGAGCGCGGGCGGCCGACTGGTGGACGAGCGGACGGGCCTTATGAAGCGGGGCGTCATCGTGCGGCATCTCATGCTTCCGGGCCAGCTCGAGAACACTCTCGGGTCGCTCGAGCGTATATGGGACATCTGCGGCAATCGCGCGGATCTCTCGCTCATGAATCAGTACACGCCCAACGAGGATTGCCGGCGCGCCGGCGGCGAGCTCTCCGGCACGGTTCCCGAGGACGAGTACGAGATCGCGCTCTGCCATGCAGACGATCTCGGCTTCGAGCGAATCTGGTGGCAGGAGGGCGGCACGGTCTCGGAGAGCTTCGTCCCGGAGTTCGACGCCACGGGCGTGGCCGAGCACACGGATTGATTCGTCGCCTCGCCATCTCCCTGTGAATCCGCGAGAAGGCCGCGCGTCCCCGCTCGGCCCCCAAAGGGGTATATTCGTTTGTTGTTAACTGCGCCGGGGTGCCCCGGCGCGGTGAGTATGCAATCGATCCCGGGAGCATCCATGGCACAAACTGAGGGGCTGAGCGAAGAGGAGCGGGCCGAGCTGGAGCAGCTCCGGGCCGAGAAGGCCGCGCGCGAGCAGGCGGCCCGCGACGAGCGCGAGCGGGCCGAGCTGGAGCAGCTCCGAGCCGAGAAGGCGCGGGCGGCGAAGGCCGCCGGGGCGCGCGAGGACGCCGCCCGCGCGCACGCGGAGGAAGCGGCGGACCTCGAGAGCGCACGTAAGTTCATGGAGCCCGACGACGACCTTAAGATGGCGCCCGGACAGAAGATCGTCATTCTCGCGGTTGTCGGCGTGGCCGCCGTTTTTCTCCTTATGAACATCCTGGGATAGGTAACCGAGGGCTAGGAGTACCCATGTCGCTCACCGACCGCACTAAGCCGACCGATGTCTGCCTGAACACGGACCTCTACGAGCTCACCATGGCCCAAGGGTTCTGGGAGTCGGGCCTCGCGTCCTCGGAAGCCTGCTTCAACGCCTTCTTCCGCGAGAACCCCTTCGGCGGCGGCTACGGAGTCGCTTGCGGCACGGGCCAGCTCGCGGACCTCGTGGAGAACTTCTGCTTCACGGACGAGGACATCGAGTATCTCGCGGGCCTCGCGGCTCCCGGCGGCGGGCCGATGTTCAAGGAGGGCTTTCTCGAGTATTTGCGCGGCCACAGGCTCGACCTCACCATCGATGCCGTCGCGGAGGGCGAGGTTGTGTTCCCCCGCGAGCCCATGGTGCGCATCATGGGCCCGATCATCGATTGTCAGCTGGTCGAGACGGCCCTTCTCAATCTCGTGAACTTCCAGACGCTCGTGGCCACGAAGACCGCGCGCGTGGTCAAGGCGGCGGAGGGCCATCCCGTCTCCGACTTCGGCCTGCGTCGCGCCCAGGGCCCCGACGGCGGGCTCGCCGTCGCGCGCGCGTCCTATATCGCGGGCGCCTCCTCGACCTCCAACGTGCTCGCGGGAAAGATCTACGGCATCCCCGTGTTCGGCACCCATGCCCACTCTTGGGTCATGGCCTTCACGAACGAGCTCGACGCCTTCCGCGCGTTCGCGAATTCGAGCCCGAAGAACTGCTGCCTGCTGCTCGACACCTACGACGTGCATCAGGGCATCCAGAACGCCATCACCTGCGCAAAGGAGATGGAGCAGCGCGGCGAGAGGCTCTCTGCCGTCCGCATCGACTCGGGCGACCTCGCGAAGCTCTCCAAGGATGCCCGCGCCGCTTTCGACGAGGCGGGTCTCCCGTATGTGAAGATCTCGGTCTCGAACGACCTCGATGAGTACACGATCCAGTCGCTCTTTGCCCAGGGGGCGCCCATCGACTCCTTCGGCGTCGGCACCAAGCTCGCGACCTGCGACCCCCAGCCGAGCCTTGGCGGCGTGTACAAGCTCTCCGCCATACGCGCCGGCGGCGACGAGCCTTGGCGGCCGGTGATCAAGCTCTCCGAGCAGGCCTATAAGCGCACCATCCCGGGCATCCAGCATGTCCTGCGCTTCTACGACGACGCCGGCTGCCCCACGGCTGACATGATTTGCGAGGAGGGGCGCGAGCCCGGCCTCGAGGAAATGATCGATATCCTCGACACGTATCAGTCCTACGACCTTGCCGGCGAGCCCCGCGAGCTGCTCTCGCGCATCGTGGAGCATGGGCACGCGACCGAGGCCGGGCGCGGGAATATCGAGGAGGCGCGCGAGCGCTGCAAGAGCGCGATCATGCATCTTGACCCCGCGATCACCCGCTTCCTCAACCCTCAGAGCTATCCCGTGGGCCTCGAGCTCGGCCTGGCCAAGCTCCGCCACGACCTTTCGGCCGAGGAACGCCGCGGCTCCGGTCGAGCTGGACGGGGTTTCTAGCACCGTGTCCCGGGCCGTTCCCTGGGTATCCGGCCTCGACGGGGCCCTGCGCCCTTCCGACGCTATTGCCCGCCGGCCTAATCGGACGACGCCTTTATCGATGGGCGCGCCCATCTGGTAGAATTTAGCGGCTTTTTTACTCTTTCTACGTTTGGAGACGACTTATGCCCGAGAAGCTCGAAGAACTCGTCCGCGCTGCCATCGCGGCGGCTCAGTCCGCAGGCGACCTGCCTCAGTTCGATGTGGCGGACATGGGATTCGAGCGCCCCGCAGACTCCGCCAACGGCGACTGGTCCTCCACGGTCGCCATGCGCTCTGCCAAGCTCGCCCGCTGCGCGCCCGCGAAGATCGCCTCCGCCATTGTTTCCAACCTGCCTGAGGACCCCGCGCTCGCCAAGGTCGAGGTCGCGGGCCCCGGCTTCATCAACTTCTACCTGAACGCGGCCTCCGCCAACGACATCTTCCGAGTCGTGCGCGAATCCGGCGACGACTTCGCCCGTTCCGATGCCGGGGCCGGCCAGAAGGTCCAGGTCGAGTTCGTCTCCGCAAACCCCGTGGGCCCGCTCCACATCGGTCACGGGCGCTGGGCCGCTCTCGGCGACTCCCTCTGCAACGTCCTCGAGCGTGCGGGCTACGACGTCGAGCGCGAGTATTACATCAACGACCACGGCTCCCAGATGGACGTGTTCGGTCACTCGATCTCTAAGCGCTACCTGCAGATTCTTGAGTTGATGGGGGAGGGCAAGACGGTCGAGGGCGCCGTTGAGGTCCTCCTCGCCGACCGCGAGGCCTATGTCGCCGACGAGGACGACGAGCACCCCGAGACCCACCCCTACACCGACGCCTTCAACGAGGCGCTCGGCGGCAACGCCTACGCCGGCGACTACATCGTCGACCTCGCGGCGCGCTTCGTCGGCCTCGACGCCGACGGCCTCGCGTCCGTTTGCGAGGACGAGCGTTGCGCCTCTTTCCGCGAGCGCGGCTACCGTATGATGCTCGACTCCATCCGCGAGACCTGCCACACGGCCCGTTGCGACTTCGACCAGTGGTTCTCCGAGCGCAGCCTCTATGACAAGGACGAGGACGGCACCTCCGCCGTGGACCGCGCCCTCGGCAAGCTCGAGGAGCTCGGCCACGTCTACCGCGACGAGGCGGGGGCGGTTTGGTTCCGTTCCACGACCTTCGGCGACGACAAGGACCGCGTCCTTATCAAGACCAACGGCGACTACACCTACTTCGCTTCCGACGTGGCCTATCACTGGAATAAGTTCCAGCGCGTCGACCACGTTATCGACCTGTGGGGCGCCGACCATCACGGCTATATCAAGCGCATCCAGTCCGTGTGCGAGGCGCTCGGCTACCCCGACCAGTTCGAGGTCGTGCTCGGGCAGCTCGTCAACCTGCTGCGCAACGGCGTGCCGGTGCGCATGAGCAAGCGCAAGGGCACCATGGTCACCTTCGACGAGCTGCTGGCCGAGGTCGGTCCCGACGCCACGCGCTATACGCTCGTCGCCAAGTCGAACAACCAGATGATCGATTTCGACATCGAGGCCGTTAAGCGCCAGGACAACACGAACCCGGTGTACTACGTCCAGTACGCGCATGCGCGCATCTGCTCGATCCTGCGCCGCGCGGCCGGCGTCGAGCTGGACGAGGCCGTGGAGCTCGGGATGGACGAGGTCGCCGCCCGCGCCGTCGGCGAGAGCTATGACCTCGGCCTTCTCACCGACCCGACCGAGGCCGCGCTCGCGCGCAAGCTGGCCGAGCTCCCCGGCCTCATCGAGTCCTGCGCCCGCGACCGCGCCCCGTTCCGTCTCACGCACTACGCCGAGGAGCTCGCGGCCCATTTCCACTCCTTCTATGCCGCCTGCCAGGTGCTTCCCGGCGCCGGGCGCCCGCTCGATGAGGACCTCTCGCGTGCTCGCCTGGCCGCCGTCGACGCATGCCGCCGCGTCCTCGCCATCACGCTCAACACTATCGGCGTGAGCGCCCCGCAGTCGATGTAGGCCCGGCTGTTTCTTTAAAGAGATTTATATTTCTATTTTATGTACCGTGCACGGGGGTTGCCCAAACCCCCGTGCACGTTTCGTATAATCCATCGGCGTGAGCGGCGCTTTGTTTAAAAGCGGGCCGTGAGCATGGCGAAGAGTTTCGAGTTTTTTGCGGGGTTGGAACATGGATTTACGTGAGTTCATGTCGGTAAGAAGGTCCTATAACATCGTTCGGCAGTCGATCGACTCCTCTGAGCGCCTCACGTTCGAGGAGTATGCGATTCTCTGTAGACTTGAGGTTTCCGACGCGCCGGTTAAGACCTCCGCGATCGCTGAGTATCAGGGAGCGCTGCGCCCCACGATGACCCACCGCACGAACCACCTTGCGCGCCTGGGTTATATTTCCCGCGGAGAGGGCGACAAGGACCGCCGCAACGTCGTCTGCAGCATTACCGAGGCCGGTCGCGAAGCCGTGGCCAGGCTCTCCACCCTCACGAGGGTTCAGATTCAGAGCGGCAAGTCCCTTTCCCGAACCACGCCTGAGCGCATCTGCAAGTACGTCGACGCAATGGGCTCCGTGTTCTGCAAGGCCGGCGACCTCGTCCTTCTCGGAATACTCACGTCCGAGCAAGGGGCCCTCACGATCATGGAGCTCGTGGAGGCCCTTGGGCTTTTGCAACCCACGGTCTCTATGAGCGTCTCTTCGCTGGCCGAGCTCGGCCTGGTTGAGCGCACGCGCACGAGCGGCGGCGCGCACACGACCAGCGTCACGCTGTCCGAGACCGGTCGTGCCCGTGCGGAGGAGCTTAAGGCCCAGATCGAGGCGCTCGTCGTTCGCAGGAAGGTGCGGCGCGCTCAGGAGCAGAAGGCATAATGAGTTCACAAAGGGCCCCGCGTCAAGTCGCGGGGTCCTTCTCTGTTGCTTCGCTTAACGGGGCATGCCTCCCCGAAATGACGCGCGTGTGCTGTTTTTTCGATTCGTTTGCTTGCTTGCCGGCGCGTCGTTTTGCTATGTGATCGACATCTCCCCGTTCTTTAGCGGCTGCGGGAGCTGTTGACGCGGTTGCATGCACGCTTTTTTGCAGATTCGCAGGTGGAAGAAGTGCGAGCGACGCGGGTCCCGTGTTCTTCTCGGATAAGCTGCGGCCGTTGGCGGTTTTTGAGGCTGTGTCTGGCGTTTATGGCCCATGGCTTGAGCCATTCGGCCTCGCCGACACCTGCTAAAACGGCGACGGCGGCAGTTTTGCCGCTCGGCCCATGCGGACGAATTCCGAGTGGCGCGTTTACCTGCGGCTCTTCGATTCCTGGGCGCGGGTCTACTCGGGGCACCTGCAAAAAACTGCCGCCGTCTCAAATTTTCGCGTCCCGCGAGCTGTCGAAGGCCCGGCTTATATGCGTGGTCATTGGCCATATTGGCTTAATCGGTTCATGCGTTGCCTCATTGCGTTCGGGGCACATCGGAATCTATGCCCCTTGTTTGCGTATCCGCAGGGTAACTGCTATAGTTCGACCTGTTCGGGGGTGCTTTAGCTGTTCCTCGGGCATAATCATCTTGATTGCTCACATTTTGTTTTTGATTTTGCGCTCATGGCGTGCGGCACGCCTTGATTTGTCGCATGGTTCATTTATTTATAGAGAGGCACTCAATGTCTGAAGAGACTATCGATTCCGAGAGCGACTCGACGCGGGGTATTCCCGCCGTCGAGGAGGCCGCTCCGAAGAAAAGGGCACGGCGCACTAGTAAGAAGAAGGTCGCCGACGAGGCTTCGCCTGCGGATGCGGCGCCCGAGGCCCCTGCCGAGATGTCAGGGGCTGAGCTTGCGGAAAAGCCCAAGCGCAGGCCGGGACGCCCTCGCAAGGCGAAGACCGATGCTGCGGCGCAGGAGAGCCAGACGAATCAGGAGCCGCCCGTTGAGGCGGTCCCGCCTGCCGAGAAGCCTAAGAAGCGCCCTGGTCGCCCGCGTAAGGTGAAGGCTGTTGACGCGGAGACGGCGTCCGTCGTCCCGGCGGAGAAACCGGCTCTTGATTCAGGCTCGGCTTCTGATTCCGAAGGCATGGCCGTTGCATCCGGTCAAGCTACGGATGCGGCTCCTCTTCCCGAGAAGCCCAAGCGCCGGCCCGGCCGTCCCAAGAAGGCGAAGCCCCAGGAGGACTCGAAGCAACCGGTCGAGTCCCCGGAGGCTCCGGCCCAGGGCATCGATGAGCCGGCGGAGCCGTCCATCGAGGAGCTGAACCGCACGGTTCAGGAGGCGACCCAGGCCTCTTCCGTTCCTTCCGAGCCCCCTGCGGTTAGGATCGCGCCTTCTCCAGAGGCCGCAGCCGACGCCGTCGCCGTCCCCGGCGATGCCGGCGCTGCAGATTCCGAGGGCGCCATGCGCAGGCGCCGAGGCCGTAAGGCGAAGGCTCAGCAGCAGACGTCCGCCGAAGGCAACGAGCAGCAGGGGGCCTCACCCGACCAGGGCACGACGTCCGAGCAGCCTGCGTCTGACGGCCGATCCGCACAGCCTGCCCAGACCGAGCAGCCCGCGCAGGGCGCGCACCCGGGGCAGGGCCAAGCGCGCAAGAAGGACCGGGGCCACAACGATCGAGGCAACGACCGCAGCGGCAACGAGCCGCAGAACGGCGGCCGCAACAGCCGCAAGAACCGCAAGAACCGCAAGAACGACTTCAACACCGAGCCGTCCCTCACGCTCGAGGACGCGAACGCCATGAAGGTCGCCGACCTTCGCTCCAAGGCGGCCGAGCTCAATGTCGACTACGTCGGCCTCCGTAAGGCCGAGCTCGTCGAGGCCGTCTACAGCGCGGCCGCCCGTGCCGAGGGCTTCCGTTCCGTGGACGGCATCCTCGAGGTCGGCAACGAGGGCTTCGGCTGGCTGCGCACCGGCAACTACATGGCCGGCGACGACGACTGCTTCGTCCACCAGACGATGATTCGCAACCTCGGTCTTCGTCCCGGCGACCGTGTGGCCGGCACCGTCGGCCCCGGTCGCGGCAACGCCAAGTACCCGCCGCTCGTTAAGGTCGCGACCGTCAACGGCGGACCCGCCGAGAACCTCAAGTCCCGTCCGCGCTTCCGCGACCTCACGCCCGTGTTCCCCAACGAGCCGCTGATCATGGAGCACGGCAAGGACTCCATCACGGGCCGCGCCATCGACCTCGTGAGCCCCATCGGAAAGGGCCAGCGCGGCCTTATCGTCTCGCCTCCGAAGGCGGGCAAGACCACCGTCCTCAAAAAAATCTGCCAGTCCATAGCGGCCAATAACCCCGAGGTGCATCTTTTCTGCCTGCTCGTCGACGAGCGCCCCGAGGAGGTCACGGACATGGAGCGCTCCATCAAGGGCGTGGTCGTGGCCTCGACCTTCGATATGCCCGCCGACAACCACACCCACGTCTCTGAGCTTGTTATCGAGCACGCGAAGCGACTGGTGGAGATGGGGGAGGACGTCGTGGTGGTGCTCGACTCCATTACCCGACTTGCCCGCGCGTACAACCTGGCCCAGCCCGCGAGCGGGCGCATCCTCTCCGGCGGCGTAGACTCGGCGGCTCTCTACCCGCCCAAGAAGTTCCTCGGCGCCGCGCGCAACATCGAGAACGGTGGGTCTCTCACGATTCTCGCTTCCGCCCTCGTCGATACGGGCTCGAAGATGGATGAGGTTATCTTCGAGGAGTTCAAGGGAACCGGCAACATGGAGCTCAAGCTCGACCGGGACCTCGCCGACCGCCGCATTTTCCCCGCCATCGACCCCGTGAGCTCCGGCACACGCAACGAGGAGCTGCTTCTTTCCGCCGAGTACCAGCCGTTTATTTGGGGCATTCGCCGTGTTCTCGCGAACATGAACAACACCGAGCGAGCCGCGAACGCACTGGTCAAGGGCCTGAAGGGCACAAAGGACAACCGCGAGTTCCTCATCAAGAGCGCGAAGAAGGCCCAGCAGGCCGACTATACAGCCTAGCTTTTGCTGAGTTACTTAGTTTTAGGCATTAGAGACGCCGGCCGGCAAATCCTTAGGGGCTTGCCGGCCGGCATGCTTATGGCGAGAGACGCCGGAACCCTGAGCCACGCGTGCCGCCGCATGTGGCGTATGGCTGAATCCGTGATTAATGTCCCCCCTCTGTGCTAGCTGGGTTATTATTTGTTCATCTTGATAGGTAAGTTGCAGCGGCACATACACCTCAAACGAACTCAACCGCAGCAGCATCTGGACCAGCGGGCATTCTGCCTGCGGCTTCTTTGCAGCGATAATCATGGGGACCTTTGGATGTATGGCCGCCGTAGTGCGGAGGTGCGTCTGTATGGAGTCGAAGAGGAACCCTGCGGTTCTCGTTGGTCTGGCTGGTCTCGCGACCATGGAGACGCCCCTTGTCGCGCAGGCGAGCCCGCTCACGGACGCCGCCTCCTTCGTTTTCGACTCGCCGATGAACGCGCTTGCCGTAGGCCTCGTCAGCGGAGCGCTCGCCTCCGGCGCCGTCTCTGGCCTCGTGTGCCGTTTGGTCGTCTCTCAGCTTCGGGAAGATATCGATGATCTGCGCCGCCAGAACGACTCCCTCGAGCTCACGGCGATCATGAAGTCGGCCAAGCACCTCAAGGGGGCTACGGGGGGGGTGCAGCGCCCATCCAGGCCATGTCCAGCGTCGATGTCGAGGATCCCTCATTCGCCGGCCGCCCCGCTGAGGGGGCTCCAAGCAACCCCGGGGTTACCAACCCGCTGCTTATTGGCTCTCATGTTGCCCACGGCGCGCAGAGCGTCGCGAGGCGCATCCGCACCCGTCGCGAGGCCGATATGATGGACGGTCTGCCCGTCATCACGCGCGCAGACGGTTCCGTCGCCGACCTCGGCGCCGATTGGTGGAACACCTCGATGGGCCTCGGTGCCGCGACCAAGGTGGAGAGCGCTGTCTCTGACGACGGCGATTCTCTCGCCATTCCGTCCGAGTTCTTCGCGAAGACGGGCAAGCAGCGCCTTGTTGACGCGGCTCGCGAGGCATCTTCCAATAACGCAACCGCTGAGTTCACGAAGAAGGACATCCGCGAGCGCCTCGCGTTCGTCGACGAGGGGCTGTTCCCTGAATCCCACGGCACCGACGGCATCGCGGAAGACGATTGGGCGAGCGCGCTTCGGTCCATGGACGACCGCTTCAATCTCCGCCAAGCTAAGCCGAAGGCTCCCGTTTACATACCGTTTTCAGACGTCGTGGGCGGGCAGGACACCCTTGATGAGCCCGAGAGCCTCGGCTCCAGCGCCCCGACCGCCCCGCTCAAGCCTCTGGCTGTCCGTCCTAGAACAGCCGGGCTCGAGTCCCGCGTGAATCGTCTCGTCGGTGAGGGGCTCGAATACGGCCTGGCTGTTGCCAAGACAGGCGCCGAGGGCGACGACCTTCGCCTGATCGAGGGCGGCGCGTCGACCACGGTGCTCAAGCGCTCTGCCAAGAAGGTGTCCGCTGCGAAGACCGCTGAGCTCCGCGGCTCTGCCGTTGCCTCGGATACCTATGCCAAGCACCTTGCCTGGCCTGTAGCCAAGGAGGCTTAGCCGATTCATGCTATTGCGTAAAGGCGAGAGCCGCCCGGGCGGCCCTGTCCCTCGCTGGGCCGCATCGATTGCCGTCTGGATCTGCTTCATTTGGGGCCACTCGCTCGTCAAGGGGCCGGAGTCGAGCGCAGAGAGCGGGTTCGTGTATACCTTGCTCGCGCCGCTTTTCAATTCGCTCGGTGTCGTGGATGCGGACACCTGCGTCTTTATAATCCGCAAATGCGCGCACTTTAGCGAGTACGCGGTTCTCGGCATCTTGTCTGTGGGGCTCGCACGCGCCCTTGTGCGCGGCGGCTCGTTGGCCAAGGATAAATCTTGGTTCCCGACCTTGTGCTGCGCGGCGGTTCCCGTCATCGACGAGACGATACAGCTCTTCGTTCCCGGTCGCTCGGGCTCGCCCCGCGACGTTGCCATCGACCTATTTGGCATGCTTACCGGAGCATGTTTAGCGACTCTTGTTGTCAAACTTCGGCAAAAGGCCTGATTCGCCCGGATGAGCGGCGCAATATTACCGCAATATTATTTTATGTTTCACCGTATTTAAGGCGCGACTGATTACGGCGCTCGGCGGTCCCGAGGCGCATATCCTTCCTTTCAGCTCAACGAGCGTGTTTTTTGCATCTGCAAGGGAAGGAGAAATTCATGCTCAACAACGTTTCCCGTCGCCAGTTCCTCGAGGTTTCCGGTCTTGTGGCCGCCGGCCTCGGTCTCGCCGGTTGCGGCGGTTCCGGCTCCAGCTCTGCCTCCGGCTCCGACGACGGCACCATCAAGGTCGGCGTCATGGGCCCGCTCTCCGGCTCCGTCGCCCAGTACGGCGTTGCCTGCCGTGACGGCGCGCTTCTCTACTTCAAGCAGATCAACGCCGAGGGCGGCATCAACGGCAAGCAGATCGAGACCGACGTCCAGGACGAGAAGGGCGACGCCACCGAGGCCGTCACCGTCTACAACAAGCTCGTCGAGGACGGCGTGACCGCTATCGTGGGCGACGTCACCTCCAAGCCGACCATCGCCGTGGCCCAGAAGTCCGTCGAGGACAACATGCCCTGCGTGACCGCCTCCGCCACCACCGCCG
Source organism: bacterium (assembly GCA_963605405.1). Classification (GTDB taxonomy): domain Bacteria; phylum Actinomycetota; class Coriobacteriia; order Coriobacteriales; family Atopobiaceae; genus Paratractidigestivibacter. The sequence goes on along the minus strand of CAVCUP010000013.1, from coordinate 21,815 downwards.
ACGTTATCTCCTACGGCGACAACTACTTCCGCGCCTGCGTGACCGACCCGTTCCAGGGCAAGGTCATGGGCGACTTCGCCGCCAAGCAGGGCTATAAGACCGTCGCCACCATCTTCGACTCCGGCGACGATTACGCCTCCGGCGTCGCGGACGCCTTCAAGGCCGAGTGCGAGGCCAAGGGCATCACCGTCTCCTCCGAGCAGGGCTATGCCTCCGGCGCCACCGACTTCAACGCCCAGCTCACCGCCATCATCGCCACCAACCCGGACGCCATTCTCTCGTCCAACTACTACCAGGACGACGGCATGATCGTCACCCAGGCCCGTCAGCTCGGCTACAAGGGCGTCTTCCTCGGCGCCGACGGTTGGGCCGGCATCGTCGGCGGCGACCAGGATTACGCCTCCACCGCCGACCTCGAGGGCTGCTACTACTGCTCCTCCTTCGTCGCCTCCAACCCCGACGAGTCCGTCCAGAAGTTCATCGAGGACTTCAAGGCCGAGTACAGCGAGGCTCCCACGAACTTCAACGCCCTGGGCTACGACGCCGCCGCCATCGTCTGCGCCGGCATCCAGGCCGCTGAGGAGAAGGGCGGCACCCCCGGCTCCGACGACTACAAGCAGGCCGTCATCGACGGCATCGCCGCGGCCAAGGTCGAGGGCGTCACGGGCACCATTTCCTACTCCGGCACCGGTGACCCGCAGAAGTCCACCCTCATCATCACCTTCAAGGACGGCGCTGAGGAGATCTTCGACACCATCGAGCCGTAAGACGGGCTTGCCCTCGCGTCATCATAGACGTTAACCCTGGGCACCGAGAGACGGGCGTTTTTCGCGCCTCTCGGTGCCCTTCGCATTATCGGAACACGAATCGGAAGGGAGTGCTCACCGTGACGTTTTTGACTCAGATCCTGAACGGCCTTTCGCTCGGCAGCATCTACGCGCTCGTGGCCCTCGGCTACACCATGGTGTACGGCATCATCCTGCTTCTGAACTTCGCCCACGGCGACATCATCATGGTCGGCGGCTACATCGCCTGGATCGCGATGGCAAACCTCGGCCTGCCGCCTGCCATCGCCGCGATCCTCGCCGTTATCGGCTGCATGGCCCTCGGCGTCCTTATCGACAAGATCGCCTACGCGCCCCTGCGCGACGCGCCACGACTCTCTATCCTCATCACGGCCATCGGCGTCTCTTATTTCCTCGAGAACGGCGGTCAGCTCGCCTTCGGCGCGGCGGCCAAGGTCGTCCCGTCCTTCGGCGACTTCGGCAGCATCCAGATCGGCGACGCGTCGCTTTCCGGCCGCGCCATCCTGACGGTTCTCGTCACCGCCGCCGCCACCGCGGTCCTCACCTTCCTCGTTCAGAAGACCAAGCTCGGCAAGGCTATGCGCGCCGTCTCCGAGGATATGGGCGCCGCCCGACTCATGGGCATCAACGTGAACAACACCATCTCGTTCACCTTCGCCGTCGGCTCCGCGCTCGCCGGCATCGGCAGCGTGCTTTACTGCATGGCCTACACGCAGGTCACCCCGACCATGGGCATCATGCTCGGCACCAAGGCGTTCGTCGCCGCGGTCCTGGGCGGCATCGGATCCATCCCTGGCGCCGTCATCGGCGGCCTCATCGTCGGCTTCGCCGAGGTGTTCGTCTCGGCCATCGGTCTTTCTGTCTGGCAGGACGCGGTCGTCTTCCTGCTGCTCATCATCGTGCTCGTCGTCAAGCCGACCGGTCTTCTCGGTAGGCCCATGACGGAGAAGGTCTAAGGGGGTGCCGCGAGAATGAAGGATTACTACAACAAGGGTGAGGAGCGCCCGACGCTCTCCGCGTCCGTCGCCAAGCCTGCTGACGCGTACCGAAGCCTCCCCATGCCCGCGCGCTATGCCATCGACGCCGTGCTCGTGCTGCTGTTCCTCATCGTCGGCGAGGCCATGATCTCGGGCGGCGTCGTCAACCGTTACCAGTCCGGCGTGCTCGAGCAGGTCGGTATCTACATCATCATGGCCGTCTCGCTCAACATCGCGACCGGCTACCTGGGCCAGCTCCCGCTCGGCCATGCGGGCTTCATGAGCGTCGGCGGCTATTCGTGCGCCCTGTTCATCATCAAGATGATGCCGGTCTTCGGCCTGAACGCCAAGGCCATGGCCGCCATGGCGAGCCCCGCTGCCATCGCCCTCTTTGTTCTCGGCGTCGCCTTCGGCGGTGTTTGCGCAGCTATCTGCGGCGTCATCATCGGCATCCCGGCGTTGCGCCTCAAGGGCGACTACCTCGCCATCATTACCCTGGGCTTTGCCGAGATCATCCGCGTCGTCATCAACAACATCGACGGCGTCCTCGGCTTCGACTTCACCGGCGGTGCCAAGGGCCTCTCCGGAATCCCGGGGTACACGAACTTCCTGAACGTCTTCCTCACGGTGGCCATCGTCATCTTCCTTATCCACACGATGATGAAGTCGCGCCATGGCCGCGCCATTCTCGCCATCCGCGACAACGAGATCGCGGCCGAGGCCTCCGGTGTCCACACCACGTACTACAAGACGCTCGCCTTCGTGGTCTCCGCGTTCTTCGCCGGGGTCGGCGGCGCCCTCTACGCCGGCTGCATCGGCGTCATGGACCCGTCCAAGTTCGGCTTCATGAAGTCTGTGGAGATTCTCGTCATGGTCGTTCTTGGCGGCATGGGCTCCATGCTCGGCTCGGTTGTATCGGCCTCCGTGCTCACTATCCTTCCCGAGGCGCTGCGCGCCTTCTCTGAGTACCGCATGGTCGTTTACGCCGTCGTGCTCATCCTCGTCATGATCTTCCGTCCCCAGGGGCTCTTCGGTAGCTACGACTTCTCCCTTTCTCGCGTGATCGAGCGCTGCATGAACAGGGACTTCCGCTGGAAGAGGGACCTGCCCGAGAGCAATCCCGCCAAGGAGGTGAGCGCTGATGAGTAAGTCCATCCGAGGCGACGTCAAGCTCGTCGAGCCCAAGTCCCCGAACCTCATGACTGAGCGCGACGTCGACAAGCCGCCGGTGCTCGAGGCAACGAACCTCGGCATAGACTTCGGAGGCCTCACTGCGGTCGATGACTTCAACATCGCCCTCGGCCGCACCGAGATCGCCGGCCTCATCGGCCCGAACGGCGCCGGCAAGACCACGGTCTTCAACCTGCTGACCAACGTCTACACGCCGACGCGCGGCTCCATCCTGCTCGACGGGACCGCCACGGCCGGCAAGTCCGTGACCGAGGTCAACCAGATGGGTATCGCCCGCACTTTCCAGAACATCCGTCTCTTCTCGCAGATGACGGTTGAGGAGAACGTGCTCGTCGGCTTCGGCAACAGCATGAAGACGCGCCTCATCGAGGATGTGCTGCGTCTCCCGAGCCACTGGAAGCAGGAGGCCGAGTTCCACGATAAGGCACTCGATCTTCTCGATATCTTCGACATGCGCAGGTTCGCCTCTACTCGTGCGGGCAATCTCCCGTACGGCGCTCAGCGCAGGCTCGAGATCCTTCGAGCCCTCGCCACGCAGCCCAAGGTGCTTCTCCTCGACGAGCCGGCCGCCGGCATGAACCCCGCCGAGACCGAGGAGCTCATGGAGAATATCCAGCGCATCCGGAACGAATTCGGCATCGCCGTCCTGCTCATCGAGCACGACATGAACCTCGTCATGGGCGTTTGCGAGGTCGTCGCCGTCCTCGATTATGGCCGTATCATCGCCAAGGGCTCGCCCGAGGAGATTCAGAACAACCCCAAGGTCATCGAGGCGTACCTTGGCAAGCAGGGGGTGAACTAGCATGGCCGAGACGCTGCTTTCCGTTCAGGATATCCACGTCAGCTACGGGGCCATCAAGGCTGTCCGCGGCATCTCGTTCGAGATCAAGAAGGGCGAGATCGTCACCCTCATCGGCGCGAACGGCGCCGGTAAGTCCACGACGCTCAACACCGTTTCCGGACTGCTCAAGCCCGACCAGGGCTCCGTTGAGTTCAAGGGCGAGTCCATTGTGGGCGTCAAGGCCCACAAGATCGTCGAGCGCGGGCTGGCGCTCTGCCCCGAGGGCCGTCGCGTGTTCCAGAACATGTCCGTCGCCGAGAACCTCGACATGGGCGGCTATACCCGCTCCGACGCGGAGAACAAGGAGACCCTTGAGGTCGTCTATGACCACTTCCCGCGCCTTAAGGAGCGCATGGGCCAGATGGCCGGAACCCTTTCCGGCGGCGAGCAGCAGATGCTCGCCATGGGCCGCGCGCTCATGAGCAAGCCCGATCTGCTCATGCTTGACGAGCCGTCGATGGGCCTCGCGCCGATCCTCGTGCAGGAGATTTTCGACATCATCAAGGAGCTCAACGCTGCCGGCACGACGATTCTGCTCGTCGAACAGAACGCCAACATGGCGCTCTCCATCGCCGACCGCGCCTACGTGCTCGAGATCGGCACCATCATGAAGACGGGCACTGGCGCCGAGCTTCTCGTCGACGACGATGTCCGCAAGGCGTATCTCGGCGGTTAACGTCGATAAAACACGCAATACAAAACCGGGCCCCATCCAATTGGACGGGGCCCGGTTGTTTTTGGTGATCGGACAAAGGCTCGAATGCTTTGTCCTCTCTGTTGCTGGTCGCCTTCCGGGCCCTAGCTCAGCTCCACGGTAGTGCCGAGGCTGTTGGCGGGAAGATTGCGCAGCCAGAACTCGGGGCGAGCATCGTGCAGCGCGGCCTCGACCTGGGCAGCGGTCTTCTCGCCGTCGGCGACGGCCAGCATCGTCGAGCCGGACCCGGAGATCATGAACGCGCAGGCGCCGGCCTCGAGCGCGGCGGCCTTGAGCGGCTCGAAGTCGGGGATGAGCTTGCTTCGGTACGGCTCGTGGAGCTTGTCGTGGTTGGCCTTGCCAAGAAGCTCGGCGTCTCCCGTCTCGAGCGCGCGGACGACGGCCACGCAGCGGCCCATCTGCCAAACCGCGGTGGAGGCGGGGACCTCGGTGGGAAGCACGCGGCGCGCGTCGGCCGTGCGGACCTCATACGGCGGCGCAATGGCAATAAAGCGCAGGTTGTCGGCCACGTCCATGCGCGTCGAGGTGGTGTCCTCGCCCTCGACGAACGAGCTGACGAGGCCTCCCATGATGGCGGGCGCCACGTTGTCCGGGTGGCCCTCGATGCGCGTGGCGAGCTCGAGGCAGGCCTCGCGGTCGTAGGTGCTGTGCAGGCCCATCGCGCCCGCGACGCCTGCGATCACGCAGGTCGAGCTCGAGCCCAAGCCTCCGGACAGCGGGATGGGGGAGAGGATCGTGATCTTGAGCGGCTCCGGCGCGTATCCGAGCTGCTCGCAGGCTGCCAGATAGCTCGTCCACACGAGGTTGTCCTCGCCGCGGAAGCGCTCCTCGCAGCCGTCCACCTCAAGCTCGCCCGAGGCCGAGCGCGAGAGCAGGAAGGTCGCCGTCAGGTCGAGCGCGATGCCCAGGCAGTCGAAGCCCACGCCCACGTTGGCCGAGGTCGCCGGTACGCGGACGATGACCATGTCGCGCTTCTCGCCGTTGGCCGCGATCACTAGAAGACCCTTCCGCAGGCGTCCTCGACGAATGCGCCCATGTCGGCCCTGTCGGAGACGGTCTCGTGCAGGACCTCGGCGGCGCGCAGCCCGCTGAGCTGGGCGGGTGCCGCGGTGTGGGTCTTGGCCTCGAGAGCATCCATGCAGGCGAAGCCGTTCATGCCGTCGGTAACCTCGCCGAGCGCCGCCAGGACATCGGCGCTGAACTTGTACGGGGAGGCGGTGGAGAGGACCACGCGCGCGCAGCCGGAAGGCGCCTCGGGGTCGAGGACCGCCTTGGCGACGGCGGTGTGCGGGTCGATGAGGACGCCGAGCTCTTCCCAGGTGCGGCGGATCTCTGCGCGGGTCTCGTCGTCGTCGGCCCGGCCGCAGGAGAAGACCTCCTGGATGCGGGCGAGGACGTCGGCGGGCACCGTGTAGGAGCCCTTCTCGGCGAGGTCGGCCATGAGGGAGGCCACGAGCTCGCAGTCGCCCTCGCAGAAGTAGTAGAGCATGCGCTCGAGGTTCGAGGAGACCAGGATGTCCATGGAGGGGCTGATGGTCTTGTTGAAGGGGCGCAGGCGGTTGTAGGTGCCGGTGGCCAGGAAGTCGGTGAGGACGTCGTTCTCGTTCGAGGCGACGATCAGGCGCTTGACCGGCAGGCCCATGCGCTTGGCGTAGTAGCCGGCGAGCACGTCGCCGAAGTTGCCGGTGGGCACCACGAACTCAACCTCGTCGCCGAGCTCGACGGCGCCGGCGCGCACGAGCTGCGCGTAGGAGTCGAAGTAATAGGTGACCTGCGGGGCCAGGCGCCCGACGTTGATGGAGTTCGCGCTGGAGAGGACAACGCCGCCCTCGGCCAGGCGCGCGGCCAGCTCGCGGTCGGCGAAGATGTGCTTGACCTCGGTCTGGCAGTCGTCGAAGTTGCCGCGGACGGCGCAGACGGCCACGTTGTCGCCCGCCTGGGTCGCCATCTGCAGGTACTGGATGTCGGAGACCTTGCCCTCGGGGTAGAAGACGGTGACGCCGCAGCCGTCGACGCCCGCGAAGCCGGCGAGCGCCGCCTTGCCGGTGTCGCCGGAGGTGGCGGTCACGATCATGATCTTCTTGCCGTCGGCGCCCTCTGCCTTGCGCGCCACGCCCATGAGCTGCGGCAACATCTGGAGCGCGACGTCCTTGAAGGCGCTCGTGGGGCCGTGGTAGAGCTCGAGCAGCCAGTCGTCGCCGAGCTTGGTCACCGGGCAGCAGGCAGGCGTGTCCCACTGCTCGCCGTAGGCGGCCGCCACGCAGGAGGCGATCTCCTCGCTGGTGAAGTCGGGGAGAAGCGCGCCGAGGACCGCCTCGGCGGTCTGCTGGAACCCCTGGGCGCACACGGCGGCGAGGTCGAGCTTCTGCTCGCCGACCCAGTCGGCCACGTAGAGGCCGCCGTCCGGTGCGATGCCGGCGAGAATTGCTTGCTTACTTGTTACGGATTCGGACGTGCCGCGCGTGCTGTGGTAGAACGAATTCACTGTTGGCTCCTTGGGTCAGGCCGTTTCCAGTCAGGATTGATTCGAATCTTACCTGCCCCTAGACGACCTCTCGCCCCCGGCGCCAGCATAGTCACACGTTTGAAAACTGGAATGGCCGCCCTCGGTATAAGGAAACGGAATCACCCACAGATGATCAAGATCGCGAAGTTCGGCGGCTCTTCCGTCGCGTCCGCAGAGCAGTTCAAGAAGGTCAAGGGCATCGTCGAGGCGGACCCCGACCGCAAGTTCGTCGTCGTCTCGGCCTCCGGCAAGCGCTTCTCGGGCGACAACAAGATCACCGACCTGCTGCTGCTCGTGAACGCACACATCAAGTACGGCGTCGACTGCACCTCTCTGCTGGGCGATATCCAGCAGCGTTATCAGGACATCGTGGACGAGCTCGGCCTGAGCTACCCGCTCGCCGATAAGTTCGAGGCGTTCAGGAAGAACATCAAGAAGCACTCGCCGGAGTACGTGGTCTCGCGTGGCGAGTGGTTCACGGCCAATCTCATGGCCGAGTACCTTGGCCGTCCCTTCGTCGACGCCGCCGACGTCGTCGTCTTCCATCACGACGGCTCGGTGGACATGGAGCGCACCGCGGCGCGTCTCAAGGACGTCATGGTCCGCAAGGGCGCCTTCGTGCTGCCCGGCTTCTACGGCGCCACGGTCGACGGCCAGATCAAGCTCTTCGACCGCGGCGGCGGCGATATCACCGGCGCCATTCTCGCCCGCTGCGTCGACGCGAACCTCTACGAGAACTGGACCGATGTCTCCGGCTTCCTCTCCGCCGACCCCCGCGTGGTCGACCACCCGCGTTCCATTCGCCGCATCACCTTCGACGAGATGCGCGAGCTCTCCTATATGGGCGCCTCGGTCCTGCAGGAGGAGGCCATCTTCCCTGTTCGCGAGGTCAACATCCCCATCCAGATCAAGAACACCAACCGCCCGGCCGACGAGGGTACCATCATCCGCGAGAACGCCGAGGCGGGCGAGGACGAGCACCTCATCACCGGTATCGCCGGCAAGAAGGACTTCATCAGCGTCCACATCAAGAAGGCGCACATGTCCAACGAGGTCGGCCTCGTGCGCAAGACCCTCGCCATCTTCGAGCGCTACGGCGTCTCCGTCGAGCACATCCCCACGGGCGTCGACTCCTTCGGCGTCGTCGTCAACGGCGCCGACGTGCGCGAGTCCATCTATTCTATCGTGAGCGACATCCGCAAGGAGATTCGCCCGGACGACATCACCATGGTGGACAAGCTCGCCCTTATCTCCGTAGTCGGCCGCAACATGTCCAAGCGGTCCGGCACTTCCGGAAAGATTTTCGGCGCGCTCGGCGAGGCCGGAATCAACATCCGCATGATCACGCAGAGCTCCCAGGAGATCAGCATCATCATGGGCGTGAAGAACGAGGACTTCGACCGTGCGATCAAGGTCATCTACGACCGCTTTGTGCGCGACGAGGTCATCTCGGGGGAGTAGCGCGCGAAGCGACGGCATCTCCAGGGAGTTGTGCCAAGTGTTGCACCAAGGAAAGAGAACAAGGCTGTTTACCAGGAAGGTTTTTGAATTATGGTTGGAAAGACCGTAGCAATCCTCGGCGCCACGGGCGTCGTCGGGACCCAGATGCTCGAGTGCCTGGAAGAGCGTGACTTCCCCGTGGAGAAGCTCGTGCCCCTCGCCTCCGAGCGCTCCGTCGGCAAGAAGGTCCAGTTCCGCGGCCAGGACGTCGAGGTCCAGCTCGCGTGCCCCGAGGCCTTCGAGGGCGTCGACATCGTGCTGGGCGCCGCGGGCGACGCCACGGCCAAGGAGCTTCTCCCGGAGGCCGCCAAGCGCGGCGCCGTCTGCGTCGACAACTCGCACGCGTTCCGCCTGGAGGAGGACGTGCCCCTGGTCGTCCCCGAGATCAACTCCGCCGACATCGCGAACCACCCGCGCAACATCATCGCGAACCCCAACTGCGCCACCATCATCGGTCTCGTGCCCGTGTGGCCGCTGCACCAGGTCGCGGGCCTCAAGCGCCTCATCGTCTCGACCTACCAGGCGGCTTCCGGCGCCGGTATGCCGGGTCTGAAGGAGCTGGAGCGCGAGAGCCGCGTGCTCGCCGAGGGCGGCGAGATCGGGGAGACCAAGCCCTTCGCCTATCAGCTCGCCTACAACCTCATCCCGCAGATCGGCGGCTTCAAGGACGAGATGTACACGTCCGAGGAGCTCAAGATGCAGAACGAGGGCCGCAAGATCATGCACCTGCCCGAGGTCCGCGTGAACTGCACCTGCGTGCGCGTGCCCGTCATGCGCTCCCACTCCGAGTCCATCACCGCCGAGTTCGAGCGCCCGATCACGCCCGACGAGGCACGCGAGATCCTTGCCTCCGCCCCCGGCGTCAAGGTCGTCGACGACCCGGCGAACCTCCAGTACCCGATGCCGCTCGACACCTCTGACCAGGACCTCGTTTACGTCGGCCGCATTCGCCGCGACCTCTCGGCCCCCGATGGCGTGAACTCGCTCACCTTCTGGTGCTGCGGCGACCAGATCCGCAAGGGCGCGGCCACGAACGCGGTCCAGATCGCGGAGTACCTGGTCTAACGTTTGACACGCGACGAGAAGGGCCCGTCGCGTTACCCTGTGCTCGGACAGTCCTGCTCGCTCGGGCGAGACGTTAAGTCTCGCCCGGCTCGTGCGGAACTGCGCCAGGGTAACGTGGCGGGCCCTTCTCGCTGCGTAACCGTTGGGTCAGTATGCCTCCTGAATGGCTTAATTTCGGAAAGAGGGTTTGTATGGGGTTGTTGGGCTCTTATTATTTGCCGGGGCTGTACGTTGAGGACCATTCGGTCGAGGTGCCGTTGGATTGGCGGGGGAAGACCCCTGCGGGCGAGGCCGGCGTCGCGGACCCGGCGCCTGCGCGCCTCTCGTCCGCATCCGCGGCGCTCGACCCCGACCCTGCCTTCGCGGGAAAAAATATCAAGCTTTTTTATCGCACGCTTTGCCTTCCCGAGAACGTCGGCAAGAAGCTCCCGCTTATCGTCTTTTTGCAGGGCGGCCCCGGCGGCGCCGGACCCCGCGTGCTCGACGCCTGCACCGACGGCTGGATCGAGGAGGCCGTCAAGCATTTCCGCGTCGTGCTGCCCGACCAACGCGGAACCGGCCGCTCGAGCGCGGTCGACGGTCACCACATGGAGCTTCTCGCTAAGGAGGCGGCGGCCCTGGGCCTCGACCCCGTGCGTTACCAGGCCGACTATCTCAAGCGTTTCCTCGCCGACTCGATCGTGCGCGACTTCGAGTTCCTGCGCCTCTCCGAGTTCGACGGCGAACGCTGGGTCACGCTCGGCCAGAGTTACGGCGGCTTCCTCACGCTGTGCAACCTGTCCACGTTCCCGGATGGCGTGGCTGCTTCGTTCGTGGGCGGCGGCATCCCCCATGTGCCGGCTTCGGCGGCTGAGGTCTACGCCCATACCTTCCCTCGCATGGTTAAGAAGACCAACGAGTGGTATGCCCGTTATCCCGTCGACCGGGAGCGCGTCGCGCTTTTGGCCGATCGCCTCTCTGTGGGCGATGTCGTTCTCCCTGACGGGAGCCCTTTCAGCGTCCGCCGGCTCCAGCTCATCGGCGGGGGTCTCGGCATGAAGCCGGCGCCGGAGCGCCTTCACAACATGCTCGACCTCGCTTTTTCCGATGGCGACGGCTCTGTCTCCGCGGCGCTCGCCGCCGTGGGCGGCGATTCGTCCATGCTCTACGTCAACCGCGGGTTTGCCGAGGCGGTTATGTCCAACACGGGGTCTGCTTCCAACCCGCTCTACTGGACGCTCCAGGAGTTTATCTACGCCGATGGCGAGCTCGCTGAGCCGATCCGTTGGGCCGCGGCGCACGAAGCGGCTTCTCGCCCGGAGTTCTCCGCGGACGCGCGCCCCCTCATGATGTTCGGTGAGGCGATGTTCCCTTGGATGTTCGAGGAGGACCCGGCCCTCAGGCCCTTCGGCGCCGCCATGGACGTGCTTATGGAGGATACCTGCTTCGGAAAGCTCTACGACGCCGAGCAGCTCGCTTCGAACCAAGTGCCGCTCCAGTGCGCTGTTTACTTCGATGATCTATACGTTGACTCGTGCCTGCAGCTGGATACCTTGAGCCGTGTCGGCGCTTCTCATGCCTGGGTCACGAACGAGTTCGAGCACGACGGGCTCCACGGCGGCGTCGTCTTCAAACACCTGCTCGACGAGGCCCGCAACCGCGGCGACCTCGTCGGCGTCCTGTAGTCGACGGTTAATGTAAGGGAGCGACTTTCTCGGGGCGGTGCCTAAGGTGCCGCCCCGGGGCGCATCTCGGCGTTTTCGCGCGGCCCGAGCGCTTCTTACCGAGTCGTGGTCTTCTCAAGGGACCGGCAAGAAGCGAATGCGGTTATATGTTCACCGTCTCCGGTATCGTTGAGACCGCTGAACGAAAGGAACCCCATGGCAGGCACGAAGCTGGTGAACAGCCTCAAGCGTGAGGCCGCTCTTTCGAGTACATTCGCCAAAGGCAAGGAACTTGCCGCTGGGCCTTACGTTTGGGGTATGCGCACGAGTAAGGGGAGCTTAGGCGCGACGGTCCGCGTCTCGGGCAAGGTCGCGTCCTCCGACGGCGGCGCCTACGAAGTCTCCGTCGACCTCGATGGCGACGATGTTCTCGATTTCTCGTGTTCTTGCCCTGCGGCCTCCAGGTATCCCGGCATGTGCAAGCACGAAATCGCGTTGTCGCTTACGTATGCGAGCCCTCGCGTCGAGAACGGGCGCGATTCCCGCCCGGCGCCCGCGCCCAAGGCGAAGCCTCGCGAGACCCCCACGAGCGGATCGATTTCTGACCTGATCAAAGGAGCGGCCGATAAACGCCTGCGGGAGGCCACGGCGCGCCGTTCCCGCGCGCAGGCCAAGGACTCCGTCCCTGCCGAGAAAGCCCGGCTCTCGGCAGCGTTTGTCATCCCGTCGCGCACTTATACCAACAACGGCCTTGCCCTTAAGCTGACTATCCACTGCGGAAAGACCAAGTACATCGTCAAGAACATCGCCGAGCTCGTGCGCTCGTGGCGCGACGGCGACGTCATGGAATTCGGCAAGAAGCTCCGGATTCCCTGCTCCCGCGATTATCTCGACGGCCGCTCCAGCTCGCTGCTCGACCTGCTTATCCGTATCGTCGATACGCAGCAGGCCTTCTATCTCTCACGCTGGGACTACGTCGACGGCGGGCGCGGCACCGAGGTCAAGGAGCTTCCGTTGTCGCCGGGCGACGTCTGCGACGTCCTCGACCTTATGCAGGGCGCCTGCATCCAGCTCGAGATCGAGAAGAAGGACGCCGTCGATACCTGGGGGTATCGTTACGGCACAAAGAAGCTCTGCGAGTTTATCGTCGCCGAGGGCGACCCGGTCGTCTCGTGCGCCATCACGGAGCGCGAGTCGGGCGGCTACGACATCGATATGGCCTCCGACCTGCATCTTATTTGCGATGGTCGGCGTTGCTACGCGACGGACGGGCAGCGTATTCTGCGCGCTTCCGAGTCGTTCGCGACCGAGGCGGCGCCGGTGTTGTCGGCGCTCGCCGCTTCGTACGGAACCCCGCATGTGAGCTCCAAGGACGCCCCTGAGTTCTGCAGGTCCGTTCTCCTTGTGCTGCGATCCTGGACCGACGTCGTCGTGCCCGATTCCCTTGCGCAGGTCGAGCCCCCGCAGCCGTCCTTCACGTTTCGCGTCGGCCTCGACGACGGCGAGGTCATGTGTGAGCCGCGCGTGGCGTACGGCGACTGGTCCTGCGCCGTCGGGGCTCGCGAGGGGCAGCCGGGCGAGCCGGCCCGCGACCTGGCGGCCGAGTACCACGTGCTCGACGTCCTCGAGGACTACTTCCCGGCCGTGCGCGGCGCCTACGTGTTCGACGAGTTCGACGACGAGCTGCTGTATCGGCTGCTCACGGACGGGTTGGCCGAGCTCTCCGGGCTCGGCGAGGTGCTTCTTTCCGACTGGTTGCGCGACGTCAATGTGCGGCAGTCCCCGAATCTCTCCGTCCGGGCGAGCGTAAAGAGCAACTTGCTCGACGTCGAGCTGGGGGCGAGCGGCATGACCGAGCGCGAGCTGCTCGACTACCTCGACGGCTGGCGGCGCAAGCAGAAGTACGTCCGTCTCTCCACGGGAGATATCGTGCGCATCGGCGAGAACCTCCACGTGGCCGAGGAACTTGCCGCCGGCCTTGGAGTGCAGGTCGAGGACCTCGTGCAGGGCTGCGGGGCGGGACTTCCCTCCAGTCGCGCGCTCCTCATCGACGCCCTGCTCGAGCGGACGGAGGGCGTGCGCCTCTCGCGCAACGCCGGCTTCCGCGCCATCGTCAGGGACTTCGACACGTATACCGACGCGGATATCGATGTGCCGCAGGGGCTCCGCGCCGAGCTCCGCGGCTACCAGGAGGACGGTTTCCGCTGGCTCGGCACCCTTGAGCGCTTCGGGTTCGGCGGGATTCTCGCCGACGACATGGGCATGGGCAAGACGTTGCAGGTCATTGCCCACATCCTGGCGCGCAAGGAGGCGGGAGCCGTCGGCCCGACCCTGGTCGTCTGCCCGGCGTCGCTCGTCTACAACTGGGTCTCGGAGATCGAGCGGTTCGCGCCCGCGCTCGACGCCGTCGCGGTCGTCGGGTCCAAGACGGCCCGCATGGCGCAGGTCGGCGGGGCCGAGGGTCACGATGTCCTCATCACCTCCTATGACCTGCTGCGACGCGACGTCGAGGCGTATGCCGGCCACCGCTTCGCGCGCGTGGTCCTCGACGAGGCGCAGTACATCAAGAACCCCAAGGCACAGGTCACCAAGTGCGTGAAGTGTCTCGACGCCGATGCCCGCTTCGCGCTCACGGGCACCCCCATCGAGAACCGCCTGCAGGAGCTCTGGAGCATCTTCGAGTTCCTTATGCCCGGCTACCTGGGTAATCGCGAGCAGTTCGCCAAGCGCTACGAGAGCCCCGTTGAGGCGCAGGAGCGCGACTCCTCCTCGCTCCTGCGCTGCGTCATCGGGCCGTTCGTGTTGCGCCGCCTGAAGTCCGAGGTGCTGGCCGAACTCCCCGAGAAGACCGAGAGCGTCGTTTATGCCCAAATGGAGCCCAAGCAGCGCAGGCTCTATCTCGCCAGCCAGGACCGCCTCGCCCTCCAGGTCCAGCACACGGGCGACCGGGAGATTAAGAAAGACAAGCTCAAGGTGCTCGCCGAGCTCACGAAGCTTCGGCAGATCTGCTGCGACCCGAGCCTATACTTCGAGGACTACGACGGAGGGTCGGCCAAGCTGGAGACCTGCATGGAGCTCGTCTCCCAGGCGCGCGAAGGCGGCCATAAGGTGCTGGTCTTTTCCCAGTTCACGAGCATGCTGGCCATCATCGCCGGGAGGCTCTGCGCCGACAAGGTCCCGTTCTTCGAACTGACGGGGCAGACAAGCAAGGAGGAGCGCGAGCGCCTCGTGCGCCGCTTCCAGGCGGGGGAGGCGGACGTCTTCCTTATCTCGCTCAAGGCCGGCGGCGTGGGCCTCAACTTGACGGCGGCCGACGTGGTCATCCATTACGACCCGTGGTGGAACACCGCCGCGCAGGGCCAGGCCACCGACCGAGCCCACCGCATCGGCCAACGCCGCGACGTGAGCGTCTTCAAGCTCATCGTCAAGGACACCATCGAGGAGCGCATACTCCAGATGCAGGAAGCTAAGCGCGACCTCGCGGACAGCGTGCTCTCCGGCGAGGGCGTCAAGTCCGCGCTGCTTTCTCGCGACGACATCCTGGCGCTTCTTGGCAGCGCCTAGAATCCCGCTTTGGCCCGGATGCGTCCATTATCTCAGCGAGAAAAACCCGCTTTACCTGCGGCTGAGAAACTTTTTTCGGATTTTGGCAAAAAAGTCCTTGCATTGGGTGGCTGTACTTTGCATAATAAACGAGCTGCCTGACACGGGAAGCAAATGGTGGGTGTAGCTCAGTTGGTAGAGCGACGGACCGTGGCTCCGTAGGTCGAGGGTTCGAGACCCTTCACCCACCCCATTTAATTGAATATGGATCGTTAGCTCAGCTGGTAGAGCAGGGGACTCTTAATCCCAAGGTCCAGGGTTCGAACCCCTGACGATCCACCATTCAATTTGGATCGTTAGCTCAGCTGGTAGAGCAGGGGACTCTTAATCCCAAGGTCCAGGGTTCGAACCCCTGACGATCCACCATTTAACTTTTACAGGCGTCCATTTGGGCGCCTGTTTTCGTATATGAGCAATCCAGTGGGGGAATCACCCTAGGAAGAAGTCTGCGGCATGGAAAATCCCTCCAAAGAAACCCTGCTTTCCGCGCTCGCCGACGACGCGTTGTTCGACGAGAGCATCGTTTCGGATGACCTCAAGTGGCGTGGACGCATCTTCTCGGCCCATGTGCTCAACGTGGAATGCGGCGACGGCTCCAAGGGCTATCGAGAGATAGTGCGCCACTGCGGCGGCGCGGGGGTCGTCGCCATTGACGAAGAGGGACGCGTGTGTCTCGTGCGTCAGTACCGCGTGGCCGTTGGGCGCATGACGCTCGAGATTCCGGCGGGCAAGCTCGATGCCGATGAGGACGCTGAGGTCTGTGCCTCTCGCGAGCTCGCCGAGGAGACGGGGCTTAGCGCCGGAAGCTTGACCCATCTCGTGAGCGACTACGGTTCAATCGGCTTCACCGACGAGCATACCGAGGTGTTTCTTGCGCGCGACCTCGAGCGGGGAGAAGCGAACCCGGACAAGGGGGAGCTCATATCGACCCTTTGGGTCCCGCTCGACGATGCCGTCGACGCGATTCTCTCGGGCCTCATAAAGGACGGCAAGACGGTCGCGGGCATTCTTGCCGCCAAGGCCTTGCTCGAGAGATGCTAGAATACCTACCCGTACGCGCCGTTAGCTCAGTTGGATAGAGCCGCGGACTTCTAATCCGAAGGTCGGGGGTTCGAATCCCTCACGGCGCACCAGAAGAACGCAAGGCCCCGCTGCGGGGCCTTTTTCGATTTTGGCTCGGCCGCGCGCCCGTCAGCCATGGGGGATTCGAACCCGACAGGGCGCGAGCGTGAAGAAGTCGCGGCAGCGACTTCAGCGAGCGGCCGGGCCCGCCGCGAGGCAGGCCCGGCGTGCGCCTTCGCGCTAGCGGAGGCGCGGACATCCCTCACGGCGCACTAGAAGAACGCAAGGCCCCGCTGCGGGGCCTTTTTCATGCCGTACCCTCATTTCGTCTTCTGGGCTTGTCTGAAGGGACGCAGGTCGAGCGCTCGCCCACGCATTAGACCGACCCCGCTCGCCGATTGGGTAACGGGTCTCTTGTGAACAGAGGCCAAAATGTGCGTCGGGCATACCTAATTTCTTGTGTCGAGGGCGTGAAGTTTGCGGCATACTTAAACCTGTCGCATCCTGTCGGAAGGAGAACGTGTTGATTTACACGATGACGTTGAACCCCGCCCTCGACTATGTCATGCACCCGCTGACGCTCGATATGGGCTATACGAACCGTTCCTCGAGCGAAGAGCTTCACTGCGGTGGCAACGGTATCAACATCTCGACCCTGCTCAAGGAGGTCGGCACCCCGAGCATTGCCATGGGCATCGCGGCCGGCTTCACTGGTGACTACCTGCTTCACCGTCTTCAGGAGAAGGGCATCTCGTCCAACTTCGTCTGTCTTGACAAGGGCTTTACCCGCATCAACGTGAAGCTCAACGGCATCGTCATGACGATGTGCAACGGCATGGGCCCGAAGATTCCCGATAAGAAGGTCGAGGAGCTTCTCGAGCGTATGGACGTCATCGGCGCTGGGGACACCCTGGTCCTCACCGGCTCCATCCCAAGCTGCCTGCCCTCCGACATCTACAACCAGATCATGAAGCGCTTCGCCGGCCGCGGTATCCAGTTCGTGGTCGACGCCCCGGGCCAGCTCCTCATGGACTCGCTCTCCGCGCACCCGTTCCTGATCAAGCCCAACAACCACGAGGTCGGGCGCATCTACGGCGTGAACATCGAGGAGCCCGAAGAGTGCATGCCCTATGCGCACAAGCTCCAGGAGGAGGGCGCGCGCAACGTCATCATCTCCTGCGGCGGCCACGGCTCGCTGCTTCTCGACGAGAACGGGGCCGAGCACGTGGTCCCCACGGCCCGTATCCGCCTCGTCAACGCAACGGGCGCCGGCGACTCCATGGTCGCGGGCTTCCTCTCCATGGTCACCCGCGGCGCCGATTACGACACCGCGCTCGTTTTCGCGTCCGCGTGCGGCACCGCGACCGCGGCCTCTAAGGGCATTGCTCGCCGCGACAAGATCGACCGGGTCGTGAGCGCGCTCTACAAGAAGATGGGGCGTGCCGTGCCGGGCATTATCGCGAGCGATATGCAGAACGCGAAGGATGCCGAGGCCGCGCGACAGGTCAAGGAGTGCCAGGCAGACGCCGCCAAGGCGTTCATGGCCGCCGAGGGCACCGCTGGCGAGAACTAATCGCCTAACTTCTAATCGGCTCATCTGCGCGGGCGGTCGCACGTCGGCGCTGAGCATATAAGGGAAGAGCCGCCGCCAGGCGGCTGGAACACAGGGGGATTACATGAACGAGGGAGTCAACTCCGCCGACGGCATCATCTACGATGGCGTCAACGCCTCCGATGGCGTGGGCATCGGCATCGCGCAGGTCGCCGTCGAGCCCGACCTGAGCTTCACGCCTCACGCTCCGTCCGATTCCGAGGCTGAGGTCCAGCGTTACCGCGATGCCGTTGCCAAGTTCATCGAGCAGACGAACGCCCAGATCGAGCGCATGACTGCCACCGTCGGCCCTGAGGCCGCCGCTATCATGGGCGCCCACATCGAGTTCGCCGAGGACGACGGCATCAAGGAGATGGTCGTCAGCGCCATCAAGTCCGGCAAGTGCGCCGAGCAGTCCGTCTCCGAGGCCTACGACATGTATTACAACATGTTCTCCAACATGGAGGACGAGCTCTTCCGTGAGCGCGCCGCCGACGTCGCCGACGTCAAGACCGGCCTTCTCGCCGACCTGCTGGGCCAGGAGCTTGTCGACCTCTCCACGCTGCCGGAGAACTCCGTCGTCATCGTGCACGAGCTCACCCCGTCCATGACGGCCGACATCGACAAGAACAACGTCGTCGCCATCGTTACCGAGACCGGTGGCCGCACTTCTCACTCCGCCATCATCGCCCGCGCGCTCGAGATTCCCGCAGTCCTCTCCGTGCCGGACATCACCAAGAACGTCAAGAGCGGCGAGCTCGTCATCGTCGACGGCGACAAGGGCCGCGTGCTTCCGAACCCCGACGACCGCAAGGTCCGCCACTACCGCGCCAAGGCCAAGCAGCTCGCTGCCGAGAAGCTCGCCCTCGAGGCCTACCGCGGTAAGGAGACCCTGACCGCCGACGGCGACAAGAAGCTTCTCGTCGCCAATATCGGCAACCCCAAGGACGCGGGCGTCGCCGCCGAGCACGATTGCGAGGGCGTCGGCCTCTTCCGCTCCGAGTTCCTCTTCATGGATGCCAAGGAGCTCCCCTCCGAGGACGAGCAGTTCTCCGCGTACCAGAAGGTCGCCCTCGCGATGAAGGACCAGCCGGTCATCATCCGTACCCTCGACGTGGGCGGCGACAAGGAGATTCCTTATCTCGACCTCGTCAAGGAAGAGAACCCCTTCCTTGGCTACCGCGCCGTCCGTTACTGCCTCGCCAACCCTGAGCAGTACAAGGTCCAGCTCACCGCCCTTCTGCGCGCCTCCGCTTTCGGCGACGTGAAGATCATGGTCCCGCTCGTGACCAACATCGAGGAGATCCGTAAGGTCAAGGAGCTCGTTAAGGAGTGCATGGCCGACCTCGACAAGCGCGGCGTCTCTTACAACAAGGACATCGAGATCGGTACCATGATCGAGACCCCCGCGGCCTCCCTCATCGCCGACGACCTCGCCGCCGAGTGCGACTTCTTCTCCATCGGCACGAACGACCTCATCGGCTACACGATGTGCGCCGACCGCGGCAACGACAAGGTCAGCTACCTGTACGAGGTCTACCAGCCCGCCGTTCTCCGCTCCCTTAAGCGCATCATCGAAGAGGGCAACAAGGCCGGCATCATGGTCGGCATGTGCGGCGAGGCCGCTGCGGACCCGCTGCTCATCCCGGTCCTCATTTCCTTCGGCCTCGACGAGTTCTCCGTGAGCGCGCCTTCCATCCTGCGCACCCGCCGCATCATCTCCGAGTGGTCCAAGGCTGAGGCGGACGAGCTTACCGCTAAGGTCATGAAGCTCAAGACCGCCATGGAGGTCAAGGTCATGCTTCAGGCCGCCTCCAAGTAAGGACTGGCTTCGCCCTTCTTCAAAAGGCCCCGGGTTTCTCTCCCGGGGCCTTTTTACGTTACGCCGCGCTATCCAAGGGCATCGAGAGCCCTGCGTCAGGTATGCCCGAAGCTATCTCGGGTCATGGATTCGAGAGGAAGGTGTCCGTGCGGCGTTATCTCTTCGGCCGCGGGAAGATTACCTCGAGGGCCCCGGGTACGACCTCAATATCGAACTCGCTGCCCCGGAGCGGTTCCCCGTCGACCTGACAAGGAGGCTCCTTCTCGAATTCGAGGGTCGCCTTACGTATGCGGCTCGACTTGATGGCCCTCGATGCTGTGTGACCGCCGAAGCGGGCGAGGCCGAGGAGTATGAGCAGCCTCGGCGTCGATGGCAGCGACACGTTGTGGCATACGTCGAGCAGCCCGTCCGTCGGGTCTGCCTTGGGGCAAATCCTGAAGCCCCCTCCGTATGTGGGGCCGACCTGGAAAGCGAATATGATGCTGGAGAGGTCTATAGGCTCTTTTCCGTCGAATGAGGCCTTGCACGGGAAGCCCTCGCTAGCTTGGGATAGGATCCTCAGGGCCGACCTCACAAAGAGCTCCTCGCCCTTTTGGCTCGTGCCTTCGTCGCGCTTGGCTGTGGTGTCGAGGGCGATCGCGGCGTCGAGCCCGAACGAGAGGGTCTGCATGAAGTAGGTGCTGTTGACCTTGCCGATATCACATGGACTCGCATTTCCTCGCACGAGCTGCGAGAGGGCCTCGCCCACGTCGTTTCTGGGTATGCCGAGGGTGCGGGCATAATCGTTTCCCGAGCCCATGGGGATCACGCCGAGCCTCGGGCGCGAGCTGCGGGGGATCGTCATTAGGCCACAGACGACCTCGTGAATCACGCCGTCGCCGCCGAGCGCGACCACGGTGTCGAAACCTGCGGATCCAGAGGAAATGCCGACCGCGTCACCGGCGCTCGCCGTGCGCACGACCTCGAATCCAGCCGTCGCTCCGACATAGCTTTTGAAGAAGAGCTCCGTGAAGTCGGCGGCTTTCTCGCCGTCGCCGGAGTGGGCGGCCGGGTTCGCCACCACGAGTGTCTTGCCGAGCGGGGAGCCCGTCATCTCACGCCTTTCTCCTGGGTGTGTTATGGGCATTCTACATTCATGCCTTGCTGTTCGGGCGGCACTCGCGTATAGTGAACACTCGGTTCCGGGGCGTGGCGCAGTTTGGTAGCGCATCTGCTTTGGGAGCAGAGGGTCGCTGGTTCGAATCCAGTCGCCCCGACCAACATATGCGGGTGTGGTTCAACGGTAGAACCTCAGCCTTCCAAGCTGATGACGCGGGTTCGACTCCCGTCACCCGCTCCAAAGAAAACGGCAGGTCAGGGCATCGAAGCTTTGACCTGCTTTTGTTTTACGTTTATCCCGTGGCATGTCCGCTTTCGTTAAGAGTCGGGCCTACGGGCAGGGCGCGGGCTTGGCGTCATCGCTATGGCCTCTTCTCTGAGGTTCGCGCTAGACTATCTCGCTGCTATTCCCAGAGCTTGTATGAGATTCCGACAAAGGCAAAGGGGCTCCAGCCCTTCTTTTTGCCGTGTGTTTGTTTACCGAGCCGCTCCTGAGGGGCGGCCTCGGGCTCCGGGACCACTTCTTCCATTCCGTACTCGGATAGGTATTCTCGCCACCACTCGGTATCGTTTTCGTCGTGCCGGAAACCGTCTTCTGCCATTGCTTCTCCTTCGGAAAGCCCGTCCCTTTTGGGTGAGACTGGCCACATCATACATGGCGCGCGGGACACAAATATTGGGCTGCTCCAATGACCTCATGTCCTTTCGCTGCCTGCGGATCGTTACCGTTCGCCGCTGTGGTATCTCGGTAAACGGCGCCATCTCCTAGGCATTGAGTTAAACAACACACGTCTGAGCTGCGCGTATGTACACAATGTTTCTGCGCTAACGCCAGTAGGTTACGCATTGAAAACCTCAAGGTTGCGAAAAACGCAACGCGCGTACTCTTCTTGGTGTATATCGGTGCCCGGCCAACCATCCGGGGCCAGAAGCGAACGATGGGAGAGAGCATGTCCTACTGCGACAACGTCCTGGCAGACCTCAAGGCCCGCTACCCCGAGCAGGCCGAGTTCATCCAGGCGGCGACCGAGATCCTGAGCACCCTGCAGCCCGCCCTCGAAGCTCACCCTGAGTACGAGGAGGCCGCCATCCTCGAGCGCCTTGTCGAGCCCGAGCGCGTCGTCATGTTCCGCGTCCCCTGGGTCGACGATTCCGGCAAGGTCCAGGTCAACCGCGGCTACCGCGTCGAGTTCAACTCCGCCATCGGGCCCTACAAGGGCGGTCTGCGCTTCAACCCGACCGTCACCCTCGGCATGCTCAAGTTCCTCGGCCTCGAGCAGATCCTGAAGAACTCGCTCACCACCCTTCCCATGGGCGGCGGCAAGGGCGGCTCCGACTTCGACCCCAAGGGCAAGTCCAACAACGAGATCATGCACTTCTGCCAGTCCTTCATGA
>CAVCUP010000012.1:0-81510 GCA_963605405.1 bacterium | reverse complement strand
AAGAACTACCTCAAGAAGCTCCGCAGGCATCGGCTCGGGTGAGGGCCGTTCGGCAACCGCATTGGGGAAGGGGGCGGCCGCGCACGTATGGCGGTTGCCGGGAGCGAGGACCCCAGCCGAGCGGAGGGCCTTTTCGGGCTCGTCGCAACGTGCGGTCTCGGTCGTCATGGTCATGAACATGCCTCCTTCCTCGTTCACTTCAAATCGTTTTTGCACTACGTCCAGAAAATCATTGCCTTCCGTGAACAGGAGTCCGCCCCCTGTTCATATCCTTCTTCCGCCCACTACTAGCCCGCCGCCACTCGCAACACGCCAAGCAAACTTGGCAAGGCACTGAGAATGTGATCCCAGCCAACGGCAAGACCAGACTCAATAATCTTTTCGCTAAGGCCGCTTCCCGGAAGAGGCCTCCCCTTAACAAGCTCCAGACCCTTCCGAGTTATTCTGCTCATGCGGAATAGTTCTCCCGTTGATCCGTTCAAACACAAACGGTCCAGATATCCGCGATAGGCGAGCTGCTCAAATGCACTACGTAACGTCTCGCCAGTAACATCAGATACGCAGCTAATGTCGGGATCCCAGCTATAGTCATTCTTGGCCTCAAGAACAACCCACAAAAGTGCATAAATAGCTGACTTCTTTAATGGCGCAATCTCATCATCGGGGATAGACACGCCATCGCCCAACACCGTATTACGAACCTTTTCTTTTTGTACGGCAGCTCGCACGGCACGCTCTGAAAGATGCCACTTATCAGCCGCTTGAGAAATATCCACAGCAACTCACCTACCTTAAGCCACAAGCCGCCACTCGCGGTTGGTCATCTCGCCACCTTCGAATGGGTGAACAGGGGCGCGCCTCCCATTCAAGCGAAGAAATCGGCCCTGGGCTTTCGCATAAATAGAGGTACTTCCCCTGTTCGTCACGCCCGACAAACGGCAATCACAGATAGTTACTTAGCATCAACGCGAAGATGCCAATCGCCGTTCGTCACAGCCGATTCGCTGTTTAACTTCAGAGGGAAACTATTGCCGGCAATTTGGCAAACTGGCGGCAGTTCAATCACATAAACCTTTTCAGTAAAACGGGGAATGCATCGTTTAATTGGTTCACAAAATCTATCACGTTCACAGACATAACAAGTTTCCGCACAATCCATTAGCAGGAAACGATATTCGCTCTGGTACCTATACTTGTCACGCTTTGCGAATGCAGCTTGACTCAAGTTGAAGCTCGAGAAACGATCTTTTTCGTAATACTCGACCGCCCGATGCTCAACCCTAGAACCAAGCGAGTTCATATGGTCGCAAAACGTGTCAAACGGAAAAACTACTGCATACCCACCGCACTTGCAGAAGTCATAAAGAGCATTTCGGCTTACATTTAGCGTGACAGGAACATCGTTGGATTCGCTCTCAAATAATGAAAGACAATACACAGGACAGTCGAGATATGCAGCTTCATTCTTGCCTATATTTCCCTCGCAAGAATCACGTCTTCCCATCTGAAACTCAGAGCGATATTTCCCCAAGCGAAACATATTCAGCTGGCCAGCCAAAAGCTGCCTGACATAGTCATCTTTCTCAAGAAAGCGAACAAGGTACCTCATAACATTTTCCTAGCGACAGCGATGGATATGAAAACGACTATTACGCAACTGCACTTAAAGCATGTGCATATTTACAGCAATGGACTACGTTTGAAATCCCAGGAGGTTTCAAACGAGTCCCAGTCGGTTTTGGATAGGTCAACACACTCTTTAGCAATGTCGTCAACAGGCCCGGCCGCATCCGTGAAGACGGGGAGCCGGTCTATGTCACCAGCATTGATATTCAGAGTCGGAGCCATGAGCGTGAACACCGCTGTTGCAACACTTGAATTGGACAGCGCAAGCAGGTAGTGAGTTAAACCGTCCTTCACGAATGCACACATTCCGGCATGCTCAGACAAGCATCCGTCCGAATAGCGAAAAGAAGGTATTGAAGATGTAATGGCAGACCAAGAAAAGCACGGCTTAAATTTGAGCACGTCAGCGTAGTTCTGCGAATGATTTCCTAAGCTCGCGGCAGATTCAAATGCGGCGGCTCCGTCATTTTGCCAGTTAATAACCGAGTCAACATTACCGAACCATTTACGGTATTGCCCACCCTTAGTGCAAGGGAACCATTTCTCGTCCCCAAATAGGTCTGAAGAATTCTCCGCATCAAGCTTAACGCTACGAATGGCACACTCCCACCACTGACGAATAAATGAGCCATTATTGCCCGTAATTATCCCTTTTGACGTTCGTCCGAAAGCCGAAAGCCTGTCAGCGGAGATGAAAGCATTAAGAAGCCCCTCACTGGCCCAGTAGGCGATGGGGGTGCCGGGGATTTGGGTGAAGGTTTGGGCGTCTCGGCGGTAGAACCAGCCGCAGGCGGGGTTTTGGATGGCCTCCACCAGCGCTGCATCCTTTTCTCCGATACGGTGATTCAGCTTTACGTAGGAGCCGATGTAGCCAGGGTTATTTCCGCGCCGTAGGACCCAAACGGCGTTGGCGTCAAATACATCGGGATGCGCATTCGATCCGCGCGTATCGATGAAAGCGAGAATCGTGTTCTGCTTAACGAGCTTCTCGCGCATCGTTACAAACGAGGACAGGTACATGCAGGTATCAGAAGTGACCAGTGATGTAATCCCGCCATCTTTAATCAGGGTCAAATTTCGCTCGATGAAGCAGGTGCACAGGTCGCTCTTCACGTCGGGGTAGTGCTTCTTGACCCAGGCGCTCATGAAGGGGTTGAACTTGCTGCTGCCCATGTAGGGCGGATTGGCCACCACCACGTCGAAGCGGCGGGCAAGGCTCTCGCACTTCTGGATGGCGAGCTCGAGCTTCTGGGCCTTGGCGTTGGCGAAGAGATCGCCCTTGCAGGCCGCGAGGTCGGCGCGCAGGCTCTCGAGGTCGCCATCGCTCGGCGCGAGCAGGCTGCCCACCTCGCCCAGGTGCATCAGGGCCTCGGCGAGCTGCTTGCTACAGTAGATGAGCTCGTCCTTCTCGAACGGAATGCTCTCGAGCACGGTCACGTCGGCGTGCACGTCGCGCCTAAAGAAGCGACGGTCGTGCTCGCGGGCGCGCAGGGCAAGCACCAGGCTCGCGATCTGTGCGGCGCGCTCGTCGATCTCCATGCCGGCAATGTTCTTGGTAAGGATGAGCTCGGGGATGTCGCGCTCGCGGTAGCCGGACTCCTCGTACATGGCAAAGAGCAGCTCAAAGGCATAGGAAAGGATGTGGCCGCTTCCGCACGCCGGGTCGCAGAAGGTGATGTCCTCAGGGCTGCTTATGCGCAGGAAGTCCTCGTGCTCGGCGTCCGGCTCGATGTAGTACTCCATGCGCTCGCGCAGGGTGCTCTCGGGGTGGTTGAGCATCCAGAGACGGCCGAGGGAGTTCTCCACCATGTAGCGCACGATCCACTTAGGCGTAAAGAGCTGGGTCGCGGGCGCGATGTCTGCCGCGGCGGCCTTGCGCTTGGAGTTGAAGAAGTCGGCCTTGAGCTCGGCGTTGTAGAACTGGTACATCCAGCCCAAGACCTCGGGGTCGGCCCAGGTCTCCTCGGGAATGTCCGCCACCAGGTGGTAGAGGACGTCGTCGGCGCCCTGGCCCAGGAGATTACCCGGCAGCAGCAGCGCGTCGGCCTCGCCCACGTGGCCAAAGATGTTGGGCAGGGCAAGCGCGAGCTCGTTGCACTGGGCCACGAGCACCAGGCGGAAAACCGCCTCGTCGTCGCTCTCGCCCAGGAGGCGCAGGACCTCGGCTTCGTCGAGACCGGGAAGCGTGAGGTCCGCGGCCTGGCGTAGGCAGTCGGGCGCGAAGGAGCCGTCCGCGGCGCAGCTGAGCATACGGACGTTGCTGCTCAGGTAGCCGTGGAGCTCCATGTAGCGGATGGCGATGTAGCGGTTGAACCAGGTGAAGGCAGCCTCCTGCACGAGGGCGTCGTACCCGTGCGCTTCGATGCGGGCGATAAGGGCGTCGCGCTGGGCCTTCTCGGCAGCCGCGAGGACGCGGCCCGCGACAATGTCGGAGCCTGCGGGCGCGGCGGCGCGGCCGGCGTCGTCGAGGCCGTAGAGGCGGCAGCGCATGTCGACCGCGTCAATAAGGCGGACGCGGGCCCAGGGGCAGAACTTCTCGAGTGCTTTGGTGTCCACGGTCTTGGCTCCCTCGGGTTAGTTGATCTGCACGGCGTCGTTGCCGTCGAGGGCGGCAAGGAGCTTGTCTCGCATGGCGGCAAGATAGGCCTCGACCTCGGCTTCGCTGCGCAGGCGCTTAGGCGGGCAGAGAGTCGCTCGCTGGACCGTCCTGACGCGCTGCTTGGGCAGGGCGGGCGCGGCGGGCTGGCCGGATGCCGCGCCGGCAGGCTTAGACGAGGCGCCGGCGGAACCGGCCGTTGCGGCCGGATTTACATGAGGGACCACCGCGGGGGCCACGTGCTTGGCGGGCGCCTTGACAGCGTTCCTGCGGTCGACCTCGGCGTCGACGGCGCGGTAGAACTCGGCCTGGTCGGTGCCGAGCTTCGCCTGAATGGCGTCGAGGTCTTTAAGGGAGGTCGTCTTGTTCACGGCGTCGCGGCGCTGCAGCTCGCGCTGGCCGATCTGGGCCAGGCTGACGTTTTGGGCCGCGGCGTAACCCTTGATGTCTTCGTACATCTCGCGCACGCGGTCGAGCATCTCGGGGCGGCGGGCCTTGAGCATGGCGTCGTACGAGTCGCTCAGCTCCTGGCAGGCGGAGCCGAGCTCCTTGATGCGCTTGTAGGGGCGCGACATGCCCAGGACCTCGCGAATGAGCTTGAGGTTCTCAATGGACGCGGAGTCTGCGGCAAGGTAGTCGCGCTCATCGCGCAAATCCTCGTGCAGCTTCCACGCCTTGTCGAAGAGCTGCCGCTGCCCCTGGAAGAAGCTCTCGACGGACTCAAGGTCCTCGGCCGCGTCCAGCACGTCGTCGTAGGCGCCTGCGATGGCGGGAAGAAGGTCGCCGGGGTCGGTGCCCGCGGCCTGGAGCTTCTTCACGAGGCTCAAGGCAGACTCGACCTCGGTGCGGCCGGGATAGCGCGTGACGCGGTACTCGACGTCAATCAGGCGCTGAAGGCGCTCGGCCCGCTTAGCGAGAAGCTCGACGGCGCGGCGGGCAAGGGCATCCTCCTCGCCGGGGACGTCGGAAACGCGGCAGAGCTCGATCAACGCCTCGCGGGCACGGCTGCGCACACCTTCGCTCACGCGCTTGCGGCACTCCACCTGGAGCTTCTTCGCCTCATTGTTCTTGCGCAGGCAGTCGACGAGCTTGGAGTCCGTCGCCCCCAGCGTCTTTCCCGCAAGACGGGCCTTCGCCCGACCCTGGACGATCAGCTCGGCCATGACGGCGGCGATGTCGATCCATCGCCATCCAAAGGGCGCTGCGCCGAAGTGCTCCTGCACGCCGGCCATGGTCACGGCGAGCTGCTGCCTGGCCTGGTTGCTCAGCCACTGCTCGACCGCCTGGAGCGCGCGGGCATTGGGCTGCTGTCCGGGAATGGCCTGCTCCGTGCCGTTGAGAACGGCGCGTAGGTCGTTGTCTGTGTGGTAGTTGCGGTCGATGAAGCCGAGCTTAGGGTAGACGCCCGAGACGAGCCTGCTCAGGCACTCCTCCACAAGCCTGCCGGCCGACTGGGTCGAAGCGGGACGGACCTCCTCGCCCGCGGCATAGAAGGTTCCGCGGCACACGGCCTCCTTGATGAGGGCGGCAGCGCGCTTCTCGAGCTCGGCACGCTCCTGGTTCTTCCCGCGGATGATGTCCTGCATGGCCTTGGGCAACGCCGCGTAGTTCACCGTTTGGGCGTAGGCCTCGATGCGCGCGGCCTCGTGCAGGCAGTCGTAGTAGTCGACCTCGTCGCTGAGCACCACGATGGCCTCGGGAGTCCTGCCGGAGCGCATCACGAGCGCTGTACGGTCGAGGGCCGTCTCGTCCGAGAGGGCCGTCATAACGCGCAGGGTAAGGCCGGCGGCCTGGTTCACGCGGGTCTCGTCGAGCCACTCAGCCACCGGGAAGTTGTTCTCCCCCACCGTGAGCTTCGCGGCCGGGAAGACATCGCCGAAGAACACCTCGCCGATCTTCTTGGTGATGCGGGAGGAGTCGACCTCGGTGCGAGAGATCTGGCGCGCGACCTCCTGCTCGTCGTCGGTGAGAAACGCGTACACCTCGCCGTTGCGGCCGACGTAGTTCTCGCGTACCAGGCGGTCGAGCGAGGCCTGGACCTGCTCGCGCAGCGCCATACGGTCGGCGCGGGCGTCGTCGCACACGAGGGTGGCCACGTTGCCCACCGTCGTCTTGATGCCGTCCTCCCACTTAAGGAGGAAGAGCAGCTTAAGCACGTCGATGTCCTGGGGCTCGAGGCCCTGGCCGCCGTGGGCCGCGGCCTGCGCCGCACGGTCGACCACGCGACGGACGTGGCCCTCGAGGAAGGTCTGGAGGGTGTCGTAGAACATCCAGAACGGGACGATGGCGTTCTCGTCCTTGTCCTCCACGCGCTGCGCCGCCTCTTGGAAGCCGCTGAGCATGGAGCGCTCGCCGCTGGAGAGATGCTTGCCCGAGCTGCCGTGGCGGCGGATCTGCCCCATGACGTTCTGCATGAGCTTGAACTGGTAGTTGGCGAAGGGGAAGGTCTCGGCGAAGTCATCGGCGTTGTCGTAGCCCGTGAGGTCGCCTGCGGACTTCTCGAAGGTAAAGAGGTTGCGCAGGACCGCGGCCGTCTCGGCGTATTGGGCACGGAGAAGGTCGGCCGCCACGGGCTTCTTGGCCAGGACGCGGCGCTTGATGACCTCGTCGGCGCTGGAGCTGGAGAGCGAGAGGCGGGTGTTGAAGCGGCCCTGGATCTTGGAGAAGTCGTTGCCCGCGACCTTGACCACCGAGTCGATGTCTTCCTGGGAGGTGACCATGACCCACACGCGGCCGGCGCACTTGGTGCCCAGTTCCTCGACGATGGTCTGAAGATTGAGCATGAGGTTGACGTCGCCGCCGATGAACTGGCCGATCTCGTCTGCCATGAAGAGCAGGCGGAACCGGCCGCCGTGGGCCGCGGCCTGGGCGTCGGCGTAGTCGCGGATCTGGTCGGTGAGGGCCTGGATGGAGAGGTCGGCGGCGTCGGAGGCGGTGAGCCAGCGCTCGGCCTCGGCGCGACTCATGACCTCAGCCTCCTCGAGCGCATCGATGACGTCGTCCGAGAAGAAGTCGTACTCGGCGCGGGCGTCGACCCAAGCCTCGCCGTTGATGTTCTCGAAGGCGGCGCGGAAGGCCTCGGTGCGGCCGCGGTCGTCGACGAACTTCTCCAGGCGGGCGAGCTTGAGGTCCTCGCCGTAGAAGCCGAGGGCGTCGTAGAACACGCGAGCGAAGGTGCGCTTGAGGACGTCCTTGTCCTTCTCGCCCACGGCCTTGTTGTCCACGTTGAAGAGGATGGACTGGGTGGGTACCTCGGCGCAGCGCTTGGCCTGGGCCCCGACCATGGGGTCGGCGAACTTGCCGTCGAAGTAGTCGAGGGCGCGGCGTCCGCCGACCTCGCGGTTGGTGAGCAGGTACGAGAGCATCTTGAGGAAGTGCGACTTACCGGAGCCGAAGAAGCCGCTGATCCAGACGCCGATCTTGTCTGTAGGGACGTCGAGGGCGCGCTCGTAGGCGCCGTAGAACGAGGCGAAGTGGCCAGAGAGCTCGCGGGTGATGACGTACTCGGCGAGTTCCTGCTCGACGGCGGCATCGTCTTCCTGGGCGACCTTGACCACGCCGTTGATGTCGCGGTCGATGTCGCGCTCGAACATCTGCTGGATACGCATGGCGTACCTTTCCCGCCCCGTGACCGGAGCGATTGCCTTAGTTGCGGTTAGAGGAGATTGAAGGCGCGGTAGTAGTTGCCGTCGCTCAAGGTGCCGAAGAGATGGAGCTGGCGGCCGTCGTAGCGGCCGGGATAGAGCATGACCACGGGGATGTCCTCAAAGACGTGCTGGCAGTTCTCGAGGACGGCATGGGCGCGAACTATGGGGAAGACCTCGCCGACGCCGCCGATAACGAGGACGTCGCGGCCGGGCTCGTGCGGGTCGTAGTCGAGCGCCTGGGCGAAAGCCTCAGGCGTGGCGATCTTTTGCAGGCGTGCCAGCAGCGCGTCGGTGCCGCGGCGAGACTCCAGGTCGGGAATGCGATCGAGGATGCGCCTCCGCTCGCAGATGGACTCGAAGACGTCCCAGAGGTTGCGGTATACGATGCGGCACGGGAGCCGGCCTTCCTCGGATTCCTTGGCAAGAGCGGCCATGCGGGAACGGACATCGAGCTCGCGGGCGGCGTCGTAGGGGTAGACAAAGAAGCCGACCTCGTTGCCCAGGCCGCGGTTGCGCAGGAAGTCGTCGTCGCAGAAGCGGGTGCGGATGCGGTCGAAGTCAGCCGCGATGTCTTGCTCAGGCGCGCTAAGGATGCTCATCTCCGCCTCCCCTATTCCGTGAGGCCAAAGGCGGGCAGCAGGGCATTGTCGCCGTTTGCGCGCATGGCTTGCTCGAGCGTGAGGTCGAGGAGAGGCCGGCGCAGGGCCTCGCTGCGGCGGTCGTACATGCCGCAGCCGACAAGGCAGGCGGTGAGTACCTGGCGGATCTTGTTCAAGGTGGCATCCGACCAGCGGGCGGCGCGGTCGTCCTGGCTGCGCAGGCCCTCGAGGAAGGCGACGATCTCTCGTTTGGGGAGGGACTCGTCGAGGCGCTGGAGCTTGGGGCTTATGACGGCCGCGAGGAAGTCCCAGACGATGCGGTTGTCGCGCGCCATGGCATAGAGGTTGGCCTGGCAGGCCTGATCGGGGACGCCGGCGGCGATGAGGTCTATGAGCCGGTCGCGGAGGGCCTCGTCGGGCGAAAGCGCGTCGAGGCGGCGCCAGCAGGCGCGGGCGATGGACTTGACCTCGCGCTCGGTGGGGTACTGGAAGATGTTCTGCTCGGCTGCGAGGTTGATGACGTCTTCGCAGCTCAAGGGAGCTCCGGCGTTAGCCGCATCCGCGCGAAGGCGGGCGACGACGCGGGTTTCTCGCAGGAGCCATTGCTCGCGGGTAATGGTGCCGCGGTAGGGAGCGTCGGTGGGCATGGGCTACGCACCCGCCTTAACAGGGGCGACGGGGCGCGTTAAGAGTGCGCTACGAGGCACCCCCCCCCGAATCAAAATGCCATGCTTGCGAGGCTGCATAAGAAAAGCTCTCCCTTGTTTTAAGGATTCAACAGGCTGAATCTTAGCATCGCCACCGGACAATAATTAATACAATCCACGAGCGGTAGCCTATATAGCCCCACTGACCTGCGTTTTGTTACGGTTTAGGTACTTCATAGACCCACGCAGCTTGATGCAGGCGCCCATAACGCACGCCGAGCCCGTCCATAAGGACCGCGCCGTCGATTGGATGGCCACAAAAAAGGCGAGAAGCCCGCAAGGACTTCTCGCCTGATTTCTTACCTGGAAAGTATCCACGAAACCGCAGCTCGCGCGCTGTGCATCACCCGGTGTTCTGCAGGCCGGCGGCCACGCCGGAGACGGTGCAGAGGATGAGGTAGATGAAGCGCTCCTTCTCCTCCGGGGTGAGCGTTTCGCCCTTGGTGCGCAGCGTACGAAGCACGAGCGCCTGCGTGACGGAAAGCACGTTGACGAACGGCAGGCGCATGCGGATGACGGGCCCGAGCACGCGGCGGTTCTGCAGCGGCCACTCGTCGCCCACGATGGCGAGCACCCACTTGCGGGTGAGCTCCATCTCGTCGAGGACCTTCTTGTTCAGGTCCTCGCGGTCGCCGAGCGCGAGGTAAATCTTACCGATGCGCTCGTCGGTCTTGGAGAAGGACATCTCGATGTTGTCGATGAAGGTCGCGAAGACCGGCCACTCCTTGTAGGCGGCCTGGAGCAGCTCGAGGTCGCCGAGCTTCTCGCAGGCGGTGCCCAGGCCGTACCACGCGGCCAGGTTGATGCGCGCCTGGCTCCACGAAAAGATCCAGGGAATGGTGCGCAGGTCGTCGAGGGACTTGGCGCCCAGGCCGCGCTTGGCGGGACGGCTGCCGATGGGCATGAGGCCGACCTCGGCGAGCGGGGTCACCGTGCTGAACCACGACGCGAAGTCCTCGGTGTTCAGAAGGTCGAGGTAGCGCTCGTGCGAGGCCTCGTCCAGCGCCTGGCCGAGCTCGGCGTACTTCTCGGTGGAGTCGGTGTTCGTCCACTCCACGGACGGCGCGGACTGCAGCAGCGTGGCGCCGGCCACGGACTCGACGTGGCGGCGGGCCAGGGTCGGGTCGCCGTAGCGCGCAAAGATGACCTCGCCCTGCTCGGTGAGCTTGAAGCGGCAGTTGACGGAGCCCTTGGGCTGCGAGAGGACCGCGCGGTTGGCGGGGCCGCCGCCGCGGCCCACGGCGCCGCCGCGTCCGTGCATGAGGATAAGGTCGATGCCGTTGGAGTCGGCCCACTTGGCGATGGCTTCCTGCGTCTTGTGCAGCGTGAGGGTGGCCGAGGTCGGGCCCGCGTCCTTGGAGGAGTCGGAGTAGCCGAGCATGACCTCCAGGCGGCCGCCCGTCTCGGAGAGCCGGCGGCGCACCTCGGGGAGCTTGATCATCTCGTCGAGGGTGTCCACGGCGCCCTGCAGGTCCTCGAGCTGCTCGAAGAGGGGCACCACGTCGAGCACGGGCACGTCGTCCTCGTGCGCGAACGCGAGGCGCGCGAGCTCGTAGACATCGGCCACGTTCTGAGCGGACTTGGTAAAGGAAATGATGTAGCGACGGGCGGCGTCCACGCCGTTCTTGCGCTGGATCTGCCCGATGGCGCGGAAGGTGTCGAGCACCTCGTGCGTCATGGGGTCGAGCTCTCCCCTCTCGCCCCAGCGGCCGTGCTCCTTGATGTCGGCGAGGGCGCGGGAGTGCACGACGGAGTGCTGGCGGAACTCCATCTCGACCATGTGGAAGCCGAAGGACTGCGCCTGCCAGATGAGCTTCTGGACCGGGCCGTAGGCCGTGCGTGCGGCGCCGGCCTCGGCAAGGGAGTCCTGAACGACGCGCAGGTCGGCGATGTACTCCTCGCAGTCGGCGTACATGACGTCGGCCGTGCGGTCGATGGTGGCGCGCAGGCGCTCAGCGATGACGAGCATGCACGCGCGGTGCAGCTCGGAGGCCGAGATGCCGATCGCGCGGTTGGTGATGGACTCGCTCATCTCGCACTGGTGGCTCCAGAGGTTCATGAGCTTCTTGGAGGGCTCGGTGGAGATGGCGTCCATGGTGAGGTTGCGGCCGGTGAAGTGCGTGGCGTCGGCCAGGGTCTCGAGCATGTGGACGCGGTACTTCTCGGCCACGGCGCGGCTCACCTTGGCGGTGACGTTGGGGTTGCCGTCGCGGTCGGAGCCGATCCAGCTGCCGGGGTGGAAGAACGCGGGGCACACGGGCGGCACGGTGCCGGACTTCTCGCCGAGCTCCCAGTCATCGAAGCGGCGGTAGACCTCGGGAACCATCTCGAAGAGGGTGTTGTCGAAGATGTCGATGATGGTGTCGGCCTCCTCGACGGGGGTCGGCTTCTTGTGAGCGATGGGGCTCGTGCGGAAGAGCGCGTCGATCTCCTGCAGCAGCATGCGCTCGTTCTCGAGCGCGGCGACGCCGCCCAGGCCCTCGTGCTTCTCGAGCAGGCCGGAGATGCGGCGGATCTTGCCCTCGACGGCCTTGCGGCGCGCCTCGGTGGGGTGCGCGGTAAAGACGGGGCGGAACTCGAGGCGGTTGAGCAGCGCGTTGGCCTTGCCGCGGCCGCACTCGTCCACGAGCTGGCTGTAGGCGATGGTGAGGTCGTTGATGGGGTCGGCCGCGTCGTCGACGGGGGCCTCGCTCTCGCGCTTGCGCAGGGACTTGACGCGGTAGTTCTCCTCGCAGATGTTGGCGAGGTGGAAGAAGGTCACGAAGGCGCGCATGAGCAGCGTGGTGTTGTGCTCGTCGAGCTCCTTGATGATGTCGGCCATGTCCTCGAAGGCCTCGTGCTCGGCCTCGGACTCGTCGGCGTCGTCGTTCATCGCGATGGCGTCGAAGAGCAGGACGTCGAAGATGGCTCGCAGGTCCTGGTCGGCCTCCTCGAGCACCTTGCGCACCAGGCGCAGGAAGAGCGCCATGTTGTTGCGGATCTGCTCGGGGACGTCCACGCCCTGGAGCGCCCCGAGGGCGGCCTCCTCCTCGATGGTGAGCTTCGTTTTGGTCAACGCGTCTCCCTCCATGGGGCCGCAGGGCACATATGCGCCGTCGCGGCATGGTTTGACTTCTCATACCTTAGCGCGCCTACCGTCCGCCGACAAAAAACCGCCGCTGGCGAAACAATGAGTTCACGGTAGGGACTCGGCGGCTTCCCCAGGTTGCCGCGCCCCGGGATATACAATCTCCTCTCGTAAACCTATGAAGAGAGGCGCCCTATGGCGGAAAACCCAATCAAGAAGCTCGCGCTCAAGGTCGACGGAAAGCGGATAAAGGCCCCGATGCGGGGCAAGAAGGCCGCCGTCCCCCGTTCCGTGTCGGGGGCCTCGGCCGCCTCCCGTTCCGCGGCGGCCGAGGCCCCCGACACGGCCCGTAAGGAGCGCCAACCCGGTTTTCTTCGCCGCAGCGCCGAGAAATGGTGGAACCGACTCATCGGCGCCGTCTTCGGACGCCAGGAATCGGCGCTCTCCGAGCAGTATCTCGCGCACCAGACCACGCGGGACTACGTGCTCAACACGGCGGGCCAGGCGGCCTGGGGCGCGCTCTTCCCGCTTCTGACCATGGTGTGCACATGGTTCGTGGGCGCCGAGCAGGCGGGCCTCTTCTCCATGGCCTTTACCATCGGCACGCTGCTGCTCTTCCTCGCGAACTTCGGCACGCGCACCTACCAGGTCTCCGACATCGACGAGATGCAGTCCTTCTCCGACTACCAGGTCCACCGTGCCCTGACCTGCGCGGCGATGCTCGTCGTGGGTTGGGCCTACTGCCGCTTGCGCGGGTACGCCGACCCGATGATGTCCATTTGCATGGGCGTGCTCGTGTTCCGCGCGGTCGACGGCCTGGCCGACGTCTACGAGGGGCGCCTGCAGCAGAAGGACAAGCTCTACCTGGCCGGGCTCTCGCAGGGCGTGCGCTGCGCGGGCAGCTTCGCCGTCTTCACGGTCATGCTCCTGCTCACGAGGAACCTCTCCTGGGCGAGCTGGGGCATGGCCATCGCCGCCGTCGCCTCGCTGGTGCTGCTGAGCGCGCCTCTTGCCCTGCTCGAGACGGACCGCGGCGGCCGCCCGACCTTCCGCGGCGTCCGCGAGCTCTTCCGTGCCTGCTGGCCCCTCTTCGCGGCGCTCTTCCTCTACAACGTCATCGACTCGATGCCCAAGCTGGCCATGGAGGGCGTGCTCAGCTACGACAACCAGCTCTACTACAACGCCATGTACTTCCCCGCGCACACCATCCTCATGATCAGCGCGTTCATCTATAAGCCGCAGCTCGTTCGCCTCGCGCGGATCTGGGACGACCCGGAGAAGCGCCGCCGCTTCGACCTGCTCGTCCTCGCGATGATCGGCGTGATCACCCTCACGACGGGCGCTATGGCCGTCTTTATGGGCACGTTGGGGATCCCTCTGCTCGGCATCATGTACGGACTGGACTTCGAGCAGTTCCGCAGCCTCGTCTACGTGATGGTAGGCACGGGCGGCGTCTGCGCCTGCATCGACTTCCTCTACCAGATCATCACCGTGCTGCGCGCCCAGGGCGAGGTCACGCTCTATTACGGGGCCGCCTTCGTGTTCAGCATCCCCGTGGCGATGCTGCTCGTGAACTTCGCCGGGCTCTCGGGCGCCGTGGTCGGCTCCCTCGTCTGCATGGCCATCCTGCTGCTCCTGCTCGTGCTGCAGTACTTCACGATTCGCCAAAGAATGGCAAAAGGGTACTAAAGCGACGTCCCGGCCAAGGACTTTACCTAAACACTGCCACCGGCTGCCTTTCTTGCCCCATGGGGGAGAAAGACAAGCCGGTGGCAGTGTTTCTTTATATCGAATGAATTGCCGGCGAGCCCCGCCCAAAAAGCGCCGAGAAGCCCTTACCGCGAGCCGAGAAGCAGATACTCGACGTTGCCCTTGGCCCCGTGGATGGGACTCTCGCAGACGCCGGCCACGGTGAGGCCGCCGGCCTCGAAGGCCGCGCGGACCCGCTCGACGGCAGCGTCGCGGACACGTTGGTCGCGGACGACGCCGCCCTCCCCCACGTCCTCGCGCGCCGCCTCGAACTGCGGCTTCACGAGCGTGAGGAAGCTGCCGTGCGGCCGGAGCAGCTCGAGGACCGCCGGCAGGACCGTCGTGACCGAGGTGAACGAGACGTCGCATACGGCAAGGTCGACGCAGCCCGAGCCGACGATACCCGGAACATCGACGATGTTCGTGCGCTCGAGCAGCTGAACGCGGGCATCCTGGCGCAATCCCCAGTCGAACTGCGCGTATCCCACGTCCACCGAGATCACGTGCGCGGCGCCTCGCCTGAGCAGGCAATCCGTGAAGCCGCCGGTGGAACACCCCACGTCAACGCAGCCGAGACCCGCGGGGTCGACCCCAAAGAAGTCGAGCCCGCGCTCGAGCTTGAGCCCGCCGCGGCTCACGAAGGCCCCGCGCCCCTTCACATGAAGCGGAAGGCCTATGGCCACGCGCTCCCCCGCCGACGTCAAACGGCGGTCAGAAGTCGAGACCTCACCCGCCATAACGGCGCGCAAGGCCTCGTCCTTATTCGCAAAGAAACCCTGCTCAACGAGTTCCTCGTCGAGTCGTCGCTTCTTTGCCACTATTCGTTCTCCTGAGGCTCGGAAGGCTCATCGCCCTCGGGCTCTCCGTCCTTCTTGGCGGCCTCTTCCTCGAGCTTGGCCGCCTCCTCAGGCGAGAAGTCCGTGGCATCGACCATCTCGACGGCCTTGGAGCCGAGCGCGATCGCCTCATCGAAAAGGTCGAGCGAGCGCTCGAGCGAGATTTCCTTGTCCCTCACCTGCGCCACGATGTCGTCGAGGCGCTCGGTGATCTGGGGGAAGGTCTGGTACTTGGAGGTATCGACCCTGGCCATTACCAGTCTTCCTCGTCGTCCTCGTACACGGTGCCGGGGCCCTCGACGTACCAGATGCCGCCGGTGAGCTCGTCGAGCATGTCGGCACCGAAGACAACGGGCTCGAGCTCCTCCTCGGGCTCTTCCCAGACGTCGTTCTTGCCGCCCTCCAGCGCGTACTGGACGTCTGCGGACGTCTCGCCGCGGGCGGAGAGCTCCTCATGTGCCTTGGCGACCACGTCGACGCCGGCCTCGATGTCGTCGGCGATGCGGCCGAGAACGCCGTTGATAAAGCCCGCGGACTCGTCCGTGCCGTAGGCCTTGGCGAGCTCGACGACCTCGTTGATGGCGACGGGGATGTCGACCTCGGGCACATAAATCATCTCGAAGAGCGAGAGCCGAAGCATGTTGCGGTCCACCGCGGGCATGCGGTTGATGGACCACTCCTTGGACCTCGTGGCGATAATGGCGTCGAGGTCGTGGCGCACGCCGTCGCACCCGAGGGCGAGCTCACGGCCGAACTCGCGCAGCGGGCCGTTGTAGAGCGTGTACTCGCCGTCGAGCACCTCGGCCACGGTGCGGCCGGAAGCCTCGGCCTGGAACATGAGCTGCAGCGCCTGGCTGCGGGCGCGGGTGCGCCCTGCGAATCGATAACCCACGCTACTCCTTCGGGAAGACGAGGCTGTCGATGCACACGTCGACGGCCGAGGTATCGACGCCCATCTGCTCGCTCACGGCCTGGGCCACGGCGTCGCGGACGTCGGCGGCGAGCTTAGTGAAGGGGTAGCCGTAGAACACGGCGAGGTGGACGACGACGTGGAGGGCATCGTTCTCGACAAAGGACTCGACGGCCGCGTCCGGGGAAACCGTGCGGCTCGTGAATACCGAGATGAGGCTCGACGCGATGTCGTTGCCGCCGACCGAGGCGACTCCCTCGACGCGCTTGGCGGCGAGGCTGACGATGGTGGAGACGACGCTCTTTGAGATACCGATGCCGGCGACGGAAAGCTCGGTTTCTGCCATGGTTACCCCCTTTTAGGGTCGAGCCGCCCCGGTTCTCGGGGCGGCTGCTGATGCTAAATGCGGTGCTTAGACGCGGGAGACGAACTTGCCCTCGCGGGTGTCGATCTTGATGACCTCGCCCTCGTTGAGGTACATCGGGACCTGGACGACGGCGCCGGTCTCGACGGTCGCGGGCTTGGAGCCGCCCTGGACCGTGTCGCCCTTGAAGCCGGGGTCGGTCTCGGTGATGGCGACCTCGATGAACATCGGGGGCTGGACGGTGAGGAGGTCCTCATCGGCGTACATGAGCAGGCAGTTGTCGTTCTCCTTGAACCACTTGGCGTTGTCGCCGATGAAGTCGGCGGGCACGGGGATCTGGTCGTAGGTCTCCATGTCCATGAAGTAATAGTTGTCGCCGTCGTTGTAGAGATACTGCATCTCCTTGGTGGAAAGCATGACGGAGTCGAACTTGGTGCCGGCGTTGCAGGTCTGGTCGCCGATCACGCGCCCGGAGCGGAGGTCCTTGATCTTGTAACGGACAAACGCGCCGCCCTTGCCAGGCTTGACGTGCTGGAACTCGACGAGGGTGTAGATCTTGTCCTTGATCTTGAGGCCCATGCCGTTCTTGAACTCGGCGGTGCTGATCTGCTGCATCTAATGACTCGCTTTCGTCTTGGCCGCGCATAACGGCCCCTTGCATACATCTGAAGGATTATAACACCCCGGCGCTCAACGCCCCAAATGCAACAGACTCCGCACACCGGCCTTGAGCACAGTGAGGACCGAGGGGCTCTTCTGCAGGCGCTCGGCAGGGATATGCTCGCGCACGGCGCGCAGCGCGGCCTTGTTGTCGCGCGTGCTGAAACTATAGTGGCCGTTGCCCTTTGTAAAGATCGCGAAGCGGGCGATCTTCTTGCCCGGCAGGACCTCTGCGGCCACGTAGTCGATCTCTTCCCAGGGAATCTGGATATAGTCCTCGACGTTGCGCTCGTTGTAGAACTCGAAGGCGCGGTCGCCGATCATCACGTCCCCGCGGGAGGTGAGGCCGTTGAGGGAGCTCGCCTTGGACGAGTACTCGACCTTGGTGTTCTGGGACTGGGCCATACGTGGCGCTCCTTAAAATCCGATTCCTGTGCGTTTGGTCCGCCGACTCCTGCGGCGGCTCCAGCGAGAGACGCGCTCGGCGGAGCCGCCGCTTATTCGCGAGCGGCCGCGCCGGCGCAAGGTCCCGCTCGATACGAAAAACGGGCCGCACCCCATGCGGCGGGGTGCGGCCCGTGCGCGTAGCGATTGCTACTCGGACATCTTACATGAAGCCGACGACGCGGCCGATGATGCCCACGGCGAAGAGCGCGAGGATGATGGCGATCGGGCTCACGTTCTTCTTGAGGAGCTTGCAGCAGAGCAGGGTGAGGAGCACTGCGGCGAGGCCCGGGATGAGGGAGTCGAGGTTGCTCTGGAGAGTGGTCACCTTGTACTCGTCGAGCGCGGTGGCGCCGATCGAGCTGTACATGGTGAGAGCCTCCTTGACGCCCTCGGCGCCGGCCGGCAGGTTAGCCCAGTCGATGAAGGCGCCGGCAGACTGCTGGACGCTCGAGACGACCGGGGTGAAGGAGATGGAGACCCAGCGCTCGACCAGCGAGCCGATGATGAACATACCGAGGATGGACGCGCCCTCGGTGACCTTGCCCATCAGGCCGCCGGAGAGGTCCTTGGCGATGGAGGAGCCGACCTTGTAGCCGAACTCCTGCGTGTACCACAGGAAGGCGATGCGGATGACGTTCCACAGCACGAAGAAGAGGATCGGGCCGAGGATGTTGCCGGAGAGGGCGAGAGAGGCGCCCAGCGCACCGAGGATCGGGCGAAGGGTGAACCAGAAGACGGGGTCGCCGACGCCGGCGAGCGGGCCCATCATGCCGACCTTCACGCCCTGGATGGCGACGTCGTCGACGGGGGCGCCGTTGGCGCGCTCCTCCTCGAGGGCGAGGGTGACGCCGATGACCGGGGCGGAGACGTAGGGGTGCGTGTTGTAGAACTCAAGGTGGCGCTTAAGGGCGGCCTTCTGGTCCTCGGGATCGCTGTAGAGCTTCTTGATCGCGGGGATCATGGAATAGCACCAGCCGCCGTTCTGCATGCGCTCGTAGTTCCAAGAGCCCTGGAGGAACTGGTGGCGGAAGCAAACCGCCTGGCGGTCGGACTTGGAAAGCGTGATCTTGTTCTCTGCCATGTGAATCGCTCCCTTCCTACTCGTAGTCGTTCAGGATGTCGCCGAGCGGGTCGCCCGAGCCGGCGGAACCGGAGCCGCCGCCCTGCTTGGCCAGGTCCTTGAGGCCGAGGTAGAGAAGGGCGAGCGAGATGCCGATGGCGCCGAGGGCGATGAGGGTGAGCTCGGAGAGAGCGGCGAGGACGAAGCCGAGCACGAAGAACGGCCAGACCTCCTTGGTGGCCATCATGTTGATGACCATGGCGTAGCCGACCGCGGCGACCATGCCGCCGCCGACGGCCATGCCGCCGGAGAGCCAGGCGGGCATCGCGTTGAGCGCGGCCGTCACGGCTTCGGACGGGATGAAGCAGAGGCAGGCGGCCGGGATGGCGATGCGGACGCCCTGCATGGCGATGGCGATGAACTGCCAACGCTCGATGGCGCCGAAGTCGCCCTTCTCGGCGGCGCCGTCCATGATGTGGGCGATGCCGGTGGCGAGGGTGCGGCAGATCATCGTGAGGAAGAGGCCGGCGACGGAAAGCGGCACGGCCACGGCGATGGCGGTGTTGATCGCGGTGGTGGAATCGGTATTTCCGCTCAGGCCGAGGACCATCAGAATGGCCGAGGCGACGGAGGCGAGGGCCGCGTCAGGGGCGACGGCAGCGCCGATGTTGGCCCAGCCGAGCGCCATGAGCTGGAGCGAGCCGCCCAGAATGATGCCCTCGCTGAGGTGGCCGGAGACCAGGCCGATCAGGGTGCAGGCCACCAGGGGCTGGTGGAACTCGAACTCATCGAGGATGCCCTCCATGCCGGCAAAGAAGGCGACGATGACGATGAGCAGAATCGTGATTGGGTTCATGACCCATCCTCCTTACGTGTTAGTTGGCGGCCAGGGCGGACTTCGCCTGCGAGACGAGCTCGTCGTAGCTGAGCGCCTTGTCGGACGGGACCTTCTGCGCCGTGACGGTGAGGCCGGCGTCGTGAAGGGCGGTGACGCAGTCGAGGTCGTCCTGGTCCATGGCGATGGCGTTGGTCACGACGACCTTGCCGACGGAGTGGGCCATGGAGCCGATGTTCACGGCCTTGATATCCGCGCCGCCCTTGAGGGTCTCGAGCAGGTCCTGAGGCTTCTCGAAGAGAAGCATCGCCTTGGTGGCGCCGAAGCGCGGGTCCTTGAAGACCTCGATCATCTTGCTGATGGGGACGACGTTGGCGGGGACTCCCGGAGGCGCGGCCTGCTCGATCATGGTCTTGCGCAGCTGGTCGCGGGCAACGCCGTCGGAGACGACGATGATGCGGTCGGGAGCGACCGACTTGGTGAGGGCCGTGGCGACCTGGCCGTGGAGAAGGCGCGTGTCGATGCGGACGTGCGCGATCTTGATGTGGCCGTCGCCGAGGACGGTGCCCTCGGGGATGGCGCCCTGGGCCACGGGCGCGGGCGCGGCGGCGGGAGCTTCATCGGCGGGAGTCAGGGACTCCGGCTTGACGCAGACGCCGGCCTTGGCCTCGGGGTAGATGGCCTTGGCGACCTCGGCGGCCGTGTCGACCCCCATGCGCTCGCCGTAAGCGGAGATGACCATCGGCAGGTTCATGCCTCCGACGGCGACCCAGTTCTCGTGGCCCGGCTCCTCAAGCAGCAGCGAGATCTGGTTCCAGGGCGTGCCGCCCTGCAGGTCGACCAGGAAGAGGACCTGGTCCTTCTCCTCGAAACCCTCCACGGTCTCGAGAATCTTTGCCCTGAGGTCGTCTGGCCCCATCTCGGGCATGAGCGTCACGGCTTCGACGTCCGGCTGAGGGCCGAAGATCATCTGGCCGGACATCTTGATGCCCTCGGAGAACGTCCCGTGACTGGCTAGAACAATGCTAACCACCGCATACCTCCCTTTCCTATTTGCGGACTCTCTTGCTTCGACGCGAAGCAGGCGCGAAGGACCCTTCCACGATTCCTACTCACCTGCTCCATACATCGTCCACAACTATAGCGCGTGAGTGCCCAAATCGTTCAAGGAAATTCAAATTCAGACAAGTTTTGGATGATTTTTCCTGAGAATTCAGCTCATAAAAATGCAGCCGCCCGCAACGGGAACGAGGTCCCAAGGCGAACAGCCGCATATTTTTTATATTAAATTCGGTCCTGTTTTATCTGCCGGAACCTACGCGAAGTTCGGCGAGAGATGCCTTAGCAGTCGATGCAGACGAGGTCGTGGGTCGACTTCGTGAAGGGAACGTAGCCGTCCGCGGTCACGAGACCGAAGTCCTCGAGGCGAACGCCGAAGTTGCCGGGCAGGTAGATACCGGGCTCGATGGTCACGACGGAGCCCTCGGGCACCGGACGCTTCCAACGGCGGCCGAAGTTCGGGTTCTCGTGGATCTCCACGCCCACGCCGTGGCCGAGGCCGTGCTTGAAGTAGTCGCCGTAGCCCGCGTCGGTGATGACCTTCACCGCGAGCTCGTGTATATCGGCGCCGATGCAGCCGGGCTTGACCGCAGCGGCGCAGGTCTCGTGGGCCTCGCGGACGACGTCGTACACGCGGCGCTGCTCCTCGGAGGGCTCGCCCACGCACACGGTGCGGGTCATGTCGGAGTGGTAGTCATGGTAGCCGGCGCCGTAGTCCATGACGATCATATCGCCCTTCTTGACCACATACTCGCCGGGCTGCGCATGCGGGTTCGCGCCGTTGGGGCCGGCCGCGATGATGGAGCCGAAGGAGAGCGCGTCGGCACCGTTATTGAACATGAAGTTCTCGAGCTCGACGCGAATCTGCTGCTCGGTGAGGCCCGGCTTGATGAAGCCGCAGATGTGGGCGAAGGCGGCGTCGGTGATGGTCTGAGCATGGCGCATGAGCTCGATCTCCTCGGCGTCCTTGACCATGCGCAGGTCGCAGATGTCGCCGTGCAGGCGCGGGGTCAGGCACGCGATCGAGGCGTCGAGGCAGGCCTGGCCGAAGGAGTCGAAGAAGGCGAGGTCGCAGGTGTCCTCGACGGCCACGACGCGGGAGCGGGTCTCCTTGGCGCGGGCGGCGGCCCAGGCTGCGGGCTGGATAATCTCCTCGTCGATGGCCCAGGCGGTGTCGGCCCCGAGGCGCTCACGGAAGGTGTTGCAGTAGCGGGAGTCCGTGTGGAGCCACTGGCCGTCGGCGGTGATGAAGGCGGTGTGGGCCACCTCGTCGTCGAAGACTCGCTCGGCGCCGGTGAGCCAGCGCAGGTCGGGGTTGTTGCGCAGAATCACCGCGTCGTAGCCGCGCTCGGCCATGACCTCGCGAAGACGCGCGACGCGCCCGGCGCATGCTTGTGCATCTGCCATGTGAACAGGTCCTTTCTTTGTATGCGGGCCCTCGGCCCGCGCTTATTGGCTTGTAGCGCGCCCAGGCCCGCACGCGTTGCCCACGTGCCCTTGCGCTCGCCTGCGCAATTGTACGCCCGATAAAAAAGAAGCGACGGCGGGCGCACGTGCGCCGGTGCCGTCGCTTCTCTCCAAACAAACCAGGGGCTAGCGGCTCGCGCACCACGCCTCGACGTGCTCGGCAAGAACATCGGAATCGATGGCCGTGAGGCGCACGCGGCCTATTGCGCGCGGCAGCGCGAGCATGAAGCGGTTCGTGCGGGCGAAGCGCTCGCGCTTGACGGCCTCCACGAGCTCAGCGGCGTCCACGGAGACCTCGACCGTGCCGAGGCCGAGCTTTTCGAGCAGCTC
The DNA here is from genome assembly GCA_963605405.1 of bacterium. Classification (GTDB taxonomy): domain Bacteria; phylum Actinomycetota; class Coriobacteriia; order Coriobacteriales; family Atopobiaceae; genus Paratractidigestivibacter. Next base: position 59,551 of record CAVCUP010000012.1, on the reverse strand, counting down.
GTCTTGGGTGAACATGTCGTCGATGGAGAGCTGCTCGGAAGCGGCGGCAAGGCGCGCGGCGAATCTCATCGCGTCGGCGAGAAGCGCCGAGGCGGGAACGTCGGGGCCCACCACCTCTCGCAAGGCGCGCATAAGCGTCTGGCCGTAATCCGCCGACTGCCTGATAGCCACGGAGGTCGAGGAGACGACCTTGCCCTTGCTGCGGATACCCTCGGTGAGCGCATCCACGAGGGCGCCGGGCTCGCCGGCAGAGATGAGCCCGGCGGCGTCCCAGAGAGCGCCGAAGGCCTTGTCCGAGTCGGCCATGGCGGCCGCGACCATCTGTGCGCGGGCATACAGCACGTCCTCGGCAGAGCTCAGGCGCTGAAGAACCTCGAGGTCGGCGACCTCAAAGCGCGCGCAGCCCTCGGTGACGACGGAGCGCGGCGCGCCCGCGACGTCGAGCGCGCGCGGCGTGACCCCGGCCGATATGGCCGCAGAGAAGTCGAGCGGCACCGCGGCCAGCATCGTGTGGCCGCACCAGTGCGCCGACGCCGCGGCGGCGAGGGAGAGCGACTCCTCGCGGCCGACGGCCACGATCAGGTCGTCGGAGGTCACGCCGACGCGGGCGAGCTCGCCGTGGAACCCCTCGAGCGCCGAGAACCGGCAGGCGTCCGCGCCGGACGCGGCCGTGAACGAGCGGACGTCGAAGCCCTGGTCGGTAAGTCCTCGGCGGAGCTCCTCCGCAAGGTCGTCCGGGCACGCGGCGTCGAGCGCGAGCGCGAGGCGCCGCGGGCGGCCTACGGCCGAGGCGAAGTCGTGCGCGACCCCGTCCACGAGCCCCGCGCCCACGCGCAGGTCCATGGACGTGCCCCTCAGCGTGACCCACTGGCGGCGCTTGGACACCTCGACGGCGGCGGGTTCCTCCGCGGCCGGCGCGTTCTCGGAGGCCGGGGCGGCATCGGCGCGCTCGGGCGCCCGCCCGACCTGCGCGGCGCCGGCGGCCGTCGCGGTCTCCACAGCCTTCCCTGCCTGCCCGGTCGCGGTCGTCTCTTCGCTCATAGAAGGCCTTTCTCCCAGAGCAGCTGGCCGCTCTCCAGCGCCACCTGCTCGAAGCTCTTGTTACGTATGTCGATGCGGATGTCCGCGCTCTCCTCGTACAGCGGGCGGCGATGAAGATAGAGCAGCTCCGCCTGGCGCGCGTCCCCGAGGTCCGGGCGACGCGCCGTGTTCTTGATCTGTCGCATAGAGTCGGAAAGATCGCCGTCGAGAAAGACGACCGTGCCCATCTCGTGCATGAGCTCGATGTTGCGCCGCGTCTCCACGATTCCCCCGCCGCAGCTCACAAGCAGAGACTTGCGCGCGAGCAGGGTGGCGAGACCACGGGTCTCGGCGTCACGGAAAGCCGCCTCGCCGTCCTCCGCGAAGGTGCGGGCAATCGTCTTTCCGAGAAGGCGCTCGGCGATGCGGTCCGTGTCCACGCACGGGCGGTGGAAGAGCGAGCCGAGGTTGCGGGCCAGCGTCGACTTGCCTGCGCCGAGAAACCCGACGAAGAAGATGTGGTCGCACCCCTCATGAACTATGTAGCCCGCATCGTTTGCCAAACCGTGGAACTCCCGTGTCACGTCTATATCAAGGAAAGATTCTACACGGCCGGCGTTGCGGGGCGGTTTCTTAGCAAGAATGCGGCCATCGGCAAGGTCGCAGCCCCAACGAGAAACGCGAGGCGCCGAAGAGGGCCCTACTCCCCCTCGAACTTCTTGCCGTGAAGCGCGATGTGCTCGAAGGCGCGGAACACGTAGGTGTACCAGAGGTCACGTCGGCACTGCGGACGCACAAGGACGGTGCGAACGCCCGCGAGATTTCCGGCCACCACGTCGGTAAAGACCTGGTCGCCGACCATAACGGTATGCTCGGGCCCCTCCCCCATCAGGCGCATCGCGCGCTTGAGCGCCGCCGGGGAGGGCTTCATCGCGTGGTCGACCGCGTCGCAGCCGAGCTCGGCCGCCGAGGCCTGCACCTGGTCGGTATGGAAGTTGTTCGAGACGATGCAGGTCTTGATGCCGGCGGCGCGCACGTCGTCGAGCCAGGCGAGGACCGCCTCGGGCGCGCGCCTGGTGTCGCGCGGGACGCAGGTGTTGTCGCGGTCGAGGAGCAACAGCCGCACGTCCGCGTCGACGAGGTCCCGCACGTCGATACTCTCGACCGACGAGATATACCGCCATGCCTCCGTGGAGAGGCGCCCTCCCCTAGTTGCTGGCATCGGCGATCGCCCGCTGGTGCTCTTCGTAGGTCTTGCTGAACTTGTACTGCACGTTGCCGTCCGCGTCGTTCCAGAAGTAGAAGTAGAAGTCTCCCTCGTCGAGCGCGGTCTGGTCGGGCGAGCACACGGCCTGCAGGGCATCGAGGCCCGGGCAGCAGATAGGCGTGGGCGGAAGGCCCTGGTGGGCATAGGTGCTGTAGGGGTCGGACTCGTCGTGGACCTCCTCCGCGGTGGGGTCGTGGCCCACGGTGTAGGCGGTGGTGGCGTCCGACTGCAGATAGCCGTAGTTGGGGTCGCCGAAGTTGCCGAGCCTGTTGTAGAAGACGGCGGCGACCTGCGCGGCCGTGCTCTGGGTGGATTCCTTCTCGACGATAGAGGCCAGGTTGACCATGTCCGCCACGCTGAGGCCCTGGCTCTCGGGATAGCTGAGGTCCAGGGTCGCGAGCTCCGTCTGGAACTGGGTGAGCATGGCGCGGATGATGCCGTCGGCGGTGGCGCCGTCGGGGAAGGAGTAGGTCTTGGGGAAGAGGAAGCCCTCGAGCGAGTCGCCGCTCGCGCCCTCGAGGAAGGAGTAGTCGGCCACGTAGTTGGAGGCCTTGGCCTGCGCGATGAACTCATCGGCCGAGATGCCGTACTTGCTCTCCACGGCCGCCGCGATGCGCGCCACCGTGTAACCCTCCGGGATGGTGAGGGAAAGCCCGCTTGAGTTGGATCCACTGCAGAGAAGCTCGACGAGCGAGCTCATGTCTCCGCCGGTGGTGATGGTGTACTCGCCGCTCTTAAGGTCGGAGCCGGCGTTCATACGGCTCACCTGCGTAAGGAAATCGGACTTGTTCGCAATGACCTTGGCATCGAAGAGGGCCTGGGCCACGGCGGACGCGCCGGAGCCGTCGGGAATCGTGACGGTCACGGTCTGGCCGGCGACGATGTCCTGGGTATCGGACGAACGGCCGGAGAAGGACGGAACCACCACGAAGACCACGGCCAGGATGAGGATGACGGCGGCGATAACCCCGCCCACGATCATGCCCGAGCCGCCGCGGCGCTTAGTCTGCTCCCGACGGACGTCATGGCTGCCGGCACGCTTTGTGGCGCGGGCGGCCGCGCCGGAGACACGGCCGGTGCTGAGCGCGGAACCGGCGCCGGCACGGGAGCCGGAGCCGGGTTTGCGACGAGAGGCGGCCGCAGTCGCCGCGGCCGCGCGCTGGGATACGCCGGAGCCGGCAGTGCGGGCAGAACCGGGGGCAGCAGACGCTGCGGCCGGGCGGGCAGCGGCGGGGCCCGCGTGGCCCGAGCGCGCAGGACGGGCCTTGGACTGCGTCCGGTCCCCCTGAGCGTTCTCGGGCGCCGAGAAGTGCGCGGCGCGGCGCGGCCGTTGCTGTCCGTTGCTGGTCGTGCTGGGTGTGGTCATGGAAAGGCCTTATCGGTCGTCTTCGGCCGCGACGTTCGCGTCGAGCCATGCTTGCAGAAAGAGCGAGGCGGCGACCATGTCGACCTTGCCACGCATGGAGCGCTCGGAGAGACCCTGCTCCCGCAGGATCCTCTTGGCCTCGGAGGAAGAGAGGCGTTCGTCGGCGAACTCGAGGGAAAGGCCGCAGTCGTCCGCAATCCGACGGGCCTGCGCCATCACGCGCTCGGCCTGCGGCCCCTCCTCGCCCGCCATCGTCATCGGACGGCCGCATACGAGCAGCTCAGGCTCCCAATCATCGAGGACGCGACGAAAGGTGCGGGCACCCGCGAGCACCTCTGCCGCGGGCAGCACGCAAACCGGGGAGGCCACGCGGCCGGCCGGGTCGCTCACGGCGACGCCGACGCGGACCTCCCCGATATCCAGGGCGAGGACGCGCACTAGAGGCCAAGCTCCTTCTTGGCGGCGTCGAGCGCGGCGTCGATGCCGGAGACGTCGGAGCCGCCGGCCTGGGCCATGTTCGGGCGACCGCCGCCGCGGCCGCCGACGAGGCCGGCGATGGCCTTGACGATGTTGCCGGCGGAGAAGCCGGAGGCGACGGCGGCGTCGGTACCGCCGGCCAGGAGCGCGACCTTGCCGTCGGGAGTGGCCGACGCGATCACGCAGGCAACGGGCTCACCCTTGGCGGCGTCGCGGATGCCGTCCCAGGCAGAGCGCATGTCCTTGCCGGTGAGGCCGTCGAGACGGGCGACGACCGCCTTGTAGCCGTCGAGCTGGACGGCCTGCTCGAAGGCGGCGGCCACCTTGTTCGAGCCGGCGCCGGTCGTGGCGGCCTCGAGCTTCTTACGCAGGTCGCGGACCTCGGCGTTGAGGCCGCTCACGCGCTCGGCGGCGTCGGAGGGGCGGCACTTGAGCTCGCGGGCGATGCCGGAGAGAAGCTCGAGCTGCTCGTCGAGGTGCTCGATGGCGCCCATAGAGGTCACGGCCTCGATGCGGCGGGCGTTGGAGCCCACGGAGCTCTCGGAGACGATCTTGAAGAGGCCGAGATCGGCGGTGTTGCGGGCGTGGGTGCCGCCGCAGAGCTCGCGGGAGAAGGGCGCGTCGGAGTCGCCGGTGGAGACCACGCGCACAACGTCGCCGTACTTCTCGCCGAAGAGGGCGACGGCGCCGGAGGCCTTGGCCTCGTCGATGCCCATGACACGGGTCACGATGGGCTCGGCGGCGAAGATCTCGGCGTTGACCATGCCCTCTACGCGCGCGAGCTCGTCGGCCGTCATGGCCTCGAAGTGCGTGAAGTCGAAGCGCAGGCGGTCGGGGCCCACGAAGGAGCCGGCCTGGGAGACGTGCTCGCCGAGGACCTTCTTAAGGGCGGCGTCGAGCAGGTGGGTGGCGGTGTGGTTGCGGCGGATGAGCTCGCGGCGGCCGTGGTCGACCACGGCTCGGACCACGTCGCCCACGGCGAGCTCGCCGTCCTCGACAACGCCCGTGTGCACGTAGAGGCCGTTCTTGCCCTTGGTCTCGTTCACGCGGACGCGGGCGCCGGAAGCGGACTCGAGGTAGCCGGTGTCGCCGCACTGGCCGCCCATCTCGGCGTAGAACGGGGTCTTGGCGAGAACCACGGAGACCTCGTCGCCCGCCTGGGCGCGCTCGGCCTCGGCGTCGCCGGCGACGATGGCCGCGACCTCGCAGCCGTCGGCGGAATCCTCGTCGTAGCCCACGAACTCGGTCGCGGCGAGCTTATCGGAAAGCGCGGTCCAGACGTCGTTGAAGGTGCCCCAGGCGTCGCGGTTGGCGGCGGCGCGGGCGCGCTCCTTCTGCTCGGTCATGCAGGCGTCGAAGCCCTCCATGTCCACGTCGTGGCCGGCGGCCTCGCAGATCTCGCGGGTGAGGTCGATGGGGAAACCATAGGTGTCGTGCAGCTTGAAGGCGACCTCGCCGGGCAGCACGGCGGCCTCGTCCAGCTTGGCGCACTCGCCCTCGAGCATGCTCTCGCCGGCGTCGAGCGTGGCGCCGAAGCGCTCCTCCTCGGCGCGGACGATGCCCTGGATAAGGGCGGACTGCTCGGTGAGCGCGGGATAGTTGCCGCCCATGAGGCGCGTGACCTCGTCAACGTAGTTGGAGAGGAAGGGGCTCTCGATGCTCATGAGGCGCGCGTGGTAGACGGCGCGGCGGAGCAGGCGGCGCAGGATGTAGCCGCGGCCCTCGTTGCCCGGCAGGATGCCGTCGCCGATCATGAAGGTGACGGCGCGGGAGTGGTCGGCAAGGATGCGCAGGCTGCGGTCCTTGGCGGCGTCGGTGCCGTAGGCGTGGCCGGAGAGCTTCTCGCCGACGCCGATGAGGGACTGGAGAAGGTCGCCGTCGTAGTTCGTGCCCTTGTGCTGCATGATGGCCGCAATGCGCTCGAGGCCCATGCCGGTGTCGATGTTGCGGTGGGGCAGCTCGGGCATCGAGCCGTCCTCCTGGCGGTCATACTGGGTAAAGACGAGGTTCCAGAACTCGAGGAAGCGGTCGCAGTCGCAACCCGGCGCGCAGTCGGGCTCGCCGCAGCCGTACTCCTCGCCCTGGTCGAAGTAGATCTCGGAGCAGGGGCCGCAGGGGCCGGTGGGGCCGGCGGCCCAGAAGTTGTCCTCCTCGCCGAGGCGGGAGATGTGGTCGTAAGCCACGCCCTGGGCGCGCCACAGCTCGATGGCCTCGTCGTCGTTCTCGAAGACGGTCATATAAAGACGGTCGATGGGAAGGCCCAGGTGCTCCTCGCCGGTGATGAACTCGAAGGCCCAAGCGATGGCGTCGGCCTTGGAGTAGCCGCCGAAGGAGAAGTTGCCGAGCATCTCGAAGAAGGATAGGTGACGGGCATCGCCGATGTTGTCGATGTCGTTGGTGCGCAGGCACTTCTGGCAGGAGCAGGCGCCGATCTCCTTCATGGTCTTGGAGCCCTGGTAGTACTCCTTGAACTGGTTCATGCCCGCGTTGGCGAGAAGAAGCGACGGATCGTCCGGAACAAGGGAGGACGAGGCGCAGAGCTTGCAGCCCTTGGACTCGAAGAACTTGAGGAAGTCCTCGCGGATCTCCGCGGTGGTCATGGTCTTGTAGTCGGCGGTGCTCATGTGTCTCCCCTGTTGCTCGGGTGGTGCGTGTTCACATACAGCGAATTAGTATACCGCGCAGGTAGCGTCGCGTAAAAACCACACATGGCGGCGGCGTGCCGAGCGCGGACGGGGCTCGCGCGGCGAGCGGCTCTTCCCATCCGCCCGACGGCGAGGAGGGCTCGCGTCCATGCCGCCGGCGTCGCCCTTACGCGAGGGACCGCGCATGGGCCGGTGCACAAAGAAGCCCCCGACGAGGGCCGGGGGCAAAGAAACCCAGGAGAAGGCCGTGGGGCCTGCTTTGTAGGACCGTTGGCGGGACCGGAGAGCTCATGGGGACGACGAGACTACTCGGCGTCCTCGGCCAGCCCGCCCTGCGCGCCTTCGTCCTCGCCGCGGCACTCCGCGGCACGGCCCTCGACGGCGGCACGCTCCTCGTCGGAGAGGGCGGCGCGCAAGCGCGATCCCTTGAAGAAGTCGGGGTCGTCGAGGGCGTCGAGCTCGGGCAGGGGCGAGCCGTCGGCCGCGCGGTAGGCGGTGCCGCGGAAGAGCGCGCCCGTCTCCGAGACGATCTGTCGGCCGGTGCGGGCCTCAAAGAAGTAGACGAACGTGCCGCGAAGCGCCGCCGTGAGCGGGACGGCGAGCACCATGCCCAGCGCGCCGCCGAGGCAACCTCCCACGATGATGCCCACAAGGCTGAGCGCCGGGTGGATCTGGACCGCGCGCTGCATGACGAGCGGCGAGAGCACGTTGTCGGCCACGTTCTGCGCGACCATCGCGATGACCAGCGTCGCCACCGCCACGCCGGGCCCCACAAAAAGCGCCAAGAGCACCGACACGATGCACGAGAGCGCGGGCCCGATCACCGGCACGAAGTGCGCCACGAACGTGAGCGCGCCGAGAAGCGCCGCGTACGGGTGGCCCGCCACGGCCAGGCCCGCGGCGAGCATGACGCCGTTGGCGATGGAGGTGATGAGCGTGCCGTACATGTAGCCGCCCGTCGAGCGGGAAAGCACGGCGAGCAGCAGCGTGACGTCGCGGCTGTGGGCGGGACCCACGATCGCGGCGAGCTCCCGCGCCATGAGCGGGTAGTCCTTGGCCACCCAGTACGCGAGGACGAGCCCCAGGAAAACGGTGGTGAACGACTCTACCATGCCCGTAAGGTTGGCCATGAGCCCGCTCGAGATCTGGCGCGCGAGGTCGCTCGCCATGGAGCTCCCCATGGAGGACGCGGCGTTGGCCACGGAGTTGACGGCGGCCTGCACGCGCGGGTCGGCGGACTCGCCGTAGGTCTTCCAGAACTCGTTGAGGGCGGCCTGCGCCTGCTGGATGTAGGCGGGGGTGTTTCGCAGGAGCACCATCAGCTCCTGCATAAGGGGCCCGCCAATAACGGTGACGAGCACGACGACCGCCACCAGGAACACGAGCAGGGAAGCGAACGCCGCCACGCCTCGCGGGACCCCGCGATCCTCGAGACGGTTTGTCAGCGGGCTGCAGATAAAGCCCGCGACGCCGCCCACGAGGATGAGCTGGAGCGCCTGCTGGACGAAGCCGAGCGCGCCGAGCGTGAGCCACAGCGCCACGAAGACGCCGACGACGGTCCAAACGGCGAGAAGCCTCGGTCTCCAACGAAGGATGCGCTCCTCCCGGCCGCCGGCCTCGGTCTTCACGTCTTCGGGCACGCTGTTCATCGCATGAGCCCCTCAGGGTCGATCTTTTCCTGGATGCGCTTGAGGGCGCGGCGCAGCATGCGCGAAACCTGCACCTGCGAGATGCCGAGCTTCTTGGCGATCTCGACCTGGGTCATGCCGTCGATGTAGCGCATGCGAATAGCTTCCTGGTCGGCCTGGGGAAACTCGGAGATGACCTGCTCGAGCACCATACGGTCGTCGGAGGCGGCGAGGTCGCCGTCGACGCTCGCGTAACGGTCGATCACGGAAGGCGCGTCGTCGTCCTCGGCCGAGCCGGGGCTCTCGAGCGGCACGGAGCTGTAGGCGCTCGACGACTCCATGGCCTCGAGGACCTCGTCGGCGGTGGTGCCCAGGTGTGCGGCGATCTCGTCGATCGAGGGGCTTCTCTGCAGCTTGACCGTGAGCTCGTCGGTGGCCTGGCTGACCTTGGCGGAGAGCTCCTGGAGACGTCGCGGCACGCGAATGGTCCAACCCTTGTCGCGGAAGTGGCGCTTGACCTCGCCCATGATGGTGGGCGTGGCATAGGTGGTGAACTCGAGCCCGCGGTCGGGGTCGAAGCGGTCGATGGCCTTGATGAGGCCGATGGTCCCCACCTGGATGAGGTCGTCGAGGGGCTCGCCGCGATTCTTGAACTTGGCGGCGATATAGCGCACGAGATTGAGATGGCTCACGATGAGCTGCTCGCGCGCCTCCTCGTCTCCCTCATGCTTGTAACGACGGAAAAGCTCGCGGGTGCGCTCCTTGTCCCAGGCGGGCTTGCCCTTGGACGCGCGGCGCAGGCGCCGGCGGGACTTGGCGTCCGCGGCTTTCTCGGCATCGCCGGCCGCGGCGGCGGCCTCGGAGGCGCTTACGGCCGCGCCCGCGACCTCGGCGACGTTGGCGGCGACGTCGGAAGCGGCGACGTCGCCCTGCTTCTCGGGCTCCTTACTGCTCGTCATGGGCACCGCCCGACTTGAGCACGAGCACGAGCGTCTCGCCGTCCTCGTCAGTCCCGAAATCCTCGCAGATGGCCTCGAGCAGCGCCGCGACGAGGTCGAGGGACTCGTCGTCCTCCGCCTCCTCGGGCTCCTCGCCCAAAGAGAAGTACATGGTGAGCTCGTCGCCCTCGCGCGCAAAGGTCATATCGACCGCGCTCTGATCGGTGGCGCAGGCGTAGACGAAGCCCTCCTCCGCCGCCATGCGGACGTCCTCGACGTCGTCGACGCCGAGACCCGCCGAGGCCGCGAGGGTGGCCGCGGCCATGCGGACCACGCGCGCGTAGTCGGGGGCGGCCGGAACGGTGAGCGCGACGCTGTGCTCGATATCGCAGACGATGGTCATGGCCATTACGCTCCCCCTCGCTACTCGGCGTCGGCGGCGGACTCGCCGGCGGGCTTCTCGCCGTAGACGACGTAGGCGGTCGGCTTCTCGGGCGCCTTTGCGGCCTCGGGCTCGGCGTCGGCCTTCTTCGCGGGCTCCTTAAGGGCGGGGACGGCCTCGGTCGCGCGGCCGGTGACCTTCTTCACGGCGCTCACGACGCTGTTCGCGGCGCCCTGGACGGCCCCGTTGACCGTCTCGCTCACGCCGGCGGCGGTGCCGGAGACGGTGGAGACGTCCGTGAGGATGGCGTTCACGCTGGAGAGAGACGCATTGGCGGAGTCCATGGCCTCGTTGGCCTTGACGGCGATGGGGGCCGCCTGCTTGACGGCGGGCTCGAGCTCGTCGACCATGCCGTCGATCTTTGCCACGATGGGCTGGGTCTGGGCGATGACCTCGTTGGCGGATGCGGCGACCTCCTCGACGTTCTTGCGGGCGGAGCGCAGGGTGAGCGCGAGCTCGGCGACGGCCCAGACGGCGACGGCGATAAGGACGATAAGGGCAATGGTCATGAAATCCATGGTGTGCCTCCGAGGTCACGGGATAACCGGGTTGGATCGCGGCTGAATCGAGCCGCAGACCTTCTCATTCTACCCAAACGCCAACCCCGCGACCCCGCTAGAAGACCAGAAGCCCCGCCATGAGCATGAGCGGCATCGCCGCCACCGAGAGCAGCGTCGACATGGCGACCATCCCCGCCGCGTAACGGTAGTCGCCCTTGCCGAAGATCTGGCAGAGTGTGGCCGCGGTGGTCCCGCACGGGCAGATGAATCCGATGAGCAGGGTCGTCTTGACCGCCGGCTCAACAGGCGCGAAGGCGAGCACGAGGATGGAGAGAGCGGGCGTCACGACCAGGCGCAGCAGGCACGCCTTGTAGATGGAGAGGTCGCGCACGATGCCCCCGAGGTCGGCCTGTGCGAGGTAGATGCCCAGAACGACCATGGCGAGGCCCGTGTTCATATCGGCCATGCCGTCGACGAGCACACCGGGGACGCCCGCAAGATCGATAGAGAACAGGTACAGAATGAAGCCCAGCACGATGGCTATGATCGCGGGGTTCGTCGCGATCCTCTTGGCGTCGAGGACCGAGGCGTCGCGCGTGATGGTATAGGCCGAGTAGGTCCAGATCACGACGGTCTGGACGGCCATGCTCACCGAGACGTAGAAGACGTAGTCGGCGCCCACGACCGCCTGGATGAGCGGGACGCCGATGAACCCCATGTTGGAGACGACGACGCCCGCTTTGGCGATGCCGTCGCCGCGCGCGCCGTAGGCCACGCGCACGCAGGCCATGCACACGGCAAGAAGAACCAGCGTGATGGCGGCCGAAACCCCCGCGACCTGGAGCTTGCGCACGTCGAAGGTGCCGGCGAGCGTGCGCAGGATGACGGCGGGCATCGAGACGTAGACCGCGAAGTTGGTGAGCGAGCGCGACCCCGGCTCGTCGACGAGCCCGACGCGGTAGACGATGAAGCCGACGGCCATCATCAGGAACATGGCGACGGTCTGGGTGACCATGACGGGCATGGTCGTGGCAAGCGAGAGATCCATGGGACTCCATATGTAGGGGGTTGTTTACCCCACCACGCTAGCACCCTCAGAGACCCGAATCAAATTTCTAAACGAGCCGGCTATTCTTGCCTCTCGGCATCGCGCGCGTCGGCCACATCGCGCCCGATGGCCTCCTGGCGCCACGCCTCCCAGCCGCGCGGGCTCGACGTAAAGAAGGCGCCGCGCTCGAGGCCTTCGGGAAGGTAGCGCTGCTCAACCCAGCCGCCAGGATAGTTGTGCGGGTACAGGTAGGCGCCGTACTCCTCGGAGCCCGGGCGGTGACGGTCGCGCAGGTAATTGGGGACCTCGCGGCGCGGGCCGTTTCTGACCTCGTCCATGGCGGCGTCGATGCCCGCCTCGGCGGCGTTGCTCTTTGGCGCGAGCGCGTTGTACAGCGCAGCCTGCGCGAGGTTGATGCGGCACTCAGGCATGCCGATGACCTCGGTCGCGCGGAAGGCGGCCTCGGCGACGAGAAACGCCTGGGGATCGGCGTTGCCGATGTCCTCGGAGGCGGCGATCATGATGCGCCGCGCGATGAACTTAGGGTCCTCGCCGGCGTCGAGCATGCGCGCGAGCCAGTAGAGGACGGCGTCCGGGTCGCTGCCGCGCATGGACTTGATGAAGGCGCTGATGATGTCGTAGTGCATGTCGCCGGACTTGTCGTAAGAAAGGCCGCGGCGGGGGTTGGCCTCGAGCACATGCTCGGCGGTAATCGTCGTGGGGCCATCCGAATCCGGGTCGGGGTCGGCCATCTGGCTCGCGAGCTCGAGCGAGGTGAGAGCCGAGCGGCCGTCGCCCCCCGCGAGTTTGATTATCTGGGCCTCGGCATCGGGCGTGAGCTCGAAGGCGCCGGCCAAACCCTCGGGCGCCTCCACGGCATGGCGGATCATCCTGCGCAGCGACTCATCGTCGAGCGGCTGGAGCTCCACGACGCGGCTGCGGCTGATGAGCGCCGAGTTAACCTCGAAGTAGGGATTCTCGGTCGTGGCGCCGATGAGCACGACGGTGCGGTCCTCAACCGCATGGAGCAGCGCGTCCTGCTGGCTGCGGTTGAAGCGGTGGATCTCGTCCACGAAGAGGATCGTGCGGCGGCCCTGCGTGAGCAGGCGGCTCTCGGCGGCGTCGATTTCTCGCCGCAGGTCCTTGACCGTGCCTGTGATGGCGCTGACCTCGACGAACTCGGCGTGAGTGGTGCGCGCGATGATGCGCGCGAGGGTCGTCTTGCCCGTGCCGGCGGGACCGTAGAGGATCACGGAGCTGAGCGTGTCGTGCTCAATGGCGCGGCGCAGCCACGACCCAGGGCCCACGGCCTGCTCCTGTCCGAAGTAGCCGTCGAGGGTCCGCGGGCGCATGCGCGCGGCGAGCGGCGCGTTGTCGTTGCGCCGCGCGGTCTCTATGCGTGTGAAGAGGGTGTCCATGGGAACGATTGTACTACATCCAGTCGCATCGGGCCCTCGAAAGCCGCCCGATAGCCCGATACGGCCCTAGCACCGCAGGCACCCGTCCCGGGGCCTAGGGACGCACGCCGTCCCCGAAGTACCCTCGAAGCGGAAAGAGGCGCGCCGACTCGGGGAACACGGCCTCGCATGTCGCCATAAAGTAGTCGTCGGTCATCGACGAGATGAAGTCCACGACCGTCTGGTCCGGGTCGTCCTCCCAGTCGTAGGCGCGGCCGTAATGAGAAAGGCGCCGCTCGCAGCCACGGATATGCTGGCGAAAGATCGCCGCCGACTCGTCGCCCTCGCGCAGGGCATCGAGCTCATGGGCATAGAGCGCGTCGAAGAGCTGGGCCATCTCCTGCCCAAGCCCCGTGCTCACCTCCCCGGCGCCGTATATCTTCTCGTAGTTCTCGCGCTTGGCGCGGCGAAGCTCGCAGAAGCCCTCCTCGCTCATCGCGATGCGGCCGAGTCCGACGCTGTTCTCAACGACGTCGGCCACGAAAGCGGAGAGAGCCCAGGCGTTGTAGCCGCCGCCGAGGCCGTCGTCGAAGGCGTCCTCGCCGAGGATCCCCGCGCGCACCGCGTCCTGGCGATCCTTGCCCACGTAGGCGATGATGTCGGAGATGCGCACGACGCAGCCCTCGAGCGTCATGGGCCGCAGGCGCCCGATGGCCCCCTCCCCCGTCTCCCGGCAGGAGGCGACCACGCGGTCGAAGGTGTCGAACTCGGCCAGGCCGCTCGTCTCGAAGACCTGCTGCTCGAACTCGCCGTTGTGGGTGAGGCAACCGTCCAGGGTCTGCAGGCTGACGTTGCGCCCCCCGAGCACGTCGATCACGCGGACGGACTGGACGTTGTGGAAGAACCAGCGGCCGGTGCGCGCGTGGTAGGCGTCGTTCAGGAACCGCTCGCCGGCATGGCCGAAGGGCGTGTGGCCGAGGTCGTGACCGAGGGCGATCGCCTCGATAAGGTCGAGGTTGAGGCCGAGGGCGCGCCCGATGTCGCGAGCGACGCGGGCGACGAGCTGCACGTGCAGCCCGCGGCGGCTGAGGTCGTCGTTGGCGCGGAAGCTGAAGACCTGGGTCTTTCCGGACATCCGGTTGTACGCGGGGAGATGGACGATCTTCTCTGCGTCGCGCACGAAGGCCGGGCGGACCTGCGTGTCGCGGTCGCGCTCGGCGGGGCTTCGGCGGATGGCGGAGGCGTTCCTGCACGCATAGGGAGAGAGGCCGCCCCGGGCGAGAAGCCCGGCGACGGCCTCGGAGGCCTCAGCGGAGAGCTCCCCGGTGAGACCGGGGGCGAGTTTGTTCACGGCAGCCTGCATGGGCGTTCGACCTCTCGCGCGGCCCGCGCCCGCTCTACTCGTGGACGACGAGGCAGCCGCGGTACACGTGGTCGCGGCTCTCGCCCATTATGTCCTTCTCGGCGCTGGCGGGGAAGACCCCGGCGAACTTGCCGCCGAAAACGAAGAGGCCGAGACGCTCGCCGGCCACGGAGGACTCGGAGCCCGGGGCCGGGACGTGCTCCTCCACGAACGCCATCTCGTCGTCGGAGAGGATGCTCATGGCCTCGGGAGCACGCAGGGCGCCGAAGAGCTCGTCGCTCGCGCAGGCCCAGGTGGAGAAGCCGCCGATCACGCAGGCGAGCCCGCGGCGGGCGGCCTCCTCGAGCGCTGCGGTACCGGGACAGGGGCGCGTGGCGATCTCCTCGGTGGTGGCCAGGCGATACACACAGGCGATGGGGCCGTCGTCGTCGACGAGTCTCGGCTCGCCGGCGGCAGTCTCCACGCGCAGGTTGCAGATGTCGACGAAGCGCGCGAAGGTGCCGACCTCGGCCAGGCGCTCGCAGATGTCGGCCACCTCGTCGAGGTCGGCCTCCTCGGGATAACCGACGATGCCAAGGGCGGGGTTCTCGGCATGGTGGGTGCCGGTGTTGGCGTTTGCCCAGGTGCGGTACGTCGCGCGAAGGGTCTCGACGAGGGCGTCGACCGAGTCGGGGGCATCGATGCCGGGGTGCTTCTCGGCGAAGGCGCGGTAGGCGTCGGTCATCATCGTGGCGCGGGTGACCTCGACGGTGGAGGTCATGCCCGTGAAGCCGTCCACAGAGATGCCGCGGACCTGCAGCGCGCCGGTGCGGCCGCAGAAGTCGACGTCCACGCGGGCGAGCGGCACGAGCGTGTCGTAACCGGTGGGCACGAGGGTGAGCTTCTCGACCTCGGGCGAGAAGCCGAAGCGGGCGCGGAAGCCAGCGTCCTTGAGATAGAGCCCGGAGACCTTGTTCATCACGGAGCCGAGGGTCTCGGCGGCGGAGGCGAGGATCTGGGCCTGGCCGTCGGAGATGATGCGGGGCGTCGCGGACCAGGGCATCGAGCCGTGGCGGTGGGCGGCGTGGGTGGTGGCGAGGTACTTGTCGGCCTTCGAAAGGCTCTCGTCCTCGGGCGCGAGGCCGCGCACGGCCTCGTCGAATTCGCGCTCCAGCGCAGAGAAGTTGTTGGCCATCTTTCCTCCAAGAGACGTGGGGCCAGCTATTCGGTGAACGGTCGAAAATGACCGCTCAACGCGAACGTCGGGCATTGTAGCCGTTTTTTATGCCCAAGCAAGTCCCTCGGCTTGCTGCTCAGCCTCGATTTATGGTCGCGCCGTGGAGAAAAATTACGTGTTTACATACGAAATCGGCCGTTATGCTGCCCTGTTACCTCCGAGTAACGAAACGGCCCTCCTCAGGTTTTCGTAGAGGGCGACCTGCCCCTCGGGGCCCGGATGATCCGATCCGTCGATGAGCAGCTCAGGGTCCGTGGGAAGGATTCCAGAACCGTCCACGACGCGCATCTGCGGGTGCGCGGAGGCGGCTTCGCGGACGATTCCGGGAATGTCCGCGAAGCAGCTGGAGGGATGCGTCGGGTAACGTTGCTCGGTGTGGTAGAGCGGCGTGAGGACCACGGTGGGCACGCGCGGCCAGCAGCGAGAGACCTCGCTCAGGTAGGCGCGGGCGTCGCGCCTCGCCGGGCCGCTGCGGCAGGGCTCGAAGCGGTAGTTGGCGCCGAACTCGACCACGATGAGGGCCGGGTCCGGAAGGGCGCGGGCGGCGTCGGCCACGCTGCCGGGCTGGAAGACCTGGCCGCCCACGCCCTGGTTGACGAGGCCAAGCCCCCATCCGCTGGCGAGAAGCGCCGGCCAAGTGAGCGCCGGGTCCGTGGCCGTGAAGCCCTGCGAGATGGAGTCCCCGAGGATAAGGAGCGGGCGCGCGGGCGCGACGGGCTCGAGATAGGTCCCGTCGCCGACGACGGCCCGCAGCCGGCAACCGGTGAGGCACGGCAGCCAGACCCGCAGCCGGCGCCTCTTGCCGGGGACGGCTCCGACGGCGAAGCGGACGAGACCGTCGTCGCCGGGGACGCGCACCCCGAGCCGCCGATCGCCCGCCACCAGGGAGAAGCCGTCATAGGGGGCGCTCAGGGACGGGTCCTGATCGAGCGCATCGGCGAGCATGGCCGCCGAGCCCGAGGGGAAGGGGTCCATCGAGGCCTCGATGGCGAGGTGCGCCGAGTCCGTCTCGAGCTCGAGGCGGATGCCCGCCGTGCAGCCGGCCATCTCCCGGTAGAGGCGCGGGTGCCAAGCGGCGATAGATCCCAGGGCGGCGACCTGCGCGGACGTGAAGCGCGAGGGCCTGAACCAACCCTGGCCCACGGGGCGGAACTCGAGCGCGCCCTGGATGAGGTCATGGGCGCTTCTCTGGACGTTGGCCTCCACCGCTACCGCCCGAAAACGGACTCGAGGACCTTAAGGACGCCCTGCTCGCGACAGGGCTCGCACACGATGTCCGCGATTTCCTTGAGCTCGTCGCTGGCGTTGCCCATGGCCACGCCCATGCCCGCGAGCCGAATCATCTGGGCGTCGTTGCCGGCGTCGCCGAAGGCCATGACCCCGGACGCGTCGATGCCGAAGACGTCGAGAAGCGTCTGGATGCCGGTGGCCTTGTTCACGCCCGGCTGAATAACGTCCAGGTAACCGTACCCGTCGCCATAACCGGAGTCCACGACGTCCATCCCCTCCACCGCGCCGGCGAGCAGCTCGACTGCGGGCTTGAGGTCGCGTGCGTCGACCCTCGACCAATACATGAGGACATCCATGGTCGCGGCGGCGTCAGCGAGAGAGGCGACCTCGTGCAGGTTGTGCGAGTACATCGCCATCTCCTCGGAGAAGCCTGGGTCGCAGCCGCGCTCGACGAAGGCGCCGTCCGCGCACACGGCGCAGAGCGGGATCTCCGGATGGGACCCGTGTGCAGCGAGGACGCTTCTGACCGCAGCCTCAGATGCGGTTCTGACCTGGGCTTTGCTCCCCTCCGGCTCGACATAGGCGCCGTTGGAGGCGATCACCGAGATGTGCTGGGCCAGCTCGCCGAAGATCTCCTTCACCTGGAAGCTCTGGTTGCTCGTGGCCACGGCGAAGCGCGTGCCGCACGCGCGCATGCGATCGAAGACCGCGGCGAAGCGCTCGCGGGAGAAGTCCTCGCCGCCGAGGTCCAAAAAGGTCCCGTCCTCGTCCGTTACCACCAGCTTTACCTGGTCTTTATTCAACGCGTTTATCACGGTTCCCCTTCCTTATATACAAAGATGCGCGCAGGACGGTCGCGAGGGGCGCGGTCCTGTGCCCGGGACACCCGCAAAGGACCCGGGATCGCTGCGCGCAGGCAAGTCTATACTAGGCCGCGCCTCAACACGCCCAAACTCGACGAAGGGTTCCCTTTATGACCAAGTACCTGAGATTCATGCGACACGGCGTGACCGAGCTGAACGTCCGCGACTGCTGGCAGGGCCGCGCGGACTCGCCGCTTACCGAGCTCGGCCGAGCGCAGGCCGCGGAGACCGGGGCGCATATCCGCGAGTCCGGCCTCTCCTTCGACGCCGTCGTCTGCTCGCCATCCGGCCGCGTGCTCCAGACGCTGGAGTACGCGCTGCCCGATGTCCACGCGCGCGGAGACTACGAGACCGACGAGGACCTGCTCGAGATCTCCTTCGGCAGCTACGACGGCGAGCCCCACGGCCCCGGCGAGCCGACAAGCCCCTTCACCGACCAGTTCGTTCCCTATGGCGGAGAGGACGAGGCCGACGTCGAGAAGCGCGTCTGCGCGGCGGCCCTGCGCGTGATGGAGCGGCCGGGCGTCAACGACGCGCTCGTCGTCTCCCACGGGACCGCAGGGCGCATCTTTCGCAACCACTGGGCAGCTAACGCCCGCGTCGAGGCCCCGCGCCACCTCGCCAACTGCTGCCTCTACACCTACGAGTTCGACGACGAGACGAACGAGTTCTCGCTGGTGGACATCTACGAACCCGCCTCGACGACGGGCCCCGACGACTTCTCCGGCAAGAGGCGATAGCAGCAGGGTCGTCTCTTCGCCCCGACGCCAACGAGGCGGCGCGCAACAAAAAACCGGCATCCCTCGTAAGGACGCCGGTTTCCGGTCCTTTGGACGATTGGCAATTCAGGCATGCGGCCCAGCAGGGGCGCGTCTCTCGGCGCAGTCGCCGGAGCTGCCGCCGACGCCGCCTACTCGCCGGGGAGAATGTCCTCGTAGAAGGCCTCGCCATCGTCCAGGCGCAGCACGCAGACGCGCCCGAAGCCCGCGCCGCCGGCGGCGCCCGCGTCGATGTCCCAACGGTCGGGCACCCCGCCCGTGGACTCGTCGGCGCCGAGTTTGACGAGAAGCGCGCGCCCCTCCTCGTCGCGGACCGCGAGCTCGGGCTCGTCGGCGATCGTGCCCAGGTAGGGCGTGGGGGTATGACCCGCCACGACCACAGGGCCGGAGCCGTCCTCGCCGATGAGCCCGGTGTGGGTCCCCCAGAACTCCTCGCGAATCCACACGAGGTCCTCGGGGTCCTGCGCGGTGAGCAGCGCGTCGATCGCCTCGTCGGTGTCCCAGGGCCCCTCGCCCTCGATGCGGCAGGGATCTATGCCCGCGTGCGTGAGGATATAGCGCCTCTCCCCCACCTTAACGTGGGCGCAGCGCGGCAAGGAGGCGACCCAGGCCACGATCTCGTCCGCCTCGGCCTCGCTCAGCCCGGCAAGGGCCTCCGAGGTCACGATCCCCCCGTTAAGGCCCCAGTTGGCGGCGTTGACGGAGTCGATGGGAGCCTCGCGGTCGCCCATGCAGGCGAGCATGAGGTCCTCGTGGTTGCCCATAAGGACGCGGCAGTTGGGAAGGGCGCGCACCTGTTCGATGACGCCGAGCGGGTCGGGGCCGCGGTCGATCATGTCTCCCAGGCAATAGAAGATGTCGTCGGGAGCGGGGGCGATGCGCTCAATCGCGCGCGCCAGGGGCGCGGCATGGCCGTGCACATCGGAAAACACATACGTGGACACGCTCGCCTCTCTCGTTAATCGCTCGAATACCTGGATTAGCTTAACCGCGACGGGCCTCTCGGCCGGCGAGAATCCCCAGCGGCATGCCGAACGGCGGCGCGCCATCGCGACTGCGGCGCGTCATGAGAAAGACGGGGCCCGTGCCGGCGACGCCCCTCGCCTAGGCGCGAAAAGACGCACCGGCGTGCGCGCCTTTCCGAGGTCGGGGGCTCGATTGGGCCCAGACCGGCCCTTGTGGGCGTCGCGCCGCGCGCATCACCACTCGACGGCGCCGTCCGGGTCCACGGGCTTGCCGCCGAAGTTGAGGTTGCCCGTGAGCTCCTCGGCCTCCCTCTCGCCGAACTCGCCGGAGAACATCGAGTCGAGAGCCGGCAGCACGCAGGCCTGGGCCGCACGGAAGAGCTCCTCGAACGAGTCGCTGCTCACCGCACCCGTGAAGGGATTCTCCCAGGCTCGGTGCAGGTGGTTGTCGAAGTCGCTTCTCGCCTCGGCGCGGACACGGTGGGACATCGCGCCGAGAAGGGAGTGGCCGCCGCCGCGCGCCAGCCGCTCGACGCGCGCGAGCACGCGGGCCTTGCCGCCCTTGGAGTAGAACACACGCTGGACCAGGCGGAACTCGTGCACGGCCGTGGAGAACGTCCTCGGGTCTATCGCCTGGCCGAAGGCCCACAGCGCGACATAGAAGTAGACTTTGTCCACCGCCGCGAGCACGCGATGGCTCGCCTTGAGGACCTCCTCATAGGGACGGTACTCCGCGACGGTCTTGTGCTCGAAGCCCCACAGGACCGCCTCGTCGAAGTCGCGCTCGACCTCGGCGTGAACGAACTGCCCGGACTCGGGCCCCAGGCCCTCGACGCCTGCGCGCGTAAGTCCCTCCTGCCAGTAGTACACGAGCGGGTGCACGGAGCGGTCGAGAAGGTAATGGCAGGTGAAGCCCGCCACGTAGGCGCGCGCGACGATGCGGTCGGAGCCCTCGAGGCGCTCGGCGGCCTCGTGCATGGCGCACAGGAGACGGGCCGGGCGGGCGTCGTGCATCACGTTGCCGAGCGGCTCCCACTTGGACATGAGCGGGTCCACGCACAGGTAGAACAGCGGGTCGGGGCCCTGGTTGCCCAGCAGGAAGGCGCGCCTCTCGTCCTCAGACTCGAACGAGAGGAGCTTGGAGACGTCGTCGAGGACGCTCTTTCCAAAGAAGTCGTGGGTGAGGATGGCGGGCATCGCGGGGTCCCTTCTCATAGATACATTGGCCTCGATTATGCCCCAGCGCAGCGCTTCGGGGACGGGCCGGGGCAAAACACCACCATCTGCGGGCATTTACCCAACCCTTACGGCCGAGTCCGCCGGATTGCGCGCATAAGGGGATAAAGTACTCACATATGTTTCTTTCGAACGGACGTCGACTTTGGACGGAGCGACCATGGCCAAGAAGAAGCTCACCCGCGCCGAGAAGACCTGGATCATGTACGACGTGGGCAACTCCGCGCTCGTCCTTCTCGCCACGAGCGTGATCCCCATCTACTTCGCCTCGCTCTCCCCTGACGGCGACACCGTGGTCGCATGGAGCTACGCCGAGACCATCGCCTCGCTGATCATCGCGCTGCTCATGCCCGTCCTCGGCTCCATTGCGGACATGGAGGGCATGAAGAAGAAGTTCATCGCAGGCTGTGTGGGCACGGGCGTCGTCGCCACGGTCGCGATGGGCTTCCCCACGAGCGCGATGGCGTTTCTCGTCATCTACGTGATCAGCTCCGTGGCGCTCAACTCCTCCATGGTCTTCTACGACGCGCTGCTCATCGACACCACGACGGACGACCGCATGGACGAGGTCTCGAGCCTGGGTTACGCCTGGGGCTACATCGGCAGCTGCGTGCCGTTCATAGCGTGCCTGCTCGTGGTGCTCAACTACGAGAAGCTCGGGCTCGGCCTGCAGACCGCCATGCAGATCGCCTTCGCGATCACCGCCGCGTGGTGGCTCGCCTTCACCGTTCCGATGCTGCGCAATATCCAGCAGAAACACTTCAAGCCCCGCGAGGACCATGCCCTCAGCAAGGCCGTCACGGGCATCGGCGCCACGGTTAAGGAGATGTGGGCGAACAAGGCCATCAAGTACTACATGATCGCCTACTTCTTCTATATCGACGGCGTCCACACCATCATCAAGCTCTCGACGAGCTACGGCACCGACCTCGGCATCGACTCGACGCAGCTCGTGCTGGCGCTTCTCGTCACGCAGTTCGTGGCGTTCCCGTCGGCCATCATCTACGGCAAGCTCTCGTCCAAGCACGGCACGCGCAGAATGCTGCTCGTGGCCATCGCCGCGTACTTCGGGATCACGCTCTTTGCCGCGCTGTTCCTGCGCACGGCGACCGAGTTCTGGATTCTCGCGATTCTCGTCGGCATGTTCCAGGGCGGAATCCAGGCGCTCTCGCGCTCCGAGTTCGGCAAGCTCTGCCCCAAGGAGCGCTCGAACGAGTACTTCGGGTTCTTCGACATCTTCGGAAAGTACGCCGCTATCCTCGGCACGTTCCTCGTGGGCACCTTCACCGCGATCACGGGCAACTCGAGCCTCGGCGTCATGAGCATCGCGATCCTCTTCGTTATCGGCTTCCTCATGATGATGAAGGTCCCCGACCGCGGGGCCGCAGAAGCCGACGGGCAGTAGGCGCCGAGAAGGGAGAGAGCAGTGAGGGATTCGCGATTGAGCAGGTAATCGTTCTATTTACCCCGCGGACGCGCCTTATATGAGCGCCCGTCGCCGAGGATCGGCGGCGGGCGCTTCTTTTCTCGGTTGCGCGGTTGGGCGAGACCGGGGTCTCGGGCCTAGCGGCCGCAGCATCTCTTGTACTTCTTGCCGCTCCCGCAGGGGCAGGGCTCATTGCGGCCGACCTTGCGCTCCGTGCCGTCGGGGTTGCGGAAAACCCTGCGCCCCGTCACCTTGGCGTGCAGCGCATCCGGGCTCCAGCCGTTGTTGTCCCAGTTCGGCAGGGCCGACCATAGAGCCATAAGCCTCCCGGTAAGCGCCTCGTGATCCTCGCTGAGCAGGAAAAGGTCCATATCGTCGGCCGCCCGCACCAATGCCGTGGGCATCTGGGCGCCGGTATGGGCCTCGAGGATCCGCTCGACGCATCTATCTGCGAACCTGAGGTCGTCCTCGCCCTCCGGCACGTGGGCGTCAAGCCAGTTGCGGAGGCTGACGACCTCGGGGGTCTTGTCTCTCCATGCATAGACCTCCTCGGTCTTCAGCGCGGGGTCGAGCGGGCAGGGGCCGTCTTTGCGCTTGGCCTCGTGCTCGCCGAGCAGCGCGCGCACCCGCTCGTCGCGGCGAAGAAGGGCCTCCTTGGCCCTCTTGAGGAGCTCGTCGCCCTCAAGGCCCTTCGGGAACGCCTCCGACCCGAACTGCCCAATGCCGTTAAGCGGCTCAGCGGCGCCGGCGGCGAGGGCGCCGCGCACGATGAGCTCATCGCAGAGCGTGAAGTGGATAAGCGCCTCCGGCTCGTCCGCCCTTTCCACCGACCCGCCGTCGGCGGTCCAGGGTCTCCAGAACTCGAAGGGCGAATCATCGCCGTGATCGAGCACGACATCGTTGAGCTTCTCGAGAATCTCCTGGTCAGACCTATCGGAGCCGTAGAAGGAGCGGAATCTCTCGGCAAAGTCGGGAAGCCTCACGACGCCGCAGAAGTCGACGAGGATGTCCGCCAAGCGGAAGACCTTCGCGCAGAAGTCGCGCTCAGCCTCCACGCGAGGCAGGTCGACGCCCGCAAGGGCCTCGCGGGCGTAGTCCGGGAGCACGACGGCGATCCCGTCGCCCGCGCGGTACAAACGAGTCCAGGGGACGAGCTCCTTATACTTGGCCCCGTCGCGCAGGAAGTCTCCCTCGCCGACGGAGACGATGTGCCCCGACGTGCGGGAGAGCTCGAGGACCGTGCTGTACTGGAGATCGTCGCACGAGGCGAGGTCATCGGCGAGAAGCCCCGAGGCCCCGTCCAGCAAAGGATCGACGACGTCCGCGAGCTGCTTCTTGTTGAGCTTGGAGAGGCCCTTCGCGCCGAGAAGCCGGGCGAACCCCTCCAGGTCGGCCTTGCTGAGGGCGGTGAGGGCCGCGGGCGTGTCGAGCACCGGCTCGCCCTTGCCCGCATGGCGCCTGAGCTCCTGGAGATACCTCTGCCGGAACACCCGGGCGAGCTCCTCGTCGCCTGCCTTCACGCGCTCACGGCGCTCGTCCTCGGAGAGCCCCGCCAAAGACCCGCGGCGCACCTCGGGCGGCAGCGGCTCGTTGCCCTCGGCTTCCCAGCGCTCGCGCTTGACCCGGTCCGCGAAGCGCTTCTCTTCATCGGTCCTCTTACGCTCCTTCTGCTTTCGGGCGAGCTCGCGGAACGGCCCGGCCGCGCAGATCGGCTCGCGCGCCAGGGCCGCGGCGGCCTCCTCGGCCATGGACTTCCTCAGGCCGGGCCCGAAGGATAGGTTGGGAACCGAGAACGACTCCCCATAGGTGACGACGCCCTCGAAGGGCAGCAGCGCGACCTCCACGAACTGGGGAAGGGGCCCGCTGACCATTATGGAGATCTCTTGGGAAAGGCCGACGACCGCCACCGTCTGGTCCCCGACGGAGAACAGCGCGCGGCCCGACGCGTCGAAGCCGACGAGCAGCTGCGGGCCCCACAGGCAATCCTTGAAGCCCTCGATGACGCGCAGGTCGGCGGCCGAGATGGTTTTGGGCTTGGTGGCGAGGAGGTCGTCGATGGCGGTGGGGTCGTCCCAGACCATTCCGAGCGCCTCGAAGCTCAGGTCGGGGTCGCCCATGCCGGCGGCGATTCGGGCAAGCCTCTCGGGGCCGCAGAGATTGTAGCGGCCGGCGGCAAAGCAGGTCATGAAGTCAAGGAGCTGATAGAGGCGCTGGGCCTGGGAATCGCGGAGATGCATCGGGGCTGCCTTTCTGAAGAGTTTCGGCGAGAGCGCACGGAGACGAGAGTACCTGGAAGTCGCGCGGGCGCCAAGCGGGCGGGCGCCGAGGGGCAACGGGCCAGACGGACAGGCGCCGGGCCGCAGGTCTCGGCGAGGCGGACCGGCTAAAAGGCTCCGCCCCCGCCGCCCCCGCCGAAGCCTCCGCCCCCGCCGCCGGAGAAGCCTCCGCCCCCGCCGCCGCCCGAGCTGTCGGACGATGCGGCGAGCGCCGCCTCGGACACATTATGGGCCGACTGGAAGCCGCTCGTGAAGGCCTCGCTCGCGGGGCGGCCGCCGTGGCCGTAGCCGCCGTAGCACCAGTAGCAGCACGGCATGAAGAGCGGGTCCTCGAAGACCTGCGGCGCCGCGACCTCGAGCTGCCTGATGACCTCCTTAGACACCCCGAGCACCACGGACAGAACGAGCAGGCGGTTCCAGAGCACGACGTCGGCGGGCACGGCCTCGTCGAGCCTGGTGAACTCCTTGAGCCAGCGGCGCAGCGCCTCGAGCTTGGCCTTGGCCTCGACCCCTTCCCGGTTGAGCGGCTTCATGCCCGCGGCGACGAGGACCGCAGCGAGGCCGACCGCCATCAAGACGGCGGAGAGCCCCATGGTGAGGACGGAGGCCTCCCCCAGGACGAACAGGAAGTAGAGAAGCGACCCGATGGAGGCCGCTATGTCGATGCCGCCGAGCACGAGGATGACCACCTTGTTTCTCTGTGAAGGGGCTCCTTCCACGAAGCGGTCCTTGAAGCCCGCCTCCGCGACGCCCGACCAGGCGTTCCATGCTTGCTCGTAGTCCTCGGGGCTGTTCTTCGCCATCTTCTTGAACTCGGAGAGACGCACCTCGGCGCCCGGCACGTCGCCCTTTTTCGCGACCGCGTTGAACACCATGTCGCATGCGGCCGCGTCGATTGAGCCCGCCGTCGGGCCCTTCTCGCCGCCCTCGGCCGATGCGACGTCCCTGAGCTTGACGACGAGATAGTCGTTCGACTTCCTCGTGCCCATGAGGGACCTCTTCTCCGCGGAGGTCTTCTCCATCCTGAGCACGCCGGCGTCGGTCAGGCGCATAAGGGTCGCGGTGAGCTCCTTCGGCTCGATGGCTCCCCCGTTGTAGAGAGCCCCCAACACGGCGGGATGATCGCGCGTGGGGACGTCGCGGAAGTACTTGTCCTGGAAGCGAGGGGCGTTTTGCCGGGACTCGCGAACGCGCGCCGCCGCGACGGCAACCGTCGTGACCGCGGCAAGGACGATCGCGCCGAGCTTGCCGGCCGCGTCCAGAGCGCGCGCCCTCGCGCGCCTGGCGTTCGCCTCGTCGGCCCAGGACCGCTCGTCGGCGAGAATGCCCTCGAGCTTTGAGCCCGCGGTCCGCTCACAGTCGGCGAGCCACGCTTCCGGGAAGACCGCGCGAATCTCCGCGAACTCCTCGGTGCCGACGCCCGGGACAGCGCAGACGATGTCGTCGCCGTCGAACGCGACCGTCGCGTCGAGGGGCCCGTGGCCCCAGGCCCGGACGTTTTCTCCCGCCACGACGGACTCGCCTTCCGGCACGGGGAGGCGCAGCGTACAGGTCACGTTCTGTGACTGCACGTCCCATCCATCGGAAACGAACTTCCAGTAGAGCTCGCCCGTGTCTTCCCAGCGCGTGGCGACGCCCGTGAGCTCGTAGACGACGGTAAAGCTCACGGTCTCGTCCTCATGCGGCGAGTAAAGCTTGACCTGCGTGTAGCCGCTCTCTTCGGAGACCTCGTATGTGTAACGGCCGCCCGAGCCCGAAGCCGAGAACTCCCGGAGGCCCGGCCCCGAACCCTCCCCGACGGAGTCGAGCCTAAGGGCAACGTCTTTGCCGTTGTTTGGGTTCGCGCCCGTGGGGATCCTCCAATACACGCCGTTGAAGCCGCCGTCGAAATCAAAGGTCCTCGTCTCCGAGACGCGCAGCGCGCCGTCGGAGGTCACGGTCGCGTCGATATCGACGGAGACGACGGCGTACTCGCGGGCAGCGGCGGACACGGGCGCGAGGAACAGGGCGAAAGCGGCGGCCAAAAGGACCGGCGCCCAAGCGCGAAGGCGCAGCTTCATGACGGTCTCCATCTGGGGCGGGTTTAAGTAGGAGTCTCTGCCCGAGGATACCAAATCGAAGGGGCCGCGGACGCATGTGCGGCGGGCGGCGCGGCAAGAGGCGGGACACGATGCGCCCCAAGGCGTCCCTCGCGGCGCGGGCGGATATTCGAATCGCGCACGGGCCGCGCGGGGGACGACGCCGCCCGGCCATGGAGCCGCAGGTATCGCCCGAGAGTCGCCCGAATAGCCGAGGACGGCCGGCGAGCACCGCCCGCCCTCGGCCCGCACAATACCGCCCGAGGAGAACGCGCCCTAAGGAGGGCTCCCTACTCGTGTGGGGTAATGACCACCTCGCCCACCTGGACCGATTCTCCCCAAGCAACGAGCACCGCGCCATCTACGGGCTCCCCGCGGAAACACGCAGGGTTCGTCGCCCCCAGGTCGGACGCCTCGACGCCGCCCGGCGCCGGCATGAGGCGCAGATGCCGGCGGGAGACGGCTTTGTCGTGGATAACGACCTGGTTGCCCGAGCCCCGGCCCACCGCGATCCCGCCCGCCTCCATAGGAACGTCCACCTCCAGGTCGCCTCCCGTCACGCGGACGCGACCGAGCGAGGACGCGGGCGTGCCGGCGAGCATCGTCGTGATCTCGATGTCCTCGGAAGCCCCTGCGCGCGCCAGGGCCGCCGGCCCCGCCGCGGCCGCGCGGGCGGCCGGCGAGACCCGCGCCCCCGTGCGCGCCGGGACGGTGCCGGGGCCCGCGCCGGGCACATCGCCGCGCCCGTCGCCGGCATCGCGCCCGCCCTGTCCCCTATCCCCGGCCTCGTCCCCGCGCTCGGCACGGTCGTCTTCCGCGGCCGCGGGCCCGGCCGCCGTTTCCCCGGGCAGCGCGTCTACGCGCACGCCCCCGAGACCCTCCGGCTCATCGAGCTGGCAAGCAATCTCGGAAGGCCCGTTGTCGCTTCTCGTGAAGTCGTATAGGCACCCGTAGCACACCCGCATGTCCGCATAGAGCCTCTCCCCGCAGCGGGGGCACGTCTTCTTCGCGAACTCCTCGCCCATCGCCCATCCCTTCCCTTCACGCTCTCATGTCCGCGCTCACCGCGCGGACCCAAAGGTGTTGCCCGCCGCAGAGCCACGCGCCGTCGCGCGCGGGCCGCTCCAGCACGCAGAAGGCGCCCTCGCAAGAGACGACCCTTCCCGGGCCCACGGACCTCGCGACCTCGAGCACCTCTCCCCTCTCGCCAATGAACGCGAGGTCGAGCGGGTAGCCCATGCCGAAGGTGTGGACCGAGGAGCAGCGCATCAGCAGCACCGGGTCCGCGTCCGCGCCGGTGCCGAGAAGCCCCTTGAGCCGCCCCGCCCACGTCCCCAGCATGCGCGCCTCCAGGACCTCGCCGGGGGCCTCGTCCGCCTCGAGCCTCACGCGAGCCATCAGATCACCACCCCGGGCCGATACCTGTCCACGACCAGCGACCGCTCGTGCCTGAGCGCGAGCGGGGCCTCGAGCGTTATGCCGGGCATGCGCAAAAACCGCGGCCACGGCCGATACAGAAGCGTGCAGGTATAACGCGTGAGCAGGGGCGATATGACAAGAGACCCGCGCGACGCCCCGTCGGCCGAGTCCTGTCCGGCGGCCTGGGCGCTCACCCGCACCTCGCACGACCCCTCGCGGCCCAACGCGTCCGCGATCGCGGACCGCACCTCCTCGGCCGCGGCGGGGCCCGTCTGAACGCCGGCCGGCGCCACCCCATGGGCCGTCACCGCCGCGAGGCTCAGCCGGTCGAACGCGGCGCACGCGTCGATGAAGCCCATGAGATTGAAGACGATGAGCGCCGTCACGATCGCGGGCGGCACCAGCACGGCAAGCTCCACCGTCATCTGCCCCTTCTCGCCGGGGGCGCGACGAGCCCGGCCGCTCATAGCGCGCCCGCCAGCTTCTTCAAGTTGACCTTGAGCGGTATCTTCAGCTGAGTCCCCGGGACCGTGATCTCCGCCACCGTGAAGTCCTCGTCGCCGTACGTGTCGATCGCCCATCCGCCGAACGCCCGCACGTAGTCGCCGGCGTCGCCCGAGTCCGGCAACTTGGCCAGCAGGGACCTTACGGTGGACTCCCGGTCGAAGCCCGCCTTGGAGAGGACGTCGGACGTGTTCACGAGCACGGGTTTCCTCAGCCTCATGTCCGCCGGGGCAAGGCCCGCACCCTCGATGATTTGCTTGAGCTTCCCCTTGAGCCATGAGCCGACGGAGCCCCCGAGCACCCCGTCCAGCTTGTCGAGAAAGCCCCCGCCGGCCGAGGCCATCGACTCGTAGGCCGAGCCGTACCCCACGAGGAGCTTCCCCCAGAGCGTGGCCACGCCGTCCAGAAGCGAACCCATGAGCGAGGAGTCCCGCGAGATTCCGTCGAAGAAGCTCGCGAGCACGTTGTTCTCCGAGGTCGAGGAATCCGGCGCGAGCGCGGCGGCGGAAACCGCAGCGCCGGCCGGAAGCTCCGCCGAGGAGAGAAAAGAGGCCGTGAGCTCTGATGGGACGGCGGAGCCCCCTGAGCGAGCAACGACCGACACGCACCCCCAGGCCCCCGGCGGGCAGATGCTCGGCCTCACGGCGGAGAGGGACTCTATCGCCTTCTTGAACACGTCGGCTCCTTCCTCGGCTTTCTCCTTGAGCCTGGCCCTCGCGTCGACTTCCTCGTTTCTCGCCTGTTCGTAGTCGCGCGACGCCTCCACCACCTCGCGCCACCAGTGCTCGAAGCCGTTCTCGATGGAGGTGGAGGCCGCCGCCGTCCTCCCGAGCTCGCCGACGTCCATGCGGCACTCGTCGCACGGCAGCACCGCGCCGGCCTCGAGCTCCGCGAGCGAGGCGTCCCCGGCAGAGCCGCCCCGCGCCCCGGGGCAGGAAAGCGACGAGTGCAGCACCGCGCCCCCGGGCTCCGCGGAGAGAGGCCAGCAGGCGTCCGTGTAGAGCGTCGTCGCGCGCGTCTCCTCGGTGTTGTGCGGCAGCTCCGGCAAGTCGATGCTCACCGAGCCGTCCGCGGACTCCGAGTAGCTGCCCCGGCCCACCTCGGCGAGCGCGTACTCGTAGAACGCGCGGCGGCAGGCGTCGTCGGTGAGTTGCTCGGGGTCGGTGCCGCCAACGGAGCAGGACGAGAGCCGGGCCGCGTAGTAGGCCCGCGCCCGCTCGAGCGGCGCGCCGAAGCTCCACGAGGCGGCGTCCGGGTAATACGGGTTCTCCGCGCCGCCGAGGCCGGCCAGGGACCCGGCCCTCTGCCACATGCAGTACGGGGTGGAGCCGCAGTCCGCGAGCCACCCGCGCCTCTTCGCGTCGTCGGCGCGCTCCTTGGCCGCTCTCTCCTTCTGCGCGAGGTCCCGCATGCCGGAGGCGAGCTCCTCGAGCCCGGAATCGTCGACGTCCGTCTCCAGCGCCGAGAAATCCGAGGCGGACTCAAGCGGGTAGGGCACCGCGCACCCGGCGTACGAGACGGACCCCTCGGAGTTGGCGAGGACGCAGGCGGCGGAGTTGTACACCACGAGCGCGGGAAGGGCCGTCTCCAGGCGCTTGAGGCCCTCGGCGGCGCTCCTGGAGAATGAACGCCGGGCATCGAGGATCCTTGACCCCGAGGACACGAGCTCGGCGCCCGCGGCGGAGAGAGAGGGCACGCACGACGCCACGAGCCCCGCGCCGCAGACGACCATGCCCGTGAGCCCCATGCTGAGCACGCACGCGTCGAGGGCCTGCGCGATGGTCGTGTAGGCGGCCACGGCGTTGGCGCCCGCCTCGGCCGCGGCGTCGGCGACGTTCTGGACCTCGGCCGAGCGCGACATGACCCACTGGGCCGACGCGGCGGAGAAGACGAGCGAGAGGCTCACCAGCAGCGCCACCGCGACCGCCACGGTGGTATAGCCGCCCTCCTCGTCGACGAATGCGCCGATGCTCGGGGCGAGGCAGCGTCGCCTCCCGGCACCACGACGGCCGCGCGCAACGGCGCGCCCGTTATTTCCACACGCCGACCCAAGCGGCGTACGAGCCCTCGACCCATCCAGCACGAGCATCCACCTCCGACTCAGCCTCCAAGACCACGCCCGACCCGTCCGCGCCGAGAAGGGCGCCGCTTATCGCCGCCATGAGCGGCAGCGGGCGGGCATGCCCGCTCACCTTGACCCTCGCCGTGCCGCCGCCAGCCCCCTCGATAGAGACGGACCAGTCATCTTCCCCGCCCTCGTGGAACACGCCCACCTCGGGAACGGCGCGCAGCCTGCGCCTCACGAACGCCTCGACGGCCCCCGTGTCCGACGAGGTGGCGGCGAGACGCGCCGCGTCGGCCGCGGCCCCGGACATGACGGACCGCGTATAGAGCAGGCACGCGGGCTGCGCGAGCAGCGCGAGCACGAAGAACACCGAGGGGATGAGCACGGCGGCCTCGACGCTCGCCTGACCCTCCGCGCCGCGCGAAAACCCGCCTCCCGCATGCCGGGGGCCCTTGCGGCCGCCGGCGGGGCGGCCTCCCGCCGCGCGCTCGCCTAAGCGCCGGCGCGGGCCCCCGGTCGGCCGGGCGGCGCCCGGCCCGCCC
Organism: bacterium; assembly: GCA_963605405.1. Classification (GTDB taxonomy): domain Bacteria; phylum Actinomycetota; class Coriobacteriia; order Coriobacteriales; family Atopobiaceae; genus Paratractidigestivibacter. The sequence continues at coordinate 28,861 of CAVCUP010000012.1, read as the reverse complement.
CCGAGGGGCGACCATGCGCCCATGTCAGTACCCCAGGATGTCTTTGAGGGCCACGACGACCCCGGACCCGAGGCTATGGGACGCCGCGGCGGTCGCCTTGGACAGCAGCGCGCCGTCGCGCGCGGCGTGCCACATGGCGGCGAGCCCGCAGCACACCGCCGCGAGCGCCATGGCGACGAGAATGAACTCGACCGTCGACTGCCCCGATTGCCCCGACGCGCCCGCTAGAGGACGCCCTCTTCCCGCAGGCCCTCCAGCTCGTTCGCGTCGATTCTCCATATGCGCACCTCGCTTCTCTCCTCGTCCGATTGCTGCGTGACCACGCACACCTCGGCCCATTCGCCGCCCGTGACCACGCATCCCCAGCAGTCGCCGAGTATCCCGAGATACCCGGACCGCGCGAGGACGCAGCCCTCCCTGGCGGCATACGACCGCAGGACCTCGCCGGCCGCCGCCTCGATTCGCTCGTCCACGGAATAGCCCGTCTCCTCCGCCCGGGAAAGCACGCTTTGAGCCTCCTCGGAGACCGCGTCCTCGACGTTCAGGGCCCCGTCCCCGCCTGAGGCTTCCGCAGGTCCCCCGGGCGAGGAGGGCACGCCGAGAAACGCCGCAGCCATGGCAAGGGCCGCCGCGACGACGCCGAGGGCGCAGGCCGCCGCAGGGGTGAGCCCCCGGCGGCCGCGCGCCGCACGCCTCACAGCGAGTTGATGCCTTCGGCGATCGCGTTCCACAGCTCGCTCACCTTCCCGCGGAAGGCGACGATGGCGAGAATCGCGATTACCACGAGCACGCCGACGAGGATGGCGTACTCAGTCGTGCCCTGCCCCTCCTCATCGGCGAGCAGCTCCCGCACGCGCAGGCGCGCCTCAACGGCCTTCTCGCCGAGCTTGCACAGACCTTCCATCCGTCTTTTCCTTTCTCGATAAATTCCCCGCCGCCTCACGGCGGCCTTATCCCAAAACCAGCGCGGAGCCAAGCAGCGGCCCGAGAATCGCCAGCAGCATCGCCGGAACGATGAGGGTCCCCAAAGGGATGAGCATCTTCACGGGCACGCGCTCGATTTCTTCCTCGACCTGCGAGCGGCGCTCGTCGCGGATCAGCTGCGCCTGGCGCCCAAGCGACTCGGCCATGGGCGATCCGAAGGAAAGCGCCTCGCACACGACCGAGGAAAACCTCGAGAGCTCGGGCAGGCCGAGCTCGGACGCCGCCGCCTCAAGGGCCTCCCCGCGCGTCCGCGCCCCGATGCGCCACGAGAGAAGTGCCTGGGCGAGCGCCTCGGATAGCGCGTCGTCGTAGCGCTCACAGTAGAGCTCCAGCGAGGAGTCGAACGAAAGGCCTGCCGAGAGCCCGAGCGTGACCACGTCGATCATCACGGGCAACTGTCCCAAGCACTCCGCTCTCCTCCGCGCCCGCGAGGCCGCGCCCCTCGCCTCCTCCACGGCGGCCAGCGAGAGAAGCCTCGCCGCCGCCTCGCCCACCGGGTCGCGCCGCGCGACGGGCAGCGGCTCGACCGAGCACGCGGCGGCGCAGCACGCGGCGGCCGACGCGGCGGCCGACGCGCACAAGACCGCGCACAGGGCGCTCACGTGAGGACCCCGGAGACGAGCCGCCGGATGATGGCGACGGCCAAGATATCCAGCAGCGCCGCGACGCACACGCTCGTCGCGCCCGCGAAGGTGCCCAGGCCCTTCTGGAAGTCGGGCGAGATGGCCGCGAGAAGCCCGACCATGACCGCCGGAAGGAGGCACACCACCCTGACCGAGAGCCTGACCTGGGCGGTCTTTACCGCGAGCATCCGCTCGAACTCGCCTTGGCGCTCAACCAGAGCGGCAGAGCGCTGGAAGAGCCCCCTCAACGGGCTGCCCGTTCGGTGAGAGATGACGAGCGCCGTGGCGAGAAGGCCGACCCCCGGCGCCTTGAGCTCGCTCGCGAGCGCCGCGAGCGCCTGCTCGGTGGCCTCGCCGCAGCGAAGGCGCAGCGAGAGGCGCGCGAGGGACTCGCCCGCCTCGCCGCCGACGTGGGCTCCGGCGTAGTCGGCGGCCTGGACGAGGGTCATGCCCGCGCCCATCGCCACCGCGAGGGTCCGGAAAACGGCGGGCATGGCCTCGCGCGCCGCCTTGGCCGCGGCCTCCCTGCGCCGTGCCGCGGCCAAGGGGACCCCCAACGCGAGCGAGAGCAGCGCCAGGGGAAGGCAGAGCCACGAGGCGAACAGTACACAGGCGGCGAGCCCTGCGGCGAGGGACCCGAGGACAAGAAGCACGCAGGCCTCCGCGCGCGTGAGCTCGAGCCCTCGGCCGGCCGCCGCATCGCACGCGGCCTCCGCGACCTCGTCCCAGTCCCGCGAGCGCGCCAGGGCCCGCGCGGCGCGCCCGCGCGAGATCGCCGCGACCGCCCCTCTCCCCTCGCGCCACGCGATCTTGCCCATGCGCTCGGCCGCGAGCGGCGCGGACTCGCCCGTGCCCGGCAGAAGCACGTAGGCCGCGGCCGCCGCGCAGAGACTCACCGAGACGAGCAGCAGGATCTCCATTCGTCCACCTCCCCTCGGTCCAGAAGACCACAGGCCAGGGCCCGTTCGATAAAGCCGGGCTCCTCCACAAGCCGCCACTCCCTGCGCCCGAGGTCGAAGCGCACGAGCTCGGCGAGCTCGACGCCCCCGTCCTCCGCGCGAGAGACCCCCGCCAGCGTGGTGATGGCGCGCGACCCGTCCTTGAGCCTCGCCGACATCACGATCAGGTCGAGCGCGGTGGCCACCTGCTCCTTGATGATGTCGGCCGGCAGGTCCATGCCGAAGCGCGCCATGAGCACGAGGCGCAGCACGGTCTCGTCGGGCGTTCCGGCGTGCAGGGTGGTCAGGCTTCCGTCGTGCCCCGTGTTCATTGCCTGGAGCATGTCGACGCATTCCTCGCCGCGGACCTCTCCGACCACGATGCGGTCGGGCCGCATGCGCAAAGCGTTCTTGACCAGCTGGCGGATCGTCACCGCGCCGACGCCCTCGATCGAGGCGTCCTGGGCCTCGAGCCTCACCACGTTGGGATGCGCATCGAACCGCAGCTCCGCCGAGTCCTCTATGGTCACGATTCTCTCGCCCGCCGGAATCTCGCACGAGAGGGCGTTGAGCAGCGTGGTCTTGCCCGAGCCGGTCCCGCCGGAGACCGCGATGCCCTGTCGGCAGACCACGGCCCATCGGAGCAGCTGCGCATACCATTCGGGCAACGCGCCCAGCTCCACGAGCGTCTGGAGCGATCGGATTGAGTCCGTGAACTTGCGAATCGTCACCGCGGGCCCGTCAATGGCCACCGGGCGCGCCACGGCGTTCACACGGTCCCCGTTGGCCAGGCGGGCATTCACGACGGGGCTCGACCGATCGAGCCTGCGCCCGAGCGGGGCGAGGATTCGGTCGATGGCGATGGCGATCTGTTCCGGGGAGTCGAACACCGCGTCCGCTTGCAGGAGCTCGCCGCCTTTCTCATAGAAGAGGGCGTCGCACCCGTTGACCATCACCTCGGTGACCTCAGGATCGTCAAGAAGCCCTTGGATCGGGCCCAACCCGCAGACCTCCTCCACCACCTGGCGCACGAGCTCCGCGCGGGAGACGGACGGGACGTCCTCGTAGCCGCTCGTGTTGATGACGGCCTCGAGCGCCACGGCGAGCTCCGAGCGCGCCCGGGCCTCATCTGACTCGGCGAGCATCGACGCCACCGTGGACAGGCCGAGGCGACCGATGAGGTCGTGCTTGAGCCTCTCGCGCACGTCCCGCATCTCCTCTGCCCTGCGGGCGCGGCTGGCCTCGTCCGGCTCCTCGCCGCGGCTCGCCTCGACCTCGCGCACCATCTCGAGCACGCTCATGCGCTTCTCGCCTCCTTCTTCCTCCCAAAGAACGACTTCCTCTTCGGCTCCCCCGCCTCAAGCGCCTTTCGGGCCGCCTCGCAGCGGGGCAGCCCACCGAGCTCGGTCAGGATCTGGGCGAGCACCGTCGCCGCGGACTCGGCGAAGGGGACGCCGAGCTCAAGCATCTGCGACGCTTGGCCGGCGGCCATGAGCTCGAGCACCTCGGCCCCGCCGTCCTCCACATAGAAGGTGCGCGCCCCCTCGAGGCCGATCTCCGCCCTGCCCGCGATAACCGGCCTGCGCGCCCTGGGGTCCGACCTGTTCTCGAGCCGGGCAATGCGCGTCCTCGCCACGCCGAGGCGCACAGCGAGCCCGCTCGCGCGGGCGACCGAGGCCGTCTGCCCCGGGCGCCCGTCGGACACCAGCAGGAGCCGGTCGGCGAGCTGCATTGCCTGCGCCGTGGCCTCGGTAAAAGTGGTCGAGGTATCGACCACGACCAGGTCGGCCATGGAAGAGGCGCTGCAAACAAGCTCCTGAACGCGGGGCATGAACGCATCCGCGAGCTCCGGTCTCTCACAGGGGCCCGCGACCCTCACGCCATCGCATGCCGGCGCGCCCACGCCCGAGAAGTCGCCCTCCTCGGCGAGACGGGAAAGATCCTGGCCGCCGGGCATGCCGAAGCAGGTGTAGAGGTTTCCGCAGGAAAGGTCGAGGTCCAGGGCGAGCACCCCCATGCCCCAGCTCGCCGCGGCGGCGGAGAACGCGGCGGAAAGGCACGTCTTCCCGACGCCTCCCCTGCCGGAGGCGAGCACGATCACCGGCGCGCGGCCCTTGACCTCCGGCGGGGAAGGAATGATGCGCCTGCGCGCGGGCGGCTCGCCCGCCGCCTCGCCCACCTCGGGTTGCCGCCGGGCCGGTTGCGGGACCGGCTCCATGGCCTGCCGCGAAACCGCGCGCACGGCAGCGCCTCCCCCACGGTCCGCCTTTGACTGGGGCTCGGCCATTCGCGCGGGATCGCCCCGTCGCGCGGAATCGGCTGCTCGCGCAGGTTCGGCCCGGCGCTGGAGCCTGGCCTGTCGGGGCCGGGACCCGGGGGTCGAGCAGCGCGTCGAGCCGTCCCCGCCCCGGGTCTCTCTCGCTGGCCGCTTCTCCCCCGCGGCGCCGCCGGGCTGCGAGGCATCCGCCGGCCCGGCAAGGGAGCCGCGACTCGACAGCATCGATAATCCCAGCTCGGCCGGGTCGATCACCAAATCGACGCCCGCCCTCGCCGCGCGCGAGCGAAAAGAGCCCGACGCCCCGCGCCGCACGAGCGAGACGCTCCTCAGTGTCCCGTCCGCTACGCACGCCGCGGCGCCGTTTATGTCCGAGAGCCCGTCCACGGTGCCGCCGAGAATCCCCCAGACGGTCCCGGGCCTCATACGCGCGCGGACACGCATCTCGTCGACGCTCTCCAGGTACTCGACCTTGCCGCCCGCGCCGAGAGACGCGGCCGCGAGCTCCACGTCCCCCCTCGTCGCCTCGTCCGCGCAGGCGAGCCACTCCACGCCGCTCATCGCCGCGCCTCGCTCGACTCGACCTGCTTCGGGGCCTCGGCCGCTTCGGCAGCCTCGACGTCGGCAGACGGGACGGCGAGCCTCAGGCTGCCCTCCGCGCTCGCCGTGAGCACGGCGGAAACCACATCGGGCTTCACCGCGAGGCTCACGGAGCCCCTGGAGATCGACGTCGCGTCCGCCGCGGCGGCGAGAAGAACCTTGACGTCGCCGGAAACAAGCCTCGTCCCGTCATCGGAGACCTCATACGCGACCAACCGCGACCCCGCTGGCACCGCCGAGGGGAGCCCGAGCTTGTCGTTTAGGGGGACCTGGACGGCCATATAGCCCGACGGGACCTCAGGCATCTCGTCCGCGTCGCGGAAGTTCATCTCGGTCAGCGGCGCCCCCTTGGCCACGGGAACGGTCACTTTGCGTCCCGTCACGTCGTCAAGGCTCGTGAGGGCGCCTTCCGGCGCCAGTTCGGATGCCCATTCCTTCTCGCTGGTGTTCTGGGAGCTCGCGGACTCGCCGGCCTCTATCGACTCGGACGCCACGACGAGGCGCACGGACTCGCCGCCGTAGCGCTCGAGCGCATCGGCGCGCTGTCTCTCGGCCTCGCCGCGGACCTCCTGCGCATACAGCATGCAAAGCCCGGCGGTGAGCACCGCGAACGCCCCCGACAGGACGACCCTGAACCTTCGTTTCATGGCAACCCCCCTCCAACGGGCGCTCTATGTGCCCGAGTGAGGGGATTCTGTTCCAAATAGAGAATTAAGGTGGTTCTTATCTTGATGTCTTCTTACCGCTGGCTCACACGTATCTCGCGCCTAGCTTGCAGGCGTCTTCCCAACGAGGCGATGTTATTAACAAACCCCAGCAAACGTAGCGCGAACAACTGGTATCGAAGCTGGTACCCTCTCCACGAATTCCTGACAGCTCCTCCACATACGCGAGGGCCCGGACCGCCGAGATGGCAGTCCGGGCCTCTCAAGGACCGGTCTATTCGTGCAACGCGGAGGGCCAATGCGATTCTATCGTTTCAGGTTTGATGCATCGGGAAGATAGAGGGCTCCTTGGTCGCCTTCCAAACGAATTGAGAGGCGCGACCCTGTTCACGCTTAAGGCTGCGGGCAGTGGCGCCCAGGTCCTTCCGAAGCCGCCGTTGCGCCCAGGTCCTTCCGAGGCCGTCGCTGCTCCCGAAGTCGCTTTTGCCTAAGCCCTAGCCACAAAAACAGGCAACGAGACGAAAACAGCGCCGCTTCCCGCCTACATGGAGAAACCCCGGGACATCGCCCGTTACCTAGAGGCTCACGTCCGGGTCGAGGCTCGCCGCGCTCACGCGCATCTCGTCGGCGAGCCGCTCGAACGTCTCCCAGCGCACCTCGGCGATCTCGCCGCCCGACACGGCCTCGCGCACGGCGCAGCCCGGTTCATGCGTGTGCGTGCAATCGTTGAAGCGGCACTCCTGGGCCGCTCGCACAATCTCCGGGAACATCTTGGCGAGCCCGCGCTCATGCCCGACCAAGGGCAGGCTACGCAGCCCCGGCACGTCGGCCACAACACCCGCGCCCGGAAGCGAAATGAGCACGCGCGAGACCGTGGTATGCCGCCCGGCGTCGTCCTTCTCGCGCACGCCGCCCGTGGCCATAGCGTCGTGGCCGAGAAGGGCGTTGAGCAGCGTCGACTTGCCCGCGCCGGACTCGCCCAGGATCATCGAGCACGTACCGACCGGCACGCAAGCGCGAACTTCGTCGAGGCCCTCCCCCTCAACGGAAGACGTCACGACGACGCGCACGCCTTCCCCGACAAGCTTGCGCACGCGCCCGAGCTCCCGCTCGAGCTCTCCCTCGCCGCAACGGTCCGCCTTCGTCAATACCACGACCGGCTTCGCGCCGCAGTCGAGCGCAAGCACCATGGAGCGCGCAATGCGGTCGAGCAGCACCTCGCCCGCGCCGAGCGCCTGCACGATGAGGATCGTGTCGACGTTGGCCGCAAGCACCTGACGTTCCCCGCGGGCGCGGCCGCGCCAGCGCTCGAACGAGGTGCGGCGGGGCAGCACGCGCTCGATTACGCCCATGTCGTGCCCGGGAGCCACACGCACCGCAACGCGGTCGCCGGCGGCGGGCAGCAGCACCTCTTCCTCCCCGCGCGACTTCGCGAAACCCACGGCATGCTCGGCGCGGAACACGTCGTCGGCGGTCGCAACCAGGGGAAACCCGCGGTCGAGCCTGACCACGCAGCCGAGGCGCATCTGCTCAGGCTCCTCCGCCTCGGCAAGAAACGCCTCGTACGCGGCCTGCTGACGCGCGTCGGGCGCCACCTCTTCGAATGTGGGCAGGTCCTGCAGGGACTCGACGGCCGGCACGCTCGCGAGCATGCCCTCGGCGCTCGTCTCGGTCGCGGCGCGGCGACGCTTATCTCGCTTCGCCCTCGCGCCCGTCGTCTTCCTCGTCTTCGCCTTGCCCATGCACGTCCCCTCAAAGCCTGGCCACAGCATTCATCAATCTGTCGAACACCACAAACAACCTGCAGTTTATCGCAAAACGCCCCACGTGCCGTAAAGCACGCGGGGCGCCGATGAACCAAATCCGGGCCGCAAGGCCCGAGGCCTTCTTGCTAGTCGTCCTTCTCGACGCCGCGCATGATGGCCTTGTACACCTCGTTGATCGGGATGATCAGGAAAGCGATGCCGAGCGCCGTGAGCGAGCCCTGCAGCTCGAGGCCGGGCACGCCGAAGAACATCATGGCGAGGGGCTCGAACTCGACGACGATCAGGGTGAGCACGAGCGCCAGGGCAGCCGCGCCCCAAAGCCACAGGTTCTGCTTCTTCATCGAGAAGAGCGAGATTCGGCGGCTGCGCATGTTGAAGCAGTGGAAGATCTCGACCATGTTCAGCGTGATGAACGCCATCATGACGCCTTCCTCGTCAGCGGTGCCGGCGATCATATCGGCCACATTGATGTAGCCCATATCGAAGTACACGCCGGCGAAGAAGCTCGCGAGCACGAGCACGGTGATGATCAGGCCCTGGACCACGCAGTCAAGGCCCATGTGGCCGGCAAAGACGCCGTCGGAAGCCTTACGAGGCTTGCGGCTCATGATGTCGCCCTCGGCCTCCTCCATGCCGAGCGCGAGCGCCGGGAAGCAGTCCGTCACGAGGTTGACCCAAAGCAGCTGCACCGGCTGGAACAGCGTGAAGCCCACGAGCGTCGCGATGAAGACCGAGAAGACCTCGGCGAGGTTCGCGGAGAGAAGGAACTGAATGACCTTGCGGATGTTGTCGTAGATGCGACGGCCCTCTTCGCAAGCGGAGATGATGGTGGCGAAGTTGTCGTCGGCAAGCACCATGTCGGCCACGTTCTTGGTGACGTCGGTGCCGGTAATGCCCATGCCGACGCCGATGTTGGCACGCTTGATGGAGGGAGCGTCGTTCACGCCGTCGCCCGTCATGGCGACGATCATGTCGCGGCTCTTCCAGGCCTCGACGATGCGGGTCTTGTGCTCAGGCTGGACGCGGGCGTAGACGCCGTAGTTCTCGATGCAGGCGTCGAGCTCCTCGTCGGTCATCTTGTCGAGCTCGGCGCCGGTGATGGCCTGGCTGCGGTCCTCGACGATGCCGAGGTTCTTGGCGATGGCCACGGCGGTGTCGATGTGGTCGCCCGTGATCATGACGGTGCGGATGCCGGCGGCGTGTGCCTCCTCGATGGCCGGGGCCACCTCAGGACGCTCGGGGTCGATCATGCCGGAAAGGCCGCAGAAGGTGAGCTCGCGCTCGAGCGCCTCGGCGCTGAAGTCGGAGGGCTTCTCGGTGTAGTGGCGAGAAGCGAGGGCGAGCACGCGCAGCGCCTGGTCGGCCATGGCCTTGTTGGCAGCGAGGATCTCCTCGCGCTTGGCGTCGGTCATCGGGATGACCTTCTCGCCGTCGAAGACGCTCGTGCAGCGGCCGAGAACGACGTCGGGGCCGCCCTTGGTGTACTGCTCGAACTCGCCATCGAGGGTCTCGACCACAACGGACATCATCTTGCGTCCGGAGTCGAAGGGGGCCTCGCCCACGCGGGGGTGCTCCTCGGAAAGCCCGGTCATGCCGGCCTTGGCGGCATCGTTGACGAGCGCGCACTCGGTCGGCTCGCCCACAGCCTCGCCGGCCTCGGCGTCCCACTTGGCGTCGGAGCACAGCGCCATGCCGGCCAGAAGGGTTCTCTCGTCGCAGGCGAGCTCGTGCTTGACGACGGTCATCTTGTTCTGGGTGAGGGTGCCGGTCTTGTCCGAGCAGATCACCTGGGTGCAGCCGAGGGTCTCGACGGCCGAGAGGTTACGGATGATGGCCTGGCGCTTAGCCATCTTGGTCACGCCGAGCGAGAGCACGATGGTGACGACGGCGACGAGGCCCTCTGGGATGGCGGCGACGGCGAGCGAGACGGCCACCATGAAGGTGTTCAGAAGCAGCGTGGGCTCCTCGGCCATGTTGGAGAAGCCGTGGCGCAGGACATCCACCGCGAAGATCACGACGCAGATGACGATGACCAGCTTGGTGAGGATGTGGGAAAGCTCGTCGAGCTTGACCTGCAGCGGGGTCAGCTCCTCCTTGGCCTCGGAGAGGGCGCCGGCGATCTTGCCCATCTCGGTCTCCATGCCGGTGGCCACCACAACGGCGCGGCCGCGGCCGTAGACGACGGTGGAGCCCATGTAGCACATGTTCTTGCGGTCGCCCAGGGGCACGTCGTCGGCACCGGCGGCGAGCTCGATGGCGTCGGCATGCTTCTCAACGGGCACGGACTCGCCGGTAAGGGCGGCCTCCTCGATCTTCATGGAAGCGCTCTCGAGCACACGGCAGTCGGCGGGGACGGAGTCGCCGGCCTCGAGAAGGACGACGTCGCCAGGCACGAGTTCGCTGGAGTGCAGCATGACGAGCTTGCCGTCGCGCATGACCTTGGACTGGGCGGCGCTCATCTCCTGCAAGGCGGCCAAGGCCTCCTCGCTCTTGGCCTCCTGGATGACGCCGAGGGCGGAGTTGATGATGACGACCGTCATGATGATGATCACGTCGGCGAAATCGATCTCGCCCTGGATGGCGCCGGTGATGGCGCTGATGGCCGCAGCCACGATCAACATGATGACCATCGGGTCGGCCATCTGCTGGAAGAAGCGGATCCACAGCGGGGTCTTCTCCTCTTCCTTAAGCTTGTTCGGGCCATACTTGGCCTGGCGGCTCGACGCCTCGGACGAGCTCAGGCCCGCCTCTGCATCGGTGCCCTGCTCATGCAGGACCGCGTCGGATGAAGACAGGTACTCTTTCATTCGATTCCCCCTCCTGGGTTATCTTTTTTTGCGACCGCCAGATTGATGCCCGATCATAATTCCCAGGAGAAGGGCAAGGGCTCATCAAGGTTGCCATGTCGGCCGCGCTTACAAAGCTTCGATATTCTACCGCAGGGACGCCGGTCCGTGAACTAAGGATGGGCGTGAGCAGGGGACGTATCCCCGTTCACGTTCCGCCAACTCGTTAGACTTCATCCCAGAACTCGTCGCCCACGACCTTGAAGCAAATCTTCTTGATGGGACCGACTTCATTGCCCTCACAGACAAGGTTGGGCATGTGAGGTTCGCCGATCATGAAGACGACGAAGTGCCCACCCTCGAGAGTACCGTCGAGCAGGTCGTGGTTCTCGGGCGCCTCGTGACAGTAGCCCTTATCGCCCGCCTCGTCGAACTCCCCCGCCGGCACAGTCGCGCCCGGAGTCGTTTTGAAGGCCTCGGCACCGTCGAGATCGATTTGCACGTCCATGTACTTGCGGTGCGTCTCGAAGCGCGCATCTTCGAACGTGCGGGTCTTCGCGTTCATTACGTTGGCGAAGACGCGCTCGCCGTCGATGCAGGTCTTACCCAACGGCAGCTCAGCAGGATCGTTCTCACCCAGCCAGTCGATAAGGACATCCAACCCGCGGGAAAGCCCACGATAGAGACCGATCGCCTCGAGTCCGTCGTAAATCATTGATACCTCCCCTTTTGGAAAGTCCGCAAAACCCGGGGGCGGAAGCCCCCGGGCCGTCTGTTTAATGCGCGCCCACGTCGCCCGAGGTCGGGTTGTAGGTACCCTCGCCGCGGGTCTTGCCCATAATGTCGGCCTCGGCGAGCTTGACCCACTTGACGCCCTGACGAGTGCGATAGGCATAGGCGCAGTGAATGGAACCGTCAGAGGCCTCGATAATCGTGGGGTACTCGTACTGACGGTTGTTGAACTTGTTCTCATCGCCGACATAGCCTTCGCCGCGCTCAATGTTGCGGATCAACGGGAAGGTGAGGCCGCTGTCCTCGGAAAGCGCGATGGAAACGGGGTTGCGAAGCGCCGGCCATGCGCCCTTTTTGCCATAAGTGGCTGGCGCGGAATTGTGGTTATAGATAAGTGCGATGCGGCCGCTCGAGAGCTTGGTCACGCCGATGCCGGAGTTGTTGTTGGGCAGCGGAGTCGCGACGGGAACAGTCCAGGTGTCTCCATAGTCGCTCGATTCGCTGCGATAGACGAAGTCGGCCTCGCGGGAGCGCATGAAAGCGACGAGGTGGCCGTCTTCCAGCTCCACAACGCTCGGGTGGACGCGGCCGGAGGACTCCGGCACGTCAACACGGTGCCAGGTCTCGCCCTTATCGTCAGAGATCGCAAAGGCCGACGGATCGCCAGCCAGTCCGCTCGCAGAGTCGGTACATAGCCAAAGGCCATAAATCCAGCGGCCGTTGGAGAGCACCTGAACGCACTGACGCGCGAAGGTGCCTTCCTCGGGGAGAACGACCTCAGGCTCGGACCAGGTCAGACCGTCATCGGTAGAAACCTGCTTTTTTACCACCGAGGTGTACTGCATGTTGTCCTTGCCGGGCTGGCGACCGAGCTGGGAGGTGTACATGGCCCAAATCTCGCCGTTGGGGTTGAGAAAGAGAGACGGATTCTGGTCGGAGCGGTCGTCATTGTGGCTGATATAGGTCGGTTCGCTCCACTTGTCGGAGCCCTTCTCCAGGCGGGAGACGACGATGTTGATGTCAGTGTCACCTTCATAAGTTCCCGCGAACCAACAGCACAAAATCGTGCCTGCCGGGGTCTCAAGCAGACCAGGGCCATGGGCGGTTTTCCACGGACCGGGGTTGACGAAGGCCTCGACCAGCTCCATCTCGGGATCGTAGTAGACCTGACCGTCGGGAGTAAGTCCGGGGAGGGTCTGGATTGGCATTACGGTTCCTTTCTCTCATGGCGCCGCGGCACCTCTACAATGCGTATACAAACAGCGAGAATCCGCCGCAATTACTAAACATCGAGGCCGTCGTACGCGAGCGACCCATCCGGGCGGCGCGACCAGTGCCGCACCACGCCCCATCCGTGCTCAATCTGCTCAAGAGCGACGGCATGGGGCATACGCTCGGTCGCGATGACTCGGTAATACACAGGAGAACCGGAATCGGTCGAACACCAAGCCTGCTCCACCATCCGCTCTCCCACACGCTCGCACGTGTCCGACGCAAACCCGGTCGGAGTGGCGGCTCCAGTCGAAAACCCTCCACAGGACCGGTCATATTCGAGCCACCAGCAGATCGTTCGCGGCCAAAGCCCATCGTCGCCTGTGTCCACCGGCCAAAAACTGCCGGACTCGAAGCCGACTCCGTCGAGCAGTCCCACGAACTGGACAACGGGCATGCGGTAATCAAAGGCCGCTTTTTTCTTCTCTGCAAGCTCGCGAGCGGGTGAGTAGGTCGCTTCGCTCGGCAAAAGCCCGGCAACCGCGGAGGTGCGACAAAACCGCAAGATCATTCCACGCGATTCGTCGAGCGCCCTCAGGATGCCCATGGATGGCCCGTTCAGTGCTACGACCCCAGCAAAAAACTCTGGATACGCCGCCGCAAGGGCGTTCGCAAACATAGACCCCATCGAGAAGCCCGAGAGATACACACGAGAGCGATCAACCGGGTGGACCTCGTCCATGTGGTCGATGAGCGCGAGGATATAGGCCATATCGAACGGTAGGCGCGGATCGTCCCACACGTTCCAGCGCATCTCAGCCGTAGCATCGGGAAAAACCGCCATAAAGCCGTCTCGCGCAGCCAGGCTCCCCCATCCGCTCTGCTCGGCTCCATAGGTACCGCAGCAGTTAATTCCATGCAGGTAGATAACAAGCGGAGCGGCCTCAGTGGACTCAGCTACGCTCGTCGGCACAAGCTCGTGCCATGTTCGGGGCAGACCGTCGGCCAGCCCGAGTAAGCGGTCATCCACATGCGCAACGTATCCCTTGCGAGCAAAGTCGACGCGCTCCTGGTACGTTCCGAACGCATCGTTACGCCAGCGGCGCGTTACCGAGAACATCTCTTCCCAGGCGCGCAACACCTCCTCGTCCGATAGCCCGCCCTCAGACACATGTGCCTCGGCTCCATTGGCCTCGGCAAGCCACGCCTCAAGCATCTCGCTTCGCTCATAAAGCCAGGCTGATTGCGGCGCTTTCGGCTTCGGAAGCGAGAAACCCTCAGGAAGAGAGCCGACCATGACCGCGGCGGCATCAAGCGGACGGTTCGCCGCGAGGCTCATAACCATCGCGGAGGAAGCGGAATCACACGCAAGATGAAAAATCATGCCGTTGAAACCGGAGACTCCCACCTCTGTCTTGGGCAGGGCAGCGAAGCAGCGGACAATGAAGTCTGCGTCATCCTCGCGCGACACGTCGCCAATGTAGTTCCATCCATCTGCCGTGGGCTCCGGGAACACAACGACGAAATGACGGTCCTCGGCAAGACGCGCCAGGCCGAGATCGCTCAAGAGCTGCTTCGCGCTATTCTCTCCGGATTCGCTTCTCAGGACCACAAGCACCTGCGTCTGTTTGGGATGGGGGCATCCGGATTCCGGCACATACACGAGCATCGTGCGGTCGGACCCTGCCTTGACCTCAACGTTGTTCTCAGGATTCAAGACCCCAGAGGTTAACCCGCTCACCGTCTCTCGCGCCAAAACTCCGGCAAGGGCCGAGCGCTGGACCAGCGGCTCATAATCGTTTCTCATGATTCGCGCACCTCCACCTTCTTTGAGTCAGCAGCGCGGCTAAACCTACTCATGAACTCCCAGGCGGCACGAGCCTCATCCTCAATGGCGCCATGGGGAAGATCGCGAACTTCCGTGATTCCGACACGCGGTAGGCCGTCGGAGCCAAGATATACGCGAGACTCCAATCGCTCACCCTCCACGTATCCGAGCTCGGGGAGATAACGGTTCTCGCCGTCCCAACAAACGGCGTCGCCCTCGTCGCAACCATTTGGCGCGAGCACGTAAGCAAGATCGGCCTCATGACCCCGGCATATCTCCCCATCCGCAGACCCTTGACAGATCCAGAACGGCATCTCGACATCACCTTCAGAGAAGCCTTCAGCAAACACGTGGTCGCCCAAGCCACCCGCGAGTACCGCATCGAGGCAAGGGCCGTTCCACGCGCTGACCGCCGAGAAACACTCTGGGTGGGCAGTCGCCTGCTGGCACGCGTACACGGCGCCGTTGGAAAACCCGGTGATATAGACGCGCGACGCATCGAAGCCGAACGCGCGGACAGCATCCTTGGCTATCGCCCCGGCCGCCCCATCGTCACGTCCATCAATCCAGACGTTGCCCGGCGAATCGGGGAGCACCACCGCGAAGGCCCTGGTCTCATCGGCCAGCCGCTCCCAACCGTTCTTGTCCGAAAAAATCCACGCGGGCTCACCTCGCCCATGAATGGAAAGGACCAATGGAAGGCCATGAGCCTCCTTCTCGGGCATCCCGCAGGGCAGGTACACCGCATAGGGATACTCGACGCCGCGGAGCTTAACCGCACGATGCCGATACGCCCCGCCTAGGAGAAAGTCCTCCTTGGTGTGATGCCAGACGAGCCGGCCGTCCGGGCAAGATTTCCAGCGGACCACATGAGAAAGATAGTCGAGCGCCCGCTCAGCAAACACGGGCTCGGACGAAATGTCCGCGTAGTCGACTCGCATGCACCCCTCGGGGGCGTCGCGCAGGCAAAACGACTCGGCGGCAACGCCCTTTCCCGCAGAGCCCACGAGCCAGGAGGCAACCGGAACGTCCCTATTGGCGGGCACGCGATACCCTTCTGAAGGCCGCGTAACGAACCAGTGGTCAGAAGGATTGTCGAGCGCCGCTGAAGCGCTCAAGTCGCCGTCCACGATTACGCTTGCGGCCGCAAAGCTCGGGTGCGCTGCCACATAGTCGGCCGCAAACGTCGCGCCGTCCCCATAACCCACAAGACCGATTAGTACCTCCCACAGCCAAGCAACATCGTTCTTCCCGGGAATTCCGCGGCCCTTTGCGACGCTGAATGCACCCCGCGCTTCGGAATACAGCATATGGAGTAGGTCGTTCGGCCCCTCAGGCCACCCGTTGGCCGCGGACGGCGCAACGAGCGCGGCGCCGGCCCGCTCAACGGCATCGAGCCAGCCGCTGCTCCTTGCGAACTCCTCGGCAGCGGAAGCCGTCGGGCACGCTCGCGCCGACGCACACAGAAAGACGAGCCTCACGGGGTCGGCCCCGGCCTTCGTAGAGATGTATGAGAAGCACTCGTTCAAAGACATGGGGACCCTCTTTCTTTTGACTCGCGATCCAACTAATAGGCGCTGACAAAACCACTCCAAGCGAATGAACAAACAGAGTGACCTTGTCAGCGCCGCCCGCCTCGTCGGATAGACGGGCAACGCTTCGACCCGAGGGCTGGCCTACATCGGGAAGATGAGGACGGCGCCGAGGGAGAGGGCCGCGATGCGGATGAAGTACATCGGGATGGTGAACTTCCAGAACTCGCTGAGCTTATAGTTGCCCATGCCAAAAATCATGGCCGGCAGGCCATCGACGGGCATGTAGCCGCCCTGCCAACCGGAGATGACAACCGCGCCGGCAGCGGCGAGCGGAGAGACGCCGAGCTGCATGCAGGTGGCGACGGCGATCGGCGCAAAAATGTACACGGAGCCCATGTTGGAGCCGGTGAAGGTGGCGCAGGTCGAGGTCAGGACAGAGAAGATGAAGACGATCAAGAACGGGCTCATACCACCCGCAACGCCTGCGACGGCGTTTCCGATAAGGGCAGTGAGACCGGAGTCGGCGAGGGCGTTGGCTACGGGGATGACGCCGGCCATCATGAGAACGACGGGCGCAAAGATGCCGTCGCGGAACTCTTTCCAGGTGACGACGCCGGCGAGCATGAGAATAAAGGCGGCGATGCCGGGGAGCACGTAAGCAAGGTTGCCGAGCACGTTCATGAACATCATGCAGACAACGGTGCCAAAGAAGAGCACGACGGTGAGGGTCTCCTGGCCCTTGCTCATCGTGACGATTTCCTCGTTGCGACGGGCCTTCTGTTCATCAGTGGCCGCCGCAATCTCGTGATCGGGCAGGAACTTAAAGCCCACGAGAGCCGCGATGATGAAGCCGACAGAGAGGGCGAAGGTGAGCAGCGAGAAGCTGGCCATCGAGACGTCGGAGGCGGCGCCGGCAGACTGCAGGACGGTGACCATGACGCCGTACTGGAGTGCGACATTGATCGGAATCAGCGGGTGATTCGTGGCGAAGCCGAGGGGCATGAGGAGCTTCGAGGTCGGAAGCTCCTTGTTATACGGAAGCGTGGCAACCAGGGCAAGAATAAGCACGTAGTAACCAGTGGAACCGCCGCCGGCAAGAGAGGCGCCGAGCATGACCACGATGATAAGCGCAACATAGCTTTTGAAGCCGCCCTTATTCACCAGGTTTGACATAGAGTCCTTGACCTTGGCGATGAGGCTCGTCTTTTGAACCGCCGCCATAACGACCATAAAGAACGCGATCATCCACACGCTCGCGTTTGTGAAGCCCGCGAAGGCGTAGGGAACGTCCCACTGGACCTCCCATTCGGCACCGAAAATAGTGCCACAGGCCACGAGCAGGCAGCTCGCGAAGATGGGGGGCGCCCCGAACGGCATGACGTCGAACATGATCAAGACAAGCATGATGACGAGAACAGCAAGCGCCAAAATCATCTGCAGGGTCATCTCGATCACTCCTTCCTTGTTGCCCCGCCAAAAAAAGACAAGGGCATCCCGTACGGCCGAGCCAATCCCGGTCGCAAAACTACAGACATATGGAGCGCAAATAAAGGCTTCGCTCTTTTGTAGGTGGTTAAATGCCGGCCAACGGCACAGTGCCGACTAGGCCGAAAAGGCAGAAAGCCGACCGGGGCCCGGCGACGGCATGGCACTTCGCAGCCAAGCCCCGGTTGGAAAGGATGCCGCCGACGCTATTACGCCTGCGCGGCCTCAGCCATCTTGCCCGCAGCCATACGCAGGGCGTAGTCGATGGCATTGACGAGGGAGAGCTCGTTGCTCGTCCCCTTTCCGGCAAGGGCAAAACCCGTGCCGTGGTCAACAGAGGTGCGGATGATGGGAAGGCCGAGCGTGATGTTCACGCCCTCGACAGCCTTCCAACCCTGGGCCTCTCGGTCATACACGAAGCCGAGGACCTTAGTGGGGATGTGGCCTTGATCGTGGTACATGCACACGGTGATGTCGTACCAGCCGCCGTTCATCTCGGAGAAGACCGAGTCGGGCGGGATGGGGCCCACGGCGTCGATGCCCTCTTCCTGAGCGAGCTTGATGGCCGGCTCGATCTCGTCAGCCTCCTCGGTACCGAAGAGGCCGTGCTCACCGCAGTGCGGGTTCAGGCCCGCGACGGCAACCTTGGGCTTATCTATGCCGAGGTTGCGGCACGCCTCGTTGGCGAGCTCGATGACCTCGAGGACGCGCGGAGTCTTCACGCGGTCGCAGGCTTCGCGAAGCGAGCAGTGGGTAGAGACGTGCACGACGCGGAAATCGTGGTGAGCAAGCATCATGCAGTACTTCTTGGTGCCCGTATACGTGGCATAAATCTCAGTGTGTCCATCGAAGTGCATCCCCTGCGGGGCGAGTGCCAGGTTCATGGCCTCCTTATTGAGCGCGTTAGTGACGGTAGCGTCGACCTCGCCGGCCATGGCAAGCTCGATGGTCTTCTTTACAGACTGGAACGCAGCGTTGCCTCCCTCAACGGAGACCTCTCCCACCTTGAACTTCTCAACGTCCTCGATGAGGTCGAGCTGATAGACATCGATGGTGCCGGCCTCGAATTTGGCCTCGGCCACGGAATGGACCGGGTTGACCTGAACCTCGGGCATGCCGACGAAACCCTTGGCCTGCTCGATCATCTTCGCGTCGCCCACGACAATGGGGCGGCAACGGTCGTAGAGCGTGACATCCGCGAGTGCCTTGACGGTGATCTCGGGGCCGTTGCCGGCCGGATCGCCCATAGTGATGGCGACGATGGGAAGCTGAGCAACCATTTAGCACACCCCCCTCGCGGCGTCGGAGTCGAGTGCGGCCTGAAGGGCCTCGATGCCCTCCGGCGGCAGATAGTTGAACGGGGCGCGACACTTGCCCACTCGAAATCCAAGCAGGTTGACGGCAGTCTTGACCACGGTGTTGGGGTTGCCGTACTTGAAGCAGGCGCGCAGGTTGGCGACGTTTGTCTGGCAGGCCTCCGCGGCCTCAAGGTCCCCGGCAATGAAGTTATCGTAGATACCTGCCATGTTTTTCGGGTAGACGTTAGCGCAGCCCGCGATGGCGCCCTTTGCGCCCGCCTTGAGCGCCTTGAGAATAAGAGCATCGTTGCCGGAAAGAACACCAAAACCCATATCCTTCGTGAGCTCGATGTAGGCACTAAGGTTGTCCCAATCACCGGAAGAGTCCTTGGCACCAACGATGTTGTCGACCTTCGCAAGCTCGGCGACGGTAGCGGGCTCGATGGCGTTGCCCGTTCGCATCGGGATGTTGTAGAGCACGATCGGCATGTTCGGCACTGCCTCTGCCACCTTGGTGTAATGCACGACGAGCTCGTGCTGGGAAGCCTTTGCGAAGCTCGGCGTGATAACGGAGAGGATGTCCGCACCCGCGGCCTCCGCCATCTTGCACTGCTCGATGGTCTCCTTGGTCGAGATGCAACCGGTGCCCGCATAGACAGGAACGCGGCCCGCGACCTGGTCGATAACGGTCTCAAGAACAAGCTTCTTCTCGGCTCCGTTCAGGATGTAGCCCTCTCCATTGGTGCCGAAGGGGAAGATGCCGTGGATACCAGCCTCAATCTGACGGTCAACCTGACGACGCAGTTCCTCCGTGTTGACGTTTTCATCTTCATCCATCGGCGTAACGATGGGCACGATAATGCCCTTGAGCTCTGTCATAACGTTTTCCTTTCTCGCTGGCCTTACGGGGCCATTAATCGGTCTTGACCTAATGCCTAGAGAATCTGTGCGTAGAGGGCCTTGGCGTCCTCAAGAGTGATCTCGCGCATGTTGTTGGAAAGAAGACGTTGGACCTTCATGCCGGCCTCCGCGAGCTCGTCGACGGAGGCGTCGGTGACGCCGAGTTCGTCAAGCTTCTTTGGGATATCCAAGTGCTCGACAATCTCGTCCATACGCTCGATGACGGCGGCGGACTTCTCCTCGATGGACACCGCGCCGGCATGGATAGCGCGGTCATAAGCGGCCGCCAGACGCTCGCGAATGGCCGGCTCGTTAAAATGCATGACCGGGCAGAGCAGAATGGCATTGGATACGCCGTGAGCGATGTGGTACTTGCCGCCCAGCGGATAGGAGAGCGCGTGAACCGCGGTGGTGCCGGACGCGGTGATGGCGATACCGGCATAGAAACTCGCGATCTGCATGGCTCGCTTAGCGTCCATGGCCTCAGGGTCGTCACATGCAGCCTCGATGTTGTTCACGATGAGATCGAAGGCCTCCAGAGCAAAGATATCGCTGAAGGGGTTGGCCTTGTTGCAGGTAAAGCACTCGATGGCGTGGCAAAGCGCATCGACACCGGTAGCTGCGGCAATAGATCGCGGCAGGTTCTTAATCATGCGAGCATCGAGAACCACGTAGTCGGCAATGAGACCGTCGTTGACGATGCCGACCTTGAGCTCCTCCTCCGGAACGGCCACGATGGCGTTCGGGGTGGCCTCCGCTCCGGTTCCAGCGGTAGTGGGAACTGCGAACATCTTGATCTTCTTACTGGCTCGCGACGGGTCGGCAAGAAGATCGTGGACCGTGTAATCGTCGGTAGCACAGACGCCGGCAAGCTTAGCGGAATCCATGACCGAGCCACCGCCGACGGCCACTATGGCATCTGCACCCAAGCCCTTGACCTGATCAACAACATTCTGCACCTCAGAGTAGGTGGGCTCAGCGGGGATATCGTCGATGATGGTCACCTCGGCACCGGCAGCCTCGACGGCATCGAGCGTCGGCTCGACAAGGCCGAGTTTGCGCAAGCTCTTGTCAGTAAAGACGACGACCTTCTTCGCGCCTTCCTTCTTGAGGGCCGCAGCCATCTCCTCGGTGGGGTTCTCGCCGCCATAAACGACCTTGGGAAGCCTCAGGGAATACTTGCTAAGCATGTGAGCAACACTCCTTATCCATCGTGTTGAGTTGAGCCATATCCACGAGCAGCGATTCGTCACCGAACCCGCCCGACTTGGATGCGATCGTAAGGACGCCGGACGGCAGGCGAACGTCAAAGGCAACGACCCCCGCCGATACCTGGCCGCGGGGGATGACCGAAGCAACCTTGGCCTGAGCAAGAAAGCTCGTGAGTACGTCGCCACCCGTAACGAGTGCTCGTCCCCTCACGCCAACAGAGCAGACAGCGGCAAGAAGGGCGCCGATGTGATCGGATACCACCTGCCGGACATCGAGGTCTGCGGGAATAAGTTCGCTCAAATCCTCGAGGCCCGAGCCGTCCACAACCGTCAGGGGGCAAGAAGCCCAATCGCGGCTAACCGCGTTAACAAAGGCGAGGCCATCATCTGAGCAAAGCCACGAGTCGTCGCATTTCTCGGTCTCGGCTATGTGATAGGTGGCCGCGCCGGCACGAGCAGCGGTGGCGCACTGTACTCGGGAAACGTTGTTCACGCTGCCACAGACCACAAGAAGGTTTCCGTTGAAGGAAAGGGGTGTTCTCGGCCTCGGCGCCGAGTCGTCGACACTTGCGAGCGCAGAGGCGAGACCGGCGCAGCCCGCGAGCACGGCGCCGTCATCCCTGGTCAGGAGTTCACGGACGCGTGACTCCATAGAGTCAACCGTCGAAGCGTCATAGACGACGATTCCCTCGAAACCCGTAGGAGCGGTCTCACCCTCCTTCACGCACTCCACCGGAACATCGGCCTGCGACGTAATAATCTCACGGATGTCGGAGGTCATAACAGGCTCAAAAGGATCGTGTCCAAACACGCTTTGGCTTACGGGGAGACCATCGATGTAGTGGATTCCACCTTCGGTTACGCGATTCATCGCAGGCAGGGCGGGTAGGAAATGCAGGCAAGACGCGCCGGATGCTTTCCAAGCAGCCGCAAGCTCAGCACCGACGTTACCTCGCAAAGCAGAGTCGGTCTTCTTCACGAGACGCCGAACGCCAGCCGAACGAGCCGCAAGTACGAGCCCAAAGACACGGTCCGCGGCTTCATGAGCCTTCATGTGGCGCGTTGCCGCGTTAACACAAAGTGCCCCCACGCAGGCATCGATGGAAGCGGCGTCCACCGACGCAGAATCGACGAGCACCTCCGCGCCTTGGGGCACGAAACACACGCCGGCATCAAGCGCCCCGGTAAGATCATCTGCTATAAGCATCGTCTGGGCCATCTTGCCCCCTTTCGATGCTTCATGATGCTGTTTTCGCCGTGATGCTTATACAGGTTCTCGCCGAGAAAACCGTTACAATTTGAAACGTTTTGACCAAGAAAACTGTTTCAGATTTGGACGTCATTCATGAGTTCGTACCGTATCCTCCTCATTGCCCCCTACCCCGAACTCGCCCAGGTTGCGCTAGAAGCTGCGAGCGACTTCCCTGAGCTTGAGCTGACGGTGCATGAGGGAGATCTCCGCGAGGGACTCGAAGCCGCACTCGGCGTATTCGGCACAGACTTCGACGCCGTAATTTCCCGCGGCGGTACCGCACAGATGCTCGAAGACGAGATTACGGTACCTGTTTTTGAAATCGGCGTTTCGGGTGCGGACCTCCTCGCGTCACTAGCACAGCACAACCCCCTCGGAAAGCGCACGGCAGTCATCGGCTTCTCGAACGCCCTTGAGTCCGTCTCTCAGGTAGCGGATTTCTCCGATTTCGACCTAGACGTTTTCGAGGTTAGCTTTGAAGACGAGCTCCCGCTGATCCTGCAAGAGGTGCAGGAGGGGTCCTACGAGGTGATACTCTGCGACAACTTCGCAGTAGGGGAATTCCGAGCGCTCGGTATCGATGCTCATTTGCTCAAAAGCGGCCCCCGAAGCGTCAGCCGGACTCTTTCGCAGGCGCTCTTCTTCTGCCAGCAGGTCGAATCTCTGCAGCAGAAAAACCACGTGCTGTGGGACCTGCTCAGAAGTCAGCCGTTCTCATTCGCGCTGTTCTCGCCTACCGGCAGACTCATGTACTCAGACCTCAAGGAAGACCGTAACGACCTCCTCCCCTATCTACGGCGACACATCAACGACCCCGCGCCCGCCAAGCTCGTTCTCCGCCGCGGGCGCCGCATTCATCGAATCACCCTCAATAGAACGGGTAAGGGGGAAAGCGCGGTCATCTCCTTTAGCGTAACCACATCCAACGCTCCATCAGGCGAGAGTCTCGTCGGCATAGAGCGCGTAAATGCAGAAGATGCCGAGCGCTCGTATCACGAAAACATATACGGCATTACGGGAGCCGGAGATGAGATCTTGCCACTCATCGCCCGAGCTTCGGCAGTTCAGACGCCCTTAATGCTCGAAGGCGAGATCGGCGTTGGAAAAGCGCAAATCGCCGCCCTGCTCTACTTAAACAGTCGCGTATCAAACCACCCGTTATCAATCATAGATTGCTCCCTGCTCATCGAGAAGAGCTGGGACTACCTGATGAACTCCCCGAGCTCCCCGCTCTATGCAACAGATGAAACCTTGTATTTCAAGGCCGCTCATTCCCTTAACGTCGAGCATACGAAGCGCCTGCTCGACGTCATTCGTCGAACAAACGCCGCGAAGCGAAACCGCATCATATTCTCTGCAAATGACGATGCCCAAGGCGGGGAGGCCGATGTAGTGGCTCGCATTGTTGAGTACCTACACTGCCACGTGTTCACCGCGCCACCGCTCCGCGAACGCAAAGATATCAGGCAGGTCATCTACCTTTACTTAAAATACGAGGCGGCGCGCACCAGAATGCCGATCCCCGCCCTCAGCGACGAGGCAATCACCATCCTGAGTGCCCACTCATGGAAACGCAACTACATCGAGCTTAGACAGGTACTTCAGCACTGTATGAACACTGCCAGCTCGGAGTTCATAGACGCTTCCTTGGTTCGCGAGGCAATCGACCGAGAGCAAGCGTCGAAATTCTCGTCTCTCTCGACTCCGGATTCAGCGACATCTATCGATCTGCTACGTCCCCTCAAGGAAACCGAGCGCCAGATCGTTCAGATTGTCGTCGACAAGCTCGGGGGCAACCAGACCGAAGCAGCGCGCGTCCTCGGACTCTCTCGAACGACCGTTTGGCGCATGCTCAAATAGACGATTGATCCCTTCGAGATTTCAGCCCACCGCACAAAAAAACGCTCGGCAACCAATTCGGCTGCCGAGCGCCCTCATGCTGCTGTAAACAAGGGACATTGCCCCGTTCACGCGAGCACAGAATCCCTTACTGAACCTGCGCGATCATGGCGAGGTTGGTGGAGGTGGTGTAGTCACCCTGACGCGGCGAGGTCTGCGGGTCGCCGGCGGTAAGGACCACGATGTCGCCGCCCTCGACGACCTTGTTCTGCTTAGCGGTGGTCAGCGCGTTGTAGAGCGTGCCGGTAAGCGAACCCTGCTCGGTCGTGCGGAACGCGTAGACGCCCCAGTAGAAGCAGGTGCGGCGCACGGCCTCCTCGGAGGGGGACATGGCGTACAGGGGGACCTTCGGGCGGAACTTGGAGACAAGACGGGCGGAGCGGCCGGAGTGCGTCGGCACGATGATGCACTTGGCGTTCACGCGGTCGGCCATCTCGACGGCGGCGAAGCCGGTAGCGCCGTTGACGTTGCGGACGCCGTGTCGGTCGTAGTAGTTCTTGTTCTCCTTGACGTACTTCTCGGTCTCCTTGCAGATGTCCGACATGGTGCGGACAGCGTCGACCGGGTACTTGCCGGCAGCGGTCTCGCCGGAGAGCATGACGCAGTCGGTGCCGTCGTACACGGCGTTGGCGACGTCGTTGACCTCAGCGCGGGTCGGACGGGGGTTGCGCTGCATGGAGTCGAGCATCTGGGTAGCGGTGATGACCGGCTTGTAGTGCTCGGCGCACTTCTTGATGATGGTCTTCTGGATGTGCGGGACCTGAGCAGCCGGGACCTCGACGCCGAGGTCGCCGCGGGCGACCATGATGCCGTCGGACACGTGCAGGATCTCGTCGAAGTTCTGGACGCCGAGGGCGCTCTCGATCTTCGGGAAGATCATGACGTTGGGGGCGCCCATCTCGACGCAGATGTTGCGGATCTCCTCGACGGCCTTGGCGTCGCGGATGAAGGAAGCGGCGATGGCGTCGATGCCGAGCTCGCAGCCGAACATGATGTCCGCGCGGTCCTGGGCGGTGACGGAAGGCAGGCCGACGTTGACGTTCGGGACGTTGACGCCCTTCTTCTCGCCGATCTCGCCGCCGTTGGTCACGACGCAGTACATGTCCTGGCCCTCGACGTGGTCGACCTCGAGGCCGATGAGGCCGTCGTCAATCAGGATAATGGAGCCCTTCTCGACCTCAGAGGGGAGATTGAGGTAGTCGAGGGAGATGTGCTCGGAGGTGCCGTGGAAGTCCTCTGAGGTCTCCTGGGCGGTCACGACGAGGGTATCGCCGGTCTTGACGGCGACCTTCTTGCCGTCCTCGAGCAGGCCGGTGCGGATCTCGGGGCCCTTGGTGTCGAGCAGGATGGCCACGGGGATGCCGAGCTCGGCGGAGAGGTTGCGGACCTTCTCGATCATGGAGCGGTGATACTGGTGGCTGCCGTGGGAGAAGTTGAAGCGGGCGACGTTCATGCCGTGCAGGATGAGCTGACGGAGGACCTCCTCGTCCTCGGTGGCCGGGCCCATGGTGCAGACAATCTTGGTCTTCTTGCTGTAAGCCATTTTTCCTCTTTCTAGCTTAGTTGCGGAGCGCGTTTGCGCTGGATCTATATAGACGGATTCGCCGGCGATGAGCCTAGCAAACCACGGAGCGGTCAACGAAGTCGGTGCCGTTAGCGAGCGCGCGGGCGTTGTCAAGCGTCACGCGAGCAATCTCGCTCAGGGCCTCCTTGGTAAAGAACGCCTGGTGAGAAGTCATAACAACGTTCGGGAAGGAGCACAGGCGGCTGGTCACGGAGTCCACGATCTCGCCGGAGCGGTTCTGATAGACGTTCGGGCCCTCCTCGTCGTACACGTCGAGGCCGGCGGCTCCGATCTTGCCGGAGAGAATGCCTCGGATGAGCGCCTGGGTATCCACAAGGCCACCACGGCCGGTGTTCACGAAGATCACGCCGTCCTTCATCTTGGAGATCGAGATGTCGTTGATCATGTGACGGCTCTCCTCGTTAAGGAACGCATGGAGAGAGATGAGGTCGGAGCGACGGTAAAGCTCGTCATAGTCGACGTACTCGTCAACGATGCCGTCCTCGATGAGCTTCTGGTTCGGGTAAAGGTCGCTGCCGAGAACCTTCATGCCGAAGCCCTTGCAGATACGGCAAAGCGCGGCGCCGATGCGGCCGGTGCCGATGATGCCGGCGGTCTTACCGTGCAGGGTCTCGCCGACGAGGCCCTCGAGGTTGAAGTCGTTGTCGCGGACGCGGTTGTAGCCGCGGTGGATACGACGGTTGGCACAGAGAGCGAGGCCCATGGCGTGCTCGGCGATGGCCTCCGGAGAGTAGGCGGGAACGCGGGTGACCTTCATGCCAAGGTCCTCAGCGACAGGCACGTTGACGGCGTCGAAGCCGGCGCAGCGCATAAGAACCATCTTCACGCCGAAACCGGAGAGGATCTCGAGGGTCATGGCGCCGGCGTCGGCATTGACGAAGGCGCAGACGGCGTCGTAGCCGCGGGCAAGAGCGGCGGTCATCGGGGTCAGGTTAGACTCGATGAAGTCGATCTTGATCTCCGGGTAATCCTTCAGCTCCTTGGTGAAGGAGTCCCTATCGTAGCTGGCGGTACCGTAAAACAGAATCTTCATGCCTAAGAATCCTTTCCACGACATGCCGGGCATGTCCCTTCCAACCCTACCGCCGGATAGTATAAATCAGGCGAGCGGTAGGTAAACCCTCGGTAAACGGTCAACATAAACAAGTTTCAATGGGAAACCCGTTTGCTATTCAAGAATCCAATACCGTGTTGAGTACGGCGGAAGTTCGGAGCCGCCGCCAAAATCATGCTCCTCGCCAGAAATCAAGTCGACCCCTCGGCCCGCCTGAGCGTCGAAGTGCACGTATGCCGGATCGGCAGAGGCGTTGACGGCCACGATCACGCGCTCGTCCTCAAACACGCGCCGGAACACAAGCTGCTGCGGCGCGACCTGGAGCTGCTCATAGCTGCCCCACACGATAGCTTTGCTCCTCGACCTCGCTGCGGCCAGGTCGCGAATCCAATCCGTGAGGTCACTCCATTCGGGAGCATCGAGCGCAGGGCGGAGCTCATGATCGCCGAACTTCTGCTCGCCCTCGATTCCCCATTCGCTTCCGTAGTACACGCACGGCACGCCGGCCATGCCGAAGAGAAGCCCATAGAGAGGCTTGAGCTGGTTCTTGTCGTCGAGCTGTGTGGCAATTCGCGGCACATCGTGGTTGTCCACAAAATCCAGCAGGTGCTTGCCCGTATAGAGGTCCCAGGGGTGAGAGCCGCTCTGGCGCTCTAGCGCGTAGGCCACCTCGTGCATGTTCGACGAGTTCATCGAGGACCACAGGCCCTTATAGCACTCGTAATTCGTGACGGTGTCGCAGAGTCCGTCGCCCATCCACTGGTTATAATCGCCGAACATCGTCTCGCCCAAGAGCAGGAACTTCTCGCCCCGCTTCTCGGAAAGCTCGTCGGCGATGGTCCGCAGGTAACCGAGGAACCCGCGATCAAGGCAATACGCGACGTCAAGGCGCAGGCCATCGATGTTGAACTGACGCTCCCAGTCGCGAATAACGTCCGCGAGATAATCATTCAGCTCGAAGCTCGAATGATTGAGCTTGACCAAGTACGGAACCCCCTGCCAAGTGGAGTACGAGAAGCCGTCGTCCCACTCGGTGTTGCCGTTCCAGTCAATCTCGAACCAACCGGCGTACGGGCTATCCCAGCGCTTCTCCTGAACATCCTTGAACGCCCAAAAACCGCGCCCCACATGATTGAAGACGCCGTCGAGAAGCACCCTGATACCCGCTTCATGACAAGCCTCAACCACATCTACCAGGTCTTTATTATCGCCAAGACGACAATCAACGGTCGTGTAATCGCTCGTGTCGTAGCCATGGGTCAGGCTCCCGAACACCGGGTTGAGAATCAGACAGGTGGCGCCGAGCTTCTGTATATGCTCAATCCATCCGCCATCGATAAGCTTTCGGAGACGGTGCACCACGACGCCGTCGTTATCGTACGGCGCCCCGCACAGCCCCAAGGGGTAGATTTGATACGCAAAGGAGGGCTCGAACCAGCTCATGGGAAGAAATCCTTTCTCTCGAAGGCCTTCCCGAGTATATCCAAGCCCAACAAGCCCTCCCCGTCCCCGGACCTGCGATTCGGTGAAGGGGCCCGCCGACTAAATGAGGGGCTCAGTAGCCTACTAAAGGCGCCTGGCCAGAACGCAGCACAATCCAACCAGTGCAGCAATCCCGACGAGAGCATCGACCAGGCCGCCGGAAGAGCAAACCTTAAGGCAGAAGCGCCCCTTGAAAGGCCACGCAAGACAAAGCCCCCGCTTATTGAGCACGTCGATGGCAAGATGGGAGAAAACCCCTATGCATACCGGGGTCGTCAGACCCGGGCATGTCACATGCAGGCCAATCGCGACAAGCGCTATAAACAGGACCGAATGGGTGAACTCTCGGTGAGGCCGAGAAACGCCGAACGACACCAGAACCATTAGCCCCATGATTCCGAAGGTCGCATTGTGCCCAACGTTCGCGACCAAGTACTCGACAAGCCCAAAAGGCGCAACCGTATCCACAGCAAGAAGCCCGAGCACCGTCAGCATGACCAGGACGGCACAAGAAGAGGCCTCCTTGGATCCGTCGCTCTTAATCAGGTCGACGTCGGGAACCAAACCGCCGACCGCCCCGGCCAAACCGAAAGCCAAGGTCTCTGCAATTGAGACGGGATTAAGAAGCGCCACTGCCGCAGCGGCGCCCACAACGGCATGCGTCTTTCCCCGCACTGCGGTAGCCCCCTCACCTGGACGCGAGAAGGCCCCCGCCCGTGCATGACGGGCGGGGGCCTCTGAACGACGAAAA
>CAVCUP010000011.1:0-83543 GCA_963605405.1 bacterium | reverse complement strand
CGACCGTGGCCAACTTCTTCTGGAACAAGGGCGGCTGGATCCAGAACCGCGCCTTTACCCTGGCCATCTGGTGCATGTTCGCGCAGGTGTTCCCGTACTTCCAGGAGGAGTCTATCTTCGTGACGCACTCCAACCTGGACCCGAATGCGGCGCTGTGCGTCTC
This sequence comes from bacterium, assembly GCA_963605405.1. GTDB lineage: Bacteria > Actinomycetota > Coriobacteriia > Coriobacteriales > Atopobiaceae > Paratractidigestivibacter. The sequence goes on along the minus strand of CAVCUP010000011.1, from coordinate 83,380 downwards.
CATCGTGGCGCTCGTGGCCAATGTGCTCGCCATCGGCTATATCGTCTACCGCGCCAAGAAGCTCGGCCGCAACCCCTATAAGCAGGACGTCTTTGAGGGGACCAAGGATTGGGAGCAGGCGACCGATCGCCGCGGCGCTGTGGACTACGCCCACGCCGAGTAGGTTTATTGCCTGCGGTCTCGGGTCTCGACCCGAAGCGAGGACCGTCGCCTGGTGCGGCGGTCCTTTTTGTGTTTGCCCGCGCCGGCCGCGACGGTCAGTGGGGATTCCTATTGGCTTTGGGCACCTAAAGAACCCGGCGGGTCCGTTGCGGCCATTGGGGCCTGAATTCAGGCCCATAACTTCCGTGGGCGGTCCCGCCGGATGCTCGCGGTTCCTGGCTGCGGGGGTCGCGGCACGTTCCGCCCCCCTACGCGTCCCGTTTCTCGGCCAGCTCCTCGCGTGCGAGGCGCTCGTCCTCGGCGTCCATGCGCCGCTGCTCTTCTCGGCCGAAGAGCGCGCGGAAGATGGAGCGGGCGAGCGGGCCTGCGATGAGGAGCTGCAGCGGCAGCGCCATGATGAAGTTGCGGCAGTAGGTCATGATGTAGTCGGGAAGGATCTGGCGCGTGAAGCCGTACCCATGCCACACGCCCAGGATGCTCGCGAGCGCCACCTGGAACACGACGGTGAAAACCTGAATGGCGAGGATGACGTAGATCTGCCGGTCGCCGGGGCGCACCACCTGGAAGGCGAAGTGCTTGGCCGCCGGGCTCGAGATGAAGTACGCGCACAGGAAGATGAGGACATACTCGAGCCACATGCTCTGAGCCGCGATGAGGAAGGTGCGGTTGGTGAAGCTCCCGGTCGCGAGCACCGTGTTGTAGAGGGTCATGAAGTAGACCATGATGAACGCGGTGATGGCGGTGAACACGACAGATTCGATCTTGCTCTGGGGCATGCGCTTGTGCTGCATAAAGGGCGGCTCCTCTCGGCCTGGCTTTTCTCTGCGCCGCGTCGATTCAAAAAAAGAAATGCCGCCCCTCCGTCCGACAGTGGTGGGGCGACATTTTATGTCTCGCTCGGCGCATATGCGGGTTCTCGCCGCGCGCGATTGCGCCATCGTGCGCGAGCAGCTCGAGACTATAGCGCAAATATTCCCCAGCTCAGGGCGTATCTTCACAAACTTTCCGCTTACGAAGAGGGGTCCGCTTCGCGTAGTATGGCCTGCGCAGCGCTGGCTCCGGAACGTTCGCCTTTGGGCGGTGGGCGTTCCGTCGAGACAGGACTTCTACCTTTGAGGAGTGTTTTTCTTTATGCCCAAGAACAAGCGTGAGAGCCTTCTGTTCACCTTCATCATGTGCTTCCTGATGGTGCTTTGGATGAGCATCTACAACGTGGCGCGTCAGCACGGCGCCCTGACCGGTGAGGTCATCGTCGACGCGTGGGTCGGCTTCCCGCCCGCATACATCTTTGCCATGCTGTGCGACTGGTTCGTGGCGAGCCCGCTGGCCAAGGGCTTCGCCTTCAAGTACCTGGTGACGCCGGGCAAGTCCAGCCCGCGCGCGATGACGCTCGCCGTGTCCACCTGCATGGTCTTCCCGATGGTCTTCATCATGAGCCTCTACGGCGCCTTCGAGGGCGCCTTCCACGCCGGCACGCTCGCTGTCGTGCCGATGGCTTGGCTTACCAATATTCCCTGGAACTTCGTTATGGCGCTGCCGTGGAACCTGCTGGTCGCGGGCCCCATTGCCCGCTTCCTGTTCCGCCGCGCGTTCCCCGAGGGAACCGTGCTCGCACAGCCGGTCTCCGAGGCGTAGCTGGTAACTGAGGCGTAACTGCGGGTTCTAACGAGCCTTTTAAGAACAGCGGGGCTGCTGACGCGGCCCCGCTGTTCTTTTTGTGCGCGCATGCGACACTCTCGGCTCACGCGATTGTGTGCGGTTCACGAATTTGTTGACGAATCAATAAGTTTGACTCTATTGTTGATGAGTCAACAAAGCGAGCGGGCCGGGAACACGACGAGGCACATCGCGTCCCGCTCGCGGCCGTGAACAGAGGAGGGGCCGTGTTCGAAGAGCGCTTCGAGGACTTCGTGGGGCTTATCACCGCCATCGAGAAAGAGATCCAGCGCATAAAGACCGTCGAGCTCGAGCGCTTCGGCCTGCGCGGCGGGGACCTGATGTGCGTCTACAACCTGCAGAAATGCCCCGAGGGCCTGACGTCGTCCGAGCTTGCGCGCGCGGCCGGCGTTGACCGTGCGGCCGTCTCGCGCGTGATCGGGCGGCTTTCGGACGAGGGATTCGTTGAGGTGGGGGAGCACGAAGGCGGCTCGACGGGGCGCTATCGCGCGCCCGTTCGCCTCACCGAAAAAGGTCATGCCGTGATGGTCGAGGTCGACGATATCATTCGCGAGGTCGTCTCCGAGGCCGGCAGCGGGCTCTCGCCGTCGAAGCGCGAGGCGATGTACGCGTCCCTCTCCTCAGTGCTCGAGAGGCTCAAGACCATATCGGGCTAGCCGACATGCCGTCGTTGATGCGGCGGCCCGGCAATCCGCCGAGCCGCTGCGGCTGACCGCGGCGCCGGCTCGGCGGATTGCCGGGCCGCAGGGCCTTCTTGCCAGCAAAAACCTAGATGCACCACCGCTATGCGAACAGCAGAAGGGATTCTCATGTCCATACGTATCATCACTGATTCCGCTTCCGATATCCTGCCCGGCGAGTACCCGGGGGTCGTGGTGCTGCCGCTTTCCGTTAGCTTCGGCGAGGACGTTTACGCCGACGGCGCGGACCTTACGCATGAGCGCTTTTATGAGCTGCTCGTCGAGGAGGACGAGCTTCCGAAGACCGGGCAGGTGAACCCCTATGCCTTTAGTCGGGCGTTCGAGGATGCCTACGCCGCGGGCGACGACGTCGTGTGCATCACGATCTCGTCGAGGCTCTCGGGCACGAATCAGTCGGCCGTCACGGCCGCCGCGGGCGCCAAGACCGTCGTGCGCGTGGTAGACAGCCGGAGCGTCTGCGTGGGCGAGCGTGTTCTCGTGGAGCAGGCGTTGCGGCTCGTGTCAGAGGGAATGAACGCCGTGGAAATCGCCGAGGAGCTCTGCGAGCTGCGCGAGCGCGTGTGCGTGGTGGCGCTGCTCGATACCCTTGAGTACCTGCGGCGCGGCGGGCGCATCGGCGCGGCGGCGGCTGGGGTGGGTGCGCTTCTCTCCATTAAACCGGTAATCGCCATGGAGGACGGCGCCATTGCGATCCTCGGCAAGGCCCGCGGCTCGAAGAACGGGCGTAATCTCCTGAGCGAACAGGTCGAGAAGGCCGGTGGCATCGACTTCGGGATGCCGCTCGCGCTCGGTTATGCGGGCCTCTCCGATAAGCTGCTGCGCAAGTACATCGACGACTCGCGCGTCATCTGGGCCCCGGGCTTTCCGGAGGGCGACCTGCCCGTTTACACCGTGGGCGCCACCATCGGCGCGCACGTGGGGCCCGGCGCCATCGCGCTCGCGTTCTTCCGCGTATAGCGCCGGGCCTCGCCTTCGGGCCCTGGCGGGCGGGCGCGGGTTTTTCGAGGCCACGGGTGGGTTCTTTGGGGTTGTCGCCGTCGTGAAGCGTGCGCGCGGGACGGCGGATGCAACCAAACTTCGACTTTGCGGCAGAAAACCGGCCTTACGGTGAGTGGGCGACTGCTGATATAGGGCTGTGCCCAACAAAACCGCAGGTCGCTCTTGGCTGGCGCCATCCCGGGCGGTGCTCAATCCTGGATTTTTGCCGCAAAGTCGAAGTTTGGTTGCATGGGATTCGTCAAAATGAGGTTCCCGGCCGCTTGCTGCCCGGCCACCTCACTATGCTGCGCGGCTACGATCTCATGTTGTTCGGCTATGCCTTCAGGTGGTACTCGCGCTCGAAGCGCCAGGCGTACAGGGAGAGAAGAGCCACGGCAGCCGCCGCGATGGGCGCGCCGACGAGCGCGGGGTAGCGGTAGCTGAGCCCGGCGTCGAGAACCGCCTGGCCGATGCTCGCGCCGACCGCGTTTCCGCCGTTGAACGCCACCTGCACGCAAGCCGAGCCGATCATCTCGCCGCCGCCGCGCCCGACCTCGACCATGGCGAGCTGCTGCGGGCTCGACGGGAAGAAGAGCCCGATGCAGCAGAGGAACATGAGGGCGGCGGTGCTCAGGCGCGAACCCGCGAGCGCGAAGATGAGCAGCATGGAGGCGCAGCTCAAGGCCTGTCCCACCGCGGCAGCGCGCCCCGGGGTCAGGCGGTCGCCGACGTGCCCGCCGAGCTGCGAGCCCACGACCATACCGAGCCCGGCGAGGACAAGAAGAGCCGGCAGCGCGGCCTCGGACCAGCCGCCGACCGTCTCGAGCCACGGCGACACGTAGCTCCACCAGCAGAAGATTCCCGAGTTGCCGAGGAAAACCGCGCCGAGCACGATCCAGGGCCCCGGACGCCCGAGGAACTTGAACTGGCCCGCGAACCCGGCGCTCTGGGCGGGCGCGACCTGCGGCACGAGCCGCGCGATGAGCGCGAACGACATGAGCGCCCACGCCGCGACGAAGACGAACGCGGCGCGCCAGCTCACGAGGCCCGCGAGCAGCGTGCCGAAGGGGACGCCGATGGTGTTCGCGAGCGTCTGCCCCAGGACCATGATGGCGACGGCGCGGTTCTCCTGGCCCTTATCGGCGAGCGCCTTCGCGACGATGGTCCCTGTGCCAAAGAACGCGCCGTGCGGCATGCCGGAGATAAAACGCGCAACCGTCAGCGTCGTCGCGTCGGGCGAGACGGCCGCGAGCGCGTTGCCCGCGAAGCACAGCGCCATGAACAACAGCAGGAGCTTCTTGGGGGCGACGTTGTGCCCGAACACCAGGATAAGGGTGCCGAAGCAGACGCCGATCGCGTAGGCGGAGATGAACCCGCCCGCCTCGGGGACCGTGACGCCGACCCCTGCGGCGACGTTGGTGATGATGCCCATGACGACGAACTCGGCGAACCCAAGGGCAAAAGCCCCCGCCGCGAGCGCGATCAGGCCCTTCTTCATAGATGAGACCCCCAAAACAAACTATATGGAGCGAGAAATACCCGAGTGAGTTTAGGGGCGCCCGCACCCGCCTTCGTTGCCGCCCGGGATTGTTTACCTTCGCGAAGCAGACGCCCGGCGTGGTGGCGCGCGCCAAACAATATCGAATGTGCGACGAAACTCGCCTGGTTTCGTTGCGTCACGGGTGCAGACGCATGAAATCTGCCCCTTCAGCTTGCGTTTAGTGTTAAACCTCTAGACCGTCTGCAATAGCCCTAGGAAAGAAGAAGGGACAACTATGGACAAGTTCTTCCATATAAGCGAGCGCGGCTCGTCGACGGCGACGGAGATTCGCGCCGGCGTGACCACGTTCCTCGCGATGGCCTACATCATCGCGGTGAACCCGGCCGTGCTCTCGGCCGCGGGCATCGACTCCGAGGCGCTCGCCTGCGCGACCTGCGTGGGCGCCGGCATCATGACCGTTTGCATGGGCCTCTTCTCGAACCGCCCGCTCGCCTGCGCGTCCGGCCTGGGCATCAACGCGATGGTCGCGGGCATCACCACCACGCTGTGCGGCGGCGACTGGCACATCGCCATGGGCGTCATCTTCCTCGAGGGCATCGTGATCTTGCTGCTCGTCATGTGCGGCTTGCGCGAAGCCATCATGGACGCCATCCCGGTTGTTTTGCGCCACGCTATCTCGGTGGGCCTCGGTCTCTTCATCGCGATGATCGGCCTGACCGACGCCGGTATTATCACGGCCGGCAACGGCACGCTGGTGGGGCTGGGCGACGTTGCCTCGCCGACCTTCATCGTCGGCGTGATCTCCATCGTGGTCACCGTCGCCCTCGCGTGCGCCGGGGTCCGCGGCTCGCTGCTCATCGGCATCGCGGTCGCCGTGCTCGCCGGCATCCCGCTGGGCGTCACGCCGATCCCGACCTCGCTGATCGCCAAGCTCGATCTCTCCACCTTCGGCGCGCCCTTTGCCGCGACCTCGGACGGCGGCATCGCCCTCGTCAAGGTGCTGACGGATCCGACACTGCTTGTGGTCGCTTTCTCGCTGCTCATGAGCGACTTCTTCGACACCATGGGCACTGCCATGGCCGTCGCCAAGCAGGGTGAGTTCCTAACCGAGGACGGCGAGGTCGAGAACATCCGCGAGATCCTGCTCGTCGACTCAGCGGCCGCTGCTGCGGGCGGCCTCTTCGGCGTCTCCTCGATCACGACCTTCGTCGAGTCGACCTCCGGCGCCGCCGACGGCGGTCGCACCGGCCTCGCTTCCGTCGTCACGGGCCTGCTCTTTGTGCTGACCGCGTTCTTCTCGCCGGTCGTTGCCTGCGTCTCGAGTGCCGCTACCTGCGGCGCGTTGGTCTACGTTGGCTACTTGATGATGTCTGAGGTCACCGAGATCGACTGGTCCGACATCTCCGAGGGTTTCCCGGCCTTCATGATCGCCGCCGGCGTGCCGTTTGCGTACTCCATCTCCGCCGGCATCGGCCTCGGTTTCATCTCTTATGTGGTTATCGCCATCTTTAAGCACGAGGCCAAGGAGGTAAAGCCCTTGATGTGGGTCGCCGCCGTGGCGTTCCTGGTGTACTTCTTCGTGTCGTAGAGCGGCTGGGGCTTCGACGGTCGCTCCGTCGGCATCGCTGGCGCTGCCCCTCGGGTCCGGAAGCCTTCCGGTCCCGAGGGGCTTTTCTTGCCAAGGCCGTGCGTGCCGCCGGCGCGCGTCGACCCGGCGGCACGCCTATGCGGGAAACACGGTTTCGACGATGACGCGGATGAGCGCGTCGATGGGCATGGGCTCCTCCTCGGCGAGCCAGGCGCGGACGGCGGCAAGAATTCCAGACAGGTAGAACTCGCCGATCACGCGGCGTGCCTGCTCGTCGAGGCCCTGGGCCGGCAGGACGAACTGCTCGACCAAGGGTCGGATCGCCTCCTTGAGTCGCTCGACAAAAACCGGATCGCCATTTTGGCCAAGAAGCACTTCGGTGTAGGCGCGCCAGTCGGCCGCCATCTGGAATATAAGGCCCATATGCTCGGTGAAATCGAGCTTCTCGCCGCGCGCGACCAGGCCCTCCACCAGCGCATCGATGCCTGCGAGCACCGTGGTCTCGACCTCCTCCAGCACCTCGTAGACATCGTGGTAGTAGAGATAGAACGTGGCGCGGTTGTACCCGGCGCGCTCGCAGATCTCGCGAACGGGGATGCGCTCGATGGGGCGCTCGGCGTAAAGGCCCCAGAACGCCTCGCGCAGGTTGGCACGGGTCTGCTCGGTAATCTGCGGCTGCTTTCTCATGTGCGCTCGTCTTTCTTCGCTTGTCCTTCATGGCGCTTTGCTCGACAATTGCCGCCCGTGTGTCGAGAAGACCTCGGCCGCCCGGATACGCCTTACTATACTTCGACCATACGACACTGTGTCGAGTGATTCCGCGGCTGGTTGCCCTGCCCGCCAAGTCGCGCCCAATCCCGGACCGCGCCGCCGAACTGCGCCGGCGCCTGCCGGTCCGTGGCCCGTCCCTCGGCATTCCCCGCGCATGAAGGAGCACGCATGCCCTACATCGAGTTTTCCGACGTCGTCCGCAGCTACGGGGAGGGCTCCGCGAAGATCAACGCCCTTGACGGCGCGAGCTTTGCCGTGGAGAAGGGCGAGCTCGCCGTCATCCTCGGCCAATCCGGCGCCGGCAAGACGACCGCGCTCAACATCCTCGGCGGCATGGATCGCGCCACGAGCGGCCGCGTCGTCGTGGGCGGCCGCGACATCAGCGAAGCTGGCGAGAACGACCTCGTGCTCTTCCGCCGCGCCGACGTGGGCTTCGTCTTCCAGTTCTACAACCTCGTGCCCAACCTCACAACGCTCGAGAACGTCGAGCTTGCGGCCCAGATCTGTCCCGATTCCCTCGATGCCGAGGAGACTCTGGGAAAGGTCGGCCTCGCCGCGCGCCTAAACAACTTCCCGGCCCAGCTCTCGGGCGGCGAGCAGCAGCGCGTCTCCATCGCCCGCGCCTTGGCCAAGAACCCCAAGCTCCTTCTTTGCGACGAGCCCACGGGCGCCCTCGACTACCAGACGGGCAAGCAGATTCTGCAGCTGCTTCAGGACACCTGCCGCCGCGAGGGCATCACCGTGGTCATCGTCACGCACAACGCGGCGCTCGCGGACATGGCCGACCGCCTCATCCGCTTCAAGAGCGGCCGCGTGACCGAGATGAGCGTCAACGACAATCCGCTTCCCATCGCCCAGATCGAGTGGTAACCCATGGCAAGAAGAACCTCGAACAAGGCCTTTAACCTGGGCACCATTCGAACAGTACGCGGTACCCTCAAGCGCTTTGTGGCCCTTGCCGTCATCTGCGCGCTGGGGGCGACGATGCTCGTGGGCCTGCGCGCTTCTTGCCTGGACCTGCGCTACTCGGCCGACGAGTTCTTTGATGCGCAGCGGCTCTTTGACATTCGCGTGCAGTCCACGCTTGGCCTTACGGACGACGACGTGGCCGCGCTCGCGGGCCTGGAAGGGGTGGGCGCGGCCGAGGGCGGCTGGAGCGAGACGGTCTACACCACCGTCGGGTCCGGCTCAGCCAAAGCGGAGGTCCGCGCGCTTTCCCGCAAGGGTCTGAACGAGCCGCTCGTCTTGGAGGGCTCGCTGCCTGAGTCCGCGGACGAGGTGGCCGTGACCAGGCGTTATGCGCAAGAAGCGGGGCTCGGTGTCGGAGATGCGGTGAGCTTCCGCAGCGAGGCCGACGCGGGTGCCGGCGAGAATGCGGACGCCGATGCGGACGCCGAGCCGGCCGACTCCGGTGCGGGTTCCAATGCCGATGACGAAACCGACATCGACGTCGACGTGGATGTTGACGTCGACGCCGACTCTGCTTCTACCGACACCGCGGTCTTTACCCGTAAGGAATACCGAATCAGCGCCGTCGTGCTCGACCCGCAGGACGTGAACGCCGGCGAGGGCACGATGTCGTTCCGCTCGAGCGGTGGGGCGCAGTATACCTTCTTTGTAACCGACGACAACGTCGAGATCGAGCCCTACACCGTGGTCTACCTGGCCGTTTCTGGCGCAGAGGCTCCGCTTTGCTACTCGGGCGAGTACGAGCGCGCGGTCGACGCCGTCAAGCAGCGGGTCGAGGACGTGCGCGAGGAGCGTCAGGCCGCCCGCGCCCAGGGCATCCGTGACGACGCGAACGCGACCATCGACGACGCCGAGGCGACCGCCAACGAGAAGCTCTCCGACGGCCAGAAAGAGCTCGACGATGCCCAGGCCGAGCTCGACGACGGCGCACGCCAGCTCGCTGACGGCAAGAAGGAGCTCGCAGACCAGGAGGCCTCAGCCAACGAGCAGCTCGCCGACGCCCAACAGCAGATCGACGACGGCTGGGCACAGATCGAGTCCGGTCGCGCGGAGCTCGACTCAAACGAGGCGCAGCTCACAAGCGGTATCGCGCAGATCGAGGCCGGCATAGAGCAGGCCCGCGGGGCGCGCGACGGCCAGTTCGAGGCCGCCAAGCAGCAGGTCGAGGACGCCGTTGCCCAGCAGTTCGCGCAGAACCGCGCGCAGGTCGAAGAGGCCATCGCGGCTCTCGACCCCGCCGCCGAGGGCTACGCCGAGCAGCGCGCCGCGCTTGAGGCGCAGCTCTCCCAGCTCTCCGAGGAGGCCGAGTCCGCAGCCAAGGCCCAGGCATGGGCCGAGCAGTCCGAGTCCGTGGCCGCCCAGGTCGATGCCGGCATCGCTGAGGTCGTCTCGGGCCTCGAGGCTCAGCTCGCCGACCTCAACGCCAAGCGCGACCAGCTCATGGCCGCCCGGCAGCAGCTGAACGACTCCGCGGCCCAGCTCGATGCCGCCCAAGAGACCCTCAACGAGAACCGCGATTCGGCGGCCGAGCAGATCGCCGATGCCCGCAGGACCATCCTCGAGAGCGAGGCCGAGCTCGCCGACGGCGCCTCCGAGCTCGCCGACGCTCAGGCCACGCTCGACTCCAAGCGCGCCGAGGCCGCCGAGAAGATCGCCGATGCCCGCGCCAAGGTCGCCGACGTCGAGGACGCCGCCTGGTACGTGCAGGACCGCGGCGACCTCGCGAGCTATGCCTCCGTCGAGTCCGACGCCTCGTGCATCGAGGTCCTCGGCACGGTCCTGCCCGTCGTCTTTTTTGTGGTCGCGGTGCTCATCAGCCTTACCACGATGACGCGCATGGTGGAGGAGGAGCGCGGCCTCATCGGCCTGTACAAGGCGCTCGGCTACTCGCGCGGCCGCATCCTCTCCAAGTACGTGAGCTATGCGGGTGCTGCGTGCCTGGTCGGCGGGCTTATCGGTGACTTCGTGGGCTTCGTCGTGCTGCCGGCCATCATCTTCACCATCTTCTCGACCATGTACGCGTTGCCTGCGTTCACCTACCATCTCGACGTCGTCTATGCCGTGGTCGCCATTGCCCTCTTTGCCGCCGGCATCGTGGGCGCGACCGTCGCCACCTGCGTGGGCGAGCTGCGTGAGGCGCCCGCCTCGCTCATGCGGCCCAAGGCGCCTAAGGCCGGCAGCCGCATCCTGCTCGAGCGCATCACGCCCCTCTGGAGCCGCCTCTCGTTCCTGAACAAGGTGGCGGCGCGCAACATCTTCCGCTACAAGCGCCGCTTCCTCATGACGGTCTTCGGCATCGCCGGCTGCGTGGCCCTTCTTATCTGCGGGTTCGGCATCCGCGATACCGTGATTTCGCTCTCCGACCGCCAATACGGCCAGGCGGGCGTCCTGCGCTACGACCTTATGGCCGTGACGAATGCCGACGACCTGGACGCGGTGGCCGCCGACTTTGATGCCGGCTCGGGCGTCGGCTCCATCCAGCGGCTCCGCGTCGACAGCCTCACCGCGAGCTTCGGCGACTCCTCGGAGTCGGTCACCCTCTACGTCGTGCCCGACGGCTGCGACCTTTCTGCCTACGTGGGCCTCGCGGACGATTCCGGCGCGCCTCTTGCCGTGGGCGAGTCCGGTTGCCTCATCACAAAGAACGCCGAGCAGGTCCTGGGCTTTGCCGCGGGCGACGTTGTCCATGTCCAGGACGCGACGCTCGCCGAGGCCGACGTCGAGGTCGCGGGCATTGCCATGAACTACCTGGGCAACTCCATGTATATGAGTGAGTCCGCCTACGAGGCTTGCTTTGGCGAGAAGCCCGAGCAAAACGGTCTTCTCGCCACGCTTTCCGGCGACGATACGGCCCAGATCGAGTTCTGCGACGGCCTCGCCGATGACGCGCGCCTGCTCTCTGTGACCTCGACGGCCAAGCTCGTGCGCGACTTCTCGACGTCCTTCACGCTCATCAACACGGTCGTCTACGTGGTCATTGTTCTGGCGGCGGCGCTCGCGTTCACCGTGGTCTTCACGCTCTCGAACACGAACATATCCGAGCGCGAGCGCGAACTGGCCACCATCAAGGTGCTCGGCTTCCTGCGCCCCGAGGTTCATGTCTACATCAATAAAGAAACCCTCATCCTTACCGGGATCGGCATCCTCGCGGGCCTTCCGGCGGGCTATGCGCTCACGCGCAGCTTGACGTACGTGCTTAAGATGCCGTCGCTCTACTTCGACACCATCGTTGCCTGGCCTACCTATGTGATCGCTGCGGCCCTGGCCTTTGCCTTCACGCTCATGGTCAACGCCATGACCAACCGCAGCCTCGACCGTATCGACATGGTCGGCGCCCTCAAGTCTGCGGAGTAGGGGAGGCCTGGCCGCACGCCTTCACGTGCTGTGGCCACGGGCGTAGCGCCCTGGTGCTGTCGCGCGGTCCCGCTCGTCGATTTGTCCCGAGTTTGTGCTCGGCGCCCTTCTCGCCGGCTCGCCCGCCATGCCACTGCTAAACTGGCCCCAGCGTTGTGACTGACGGATAATCGCGGGTGACCGCGGGGGAGCAGCGCGAACATATTCAGTGCCGACCGTCTGGGCAAGCCGTTCTCTGCGCAGAGGTGGCTTGCCTTCTTTTTTGGCGGCCGATTCTGCTTGGGGCGGTTCCTTACCGAAGGGATGTGCCGATGCAAGACCTGACCGAGCTCCTCCGTTCCAACCCGTATCCCGGCCGCGGCATCGTGGTGGGCAAGGACGTCGTCTACTACTGGATCATGGGCCGCAGCGCCAACTCGCGCAACCGCGTCTTTGTGCCCACCAACGACGGTATCCGCACCCAGGCCCACGACCCGGCGCTGCTCGAGGACCCGAGCCTGATCATCTACCACCCGGTCCGCACCATGGGCAAGAAGCTCGTCGTGACCAACGGCGACCAGACCGACACCATCGTCAACGCCGGCAGCTTCCGCGACGGCTGCATGGCCCGCGAGTTCGAGCCCGATGCCCCGAACTTCACCCCGCGCATCAGCGCCGTCATCAACGAGGACGGCACCTTCGAGATCTCCATCCTCAAGCACCAGGAGAACGGCCGTTGCCAGCGGAACTTCTTTGCCTATGAGGGTGCCGACGAGGGCGTGGGTTACTTCATCTCCACCTATCAGGGCGACGGAAACCCGCTGCCGACCTTTGCCGGCGAGCCTGTTGAGGTCGCGCTGCCCTCCGACGCCGATGAGGTCTGGGCGGCTCTCAACGCCGATAACAAGGTCTCCCTCTACGCCAAGCGCGGCGGCGAGGTAACGATCTACAACAAGAACCTCGGTGACTAGAAGGTCCACCGGGCTTGCATGGCGAGAAGGACTGCATCTGTAGTGCTCAAACAGTCCTGTTCGCACGGACGAGACATTAAGTCTCGTCCGGCTCATGCGGAACTGCGCCTACAGATGCAGTCCCTTCTCGCCAAACGATCCCGGATTTAGAGAATCGCCCCTTAACGTGATTCAGAACGGAGAACCCAAAGTGAACGAGCTCGAGCTCAAGTACGGCTGCAACCCCAACCAGAAGCCTTCCCGCATCTACATGAAGGACGGCTCCGACCTGCCCGTGACCGTCCTTTCCGGCAAGCCCGGCTACATCAACTTCCTGGACGCCCTTAACTCCTGGCAGCTCGTTCGCGAGCTCAAGGAGGCCACGGGCCTGCCCGCCGCCGCGTCCTTCAAGCACGTCTCGCCGGCCGGCGCTGCCGTGGGCCTGCCCCTCTCCGAGACCGATAGGCAGATCTACTTCGTGCAGGAAGAGGGTGAGCTCACCCCCATCGCCTGCGCCTACATCCGCGCCCGCGGCGCCGACCGCATGAGCTCCTACGGCGATTGGGCCGCGCTGTCCGATATCTGCGACGAGCGCACCGCCCTCTACATCAAGCACGAGGTCTCCGACGGCATCATCGCCCCCGGGTACACGCCTGAGGCCCTCGCGATTCTCTCCGCCAAGAAGGGCGGCAAGTACAACGTCGTGCAGATTGACCCCGATTACGTGTGCCCGGCCATCGAGACCAAGGACGTCTTCGGCATCAGCTTCGAGCAGGGTCATAACTTCTTCGAGATCAACGAGGAGCTGCTCGGCGACGTCGTGACCGTGAACAAGGAGATCCCCGAGGCCGCGAAGCGCGACATGATCGTGAGCCTCATCACCCTCAAGTACACGCAGTCCAACTCAGTGTGCTACGTCAAGGACGGCCAGGCCATCGGCGTCGGCGCGGGTCAGCAGAGCCGCGTCCACTGCACGCGCCTTGCCGGCAACAAGGCCGACACCTGGTTCCTGCGCCAGCACCCGAAGGTGCTCGGCCTCAAGTTCGTCGACGGCATCCGCCGCGCCAACCGCGACAATGCCATCGACGTGTACATCTCCGACGAGCACGACGATGTCCTGGCCGAGGGCGAGTGGCAGAAGTGGTTCGCCGAGAAGCCTGAGGTCCTGACTCGCGAGGAGAAGGCCGCTTGGGTCGCGACGCAGACCGGCGTCGCCTTGGGCTCCGACGCTTTCTTCCCCTTCGGCGACAACGTCGAGCGTGCCCACAAGTCCGGCGTGAGCTACATCGCGCAGCCCGGCGGCTCCGTGCGCGACGACAACGTGATCGAGACCGCCGACAAGTACAACATGGCGATGGCCTTCACCCACATGCGCCTGTTCCACCACTAGGACGCGGCTCGGCGGCCCTCCTCGCTGCTGCGTGGGGCCGTGCTGCACGTTAACGAGCGCCCGAGAACCCCAAAACGGGGCCTCGGGCGCTTTTCTGATCACTTTTTTGAGATTGTGCGTGGATTTTCGGGGGGTTCGGCGAGTAGGGGAGGGTCTCGACGCGATGAGGTTGACGCAAAATCCCAGGAAAGCGATTCGACATGCGCCAAATTACCGCATCAAATATACAACAATGCACGCACAATCTCGAAAAAGTGTGCACCACATGGTCCGTGACCGTGCCGGGGTTGGGCGTATTGCCTGAAGCACGCCCGCCTCGCTTCGGCTTAGTACCCCGTGCAGCGGTACCGCGCCGTAAAGAAACGCCCGCCGGCATCCCGGCGGGCGCTTGCTGCTCACGCAATTTGGTCCGGCCGACCTACTTGACGCCGTACTGCGCGTAGTACTCGTCGATGGCGGCGTGCAGCTCCGGGGTGATGAGCTTGCCGTCCAGCGCCTCGACGACCTCGGCCATGCTCACGATGCTCGCCACGGGGAAGCCGTACTTCTCCTGAATCTCCTGCTGCGCGGTGACCTTGCCGCCCTTGCCGACCTCCATGCGGTTGAGGCTCACGATCAGGCCCTTGATCTCGACGTTCGCCGCGGCCATGACCTTGGGATAGGTCTCGTCGATGGACTTGCCGGAGGTGGTCACGTCCTCGACCATCACCACGCGGTCGCCGTCCTGGGGCTCGTAGCCCAGAAGGTTGCCCTTGTCGGCGCCGTGGTCCTTAGCCTCCTTGCGGTCGCAGCAGTACTTGATTTCGCGTCCGTAGAGCTCGCTGTACGCGATGGCGGTCACGACGGCCAGGGGGATGCCCTTGTACGCCGGCCCGAAGAGCACGTCGAAGTCGTCGCCGAAGTTGTCGTGGATGGCCTGCGCGTAGAACTCGCCGAGGCGCTTGAGCTGCGAGCCCGTCACGTAGGCGCCCGCGTTCATAAAGAACGGCGACTTGCGCCCGCTCTTGAGCGTGAACTCGCCGAACTTGAGGACGTTGCTCTCGACCATGAAGTCAATGAACTCGCGCTTGTAGTCTTCCATGCGGCCTCCTGCCGTTCGGGGTTTCGTGTGTGTCGTGCGCAGCCTCGATTCTAGCCGCTCGGCCCCCGTTGGGGTACCGTAGACAAGTCAAAACAGCGCCTGTACGAACATCAAGGGAGAACCATGGATCGCAACACCATAGCGAGCCTCTTCGCCGACGCCGACGAGCTCGGTGGGCAGACCGTCACCGTCGCCGGTTGGGTCCGCTCCATCCGCGACATGAAGAACTTCGGCTTCGTCACCTTAAACGACGGCAGCTGCTTCAAGGACCTGCAGGTCGTCGTTAACCGAGAGAAGCTCGGCGACGAGGTCTACGACGGCGTCATCGCCCAGTCCGTGGGCGCGGCCCTGCGCTTTACCGGCGTGCTGGCCCTTACCCCGGACCGCCCGCAGCCCTTCGAGCTCCAGGCCGAGTCCATCGAGGTGGAGGGTGCCTCCGCCCCCGACTACCCCATGCAGAAGAAGCGCCAGACCCGCGAGTTCCTGCGCACCCAGCAGCACCTGCGCAGCCGCACGAACCTCTTCCGCGCCGTCTTCCGCGTGCGCAGCGTGGCCGCCTTCGCCATCCATAGCTTCTTCCAGGAGCGCGGCTTCGTCTATGTGAACACGCCCATCATCACCGCCTCGGACGCCGAGGGCGCCGGCGAGATGTTCCGCGTGACCACGCTCGATCCCGCGAACCCGCCCCGCAAGGACGACGGCACCATCGACTGGAGCCAGGACTTCTTCGGCAAGGCCACGAACCTCACCGTTTCCGGCCAGCTCCAGGCCGAGAACTTCGCCCTGAGCTTCGGCGACGTCTACACCTTCGGCCCGACCTTCCGCGCCGAGAACTCCAACACTCGCCGCCACGCCGCCGAGTTCTGGATGGTCGAGCCCGAGCTTGCCTTCTGCGACCTCGCCGGCGACATGGCCTGCGCAGAGGACATGCTCAAGTACGTCATCAACCACGTGCTCGACGTCTGTCCCGACGAGATGGAGTTCTTCAACAAGTTCGTGGATAAGGGCCTGCTCGAGCGCCTGCATCACGTGGCGGGCTCCGACTTCGCGCGCGTGACCTACACCGAGGCCATCAAGATCCTCGAGGAGGCCCAGGCCGGCGGCAAGAAGTTCGAGTACCCCGTGAGCTGGGGCTGCGACTTGCAGACCGAGCATGAGCGCTACCTCACCGAGGAGCATTTCCAGCGACCGACCTTCGTGACCGACTACCCGGCCGCCATCAAGGCCTTCTACATGCGCCTGAACGACGACGGCAAGACCGTGGCCGCGGCCGACTGCCTCGTCCCCGGCATCGGCGAGATCATCGGCGGCTCGCAGCGCGAGGAGCGCCTCGACGTCCTCGAGTCCCGCATCCGTGAGCTCGGCATGGATCCGGAGCAGTACAAGTACTACCTCGACCTGCGCCGCTACGGCGGCTGCAAGCACGCTGGCTTCGGCCTCGGCTTCGAGCGCCTGGTCATGTATCTCACCGGCGT
Source organism: bacterium (assembly GCA_963605405.1). Classification (GTDB taxonomy): domain Bacteria; phylum Actinomycetota; class Coriobacteriia; order Coriobacteriales; family Atopobiaceae; genus Paratractidigestivibacter. Next base: position 66,804 of record CAVCUP010000011.1, on the reverse strand, counting down.
CGACAACATCCGCGACGTTCTGCCGCACCCGCGCACCGTGGGCAACGCAGAGTTCTAGGCCGGTCGGGACCTTCGGCCGGGGCGGGACCGCCCCGGCTTTTTCGAGTTAAGGAGAAGCATATGGTCAACGGCAGCTTTTCTCGCCGCGCCTTCCTCGCGGCCCTGGGACTCGGCGGGGCGGGGCTTCTTGCCGGCTGCTCATCCGGCGAGCCGGCCCAGGAAACCGCGCCCGAGGAGAAGGCCGTCGTGCATGACCGGGGCATCTCCGTCCAGGAAGAGGCGCAGGTCGAGGCCGCGCCGGCCGCCCCGGACGCGACCGTGACCGTCGGCATGGTCGGCGACATCCTCGTGCACACCTACGTGTGGAAGAGCGGCGAGCAGGCCGACGGCTCGCGCAACTACGACCACATCTTCGAGAACGTTCGCGCCGACGTCGAGTCCCTCGACCTCGCCATGCTCGACCAAGAGACCATCCTTGGAGGTGAGTCGCTCGGGTTCTCCGGCTACCCGACCTTCAACAGCCCGCAGGAGTTCGCCGACGCCGAGGTCGCGGCCGGGTTCGACGCGTTTCTCCATGCGAACAACCACGCGATCGACCAGGGCATGGCGGGCATCGAGTCCGAGCTCTCGTACTGGCGCGCGAACTTCCCCCAGGCCGTGGTCACGGGCATGGCGGACTCCGAGGAGGCCGCCGCCGTCGTGCCGGTGGTGGAGCTCGCCGGCCACAAGGTCGCGATTCTTAACTTCACGCAGGACACGAACGGTATCCCGCTGCCCGACGGCTGCCCCTGGGCCGTGCGCATGCTCACCGACGAGCAGGTCGATGCCGACTTCGCGGCGGCGAAGGCTGCGGGCGCCGAAGCCATCATCGTGTGCCCGCACTGGGGCGAGGAGTACGCCGAGGGGCCGAACGACTACCAGCGCGGGTGGGCCGAGCGCTTCATCGAGCTCGGCGCGACGGTGATCTTTGGCAACCACCCGCACGTCATGCAGCCTGTGGAGGTGCTCACGGCTGCCGACGGGCGCCGGGTGCCCGTGTACTGGTCGCTGGGCAACTTCGTCTCCACCATGGTGGCCAAGCAGTCCATGCTGGGAGGGCTGGGGCACGTGGCGATCGAGTTCGCGGGCGGGGAGGTCTCCGTGACGTCGGCCGGCCTCACCGCGCTCGTCACACATAAGGTGTACAACGCCGACCTCACCACGTACAAGCTGGTCGACTACGACGATGGGCTCGCCTCAGCCGCGTCGTCCAACCTCGAGGGCGGCGGCTTCACGCGCGAGTGGTGCATCGACTTCTGCCAAGAGCGGCTCGGCGACGGGTTCAACGCCGATACCTGCGAATACACCGCGTCGATCTAATTCCGCTCGAACCCGCCGCGCGTGACCTCGCCGTCCTCGGCGCTCAGGGTACGCTTGGCGATAAAGACCGGCCGGTGCTTGCCCTCCATGTAAATGCGCGCGAGGTACTCGCCGATGATGCCCAGCGTGAGCAGGATCATCCCGCCGAAGAGCAGCAGCAGGCAAACCATCGTCGGATAGCCGTGCGGCGTGTTGCGCAGCACGAAGGTGTCCCAGAGCACGCCGAGGAAGCTCACCACGGCGGCCAGGCTCGCGAGCGCGCCCACGCCGGTCGCGAGCTTGAGCGGCACGGTAGAGAAAGCAAAGATCCCGTCCATCGCGTACGCCATCAGCTTACGCAGGGACCACTTGCTCGTGCCCCCCGCACGCTCGGCAGGCTCGTAGGCGAAAGGAATCGTCTCGAACCCGACCCAGGCAAAGAGCCCCTTGCTGAACCGGAAGTACTCGGGCATGGAGAGAAGCGCGCGGGCCACGTCCTGTCGGAACACCCGGAAGTCGGACGCGCCCGAGACCATGCCCTGGCAGCCGTCGGCGAGGCTGCGGAACGTGCGGTAGAACTGTTCCTTGAGCGCCGCTTGCAGCTTGCTCTCGTGCCGCGCGCTCTGGTATGCGGCCACGACGTCGGCCTCGGGATGCGCCATGAGCTCGCGATACATCGCCACGAGCGTCTCGGGCTCCTGCTGCAGGTCCGCGTCCATGATGCCCACCGCGTCGCCGCCCGCGTGCTCGAGCCCGGCGAGAATCGCTGGCTCCTTGCCGAAGTTGCGCGAGAAGTCCACGGCCTTCACGTGCGGCGCGCGCCCGGAGGCGCAGAACTCCTCGATGAGGGCCCAGGTCCCGTCCTTCGAGCCGTCGTTGACGAAGACCAGCTCGTAATCGAGCCCCTCTGCGCCGAACACGCCGACGACTCGATCGAACAGAAGGGGCAGGCACTCCTGCTCGTTGTAGCAGGGGACGATTACCGATAAGTCCAAGTTTCCTCCAAGGGATTTGCTGTAGCGGTCGGCGCCGGGCCGATGGGTGTTGTTTTAAGCGTGTTTCCGTTGCGGACACTATACTAATTTTCTTATAGGAACCGGCCGCCGAGCGGCCAATAAACGCACAACAAAGAGAGGCTCCTGAATGCCGGTAATCCTGCATGCCGACGACTTCGGCATCACCCTTGGCCAGTCGAGAAGAATCCTCGAGTGCTGCTCCGCCATGCCCGGCGGCCGCGGCGCGCTGAACTCGCTCTCCATCCTCGCCAACTCGCCGAACTTCGACGAGTGCGCCCGACTGCTCGACGGTCGTCCCGAGTCGCTGCGCGTGGGCGTGCACCTCAACTTCGTCGAGGGTCGCTGCGTGGCCGACCCCGCCGATGTGCCGATGCTCGTGGACGGGCGGGGAGTGTTCCGCCAGGGATACGGTGGGCTCATGGCCGCCTCGGCGCTCCATGGCGCGGAGCTCGCGCGCCAGGTAGAGATCGAGGCGGCCGCCCAGGTCGCGCGCGTGACGGAGCGCTTCCCGGAGCTCGCCGGGGCCCTTCGCCTCGACGGCCATCAGCACACGCATCTTATCCCCGCCGTCTTCCGCGGGGTTCTCGCCGTGGCCGCCCGCCCCGAGTATGACCTTGAGTACCTGCGTATTCCCGCCGAGCCCGCGCAGCCCTTCTCCCAAGCGGGCGTGGCCGGGACCATCGAGCCGATCAACCGCGTCAAGCGCGGGCTGCTCAATTACCTATGGAAACGCAACCGCCGCGTGTTCGAGGCGGTCGGACTCGGTTCCTATGCGGAGAAGTCCGCCGTCTTCTGCGGGCTCTCCTTCTCCGGCCACATGGACGAGAAGCGCGTGGCGGCCGTGTTCCCGCGCCTCAAGGAGGTCGCCGACGCGCGCGGCATGGACCTTGAGCTGCTCTTCCATCCCGGGCGCGTGGACGCGCCCGAGCACTGTCTGAACCCCGGGCTTCCCGGGTTCGTCGAGTTCTCGTGCGGCGAGGGCCGCGACGTCGAGCACGACGCGCTGCGATCGGCCGCGCTTATGGGCATCGCGGGCGATGGTGCGCCCGCCGTGTCCGCGCAGGCTGGTGCATAGCATGAAGAAGTTAATCGATTGGCTCGCCGCCCGCCGTGGCTGCGAGTACCTGGCCGCCCCCGTCCTCGCGCTTCTTATCCTTTGCGCGGCGTTCGCGGCCCGCGGCATCTACCCCTTCGGGTCCCTTTCCGTCGCCATCTGGGACATGGACATCCAGTACGTCGGCCTCTTTGCATGGCTCTCCAGCGTGATGCACGGGGAGGGGTCGCTCTTTTACTCCTTCTCCGCGGGCATGGGCGAGGGCATGGCGGCCACCTTCGCGTATTACCTCGCGAGCCCCTTCAACCTGCTCGCGTGGTTCTTCGACGCGGGGCATGCCTCGCAGCTGCTGAGCTACCTCACCCTGGCCAAGCTCTCGACGGCGGCGCTGACCTGCTATTCGTTTCTTCGCAAGAGGCACCGACCGGGGGCCGTCCACGTGATCGTGTCGGTATGCTATGCCCTGTGCGGCTGGAGCGTGGCGCAGTGCAGCAACATCATGTGGCTCGACGGCCTCATCATGCTGCCCCTCGTCGCGCTGGGCACGTGGCGCGCGGTCGCCGCCGGACGCTGCCGGACGCTCTTCCTTTCTGTGGCGGGCGCGGTGCTCTTTAACTGGTACTCCGGCTACATGGACTGCCTGTTTTCCGTGTTCTACTTCTTCGTTTGCTGGCTCGAGCAGCCGCGCAGGGAGATGCGCGTGCGCCAGGGCCTGCGGTACGGGGCCACGATGGTCCTCGCGCTCGGGGCGAGCATGGCGGTCTTCCTGCCCGCGATCATCGGCCTTCTGAACTCGCCGGAGGGCGGCGGGTCGCTTCTCTCCAGCGTGCTGCAGGCGCGGCTGTCGTGCAACCCGATCAAGGCCGTGGCCGGCCTCGCGCTCGGCGTGACCCCCTCGAGCGACTGGGCCGTCACGCCAGCGCTCTACACGGGTGAGCTCGCGCTCGTTCTCGCGGGGACGTTCCTGGCCAATCCGGGCGTCTCTCGCCGCGCGCGCCTGCTCCACGGCGGGCTTCTTGCCTTCATGTTCGTCTCTATGTGCGCCTGGCCTCTCGACGTCATGTGGTCGAGCTTCAAACACGTGACCTCGTATTTCTTCCGTTACGCGTACGTGGTCTCGTTCGTGCTCGTCGTCGTGGCGGCGAGGGGCTGGGAGGCGCTCGACGGGGTGCGCGGCGCGGCGCGTGCGCGCCTCTGCGCGGTTTCGGGCGGGGTCCTGGCCGTGCTCGTGGGCGGCGCCCAGCTGGCCTACCTCGTGCTCAAGCGCGACTGGATCTCCGAGCCGTGGCTCTTCGCGGCCGATATGGCCATGCTCGCGGCCTGCGCGGCGCTCGTGTGGCTCGCGGGTGAGGAGCGCCGGGTCCGCGCGCGGTCCGCGCTGGCCTGTGTGTGCGTGCTCAGCGCGGGGGCCCTGGGCGTGAACGCCTGGCGCGCCTTCGGCCACTACAGCCGCGACGTCGGGTACTGGGGCCTCTATACGAGCGTCATGCGCGAGTTCTGCGATTCTCTCCCGCGCGAAGGCGAGCAGCAGGACGTTCGCGTTGGAGTCGACGGCCTCACCGCCGTCAACCAGGGGAGAAACGCTCCGACCACGACGGAAGGCCTGGTCCTCGGGGTGTCGGGCCCGCAGGAGTACACCTCCACGCTGAACGGCGCCTACACCGAGCTGCTCGCCAGCCTCGGGTATTGCGGCGCGAACGAGATCTTCGGCTATTACTATCGCTCCGTGATGCCGGCCGCGGACGCGCTTCTGGGCGTCGATTACCTGGTCTCCAAGTCCGAGGCGCCTCTTGCCGAGCCGGTTGACGGGACGGCCGCGTTGCCTGCGGGCGGCTACGGCGTGTGGAAGAGCCTCGTCGCTTTGCCGAGCGCCTACGGCATCCGTTCCGGCGCGGGAAACGTGACGTGGCCTTCCGACGTGAGCGACTTCGATTACCAAACCGACCTGAACGACCACTGGGAGGGCTCGTCTCCCCCTCGCGACCCCTTCGTCAACCAGGAGACGATGTGGGCGGACATGACGGGCTCGGACGCGAGCGGGCTCTACGTGGACGCCGCCGTGGCCGAGGACGAGGCTGCGGCCACCGAGTCCGAGCGAGTCTGGAGCGTGACGGTCGCCGAGGACGGGCCCCTGTATCTCTTCGTGCCGATGATGAGCGCGCTTCGGTACTCGCTTGCCGTTTGTGTGGACGGGGCCTGCGTCTCGTCGGTGGGCTCAAACTTCAATAACGGCACAATCTACCTGGGCGAATACTCCGCCGGGCAGGTTTTGAGGATTTCGCTTGAGGTCACGGACCCGTACAACCCCGCCAAAGCCAGGCAGGTGCTCGCGGCCTCGTCCTCGCGCGACCTGCTCGTGGCAAAGACGCTCGATGCGGACGAGCTCGCGCGGCTCCGCGGGCTTCTCGACGCCGACGCGGCGCAGGTGGAGACCTACGAGGATGGCCACGTGCGCCTGAGCTTCCAGGCCTCGCAGGACGAGACGCTCTGCACCGTGATCCCGTACGACTCCGGTTGGAGCGTGACCGTGGACGGCGAGAAGTCCGAGGTCCGCGCGCTTTACGGCGGGCTCTGCGGCGTCGACCTCGCGGCGGGGGAGCACACGGTCGAGTTCACGTACGAGACGCCGGGGCTGGTCGCGGGCGTTGCCGTGAGCGCGGCGAGCGCGATCGCCTTTGCCTCTTGGCGCCTCGTCTCTTGCCGCCGTCGTCCGGATACGCGGGCGATCGTTTGGGGTACAATCCCTACCACGCCGCGCGAGCGGCACGAATCTTGACATTCGCATCATGGTGGCAGCGTCCCCATTCCATCTCGTGGGGGTGACTGGTTTCGACAGGGTGGGCCTGAGATGGGCAGCAGGCCGTGGTCTCCTCGCCACGTTAAACAGGGGAACCGTCAAATTGAATTGACGACACTTATTCTTACGAGCCTCTGGCTCTCGCTGCTTAATTAACTAGCGGCGCGTCAATGCGGGGATCGCTCCCGTTCCCGCTGCGACGTCATTCTAGGGAGATGCTTGCTTGGACGTAGCTGGTATGCCAGGCAAAAAGATCGAACCAACTGGGTCGCCAAGCGCGGGTTGACGGGTGCGCGGCGGCTAAGACTTAACCGGCAACTGAGCCTGGAGACACCTTTCAGGGGCTTGCTTTGGACCGGAGTTCGATTCTCCGCACCTCCACCATAGGCGAATCGCGAGGGCCCGCTTCCCGCTTCTGGGGGCGGGTCCTCGTTTATGTATATATTGATGCGGACAACGTGGCGAGAGGAGCTTTTGCGATGGAGAACGACCAGGTAACGGCAGCAGTCGCCCCGGCGCTCGTGCTCGAAGGCGGCGGTTTTCGCGGAATGTTCACGGCCGGCGTCCTCGACGTGCTGCTCGAACGCGGCCTTACTGGTTTTTCCAGCGTGTGGGGCGTCTCGGCGGGCGCGATGAACGCCGTGAGCTTCAAGAGCCGCCAGATCGGCCGCACCATGCGCATCATGCTCGCCTACCGCGACGACTCACGCTTCATGAGCTTCCTCAGCCTTGCAAAGACGGGCAACATGACGGGGGGCGAGTTCGTCTACGAGACGGTCCAAAACGAGCTCGACCCCTGCGACGACGACGCCTTCATGGAGAACCCGATGTCCATGTACGCGGTCGTGTCCAACGTGACCTTCGGCACCCCCGACTACCTGCGCGTGGCCGACCTCCCCGCCGACGTCCTCAAGGTACGCGCGTCGGCGGCGCTGCCGGGCGTCTCGCGCATGGTCGAGATAGACGGCCAGCGCTACCTCGACGGCGGCACCACGGACTCGGTCCCCTTTGCCGCGGCGATGGGCCTGCCGGGCGCGCGGAAGGTGGAGGGGCATGTGCCCGCCGACCGCTCCGTCGTTGTCCTCACCCAGCACCGTGCCTACGAGAAGGGGCCCGGCACCGAGGCGAAGCTCCTGCGGTCGCACCGCTACGACGCCTACCCCTACTACATCGAGGCGCTCCGCACGCGCGCCGAGCGCTACAACGCCCAGCGCGAGCAGCTCTGGGAGCTCGAGCGCGGGGGGCGCTGCCTCGTCATCGCCCCCGACAAGCCCGTCGAGGTGGGCGTTATGGAGACTTCCGGCGGCCCGCTTCTGGACCTCTACCTGCAGGGCCGCAGGCAGGCCGAGGCCCGTCTGGCCGAGATAGACGAGTTCCTGCAGTAGCTCGCCCCAATGGGGGGCGGAGAGCGTCCGGGCGCGCCTGCGCCCGGCGCTTCTCGGCGGGATGTGTGCAGCTTGTGTTGCTCTCGCGCACAAAAAAATCACCACGGCTCTTCACCTGCGGTGACGTACAATTTACAAGCTTTGTCTACAAGAGCCCCGTAATCTCTTTAATGAACAAGCATCTCGTCGGCTTGTCCAGAAGCCGTCGAACCGTAGGTACGTAGGAGGAGTCAAGTGAAGAAGTCGACTCAGTTCGCCAAGGCCGGCGAAGTCGAGCGCAAGTGGGTGCTTCTCGACGCCGAGGGCGCGACCCTTGGTCGTCTCGCGACCACTGCTGCCATGATCCTTCGTGGCAAGAACAAGCCGCAGTACACCCCGAACGCCGACACCGGTGACTTCGTCGTCGTTATCAACGCCGACAAGGTCATCCTCACCGGCAACAAGATGGACCAGAAGCGCTACTGGCGCTACTCTGGCTACCTCGGCGGCTTGAAGTTCGAGAGCTTCAAGGAGGCCATGGAGAAGCACCCCGAGCGCGTCATCGAGCACGCCGTCAAGGGCATGCTCCCCAAGACCACCCTCGGCCGCAAGCAGGGCATGAAGCTCAAGGTTTACGCTGGCGCCGAGCACCCGCACGCCGCCCAGAACCCCGTTAAGATCGATTGGAGGGCCTAAGCATGGCTGAGAACTCCGTGGTTTACTGGGGCACTGGTCGCCGTAAGGAGGCCGTCGCCCGTGTTCGTCTCGTTCCCGGTACCGGCAAGTTCCTCGTCAACGGCCGCGACGCCCTCAACTACTTTGGTCGTCAGCAGCTCGTGGACAACGCCCTTGCCCCGCTTAAGCTGACCGAGACCGCTGATCGCTTCGACGTCCTCGCCAACTGCGACGGCGGCGGCATCAACGGCCAGTCCGGCGCCTGCCGCCTTGGCATCTCCCGCGCCCTTCTGGACGCCGGCGAGTACCGTGCCGACCTCAAGAAGGCCGGTTTCCTCACGCGTGACGCGCGTGCGGTCGAGCGCAAGAAGTACGGTCTGAAGAAGGCCCGTAAGCGCCCGCAGTTCTCGAAGCGCTAAGCTTTCCGAGCGAATCTGCACCCGAAGGACCCGCTGGCTTCGGCCGGTGGGCCCTTTTTTCGTATGTTGCGGGTCGGCCTGGCGGAATCTAAATAGGATGCGGGGGAGGGGGTGCACTCGACGGCCTTGCGTACGCACGCGGGTCGGCTTGGCGGAATCTTCGTAAGATGCCGGGGGGTTCCCGCAGGTACGTCCTTCGAAGTCTTGCATGGCATTCTTTATGATTCGCGCCTGCATTCGAGCGTGTATAGCGGACCTCCTGGTCAGCTGGTAGTAGAATTTAGAGACCATTGAAATTGTCTTTCGGTTGTCTAACGAGAAGGGACAGCGAATGAAGTACTTCGGTACCGACGGTTTCCGAGGCCGTGCCAACGAGGGCCTGAACGTCGAGCACGCCTACAAGATCGGTCGCTACGTGGGCTGGTACTACGGCAAGCGCCAGGGCAAGAAGGCCCGCGTCATCCTGGGTAAGGACACCCGCCGCTCGAGCTACATGTTCGAGTCCGCCATCGTCAGCGGCCTGGTGGCCTCCGGCGCCGATGCCTACATGCTGCACGTCATCCCGACGCCGGGCGTTTCTTACGAGGTCGTTGACGGCGCCTTCGACTGCGGCATCATGATCACCGCGTCGCATAACCCCTACACGGACAACGGCATCAAGCTCGTCAACCGCGAGGGTTTCAAGATGGATGAGGACGTCCTCGAGCTCATCGAGGACTACATCGACGGTAAGTCCGAGGTGCCCCTGGCCACGGGCGACGCCATCGGCTGCACGGTCGACTACATGCAGGGCCGCAACCGCTACATCGCGAGCCTCATCTCTTCCTGCGGGTTCTCTCTGCAGGGGCTCAAGATCGGCCTGGACTGCGCCAACGGCTCCGCCTCTTCCGTCGCGCGCCCCGTCTTCGACGCCATGGGCGCCGAGACCCACGTGATCAACAACTCGCCCAACGGCTTCAACATCAACGTCGACTGCGGCTCCACCCACATCGAGCAGCTCCAGCGCTTCGTCGTGCAGAACGGTCTCGACGTGGGCTTCGCCTACGACGGCGATGCCGACCGTTGCCTGGCGGTCGACGAACGCGGCCACCTCGTTGACGGCGACCTCATCCTCTACGTCTGCGGCTGCTACCTGAACAAGCACGGCCGCCTGGCCAAGTCCACGGTCGTCCCCACCGTCATGAGCAACTTCGGCCTGTTCAAGGCCTTCGAAGAGGCTGGCATCGCCTACGAGAAGACCGACGTGGGCGACAAGAACGTCTACGCCTGCATGCGCGAGAACGGCTATACCCTCGGCGGCGAGCAGTCCGGCCACGTGATTTTCTCCGACCTCGAGAAGACGGGCGACGGCATCATGACCTCCCTGCGCATCATGGAGGTCCTACGCGGCGAGCGCGAGAAGCTCTCCGAGCTCACCCGCCCGGTCAAGCTTTACCCGCAGCAGCTCGACAACATCCGCGTGACGGACAAGAACGCCGCGATGAATGCTCCCGAGGTCTCGAGCGCCGTGGCCAAGGCCGAGCAGTTCCTCGAGGGCAACGGTCGCGTGCTCGTGCGCGCCTCCGGTACCGAGCCGCTCGTGCGCGTGCTCGCCGAGGCCCCCGACGAGAAGCTCTGCGCCGAGGCCAATCAGATTGTGATTGATGCGCTGAGGCCGTTCATCGCCTAAACGGGGCCTTCACGCACTGGTAGAATCAACTGAGCTTTGTAACTTGACGCGCGTCGGCAAGGTCGGCGCGCGTCTCGTGTTGGGCGCGCGGCCCCTTGCCGGGGCCGTGCCCGCGCACGGACAGCGTTTGGTAAGCCGCGTCGAAAGGGGAGGCCCGTGGCAGCAGCCGGCATAGGCGTCGACATGCTCGAGATCTCGCGCATGGAGCGCGTGATCGAGCGCCGCCCGAGCTTCCTCGTTCGCGTCTTTACCGAGGAGGAGCGTCAGTTCTGCGAGCGCTGCGCCCGCCCCGCCGAGCACTACGCCGCCCGTTGGGCCGCGCGCGAGGCCGTGGTCAAGGCCCTGGGCTGCGGCTTCGGCAACGGCGTGGGAATCCGCGACGTGAGCGTCACGCGCGACGAGCGCGGCGGCGTACGGGCAAAGCTCACGGGGGGCGCCGCCAGGGTCGCGATGGAGAAGGGCGTCGTCGAGGTCGCGCTCTCCATGAGCCACACGCGAGGCGTTGCCGTGGCCAACGCCGTGGCCGTGACGGAGGCCGTCAAGCCCAAGCCCGACGCAAAGACGGACGCGGCGCGCGCCCTTGCGGCCAGCTTCCGTGAGGCCAAGGGCGTCCTCGACGAGCTCGAGCGCGTGGAGGACGCGCAGATGGCGCTGCCCATCGACGAGGTGGGCGCCGACCAGACGGCCGTGGCGTCGAGCGGCCTTGCCGATATCCGCGCGGCGGCCGACCAGCGTCTCTCGGCGGGGGAGCTGCTTTTCTCCGCCAAGGACCGGGGCGAAAAGGGGACGGGCCAGGGCCTTGCGCCCGAGGACCAAACGAACAACATACATTCTGTATCTGGGGAGTGACACATGCAGCCAGTGCTCAACATCGAGGACATCAAACGTGTCGAGGTCGGTCTCACCCGCGTGGGCGTGAGCGTCTCGGAGCTCATGCACCGGGCGGGTTGCGCCGCCGCGCGCGAGGTCCTCGAGCTCGGCGCCCGCAACATCGTCGTTTTCTGCGGCATGGGCAACAACGGCGGCGACGGCTGGGTGTGCGCCGAGGCGCTTCTTTCCAGGGGCGCGGCCGTCACGGTGGTCACTGCGGTGGACCCCGACCAGCTCTCCGGCGACCTCGCGCGCCAGGTGGCCCAAGGTGCCATGCGCTCCGGGGTCCCCGCCCTCATCGGGCCCTCGCGCGAAGAGGTCCTCGCCGCGCTCGAGGGCGCGGACACGGTGGTCGACTGCATGCTCGGCACGGGCTTCCACGGCGAGGTCCGCACCCCCTTCGACATCTGGATCGAGTGCATCAACGGTTCGGACGCGCGCGTGGTCTCGGTGGACGTGCCGAGCGGCCTTTCTGCCCAGACCGGCCTGGCCGAGGGTCCCTGCGTTATCGCGGACATGACGGTCACGATGGTTTCCCTCAAGCCGGGTCTCCTGGCCGACGCCGGCCGCGATTCCTGCGGCGTCATCGTCGTGGCGCCCCTGGCCGAGCAGACCGAGCGGCTCGTCGTGGAGGCCGACCCCGTGGCCTGGCGCACGGATCTGGCCGATTACATGGATGTTGTTGTCGAGCCGTCGCTCGCGCAGGATAAGTTCACCCGCGGCTCTGTGCTCGTGGTGGGCGGCTCCTCCCGCTTCCCGGGCGCCCCGGTGATGGCCGCCCGCGCTGCCGCCCGCGCCGGCGCCGGTTACGTGACCCTCGCCGTGCCCGAGGCCATCGTGCCTATTGTGCAGCCCCAGGTACTCGAGATTCCCGTCGTGGGCCTTCCCTGCGACATCGACGGCGTCCTCACCGACGCCGCGGCCGAGCGTGTGGCCGTCCTGGCCGAGCGCAACTCCGCCGCCCTCATCGGTCCCGGCATGCGCGTGGCCGGAGGCCCCGTGGCCTGCGTGAGCGCGCTTCTTCGTACCGATGTGCCGCTCGTCGTGGATGCCGACGGCCTTAACTGCCTCGCGCGCCTGACCGAGTACAACATCACCGACTTCCCCGACCTCACGCGCCGAGAGGCCCCGCTCGTCCTCACGCCGCACCGCAAGGAGCTCGGCCGCCTCGTGGGGCGCGCGGACAACCCGCCGACGTCCCTGCAGGAGCAGCTCAGCCTCGCTCGCGACATCATCTGGACCGACGGAGGCTCCGACCTGGTCGTCGTTGCTAAGGCGAGCGCGACCGCATGCGTGGGTGTGGATCAGGCCGTGCTGCCCAAGCCCGGCCCTGCGGCTCTTGCCACCGCCGGCTCGGGAGACGTGCTGGCCGGCATGATAGCGAGCTACCTCGCCCAGGCCCACGGCGAGTTCAACAACCTGCCGCTGCTGTGCGCCCTTGTGTGCGAGATTCACGGTTACGCGGGCACCCTCGCCGCCGAGGCGTTCGGGTCGCGCGGCGTCATGGCCTGCGACCTCATCGACCGCATCGGCCTAGCTGCGGACGTGGTGGAGGAGCACGCCCTCTCGTCGGACGTGGCCGAGGCACAGTAGGAATCGCGGCTCGCCGGGCCGCCTCGTATGGGCCGGCGCGCCGTCGCCTTGGCGAGGGGCCTGCTGCGGGCGGGCGCCTCTTGCCGGCGCGATAAGGCTGTTGGCCTGCACGGTAACGCGCGGGGGCAACGCGGCGCCGTGGGCGCGGGAAGGAGCATCATGGCTAGGAAGACATGCCCGGACGACCGCTGGTCTTGGGTGGAGGTCGACCTCTCGGCGCTCAGGCGCAACACCGCGGCGTACAGGCGTCGCCTCGCGCGCGGCACGCGGCTCATGTGCGTGGTCAAGGCCGACGCCTACGGGCACGGGGCCGTCCGCTGCGTGAGCGCGATGCACACCGCCGGCGCAGAGCAGTTCGCCGTGGCCACCGTGGCCGAGGGCGTCGAGCTGCGCGAGGCCGGCATCGAGTGGCCTATTCTGATCCTTTCTCAGCCGCCTATCGACTGCGTGGAGGAGCTCGTCGAGCATCGGCTCATGCCCAGCGTCTACGACGCGGAGTTCGCGCTCGCGCTCGGTGAGGCGGCGGCCTCTGCGGGCACGGTCGCGCAGTACCACCTCATCGTCGACACCGGAATGACGCGGATCGGCGTCGCCCCTTCGGACGCCCTTGAGCTGCGCCGCACCATCGACTTCCACCGCGGCCTCGAGTGTGCGGGCACGTTCACCCACTTCGCCACGGCGGACGTTCCCGATGACTGGGACTTCGCGCTGCAGCTCAACCGATTCCGAAACACCTGCCAGGCCATCCACGATGCGGGGCTCGACTGCGGTCTCGTCCACTGCGACAACACCCCCGGCACCATGCTTCACCCCGAGTGCCACTTCGACATGTGTCGCGTGGGCATCGGCCTCTATGGGCTGCACCCCGCCGAAACCACGCGCGCGTCGATGGAGCTCGAGCCTGTGATGAGCGTGCGCGGTCGCGTGACGCGCGTCGTGTATCCCGAGGTCGGGGCAGGCGTCGGTTACGGCATGACCTATCGCGTGCCCAAGCGCAACATCCAAATCGCCACCGTGCCGGTGGGCTATGCCGACGGCCTTTCTCGCACGCTGTCTAACAATATGGATGTCATCGTGGGAGGCCGGCGGCAGCCGCAGGTGGGCAATATCTGCATGGACCAGTTCATGTTCGCCGTGGACGTGAACACCACGCGCATGTATTGCCCCACGCCCGAGGTCCGCGAAGGGGACGTGGTCACTATCATCGGCCGCGACGGCGACGAGTACATTGGCGCCGACGAGATGGCCCGGCTGCGCGGCACCATCAATTACGAGGTCGTTTGCGGCTTTGGCCTGCGCCTCGAGAAGATTTACGTCTAAGGCGGCGTCGTGATGGGCGTCATGAGGATCCCCGGCCATTCCAAACAGGGCCCGCGCGAGGTCTCTCTCGACGAGATTCGCGAACTTATGGGCAACTGCCAGCTCTGCCCGCTTGGGCAGACGCGAACGAACCTGGTGTTCGGCGCGGGCAACCCCGCTGCGCGCGTGATGTTCGTGGGCGAGGGGCCGGGGCGCAACGAGGACCTGCAGGGGGAGCCGTTTGTGGGCGCGGCGGGGCACAAGCTCGACGCGTTGCTGCGTTATGCAGGGCTGACGCGCGACGAGGTCTACATCGCCAATGTGCTCAAATGCCGCCCGCCCGGGAACCGCAATCCGCGCCCGGAGGAAATCGCTGCCTGCTCGCCGTTTTTGCGGGAGCAGATCCGCAGCGTATGGCCCGATGTCATCGTGTGCCTGGGCAACTTCGCCTCGCAGTTCGTCTTGCGCACGAACAGGGGTGTGACCAGTTTGCGCGGAGAGCTGCACCAGGTGGGGCACTTCATGGTGTGCGCGACGTTCCATCCGGCGGCGTGCATCTACCACTCCGAGTGGGAACCGCTGCTTATCCAGGACTTACAGATGGTGGGGGAATGGCTCACTGCGCACCCGGAGGAAACGCAAGGGTCCGCCCCTGCCCCCGGTACGTCGGCGCCGCACGTTCCGCATCCTGAGCCCGCTGGCGCACCGCCCGAACTTTTTGTTAACCAAGGAGATACCCGATGAAGATCCCTCAGCACTTCGTGACCAATTCGCAGGCCGAGACCATCGCCGTGGGCGAGCAGCTTGGGCAAGAACTCGTCGCCGGCGACGTCCTTGTGCTCACGGGCGACCTAGGCGCGGGGAAGACGCAGCTCACCAAGGGTATCGCCGCCGCGCTGGGCTGTGAGGGAGACGTGACGAGCCCGACCTTTACCATCGAGATGGTCTACGAGGGAGGGCGACTGCCGCTCTACCACTTCGACCTGTACCGCCTCGACGACCCCGACCAGCTTGAGGACATTGGGCTCTATGACGTGCTCGGCGCCGATGGCGTCTGCGTCATTGAGTGGGGCGAGCAGTTCGCGGACGAGCTCGGCGACTACGTAAGCGTGCGCGTGACGCGCCTGGACGAGGCCGCGGAGCCCGGCCAGGAGCCGCCACGTGCCATCGACATCGCGTAACGTTCCGCTTCCCCTTCCTGACTGCAAAGTTTCATCCCAAGTGCGACGTAAACAGTGGTCGGGTGCAAGGTTTTGCCTCAAGTGCGACGTAAGTAAGGCCCTAAACCCCTATTTGATGGGGGTTTAGGGCCTGATTTAGCCTCTAGGGGTCTCGGGCGCCAGGTTTTTACGTCGCACTTGCGTTGAAACTTTGCACGGAATGCCTCCCTACGCCGCACTTGCGCTAAAAGCTTGCAGGCACGTGGCCCTCCCGGAGGAAGAAGGCCAGAGCTCGCCGAGGAGTTGGCTATGGCTAACTAAATAGTAAAAAATACCTATTGATACTCATTCCTATTAAGGCTATAGTTACCTCAGCAAGCAGGAAGACGCCGAAGCGAGGGGAGGCCGGATGAGCGCGCGCAACACGGTTCAACGCGAGATCGTGCTTGAAGCGCTGTGCGGCCTGGCCAATCATCCCACGGCAGACGAGGTCTTCGAAGCGGTCCACGCCGAGCACCCGACCATCAGCAAGGCGACGGTGTACCGCCTCCTCAACAAGCTCTCCGAGGACGGTGTCGCGCTCAAGGTCAAGATCAACAACGGCGCCGATCACTTCGACCACCAAGTGTTCGATCACTACCACGTGCGCTGCACGATGTGCGGTTGCGTGGACGACGTCGAGGTCAGCGTGCCCGGCGGTATCGAAGCCGACGCGGCGAAGACCTCGGGTTATCGGATCTTGGGGCACACGCTGCAGTTCGACGGCATCTGCCCTGCTTGCCAGAAGGCTTAGCTCAAACGACCGCCTGGGGAGGCGGTTGCGCGACAGTGGAGGCGCGGGCGCACGGGCGCTCGCCCAAGAGAGAGGAACGCATCATGGATAAGTGGGTTTGCAAGGTCTGCGGTTACATCTACGAGGGCGCCGAGCCGCCCGCGGAGTGCCCTGTCTGCCACGCTCCGGCCAAGATGTTCGAGAAGGTCGAGGGTGAGCTCGAGCTCGCCGCCGAGCACGAGTACGGCGTCTACGACAAGACCGTCAAGGACAACCCCGACATCTCCGACGAGGACAAGGCCTACATCCTCGAGCAGCTCAAGGCCAACTTCACTGGCGAGTGCTCCGAGGTCGGCATGTATCTCTGCATGGCCCGCATCGCCCACCGCGAGGGCTATCCCGAGGTTGGTCTCTACTGGGAGAAGGCCGCTTACGAGGAGGCCGAGCACGCCGCCAAGTTCGCCGAGCTCCTGGGCACCGAGCTCGAGCCGAACATGAAGGCCACCACCAAGGACAACCTGGCCTGGCGCGTCGACTGCGAGTTCGGCGCCACCGCCGGCAAGGTCGAGCTGGCCGCCTGCGCCAAGAAGAACGGCCTCGACGCCATCCACGACACCGTGCACGAGATGGCTCGCGACGAGGCTCGCCACGGCAAGGCTCTCAAGGGCCTGCTCGACCGCTACTTCGGCTAAGCGGCATGGCTGGTAAGCCGAACAAAAAGGCTGCCAAGAAGGTCAAGCCCTCGGTGCCCGTCGCCACGGCGGTGCTCTGGGGGCTTGACCCTTCCTTCGGGGAGGCGGCCGGCAAGAAGGGCGACGCGGTGCGCGAGGTGCTGCGCGGGCTCGGAGTGCGCGTGCGGGTGGCCGCGCCGGCGCGTCTGGGCGACCCGGCGGGAGCGTTCGCGGGCCTCGTGGGGTTTCGCCCGGCGTTCACCGACTATGCGGGACCGCTGCCCGAGGGTGATTTCGTCCTTCTGTGCAACATGAACGAAGCGCAGGTCAACGGGTTTATTTCCGGATGCCGCGAGGCGGGGTGCGTCGTGGGTCCGAAGGCGGTTCTTACCAAGCAGAACAAAACGTGGCCGCTTGTGCGCCTCATCGAGGCCGTCGCTGCCGAGCACGCGCAGATGAACGGGTAGCCGGGAGCGGCTTCACCGGGCAGCCCCTCGAAGCAAGAGATGCACCGAGGGACGCGGCCGCACGCGGCGTTACACTAAGGGGCGTTGAATCTGCGAAGAAGGAATGCCCATGATCGTCCTTGCCCTCGATACCTCGACCGACATGCTCGCCTGCGCCGTGGGGCGCGTGGACGGAAGCGCGGTCGAGGTCCTTTCTTGCCGCGACCACATGTGCCGCCGTCAGGCGAACGTAGAGCTCGTCTCCACGTGCAAAGAAGCGCTGACAGAAGCCGGCCTTACCATGGCCGACGTCGATGCGGTGCTCGTGGGGCGCGGCCCCGGCTCCTTCACGGGCGTGCGCATCGGCATCGCCACGGCCAAGGGCCTGGCGTGCGGCGCGGGGCTGCCCCTCTTTGGCGTTTCGGCGCTCGACGCGATGGCGTGGTCGGCCCATGCGGCCGGCGCGCGCGGCACGCTCGCGGTGATGGGCGACGCCATGCGCGGCGAGGTCTACCCGGGCATCTATCGGCTGGACGACGCGGGCGCGCACCGCACCTTCGCGGCCGAGACGGTCGTTAAGGCCGACGCCGCCGTGGCCGACCTTGCGGCCCGTGCGGACGCCGGAGACCTCACGCTTTCTGGAAACGGCCTGGTCAAGTATCGCGAGCGCTTCGAGGCGGCGGGCTTCTCGGCGGATTGCACGGCGTCCGAGGGAGCCTGGTGGCCCACGGGCGAGGGGCTTCTTCGCGCGGCTGCCGGGGCTGACGTGTTCCACGCGGCTCCTGCCGGCGGCACCCTCGGCGATCCTGCGCTCGTGCTGCCCATCTACACGCGCCTTTCCGACGCCGAGGAGACCGAGCGCACGCGCCTCGGCCTCAAGAAGCCCGCTACCGTCGAGCTCACCGGCTGCGACGACGCGCTTGCGGGCATTCACTCGCAGCTGCGCCCCATGACGGTCAACGACGTCCATGCCGTGGCCGAGCTCGAGGCCGAGGTCTTTGCCGACGCCAACCACGAGCCGTGGTCCGAGCAGGTCTTTTATGAAGACGTGACCACGCGCAATCACGTGTGGTGGGTCGCGCACGACCGCGGCCAGGTCATCGGCTACGCGGGCGGAACCGTCGTGGCCGATGAGCTGCAGGTGGCCAACGTCGCCGTGGTCGCCGGCCGCCGCCGCGAGGGCATCGCCGCGCGCCTGCTCGCGCGCGTGGCCTACGACGCGCAGATGCTCAACGCCACGTGGTCCACGCTTGAGGTCGAGGTCGGAAACGCTGCCGCCGAGAAGCTCTATGAGAAGCTCGGCTATACCGAGGCCGGCGTGCGCCCCAACTACTACGGCGCGGGCCACGATGCGCGAATCATGCGTGCCGACCTGCCGCTCGTTGACGTCTCTCCCGATGCGGACCGCGACCCCGCGCCGCGCGCGTCCATTCGCCCCTGGCCCATCCAGCCCGCGCCGCGCGACGACGCTGCCGCCGCCGCAATAGCAGCCGCGGGCCCGCTCATCCTCTCCATCGAGTCCTCCTGCGACGAGACCGCCATGGCCGTAACGGATTCGCACGGCGTCGTATGCGCGAGCGTCGTGGCGACCCAGATCGACTTCCACGCGCGCTTCGGCGGCGTCGTGCCCGAGATCGCGAGCCGCAAGCACACCGAGGCCATCGTCGGCGTCTTTGAGGAGACACTCGCCCGCGCCGGCGAGCACTTCGGCGTGGACACCCTGGCGCCGTCCGACCTGGCCGCCGTGGGCGTGACCGCGGGGCCGGGCCTAGTGGGCGCGCTCGTGGTTGGCGTTGCCTTCGCAAAGGGCCTCTGCGCCGCCGCTGACCTGCCGCTTATTGCCGTGCACCACCTCGAGGGCCACCTGATGGCGAATCTCTTCGAGACGCCTGACCTTGAGCCGCCCTTTGTGGCGAGCCTCGTCTCCGGCGGCAACACCATGCTCGTCCACGTGCGCGCGTGGGGCGACTACGAGGTGCTCGGCCAGACCATTGACGACGCAGTGGGGGAGGCCTTCGACAAGGTGGCCAAGGCGCTCGGCCTGGGCTATCCCGGCGGCCCCGTGATCAGCAAGCTCGCGGCAAAGGGCAACAAGAAGGCCATCCACTTCCCGCGCGCCATGATGCACTCGGGCGACTACAGCTTCAGCCTCAGCGGCCTCAAGACGGCCGTCATCACCTACATCGAGGGCGAGAACCGTGCCGGCCGGCCCATCAACCTGCCCGACCTCGCGGCGAGCTTCGAGGCAGCGGTCGTGGACGTGCAGGTGGCCAAGGCCCGGACGGCCGTCGAGCAGACGGGCGTCTCGGACATCTGCATCGGCGGCGGCGTGGCGGCGAACCCGGAGCTGCGCGGCGCGTACCAGAAGACCTTTGGCAAGATGGGCGTTCGCGTGACGGTGCCCCCCATGCGCGCCTGCGGCGACAACGCCGCCATGATCGGCATCCCGGCGCTGCGCAGCTACCTCGCCGGCAACTTTGCGCCCCTCACTCTGGACGCCGCGCCCAACGCGCCTCTGGGCACTTGGTCGTCGGCCGATGCGCCCGTTCCTCCCGCTTGGGACCGCTAGCGAACCCGGCAAAGGCACCGCTTCTTTATACATACCATTCCGTAGGCGACACAAGGGGTAGCCCCTTGTGTCGTTTCTTTTTTGATGGATTAGGCTCTGTGCTGGCGACGCTAATAGCCACCGTGTTCATTTAGGTCCTGCGGGGCCAATTCGCGCGTGCGGCTGCTGGGCGCCCTGCTATACTCTTAGTCCCAGGCGGGTCACAAAAGATTCTCGCCTTGGAACCCAAATTGATTCAAACAGTATATCTACCTCGTGTTAATTTAATTGCCCGCTCAAAGGGCGGTTAAAAGAGTGATGCCATCAATCGCTTCCGTAATAAGGAGGTCGCCATGCGTTACTGTGCTTACTGCGGGTCCCAGATGTCCGAGAACGACAAGTTCTGCCCCAACTGCGGTGCCGAGGCCGCCGGCGCCCCGATGACCGAGATTCTGCCGGGCGCGCCCGCGGGCGTGAACGACACGAACCCCAACGACGCAGAAGGCTACGTGCCGGGCGCTTACCACGCCAAGAAGTCCCCTCACGGCGATTCCAAGAAGAAGAGGCTCGTCGCCGTGGCCGTCGCTGCCGCCATCGTCGTCGGGCTCGGTGCGGGCGCGGGATTTAGCCTCCTGACTCGCGACCAGACGAACCAGGCCGCCCAGCAGGTAAGCGCCCAGTCCGTCCAGGGCAAGGCCGATTCCAAGGCCACTACGACCGATTCCAAGACCGACGCCAAGGCGGACGCCAAGGGCGACGCCGCGGCCGATTCCAAGGCAACGACCGTTAAGGCCACGCAGGAGAAGGCCACCGCCAACGCAACCACCAAGACCACCGAGTCGAAGTCCACCCAGCAGAAGACCGACGCCAAGGCCGCTGCTGATGCTAAGGCCAAGGCGGACGCGGAAGCCAAGGCCAAGGCGGACGCAGCCGCGAAGGCGAAGGCCGACGCAGAGGCCAAGGCGAAGGCGGAAGCCGACGCAAAGGCGAAGGCCGACGCGGAAGCCAAGGCGAAGGCCGACGCAGAGGCCAAGGCCAAGGCGGACGCGGAAGCCAAGGCGAAGGCGGACGCAGCCGCGAAGGCGAAGGCCGACGCGGAAGCCAAGGCGAAGGCGGACGCAGCCGCGAAGGCAAAGGCCGACGCAGAGGCCAAGGCGAAGGCGGAAGCCGACGCAAAGGCAAAGGCCGATGAGGAGGCTAAGGCCAAGTTCGCCAACAACAACGCCAACAACAACGCCGCCTCCGACAACAGCGCGAACACCAACAACAACGCCGAGAACAACGCGGACGCCAACGCCGTTGCCGTGGCCTCCCAGACTGAAGAGGCGACCGCCAGGACCCGTAAGGACGCCGCAGCGGCTTTCTGCAAGACTTGGTGGACCAACTGCACGGTGAACAACGAGGACGACTCCGAGGCTCGCCCCATCGACGACTGGACTCAGCGCGTCTGCAACTACGTCGACCCCTCCAGCCACCTGTACGCTGAGCTCACCCGCGGCAAGGGCGCCGCTCTCAACGACGGAGAGGATATCTGCACCGCCGCCAAGGTGACCGACTACAAGGACGGCGTGGCCACGGTCTCCGTCGACGTCGCGGGTCACCGCGAGAACCCGACCTCCGGCTGGAGCAAGCAGGCCAACTTCACCTACGTGATGAAGGTCCACTTCAACGGCGACAACAAGGTTACCGGCTTCACCAGCTCCTATACCGACCCGGAGACCGGCCAGACCTCCACGGTGAGCCGTCTCGAGCAGTAGATGAAGGCAGGCAAACGACCGATGACCAGCGCAACTAAGCGGTGCGGGCAAGAAACAAAGGCAAGAGGCGCCAACAAGAAGCGCCCGGGACGGCTCAAACGAACCGTCCCGGGCGCTTGCTTGTCGGCGTGCGGGCTGCCCGCCCGCGCGAATCCTCGCGGTGTCCGCAAGGCGCCTAGAACAACACCCCGAGCACGATCAGCGCGACGCAGCACGCGAGCACGGCGTAGTCGCCGCCGCCCATGGGGTAGCGCTTGTAGCTGCTCTCGCGCGTGCGCAGGTAGAAGCCGCGCTGCTCGGCGGCGAGCGCCGTCGCGTCCGTCTTGCCGACGGAGCTCACGAGCAGGGGCACGCACAAAGGCAGCATGAGCTGCAGCTTCTTGATGGGATTCTTGGTGTCGTACTCGACGCCGCGGGCGGTCTGGGCCTCCATGATGGCGTTCATCTCCTGGCTGAACACGGGGACGAAGCGCAGCGCGGTCGTGAAGGTGAAGGCGTAGCGGTACGGCACGTGGAGCACCTCGACCACGGCGTTGGCCAGGTCGTTCAGCTTGGTCACGGTGAGCATCAGGATGAGCGGCAGCGCGACGCCCAGCAGGCGCAGGGCGGCCTTCGTGCCGGTGACCACGCCGTCAACGGTGACCCACGCAAAGAGCGCGTCGCCCGTGCGGATAAACGCGGTCTGCAGCACGAGCATGATCACCGAGAGCGGCACCATGAGCTTGGCGAGCGTGACGAGGCCGGCGCTCGCCTTGGCGTAGGAGCCGAGGGCGAACGTGAGCACGAGCAGGGCGATGAGCAGGGGATACGTGTCGCCGAGGAAGGTGGCCAGGATGATGGCCGCGGCGAGCGCGAGCTTGGTGACGGGGTTCAGCTTGTGCAGCAGGGAGTTGCCCGGGATATAGTCGATGACGCTACCCACGATTGACCATCTCCTCCACGAGGTCGACGATGCCGGATACCTGGCTGATGCCCGCGAACTCGGGCGAGATGTCCGTGGCGAGCTCCTTCGCGAGGGCGATGACCTGCGGAGGCTCCACGTAGGCGGCGGCCATCAGCTCGTCGTCGGCGAACACCGCGTCCGCCTGGTCGCGCGCGGCGATCTTGCCCTTGGTCATGACCACGATGCGCTCGGCGAAGTCGCTCACGACCTCCATGTCGTGGCAGACCATGATCACGGCGCAGCCGCGCTCGGCCATCTCGCGCACCGTCTCCATAACGGTCATGCACTCGCGGTAGTCGAGGCCGCTCGTCGGCTCGTCGAGGAGCACGACCTGCGGGTCGAGGACCACGACGCTGGCCAGGGCGACCATCTGGCGCTGGCCGCGAGAAAGCGAGAAGGGCGACTCGCCCGCCGGTAGGTCGAAGCGCTTGATGACCTTGGCGGCGCGTCGCTCGGCCTCGTCCTGCGGCGTCCCGTGGAGGGTAAGGCCGAAGGCGACCTCCTCGAGCACGGTGTCCTTGCAGATCTGGCGGTCCGGGTTCTGGAAGAGCGTCGCGCAATGGGCGGCGATCGTGCTGGTGGGGACCTCGCGCGTGTCCAGCCCGGCGATGCGGACCGACCCAGTCTTCGGCTTAAAGAGGCCGTTGAGCAGCTTGGTGAAGGTCGTCTTGCCGGCGCCGTTCTGGCCGATGATGCCTACCAGCTCGCCGGGGTAGACGCGCATGTTGAGGCCGGCCACGGAGTCCCCGCGGTTGGGGTAGGCGAAGCTCACGTCCTCGACTTCGACCACGGGGTCCGCGCCCTCGGCATGGGGGCGCGCGGCCGGTTTGTGGCGAGAGGGGCGCGTCGGCTTGACAGCGTCGGGGATAAGGGAAGAGGCGCCCTGGGCGGCCCGCTCGCCGCTGTCCGTCGCGCCCTCGCCGCCGGCGGGCACGAGAGCGGCGATGAGCCCCTTGGCCTCGGCCACGTTCAGGCACGGCCGCTCGATGCTCTCGACGACGCCGTGCTCAAGCAGGCTGTTCGCGATTCTCGCCACGCGGGGGCTGTCGACGCCGATGGCCCGCAGCTCTCGGGCGTGGCCGAAGACCTCGTGCGGCTCGCCGTCGTAGGCGAGCTTGCCCTCGGAGAGCACGAGGACGCGCTCGCAGTACTTGCACAGCAGCGCGACCTTCTGCTCGATGACGACGACCGTGATTCCCGCCGCCTCGTTGACCTGGCGCAGGGTCTCGAAGACGAGCGTGGAGCTCGCCGGGTCGAGCGCGGCGGTGGGCTCGTCGAGCACGAGCACACGCGGGGCGAGCGCGAGGATGGCGGCGATGGCGACCTTCTGCTTCTGGCCGCCGGAAAGCTTGGCTATCTCGCGGTCGCGCAGATGGGGGATGCCGACCGTCTCGAGCGCGCGTTCGATCCGGCCCTCGATCTGGTCATGCGGAACGCCGTAGTTCTCGAGGCCGAAGAGCATCTCGTCCTCGACCACGGAGGCGACCATCTGGGAGTCGATGTCCTGCAGGACGCTGCCGACCACGCGGCTGATGTCCGTGAGGGTGACCTCACAGGTGTCGTGTCCGTCGACCATGGTGGCGCCGAAGAGCTGGCCGGTGTAGTGGTGGGGGATGGCGCCGCTCATCACGGCGGCGAGCGTCGACTTGCCGGCGCCCGAGGGGCCGATGACGCCCACGAACTCGCCTTCGTTGATGGCGAGGCTCACGTGGTCGAGCGCGCGGGCGCTGTCCTGCCCGTAGGCGAACGAGACGTCCCTCAGCTCGACGATCGGCTGCGAGGTGCTTGAGTTGCTCACTGCGTGGCCTTTCTAAGCATGCATAAAAAGAAGCGCCGGCCCGAACGTCGCGGCCGGCGCACTACATGGTACCCGAGAACTACTTGCCGAGGACCTTCTGCAAGGGGAAGAAGAGCGCCTGGACCACCAGAGCGTTGAAGACCGCGGTGCCGAGCACCAGCGGGACCTTGACGACGACGGTCCCGATGGCGGCGCCCATGATGAGGGTGCCCGCCACGGCAAAGAGCGCGCCGGACACGAGGGTCGTCACGAAGGTGGCCACGAGCGGGACCACGGACTTGCCGCCCACGCCGAGGGGGAGCTTGATGAGGGCGGCCATGGCGAGCGCGCCGCAGACCTCGGTCGCGAAGTTCAGGCCCGGGATAGAGGTCGTGAGCTGGCAGACGCAGGCGGAGATGACGGCGTACAGAACGGCCTGGAGGAAGCCGGCGTCGGTGAGCAGGATGGCGAGCGCGTAGGCGGCGATGATGAACTGCGGCTTGATGCCGATCATGGCGACGGCGTTGCCGATGGTCATGTTGAGGATGAAGCCGGCGGCGAGCAGGATGGCGAGAAGGACGAGGGACTTGATGTCGATGACGCCGGACTGCTTGGCATCGGCGGTGACGGTGCGGGCCTGCTGGGACATGATGCGCTTCTTTCTGTGCGGGGCGGGGGCAAAATGACGGGGGCGACGGTCTGGAAGAGCTGGCGAGGGATGCGGGCGAAGGCCGCCCGAGCCGCTAGTCGTTGAGCTTCAAGGCCTTCTTCACGGGGATGTAGAGCGCGGCGACGATGACGGCGTTGCAGACGCCGGTGGCGGCGACGACCGGCGCCATCACGCCGATGAGGGCGGGGTTGCGCTGGACCAGGCAGGCGAAGATGACGGCGTAGATGAGGCCGGAGATGCAGGTCACGACGAAGGTGCCGACGAGCGGGAGAGCGGACTTCGCGCCGCTGTTGCCCAGCGCCTTGACGATGAGCGCCATCACGACGGCCGCGACGGGCTCGGCGATGAGGTCGGGGCCCTTGACAGAGGCGGTGATCTGGATCACGACGCCGGCGAGAAGCCCGATGACGGCGGCCTGGCCGACCTTGGGCCTGAGGATGAGGATCTCCAGGCAGAAGGCGGCGATGATGAACTCGGGCGAGAGTATGCCGCCCGTGATGCCGCTGAAGAACTTGGAGACGGTCATGTTGAGGACGAATCCGGCGGCCAGGAGAATCGCGTAGAGGGTGAGGGCCTTGAGGTCGAGGGTGCCGCGGTCCACGGAGGTAACGGTGCGGGCCTGCTGCTGGTTGGTGTTCTGGTCGGACATGCTCTTCTCTCCTTAGAGTGTGTTGGGTGAACAAAAAAGGGCCCCCGGCCAAACCGGGAGCCCTTCAAAGTTCGCGTAAAAATAAGGCGCGACAAGACTCACGACTGACCGAAGGTAATCGAGTTGCGCCACCACCAGTTGTTGTTCATGTGCTCGGACATCTTGGCGCTCCTCTCCTTTGGATTCGTTGCCTGCGCGTTGGCGCCCACTTTACTCCGGTGGAGTGAGCCGACGCAACCCTCATTGCGTTAACGCTTTGTGAACGTGCATGGCCGGCGAGAGGGGGGGCGAGAAGGGGCCCGCGCGGCGTCACGGCCCGGCGCCCGGCCCGACGCCCGGCCCGGCGCCCTTCTCTGCGCGGCCCCTCGCGGCGCGTTGGCGCCGCCGCCCGCTTCCCCTGCATGAGCGGCGGGCGGGTTAAATCGCAGTTTCCCGCGCGGGTCGGGCGCGCATGCCCGCGCGCGTTGGCGTAAGGTAGCCCACGTGCGCGTAACTTTCTCGCATTCGGTTGCAAGGGGGAGGGGAATGGGTCCCTTCCGGTTGCGCGGCACGGAAGGGGTCACACACCAAACCGGAAGGAACCGCCATGCACGATCTCTCTCGCCGTAATTTCCTCAAGCTCTCCGGCCTCTCGACGCTCACCGTCGCGGGCGCCACGTTCCTCACCGGCTGCGGCCCTGCTTCCCAGAGCTCCGACAGCTCCTCCTCGAGCTCCGACTCCTCTGCCAGCGCCTCTTCCGGCACGCTCGGCGACGGCAAGACCCTGCGCGTCGGCATGGAGGCCGCCTACGCCCCCTACAACTGGCAGGAGGAGAAGGCCTCCGACACCACCATTCCCATCGAGAACGTCTCCGGCGCCTACGCCGACGGCTACGACGTCCAGATCGCGAAGAAGATCGCCGAGGGCCTCGGCATGGAGCCCGTCGCCGTTAAGATGGAGTTCGGCGCCCTCGTCGACTCGCTCAACAACGGCACCATCGACATCATCTGCGCCGGCATGTCCGTGACGCCCGAGCGCTCCCAGTCCGCCGACTTCACCGACTCCTACATCGACGACGAGGTCGTCATGGTCGTGAAGAAGGACTCCAAGTACGCCGGCGCCACCAAGCTCTCCGACTTCGACGGCGCCACCGTTCTCGGCCAGAAGGACACCTTCTACGACGACCTCATCGACGAGATCCCCAACGTCAACCACCTCACCCCGGTGGCCACGGTCCCGCTGGTCGTCGACGGCATCGAGAACGGCACCTGCGACGCCATCACCTTCTCGTCCATGTCGCTGCCGAACCTCCTCGAGAACTATCCCGATCTCCAGAAGGTCGAGCTCGCCGACGGCGACGGCTTCTCCGACCCCGGCAACCCGGACAACGCCGCCATCGCCAAGGGCCAGGACGAGGTCCTCGCCAAGCTCAACGAGATAATCGCCGGCATCTCCGAGGCCGACCGCCTCTCCATCTGGCAGGACTGCATGGACCGTCAGCCGGCCTAAGCACACAACTCAGCGCTTGTTTGCGGGGCAGGGATACGCATCCCTGCCCCTTCGTGGATAAGAACAAAGGATTTTTATGGCATCTGCACCTGAGCGTCTGGCGACCTTTGCCAGGACGAACCACCGCTACGTGCTGCTCGGCACCTCGGCGATAGCTTCCGTAGGCATGCTGCTCTCCAGCTCGACGCGCCCGACGATGAGCTTCCTTGCCGGAGCCTTCGCGGTGGAGCTCGTCATGTATTACCTGCTCGTCGCGTGGCTCGTCGTCTCGGCGGCGGGACTCGTGTTCAAGCTCACGCACTGGAAGAACTATGCGGAGACCTCGCCCCTCGCCAAGCCGGCGGCGGCGAACGCGTTGCGCGTCGGCTCGTACGTTGTCTGCGTCATAACGGCGGTTCTCTTCGTGGACCGTGCGGTCATGGGCTTCTGCTCGGCCTGGGCCGCGGCGGCCGCCGCGCAGAAGATGCCGGACGACATGCTCACCCAGGTGCTCTACATGTTCCAGCAGGGCAAGCAGACCTATCTCTCCGGAATCATTACCACCATTGAGCTGGCCGTCTTCGGCACCGTGATCGCGTTTTTCCTCGCGCTGCTGCTCGTGGCCGTTCGCATCATGGAGATCGACCGCTCCGACAACGACTGCGTGCGCTTCTTCAAGAAGGTCGGTGTGGGCTTTGCCAAGGTCTACTCCACCGTGGTCCGCGGCACGCCGATGCTCGTCCAGGGCGTCATCATCTATTACCTGGGCTTCGCTGTGGTGAGCGGGTTCGGGCTCTCCATCACCGAGGTCAACAACATCTGGTCGCGCTTCGTGGCGGGCCTCGTGGTCGTCTCGCTCAACTCCACGGCCTACATGATGGAGGTGCTGCGCGGCGGCATCGAGTCCGTGGACAAGGGGCAGATGGAGGCGGCGCGCTCGCTCGGCCTTTCTCAGTGGCAGGCCATGGTAAAGGTCGTCTTCCCGCAGGGCATCAAGTATGCCATCCCCGGTCTTTCCAACGAGCTTGTCATCAACATCAAGGATTCTTCGGTTCTCTCGGTTATCGGCGTGTTCGACCTCGCGTTTGCCGCCTCGACGGTTGCCGGTATTTACTACAAGCAGCTCAATGCCTACCTCGTGGCCGCCGTGTTCTACCTCATCATGACCGCCATCGCCTCATGGCTGCTCGGGCGCTTTGCCAAGCACATGAGCGTGGAGAGCCGCCCCGTGGGCAGCACGTCGAACGGCCCCAGCAAGGTCAAGGCCGAGAAAGCGGAGGCATAAGTCATGGCTAACGAGAAGTACGCGAAGATCGCCGCCGCCGTGGCGGGCCAGCCGTACGAGCCGCCGGCGGAGAGCGCGCCGACCGCGGGCGCGGGCATTGCGCCGACCGCCGCTTCCGGCAACGCCCCCGAGCCCGTGATCCGCGTCGAGGGCCTGCGCAAGTCCTTCGGCGATCATGCGGTCCTGCGCGGCATCGACCTCGAGGTTCTTCCCGGCCAGGTCGTGACGATCATCGGCGCGTCCGGTTCCGGCAAGTCGACCATGCTGCGCTGCCTGAACCTGCTGGAGACCCCCGATTCCGGCCATGTCTGGTTCCGCGGCGCCGACCTCGCCGCCGACCACGTCGACGTGAACAAGCTGCGCGAAAAGATCGGCATGGTGTTCCAGGGCTTCAACCTGTTCAACAACATGAACGTGCTCGACAACTGCACTTTGGCGCCCGTTACCCTTAAGAAGATGACCAAGGCCGAGGCCGAGAAGGTCGCGATGCGCCACTTGGACGCCGTGGGCCTCGCCGACTTCGCGCAGGCGAGCGCCCAGACGCTCTCCGGCGGACAGAAGCAGCGCGTGGCCATCGCGCGCGCCCTCTGCATGCAGCCCGACCTCATGCTCTTCGACGAGCCGACCTCCGCTCTCGACCCGGAGATTTCCGGCGAGGTCCTGAACGTCATGCGCGACCTCGCGGCCGAGGGCATGACGATGGTCGTGGTCACGCACGAGATGGAGTTCGCAAAGAACGTCTCCGACCAGGTCGTCTTTATGGACAAGGGCGTCATAGCCGAGGCCTCGAGCCCCGCGGAGATGTTCAGCAACCCCAAGCTTCCCCGCACCCGCGAGTTCCTTGCCCGCTACCTCGATTAGCGTGCCGCGCCACCCTTGTTAACCACGCGCGAAGCGACGTAAAGAGCTGCATCTTTGCGTCGCTTCTTTTTCTTCGGGCGGTAGAGAACCGTTGTCGCAATGCGCTAACCTTTGACCGGGGGCGTTCGCTTCGGCTCAGCCGCTTGTGGCTCCGCCGGAAACGAAAGCGGCCTCGTTCCCAAAGAGGCGAGATTGAGGGCGGGGGAGGGTCCCTGCCCACTATCCAGGAGGGCTGAGAGATGCAGGACGGGTTCGTTAAGGTCGCGGCGATCACGCCGGAGGTACGCGTCGCCGACGTCGCGCACAACGTAAACGCCTGCGTGGAGACCGCGCGACGCGCCTGCACCGAGGACGGCGCGATGGTCGTCGTGCTGCCCGAGCTCTGCCTCACGGCCTACACCTGCGAGGACCTCTTTTGGCAAGACGCGCTTCTCGCGTCCGCCGAGCAGGGCCTCGCGGACTTCGCGCGGGCGACCTCGGACCTGAACGCGCTGCTGCTCGTGGGCCTGCCGGTGCGCGTCAACGCCAAGCTTTACAACTGCGCGGCCGTCGTCTGCGCCGGCACCGTGCTGGGCGTCGTGCCCAAGCGCTACCTGCCCACGTACAACGAGTTCTACGAGGGCCGTCACTTCGTTGCCGGCACCACGGACGTCGTGCCCATCGACATCGCGGGCTCCCTCGACGTGCCCTTCGGCGCCTCCCAGCTCTTTAGCTGCGAGGATATGCCCGAGCTTTCGGTCGCGGTCGAGCTCTGCGAGGACCTTTGGGTTCCCGAGCCGCCTTCCATCGCGCACGCCAAGGCCGGCGCCACGCTCATCTGCAACCTCTCGGCGAGCAACGCCGTTGTCGGCAAGGCGGATTACCGCCGCAGCCTCGTCTCCGGGCAGTCGGCCCGCCTCATCTGCGGGTACATCTACGCGAGCGCGGGCGCCGGCGAGTCCACGCAGGACGTCGTTTTCTCCGGCCACAACCTCGTCGCCGAGAACGGCCGCGTGCTCGCGGAGGCCAAGCCCTTCGGCGACGGCCGCGCGGTTTCCGAGATTGACCTGCGTCTTCTTGCCGCCGAGCGCCGTCGCATGTCAACCTTTGATGTAGCGCCAAGCCCCGTTCAGCGCGCCTACCACGTCACGCGTTTCTCGCTCGACGTGCGAGAAACGCGCCTTACCCGCTACGTCGACCCGCAGCCCTTCGTGCCGTCCGACCCTGCCCGCCGCGCCGAGCGCTGCGAGGATGTCTTCAACATCCAGGCTCGCGGCCTCGCCAAGCGCCTGCAGCACACCCATGCCACCCGCGCCGTCATCGGCATCTCGGGCGGCCTCGACTCCACGCTCGCGCTGCTCGTCACGGCGCGCGCCTTCGACCTGCTCGGCCTCGACCGCACGGGCATCATCAGCGTGACCATGCCCGGCTTCGGCACCACGGACCGCACGCACGACAACGCGACCCAGCTCACCGAGTCGCTCGGCGCCGACCTGCGCGAGGTCAACATCGGCGACGCCGTGCGCCTGCACTTCTCCGACATCGGCCACGACGAGTCCGTCCACGACGTCACCTACGAGAACTCCCAGGCCCGCGAGCGCACCCAGATCCTCATGGACATCGCCAACCAGGAGGGCGGCATGGTCATCGGCACGGGTGACCTCTCGGAGCTCGCTCTCGGCTGGGCCACCTACAACGGCGACCACATGAGCATGTATGCCGTCAACGCCTCCGTCCCCAAGACCCTCGTGCGCCACCTCGTGCGTTATGTGGCCGATACCTGCGGAAACGCTGAGGAGTCCGAGGTCCTCTACGACGTGCTCGACACTCCCGTCTCGCCGGAGCTCCTGCCCGCCACCGGCGATGGAAAGATCTCTCAGAAGACCGAGGACCTCGTCGGGCCCTACGAGCTGCACGACTTCTTCCTCTACGAGGTGCTGCGCCGCGGCACCTCCCCGTGCAAGGTCTACCGCCTCGCCCGCTACGCCCTTGGCGATACGTACGACGATGAGACCATCCTCAAGTGGCTGCGTGTCTTCTATCGCCGTTACTTCGCGCAGCAGTTCAAGCGCAGCTGCCTTCCCGACGGACCCAAGGTCGGCTCGGCCGCCGTGAGTCCGCGCGGAGACCTGCGCATGCCGTCCGACGCCTGCGTTGCCCTCTGGCAAGCCGAGCTCGACGAGCTGTAAAGACGGCTCGTGTTCATCGGGCCCCGCCTCAAAGCCGAATATCCACGATGTTTCGCTGCGGAGCGTTGCTTACGTAGAGAGAAAAGCCGGCATCTTCGATTTTTGCTCGCCGCTCGTTGTCTTGCGCGGTCGTTGACTCGAAAAGACCCGGCCCCTCGTAATACGAAAAAGGCAGCTCAGTCGTGTAGGTGCTGTTTGGCTTAAGCACCAGGGCGTTGGAATTCTCCAGGGACGGCTCGGCTCTTTCCCAGAGCGCGTCGTCCACTTTGTACAAGTGGTTCTTCGATTCTCCGACTGCCATGAGCATGACCATATCGAGGAAGCCGGTTTCGTTATCGGCGTTTGTTATCGTATACGTCAGCACAAGCACATCGCCCTCTGCTTTAGAGGCGGCGCTGCCCGTGCTGCCGCCTTTCGCATAACGCTTTATATACTCGCTTGCGGACATGACCTCGGCCTTATCGACCCGTACGCTGTAGCCGGCCGTATTCTCCTGATTGTCATAGATGAAGGAGCCATCAAGGTCGACTTCATCCCCCATGGAGAAATGACGCTCGGGAATAACGAGCTGCGACTGATTGACTATCTGAATTCTGAGGGCGAGCGCGGATGTGAGCGCAACGGATATGATGACGCCGATGATCACGGCGACCTTTCTGCTTATTGCCTCTCGGCTAATGGAGCGATTCGTGACCATCGATGTGACCTTCCGCGAGGTAGTAGATATGGTCTGACAGTTCACGCAGCGTCGTGGCGTCGTGACAAGAGAGAATAACGGTCGCGCCATGGTCTCGGTAACCCCTTACGAGCCTCTTGAGCATCTCGACCCCTGCGGAGTCAAGGGCATTCGTCGGCTCGTCGAGCAGGAGGAGCCGCGGCCTTTCCATAATCGCTGCCGCGAGTCCCAGGCGCTGCTTCATGCCAAGGGAGTACTTGGAATATCGTCGTCTATCGTCTGGGGCGAGGCCGACAAACTTTAGCGTCTCTCTGATGCGATCGTCGCCTGCTCGCCCTGCAATGCTTGCCAGCAACCTTAGGTTCTCGAACCCCGTGCGGCCATTGAGAAACGCCGGGCCCTCGATGAGGAGGCCGACACTCGACGGAAATTCGACCTCTTTTCCCAGGGCCTTTCCGTCTACGGTAATCCGGCCTGAAGTTGGTCGGATCAGGCCCGCAATCGCTCGCATCAACATGCTCTTGCCAGAGCCGTTCACGCCGGCGAGTCCGGTGATGGTTCCGGAAGGGGCTTCTATGTCGATATTGCTGAGCACGACGCTGCCTTTAATGGTCTTGCACAGGTCGTTGACGATGACGCTCATGTCACGACTCCTTTTCGAGAATATCCATGTGGGAGAAACGCTTGTCGCCGATGGCGATTGAGCACATAGAGAGCAGAACGGCGAGTAGTACCCCCCAAGCCGGGTGAAACCCTGACCCGGCAAATCCCGGTGTTCTGAGCGCCATAAGGTAGTTGCCGAGCAAAAACGGTGCCTGATAGTAGAAGGCGGAAAGGAACAGCAGGGAAAACATCGCGAGGTAACTGATCATGGGAGTTACAAACAGGGATAAGCAGAGCTGAGCCAGGCAAAGTGCGATGGTAATCGGCGGGATTGAGCACAGGAAAGCCAAATAGTCCATTTCATTGAACCTGACCGGGATACGCAGGCGCAGGACCTTTTCGATGCTCGGGGATATCTCGAGTCCCAGGCCACTGCCTAGGACCATTGAGGCCAAGGCGGTAACACCGAGGAACACGGCCCAAAAGAGCAGGACGCACACTGTGGTCCAGACGCATTTGCTTAGCCACCACGAGCGTCGGTTCGCGCTCGATATGAGCACCTTTTGACCAAACCCCATGAGGTCGCGATAGGGGTATCCCAGAGTCATATAGGTGACTAGAAGCATCATGAGCGCCCAGCTCACGGGAAACTGGAACGGCTCGCTTGGTGAAGGTAAGAACGCCTCCATCCCAGCAAAAGCGCATGCCGTCAGGTTGCCGAAGTTACACGGCGCCTCATCGGGGCTGAACCCTCTTGCCCGAGCGGTGAGCGCGAAGGAAATGGCCGACGATGCGGCGAGCGCAGCGCAGACGAAATACCATTTGCCGACTTCCCGCAATCCTTCTGTAAGGTCGAGATGTAGCGGCGAGCGCCTCACAGCACGTCCCCCCTCACCTGTCTGTTTGTGAGAAGAAAGGAAGCGAGGAACAGGGCGGTGCACTCGAGCGCGATAACCCACCAAACCTGCGCGTAGCTCTCTGTGCCGGCCCGCATGTTTGCGGCGAGCCCTAGCTGAGGGCCGTTGATTCCGAGCACAAGGTAGATGCGCTCGCTCAGAAATTGAAGAATGAGGCTTGCGAGGTAGGGGCTCAAAAGCAAGGCCACGCGGTTCTCGATAAGGTAGGACAGGGATAGGACAAAGAGCGCCCAGAGCCCGCATATGAGCGAGGCCAGCGCCGAGAAAAGAAGGACGTACGCGACCGGCGCATTGTAGAAGAACCAAGACCAGATGTCATCTGGATATACGCCCAGGTAGAGCACTTCTGTGATGTCGGGTATATAGGCCGGTATAAACGCTGCAAGCAGCAGGAAGTTAATGAGCAACGGTGCCGCTGCCACCATTGCGCCGCTTGAGAAAGCCGCTATGCCCTTTGCTACCAGGTAGTCGCGGCGCCTAGTTCGTGACAGGACTTGCCCAAGATAGCCGCATTGCAGCTCCGTCTGGTATGACCATGCGTATGGGATGACGGACAGTAATGGCAGAAGGTGGAACAGCAGCGACGACGTCGGCTGCAGAAAATCCAACGATATCCACCACTTGAAGCAACTGTCGGGCACGGGGGAAACATACTTGTGTGTATAGAGCTCGAAAACGCCGTACTCACAGTGATAAACGATGTTTCCGACGGCGCTTGCAACGGCGAGGGCGGTGGAAATTGCCGACGAGACGAGAAACCATGGATTTCGGAATGCCTTGCCGAGCTCCATTCGAATAAGGGAAGCCACCGGGATCACTCCTCAATCGTCGTTGCGAGGTTGATGAGGTAATGACCTTTTGCGCCGTCGATTCCCGGGGCCATGAACTCGGGAATCTCGCCGAGGGCTCCGTTCTTGCTGCTTTGCCAGGGATACCCGAGAGTGAACTCAATTTCTTCGTTCTTGTCGAGCTGAAATGAGAAGTAGTCGTGGGCATCGTTTGACTCGGCCGATGCCGAGAAGTACCTGAGCTCCAGGTCCGGAACAGAAAAAACAGAGGCGGAAAAGGCGGCCCGACCAGAATTATCGGTGCGCGTGGGCGTCGCATCCACATTCTTTAGCCGGCACGTCACGAGCAAAAGTCGGTCGTCGTCTTCATGAGAGACCGCGCCGAGCTCGCCTGCCTTCTCGGCGGCCCTGGTGCCCTTGAACAGCACTGCTTTCTCGACGGTCAGCTCCATTGAGCCGCTCCAGCCGAATTCCACCTCGGCTTCGACGCCATCGCTTCTTATATAACGGGCTTCGTTGGAGGCACTGTTGAGTTCAACGGTCGACCCGGCGGTAAAGACGAGCGGAGCGGAAGGTTCCCGTGCCTGTTTTGAGGTTGATGCTGAGGCGTTAAGAATCAGGCCAGCGGCCAGACATGCCAAAGCAAGTACGATGACCAAAATCAACGTTCGGCGTTCTTTCGTGTTCATCTTGGGCTCACAAGCCAGCGGCGATAAATGTGCGCCGGAGTCGCGGCGCGGTCGTAGAATCGGACATCTGTCGCTCCTTTGTTCATCTTGTCTGTTGGGTTTAGGGCGCCCGTCAGGACGAGGATGCCAAATAGGGGCTTTGTCTGTCCGTAAACAAGGGTATGAAATAGGGGAAAGAGTCAGTTTACAGGCCCTATACCTGCAGAAATATAGGAGATTAGTTCCTTTCTGCTATGGATATCGAGCTTCGAGTACCCGCTGAGGCGCAGGTTGTTCACGGTCCCTCGGGAGTAGTTGATGGTCTCCGAGATCTCCGGTCCGCTTAAACCCTCGGCGATTTTTGACATCACAATCGCCTCTTGCTCGGTGAGCCCCTTGGCGGTAAAGAGCGCCAAGACCCTGGTTTCTCGGCCAGCTGGACTCAGCCGCCCTCGCAGCGCGTCAGCGTCCATGTCGTTCGAGAGGCGCAGCGAGTAGGCGGTTACGGCTAGGGCCATGGCAAAGGACAGTATTCCGAGACTTGCGCCGCCTGCGGCGTATAGCCCCGATTGCCCGCCAAAATAGCGAAGCGCGGTGTCGTTAAACACAAGACGATCCGCAAATGAGCCGACCAGGACGTCCCCGGCCAGTATTCCGAGGCCTAGGCTGGGGGCGAGATGGGGAAGCGGGGTTGCGAGCACTTCGGTTGTGCGAGCAAGCATGAAGGCCATGCAGAAGCTGACGGCGCAGCAAGACAAAGCGATGGCCTCAAAGATTGATGCCGCTCCAAGCAGGACAAGGCATGAGAACAGCCCCGCGCATCCAAGCAGCAAGGGGGCCGCGACCTTGCGGTCGATCCGCCATAGCAGGGCTGCGCCGTTTGCCGTCAAAGCGATGGCTAGGGGTGTAAGCGGGGCAAGGATGGAAAAATAGCCGTGGTCTCTCCAAAGCTCTTCGATGAGCACGCCGATTGCTTGCGCGAGAAGAACGGGCGGAAAATCAATTCCGCGAAACTGAACGGGGCGGTCCTTGTCGCTTGATCCAAGCGTGAATGCGACTCCAAAGAAGAAGGGGGAGGCGACCAGGGCTAAGTCTATGCCACGTGAATCTTCGCAAACAGCTTGAAGCACCTTGAGCGCTACGCACAGTCCGCCGAGAACATGGACGATGGGCCGCGGCAACCTCGCTTGTCGCGGCTCTGTTCCCAGCAGTTGGGGTATCCCTGCGGCAAACAGGCCCGTTCCCAGGGGCAGGTACAATTCACGGCCGATTCCCCAGGCAAGGTCATAGTGCCAGAGCGGCAGCGCGGCTAGAAGAAGGAACGCCCCGTCAAAGCATCCCCAGCGGGAGGCTTCATGTGATTGGGCCTGTCCTGCGTCGGCCGTGATGCCGGCGGCGAGAAGACGCTTCTCCTCGAGGCTGGCCATGAGTTCGGCCGCGTTGGACACGCCGAGCTTCCTGTAGGAACGGCTTAATAAGACGCGGACGGTCGAGGGCGATTTCCCAAGCTGCGCGGCTATTTCTGAGCTCGCATTGCCGTCGACCAGCAGATTGAGGCAGCCGCGTTCTGCGGCGGACAGATTGGCGCAGCCTTCAAGTTGGCAAAGATATTCGGAGGGCTTCCGGGGGAGTTCCCGCTCGTTGCCCCGAGGCTGTTTTGGTCGGCTGAGCGTCACGACGATGATCAGGAGGGTCGTGCCAAAGCTAAGGAGCGCTACTAACGAGCCCACGACAAAGGGGTCCAACGGGGGAGGCCCTACGACGCGCGAGGCCTCATTCCACAATAGGATGCCAAGAGCATAGGCAAGCAGGCAGTCAATTTCACGGTCGCGCTCTCTCGAGACCGCCGCGACGATAGCGAGGGCCAGGCAGGCGCCAAGAACAAAATGCAGGCACTTGAGAAGGGGCTGGCCTACAGGGGCGTCATTGAGGGGCTGTTTGAGCAGGCCGGCAAAAACGAGTTCGAGAAGTAGTCTCGGGCAAGGCCTGCTCAATCCTCTGGATATCTGCTCGGACTTTGGGCGAGAGGCAAACAGGTAAGCGGCCAGGGCGCTGCCCGGAAGCAGTGGGACGTAGCCAACCGCCGTGTCAATAAAGCGGAAGGGGCCGGCCAGGGGCTCTTTCCAAAAGCCGGTCAACGTATCGGTGGTTGGGTGAAGAATCCAGGGCATCGAGCCGAGCTCGAAAATAGCGTAAGGGAGGAACGCCGCAACTCCGAGGATGGCGATGCTGCCTCGGATTCTTGGCGGAAGAAAGATGCTCGTCGGAGCGGGATGGAGCTTCCAGATAATTCCCACGACGAGGATTCCCGCCGCGATGCAGGCGGCGGCGTTCGTTTTACCGCTCTGGATGCCGGGGAACGCTACGTATGGGGTCGCGAGAAAGAGATAGGTCCACAGCAGAAGGAACGGTCTTTCTTCGATGTGCGATATTGCGCTGCCGAAATTCGTCAGTAATCTCCGCACTTCACCACGCTCCCGACTCGACGAGGACCGAGTGCTTCTGCACCTCGAGTTTAAGCTAGCACGGGCATAAGCCCGGGGCCGGCAACTGTTCTAAATGGGCGTCGCTGCGGCTGACGACGGTTTTCCGCAAAGGCCCTATCCTTTGCGGCATCACAAAATCTAAGTGCCGCGTGTGAGATTTTTTCAATTCGCGATGTATAACCCCGGCGCACTGGGTATTATTCAGACCGTTGGACAAAGCGCCCGGCCGGATTCGAGCCCGGACGCACCCCAGAAGGAGGAAACATCATGACTCTTAAGCCTCTCGGCGATCGCGTTCTCGTCAAGCCCGCTCCCAAGGAGGAGAAGACCTCCAGCGGCCTCTACATCTCCAGCGGCGCGCAGGAGAAGCCCCAGCGCGGCGAGGTCGTCGCCGTGGGCGCCGGCAAGGTCAACGATAAGGGCGAGCGCGTCGCCATCGACGTCAAGGTCGGCGACCAGGTCTACTACGGCAAGTTCGGCGGCAACGAGGTCAAGGTCGACGGCGAGGACTTCCTGCTTCTTCGCGCCGACGACATCTACGCCGTCATCGAGGACTAGCGGCCCGCATTTCTCGTCAATCCCTGGCGCGGGCCTGCGACTTGCCCGCGTCACCAGAAAGGACTAATTACTATGGCTAAGGACATTTACTTCGGTACCGACGCGCGCGCCAAGCTTGCCAAGGGCGTGAACACCCTGGCCGACGCCGTGACCACCACCATGGGCCCCAAGGGCCGCTACGTCGCGCTCCAGCGCAGCTACGGCGCCCCCACCATCACCAACGACGGCGTCTCCGTCGCCAAGGAGATCGAGCTCAAGGACCCCGTGGAGAACATGG
This sequence comes from bacterium, assembly GCA_963605405.1. Lineage (GTDB taxonomy): Bacteria > Actinomycetota > Coriobacteriia > Coriobacteriales > Atopobiaceae > Paratractidigestivibacter. The sequence goes on along the minus strand of CAVCUP010000011.1, from coordinate 28,562 downwards.
GCGCCCAGCTCGTCAAGGAGGTCGCCACCAAGACCAACGACACCGTGGGTGACGGTACCACCACCGCGACCCTTCTTGCCCAGGTCATCGTGAACGAGGGCCTGCGCAACGTGGCCGCCGGCGCCAACCCCATCGCCATCCGCCGCGGCGTCGACAAGGCCGTCGACGCTGTTGTCGAGGAGATGAAGAAGTCCGCGCAGCAGGTCTCCACCAAGGAGCAGATCGCTTCCGTCGGCACCATCTCCGCTTCCGACCCCGCCGTGGGCGCCAAGATCTCCGACGCCATGGAGGTCGTGGGCAAGGACGGCGTCATCACCGTCGAGGAGTCCCAGACCTTCGGCATCGACATCGACACCGTCGAGGGCATGCAGTTCGACAAGGGCTACATCTCCCCGTACTTCGCCACCAACAACGACACCATGACGGCTGAGCTGTCCAACCCCTACATCCTGATGACCGACCAGAAGGTGTCCAACATCCAGGACATCCTGCCGATCCTCGAGGCTGTCCAGAAGCAGGGCTCCCCGCTGCTCATCATCGCCGAGGACGTCGACGGCGAGGCCCTGGCCACGCTGATCCTCAACAAGCTCCGCGGCGTGCTCAACGTCTGCGCCGTCAAGGCCCCGGGCTACGGCGACCGTCGTAAGCGCATGCTCGAGGACATCGCCGTCCTTACCGGCGGCCAGGTGGCCATGAAGGAGCTCGGCATCAACCTCACCGACGTGACCGCCGAGATGCTCGGCCGCGCCAAGTCCGTCAAGATCTCCAAGGACAACACCACCATCGTGGGCGGCGCCGGTTCCAAGCAGGCCATCGACGAGCGCGTCAACCAGATCAAGTCCGAGATCGAGAACACCACCTCCGACTTCGACCGCGAGAAGCTCCAGGAGCGCCTCGCCAAGCTCTCCGGCGGCGTGGCCGTCATCAAGGTCGGCGCTGCGACCGAGTCTGAGCTCAAGGAGATCAAGCACCGCATCGAGGACGCCCTGCAGGCGACCCGCGCGGCCGTTGAGGAGGGCATCGTCGCCGGCGGCGGCGTCGCGTTCCTGGCCGCTTCCTCCGCGCTCGACGCCGTCGAGACCGTCGACGCCGACGAGAAGATCGGTGTCGAGATTATCCGCAAGGCTCTCGCCGCGCCCGTGAAGAAGATCGCCGACAACGCCGGCTTCGAGGGTTCCGTCGTCGCCGAGAAGATCAAGGCCATGCCTGCTGGCCAGGGCCTCGACTCCGCGACCGGCACCTACGGCGACATGATCGAGATGGGCGTGCTCGACCCGGTCAAGGTTGCCCGTGTCACCCTGCAGAACGCTGCTTCCATCGCCGGCCTCATCCTCATCACCGAGGCCACTGTCTCCGATGAGCCCAAGAACACCAACATCGAGGATGCCATCGCGGCCGCGGCTGCCCAGGGCGGCCAGGGCGGCGGCATGTACTAGGCCTAAAGCCTCGCTCGCCTAGATCGACCCATCGCGCCGGCCCCGTCCGGAGGATTTTCTACAAAGTGACCTCGCGCTTAGAAGCACTTTGTACGAAAACCTCCGGTCGGGGCCGGCGCTTTGTTGTGCCGGGAGGGCGAACGAGACCTCAGGGGCGCTGGGGTAGGCGAGGGGCGGGTTGTGAGTGCCCCGAATCGTGCGCAGGCTCGCAGGGATTCGCTAAGTAGGGCCAAGTAATGCTAAAGAGAACTAAAGAGCGCTAAGCAACGCTCGGGTTGGCGTCTGGGCTGCAAGAGGTGCTTAAACAGACGGTCTGTCTGTTTATGGGGTTTTGAAGAGGGCCTAAAATAAAATGCTGATCATTTAGACACCGCTGCTGGCGGTGAGGCGAGAGGAGATGTTGTGGCAGCTATGCTCAACGAGCGCCCGGTGGCTAAGCGCACCGGGATGCTGCTGGGGTCGCTTCTGGCGATCTTTGCGCTGGTGCTGGCGTTTGTGCCTGGCACGGCCCTGGCAGATGAGACCGAGACCGAGATCGACCCGTTCGAGTACCTGACGCTGGACGTCACTGCCTCGACCGAAGGCGTGGCGGACGACCAGGTTCAGATCACCGTCACGGGCACCAACAAGGTCGGCATAGACCTTGTGGACCACAAGGTCTCGTTCAAGACCCCCGACGGCTGGACACTTGTGGGCGGCTCCGAGACCTCGGAGGGCGCCGAGACCGCCGACGGCGAGTCGGTGAGCACGACGGCCCTTCTCGCCAAGAAGGCGAGCGACTCGGGCGCTGCCGACGCGGGCACCAACGGCACCAACGGTACCAACGGCACCAACGGCACCAACGGTACCAACGGCACCAACGGTACCAACGGTACCAAGACCTCCGGCAAGATCCCCAGCACCGGTGATAACTCGGCGACCATCGCGGCCGTCGCCATTGCCGTCATTCTCGCCGCCGCGGCCCTTTACGGCGCCAAGAAGCTGCGCTTCAAGGCGACCCTGAGCCTCATCCTCGCGGCCCTTCTCGTCCTCAACATGCTCCCCTCGAGCGCCCTCAAGGTCATGGCCGACGAGGTCAACGGCACCGAGGCGACCGAGACCGACGACGAGACTGACGACGAGGACGACTCGTCTCCCCTTACCTTGACCAAGACCGTCGAGGCCGACGTCCGCGGCGAGAAGCTCTCTATCGAGGCGTCCGTCTCTTGCAACGCCTCGAGCGATACCGCCCCCGGCGTCGTGAACCTCGAGCTCAAGCGCTCGTTCCCAGTTGGCGCGAGCAGCGTCAACACCACCGTGCTCTCTGAGGTCGCTTACGAGGGCGCGTCCGAGAACGCGGGCGAGTTCAGCACCTTCGACGAGTCCAAGATCGCCCTTACCGGCAGCCTTGAGGGCGCGACTGTGCGCGAGGGCGCCTATTCCGTGAAGGTCGAGGGCAGCGAGGGCGGCTCCACCATTGCTGAGCGCACCCACTACGAGCTGCACTTCATTGTCGACAACATTCCCGAGGGCGTGGCGGTCGAGGACAGTAGCGACCTTGGCTACATCGAGCTCATCAACCAGCCCTTTACCGACCAGGAGCAGGCTTACGGCGTCGCGTGCGTGAGCTACTCCTCGCCGTCCGGCTCCATCGTGCAGGTGACCTCCGACGCCCCGATGGGCGAGGACGTGCTCAAGCACACCTTCGACAACGGCGCTTACTTCGACGGCACCAACCGCTTTAGCGTCCCTGTTGATCTTGACAGCGTCGAGGTCGCCATGCCCGTTCCTGTCGACTCCGACTTCGCCCAGTACGCCACGGGCGATGAGTTCGATATCGACGGCGTGATGTACCGCTGGTTCACCGACGAGGACATTATCAAGGGCATCCACCTCGTTTCCGGCGGCAACATCACCATCGAGGCGTGCAACAGAGACCTCGGCTACACCTGGATCACCTTTAAGGTCAATGACGAGACGGGCTACGCCGCGTACGAGGAGCTTACCCAGGCCCTCGTCGGCGGCCTGCGCTTTGACGCGGGGATCACGTCGACCTATCAGGACACCGTGGTCTATCCCCAGGGCGCGTCGTCTGACACGAGCGCCGAGGAGGCCTTCGCGTACGCCGATTCGAGCCCCGTGGCCTTCGTGTACACCGGCAATGTCGAGGTGGGCGAGAAGGAGACGAAGATCACCTATCTCGCCGGCCTGCGCTCCAGCCAGGAGGCGGAGGGCGAGACCGAGGTCGGAGACGTCGATCTTCTCGACACCACGACCTTCTCGGCTTATCGCATCTCGACCGACATCGTTACCGACGAGGACGGCAACGAGTCCGCCGAGTCCGTCGAGTCTGCTGCCGCCGACATCGAGGTCACGCCGTGCAGCGCCGATGACGACGTGTTTCAGATGGTGCTCACCGTCAGCAACGACCAGCTCAATAGCGACGCGCAGCTTATGGGCGTGAGCTATAACGATGAGAAGAAGTCCGCCGCGATCGACATCCTCAAGGCCATGTACTCGTACGTGAGCAACCTCAAGGTGTACATGAGCAACGGCTCGACCAACGCCTTCGGCGTGCCGGAGGAAGGTGTCGATCTGCCCCTCTTCGACGGCGAGTCCTATTCGGCGGCGGTCAGCGAAGACGAGTCCGATTCCGGCGCCGCGAGCGAGGCCAGCATCGCGAGCCTCTCGGCCGACGACGAGTCTGCGGCCGGCAACGATGCCGTCGCCCTTGCCTCCGACGACGAGCCCGTCTCGGGCGTCGTCGCCTTCACGCCCGGCGTGGTCGTGTGCCACGGAATCAACTGGACCCCCGTTGTCGCCGTCGGTGGGGTTCCCGTCACGGCCGTCGCTATGACCCCGGCGGTCTCTGCCGATGCCGAGCTTAACGCAAGGTCTATGCAACTGATTTACCGCAAGACCTCAAGCGACTCCAAATCGGACTCGAGGGTGAAGTCGGTCCTCAGCAGCGCCGTGACTACGGGCCTCGGCATCAACCACGCCATCAACCTCGTGATGGTTCTCGGCCCCAGCCTCTTCAACGTCGCGACCGCGGCCTTCACCATCGCCGGTTTTGTCGGCTCTTTTATCATGGAGCTTACGCAGGATGGCAACCAGTACACCGTCAACGACGTGATGGACAAGCTCGACGAGATGAACGAGACGCTCGAGGCTGTCGATACGACGGTCAACACCATCAACGTGAAGCTCGACGAGCAGAGCGCCAAGACTAACTGGCAGCAGCAGGCAAACACCTACACGAACCTCAAGAGCTTCTTGTGCTCCTCGACCACGAACAACATCTTCATGGGCATGGACGAGGTCCTGGGCAATTACTACGAGCTCGATGACGCCGGCAACAAGACCACGACGAAGTGCTCGCGTGCCACCACGATCTCTCACATGCCCGAGGAAGCTATCAAGGCCCTCAAGAACTTCCTCAAGGTCGTCAACAAGAACGCCATCAACAAGGGTTTCGCGGGCGGTATCGGCGGGGCGTACACCGCGCTGCACAACGTTTTGGTTCCCGGCGACGCCGTGACCGAGAACATGCTCGACATCTATAGCGAGTACGTCAACACGAAGTACAACTGGGATGTCGAGACCAAGGCCGCCAAGCGCGCCTTCCTCGCGAGCTTGATGATCATGTACAACAACGCTTACGCGCTCTACAGTGCCGATTTGGCCGTTCAGCTTTACGAGGCCGAAGAAGGCGAGCGCCAGGGCATCATGAGCTTCCAGATGGCCGAGCTCCAGAGCTACTCCAACGACATCACCGCGGTGCTCTATGGCCAGGTCGATTGGGACCAGCTGAAGGAGGACTACCCCGGCGAGACCAAGACCACTGCCGATGGGTCCATCTCGGTTAAGGACGTCGACATTCAGAAGCTCCTTGCCGCAAACCCCGGAAAGACCTACGACGAGATCGTGCAGGAGCACTACTTCACGCCTTCTAAGTACATGACGGCCGCGACCGACAGCGAGTACACCTCGGTCACCTTCCTCTCGAGCGACTCGGCCAACCCGGTCTCTTACGCAAAGGGCATGTACGCGCTTGCGGCGGCCTATGACGAGAGCTGCTTCGGGCGCGCTTATCTCAGCGGCAACACTGCTGACCTGAGCAACTCATGGAAGCCTCAGTGCTCCTTCTCGAAGAACGAGCTCAAGAGGATGACCGATCGCCTTAACGCCCTGCCCGAGTCGATGCGCCCGATCATCACGGTCACGAACGACGACGGGACCACCACCACGCGCGCGGTCCAGAACATCGCCGAGGAAATGGAGGCAGTTGGCTTCAAGTCGCAGCAGCCCAACGTTAAGTTCAAAAAGCAGCTGCTCACGGTTGATACCTCGACCCTGCTAGACAGGGAATGGAAGATCCTTGGCGGCGGCGGTGTAAACCCCGAACTTTGGTCGCACAACGGCGACACCACCGAGCTGTGGGCAACCGTCCTGGCCAGCGACCAGAACCCCACCGACGAGGTGGACCGCTACTCCGACAACGCGCTCAACTGGAACTACTTCCTGTCCGACTATGGCTACAAAGTCTACTTCCACGAGACGAAGACCATATTCTTCTGGAAGGTCAAGAAGACGATCCGCCAGCAGTACGCGCAGGAGCTCAGCTCGAGTTCCGATCGTCTCATCTCGAGCGTGAGCCTTGGCAACAAGATCTCGAACCCCGAGGACTACATTGTTCTCTCGGTGAGCGACCTCAAGACGCGCAATTCCAAGTGGGGCGGCAACAAGTTCGGCAGCGAGTTTGAGTCCCAAATCGCCTGGCGCTACGGAACGGTCTTTAACCTTAAGACGGGCGACATCATCGAGAACCAGCTGCTTTACGCGATTGAGATTCAAAATCCCACCGCGGCGATGCACAGCATTCTTACCTTCGCGAATGTCCCCTCGTGCGTCAGGCTTGAGTACTACGCTTTCGGCACGCTCAACATCACCCAGAATGGCCGCGGCGCGCTCTTCTCCTCGGCCTCCATGGGATACCAGCCCAACTGGTACTCGCAGCAGGTCGAGGACTCCGACAGCTACTCCGGTAGCCAGAACGAGTCCATCGATATCCGCCGCTTCAACAAGGACATTGAATAGCGCGTCCCGCACGGCTTAGCACGACCCGGTACGACCCCGCGCGATTCGGCACGACCCAAAAGCGCCGCCCCAGACTTCCGTCAGGGGCGGCGCTTTGCTGTTGCGCGGGTGGTAGGGGAGGGGTTGCCTCAGGCGGTTACTTCTCGCTTTCGACGTGTGAGGACACGTTTGCGGTAGACGTCATGATTCCGCTGGCGGCGCTGGGGTAGAATGGAGCATTGCTGCATACGAGAGGGAGAGGTGTGGCAGTGGCTCAGAAGAGGGATTTTCTCGACGATTTGATCGACATCCAGAGCGACTGGCAGGCGCTCTCGAACCCGTTCGGCGACATCGCCGACTCGCTGGCGATGGATCCGAGCCAGCGAAAGGTCTTTAACCCTGCCGACTACAAAGAGAAGCCGTACGCGAACTCCAACCGCTGCCTGCGCACCGCGTCGGGCAACGAGGCCACCTGCTCGCGCTGCATCGACGTGTGCCCGGTAGACGCCATCACCATCCATAACCAGTCGGTGCTCATAGGCGAGGGTTGCCGCAAGTGCGGGCTCTGCGCCGCTGCCTGCCCGACGGAGACCATCAGCACGCGTCGTCACATGCCGCGCCAGGTCTACGACCAGATCGCCCGCGCGGCCTCGGCCTATGAGCAGTGCTACGTCACTTGCACGCGTGCGCTCAAGCGCCTGCCCAAGGACAACGAGGTCGTGCTGGGGTGCGTCGGCGCCGTGAGCCGCGACCTGTGGTTCTCGCTTCTCGCTGACTACGACAACATCAACGTCTACCTGCCCGTGGGCATCTGTGACCGCTGCAAGACCACGACCGGCGAGGAGTTCTACTGCGACGCCATCGGACAGGCGGAGGAGTGGGCGCGCGCCTCTCTTGGCCTCGTGGCCGACGAGTCAGAGATGACCCACGAGTTCACGCGCGAGTACAAGCGCTCACAGTTCATGAGCTCGGCGGTGCACTCCGCGGAACGCCTGCTCACGCGCACGAACCCGGCCCTCGCCGGCGCAAAGGCCGTCGCGAACAAGATTCAGGCCCATGCCACCCGCCTCGACCAGCTTCAGCGCCAGCTCGAGTCGGCCGTCGGCGCGAAGACCTCCACCAACCGCATGCGCATGCTCACCCAGAACCGCAAGCTCATGATGGGCGCGCTGCAGCACGCCGAGGGCCTGGCCAAGTACGTCGACCTGCAGGTTCCCGTGTGCGACATGAGCCGCTGCACCATGTGCGGCGAGTGCGCGAAGGCCTGCACGCCGCGCGCGCTCGACCTGGACGTCAACGGTCACGTGACCATCGCCGCCTCGTATTGCGTGAGCTGCGCCGCCTGTGTGGCCGTTTGCGATGAGGGGGCGCTTACCATGGAGCCCATGGACGTCCGCGAGCTCGTGGTGCCCGACAAGGCGGCCGAGGAGGTCCGCCGAAAGAAGGCACAGGCCAAGGTCGAGGCCCAGAAGTATATTGAACAAGGCAAGAAGCAGCTGAGCCGCGCGGCGGACGCCCTCGAGGGCATGTCCGACGACGGCAAGAAGCAAAGCAGCAAGAAGTAAGTTAGGAGCCCCGCGTGTCTCTCTCCATCGGAATCGTCGGCCTGCCCAACGTCGGCAAGTCGACCCTCTTTACCGCGCTCACCAAGAAGGGCGGCCTCGCGGCCAACTACCCCTTCGCGACCATCGACCCCAACGTGGGCATCGTCGACGTGCCCGACGACCGCCTGCAGGCGCTCGCCGACATCGTGCACCCGGGCCGCATCGTGCCGGCCACCGTTGAGTTCGTGGACATCGCGGGCCTGGTCAAGGGCGCCAACGAGGGCGAGGGCCTCGGCAACCAGTTCCTCGCGAACATCCGCGAGACCGACGCCATCTGCGAGGTCGTGCGCTACTTTAGCGACCCGAACGTCATGCGCGAGGTCGGCCGCACAGGCGAGTTCGTCGATCCGGCCGGCGACGCCGATACCATCATGACCGAGCTCATCCTCGCCGACCTCGGCACGCTCGAGAAGCAGCTGCCCAAGCTCGAGAAGGAGGCCAAGCGCGATAAGGAGCTTCAGCCCAAGCTCAACGTGGCCAAGCGCCTCCAGGCCTGGCTCAACGACGGCAGGCGCGCCGCCACCATGGAGATGACCGACGAGGAGCGCGCCGCGGCCAAGGGCCTCTTCCTCCTCACCATGAAGCCCATTCTCATGGTGGCCAACGTCGACGAGGATCAGCTCGGCGAGACCCCGGCCGCTATCGACGGCGTGACGCCCATTCCCATCTGCGCGAAGGTCGAGGCGGAGCTCTCCGAGCTCGACGCCGAGGAAGCCGCCGAGTACCTGGCCGACCTGGGCCTGGAGAAGTCCGGTCTCGAGACCCTGGCGCAGGCCGCCTACCGCCTGCTGGGCCTGCAGAGCTACTTCACCGCCGGCGAGATGGAGGTCAAGGCCTGGACCGTGCGCATCGGCGCGAAGGCCCCCGAGGCCGCAGGCGTCATCCACTCCGACTTCGAGCGCGGCTTCATCAAGGCCGAGGTCGCGAGCTTCGAGGACTACGTCGAGCTCGGCGGCGAGGCTGGCTGCAAGAACGCCGGTAAGCTGCGCATCGAGGGCAAGGACTACGTCGTGGCCGACGGCGACGTCATGCACTTCCGCTTCAACGTTTAGCTCCGGGCGGCATCTGCAGGACGGCATCCGCCGACCGCAGGCCGCAGACAGCCTAGGGCAATCTCTTCACAAAGCGACCCCTTCGAGAATGATTCTCGGAGGGGTCGCATCCCTAAGAACACGATTGCACGCGGGGAGGGGGCGGTCCCTTTACGCTACCCGAGCGCCTCGTAAACGGCGGCGCTTATCTCTTCCATCAGGTCGTTCGCTTCGTCGTAGTCGATGTTCTGCGTGAGAACAACTATCACGTAGGGGTTCTCTGCGTAGACGATGCCGCCGTCGTGACGCGCGTCGTCAAGGGAGCCCGTCTTGTGGCCGAAGGCGACCGAGTCGGGCAGTCCCTCGGCGAGACCCTCGTTGTCTATTTGGGCAAGAAGGTAGTGCTCGGCGCGCTCACACGCCTCCTCTGAAGCGAGGGTGCGGTTGGCGATGCGGCCGAGGATCAATGCCGCATCGTTGGCGCTGATCATGTTCGAGAGGCCGTCGTTGATGCCGGTGGACATCAATTTATGCACGAGCGACGTCCCCTCGAGACCGAGCTCGGAGCACTTTTCCTGGATATTCTCGAGGCCCATGCGGTCGATAAGGACGTTTGTGGCCACGTTGTCGCTTGCGGACACCATGAGGTACGCCACATCGTCGAGGGTGTATGCGGTGCCTAGCCGGGCGTTTTGCATGGTTCCGGAGCCGCCCACCACGTCAGCGCGCCTCAGCGTGTACGTGTCGTCGGGGGAGAGCTCGCCGGAATCGACCTCGTCGAGGTACTCCGCGAGCACGAGCAGCTTGATCATCGAGGCGGAGTACATGGAGTCGTCGCCGTTTATCTGGAAGCTGCCGCTGTTGTCGAGCATGTGCACGCATACCGCGACCTCGGGTTTGTTTACCTCGGCAGCAGATTGCGCGGACTGTCCTTTGGCCGTGCCGCTCTTGCTCTTGGCATTCGCCGCGCTCTTCTTGCCGTCTTCCCATGCAGCGAGAATCTCCTCGACCGCTGTTTGCGCCTCGCTCATGTCCGTCACGGTCTCGGGCGCGACCTCGAGCTGGGCCGCCTCGCCTTCCTCCGCCTCGAGGCTCGCGTAGGCTGCGGCCTCCGCGGCTTGCTGCTCGGCGACGGCGGCTTGAGCGTACCCGGCTCGGATTCCCGCGCACAAAAGCGCCGCGATGGCGAGCGAGCCTGCTGCCACCGCGGCGTATTGCTTGTTCGGTATCCCGCACTCGCGGGCCTTCGTGTCTGTGTCCTGGATACTCAAAACGCCTCTCTTGCCAATGCCCGCTCGCTCTGGCCTAGGCCTTGTCGGAGCAGAGGATCACGACCACGTCGTAATCCGTCGTCCAGTCGCCCGTGTTCTCGACGACGTTGGACTCAGAGACCCCGAGCGTCTTGGCGGCGCCGATGGCCTTGGCCTTGGCCGCCGAGCCGTTGTAATAGACCTTCGTCGTGGTCGCGTCGTTGGAGAGGCTCGTGGCCTCCGACGTGAAGCCGGCGGCGGCGAGCGCCTCGCTCTTGGTGATGCCCGCGCCGGAAACGCCGCTCACGTTGACCACGATCGCGGTGCCGGTGTACTCCGCTTCGGTCGACGAAGAATCGGCGCTCGCGACGTCGCCCGTGCCGGAGCCCTCGCCGGAGGTGGTGAGCTCGGAGCTGCCGGACATGGTGCCGATAAGCCCGCTCGTGGAGTCGCTCTCGCCCTCGGCGTAGGGCGCCTTACCCTCGCGGACGCGCTCCATCATGGTGTTCCATGCGGCCTCGTCGATCTTTTCGTACCAGGTGCTGTTGGTGTAGTAGCCCGAGGTCGGCTCCATCGCTGAGTACACGTTGTTGTCGAAGTCGATGTTCTTGAACTGCACGGCGAGGCCGAGGATGTCGGGGAGGCTGATGTCGGTGGTCACGCCACCGGCCAGGGTGGAGACGGCGCTGGTCATGCTGGCCACGTCGAGGGTGAGGACCTTCTTGGCGATGGCGGCGATGAGCATGCGCTGATTCGCCGCGCGGTAGATGTCGCCGTCGCCGTAGTTGTCGTAGGCGTGGCGGCTGCGGGCGAGCGCGAGGGCCTCCTCGCCGTTCAGGGTGTGCTCGCCGGCGTCGAAGTCGGCGCCGGAGTAGTCGTCGCGGATGTCGATGGGCAGGTCGACGGTCACGCCGCCGATGCTGTCCACGATGCTCGTGAACTGCTCGAAGTCGACCTCGGCGTAGTGCGAGATGTCCACGCCGCAGAGCTTCTCGACGCACTTGATCATGTAGCTGGGCCCGCCAAGGGAGTAGGCCGCGTTGAGCTTCTGCGTGCCGGCGTTCATGTCGGACATGTCCGTCATGGTGTCGCGGTGCAGAGAGATGAGCGTGATCTGCTGGCCCTTGGGGTCGACGCGCGCCAGGATGATGGAGTCGGAGCGGAAGTTCGAGTCGCTGGAGCCGTACTCGTCCGAGTTCATGCGCTCTTCGGACTTATCGACGCCAAGAAGCAGCATGTAGAAGGGGTCGTCGTACTGGATGCTCTCGGAGAGCATGCTCTTGGTCTCTTGGTCGAGGCCCTCGGTGAGCTTGGTGCTGATGCTGTTCATGTACATCGCCACCGCGCTGCCGGCGGCGAGAAGCACCACGAGCACGCCGATGACCACGCCGCGCGCAGCGACCTTGCGGTTGCGGGTCTTGCGCTTCTTTGTGTAGGCCTCGGCGCCGGCGGAACGGCTGTGGCTGGGGCTCGCGGCGCGCTGCTGGCCTTCTGGGGACTGCCGGTTCTGCGTGTCTGAACGGAACCTGGGGGATCTGCGGTCGGCCAAGACGGGACCCTTTCTAACAGAGCGGCCTCGAGGCCACCGGAACTTTGCAGACTGTCCAATATTACGTAAAGACCGTGTTCGCGGCGTGGAGGTGGGCAAAAAAGCCCCCTGAGTTCAAAAAAGTCCACCGCGCCTTAACGTATGATTCTAAAGATTCAAGCGCAATCGCCCGCATTCGATCTTAACCGGAGGAAGCATGACCGAGGCTCAGCCCAAGCAGTTCGTCGCCGTTCTCGACTTTGGCGCCCAGTACGGGCAACTCATCGCGCGCCGCGTGCGCGACCTCAACGTCTACTCGGAGATCGTCCCCTGCGACATCCCGGCCGATGAGCTCGCGGCCATGAAGCCGTCGGCGATCATCCTCTCGGGCGGCCCCGCCTCCGTCAACGAGCCCGATGCCCCGCGCGTCGACCCGGCCATCTACGAGATGGGCGTGCCGGTGCTCGGCTTCTGCTATGGCCACCAGATCACCGCCGTCACGCTGGGCGGCAAGGTCTTCCACCCCGAGGTGGGCGAGTACGGCCACGCCGAGATCGAGCGCGCCGCCGATTCCGCGCTCTTTAACAACACCCCGCTCAAGCAGACCGTGTGGATGAGCCACTTCGACGCCGTCTGCGACGTGCCCGAGGGCTTCGTCGTCACCGCCAAGACCAAGGTCTGCCCGGTCGCGGCCATGGAGAACCTCGAGAAGAAGATCTACACCACCCAGTTCCACCCCGAGGTCAAGCACACCGAGCACGGCCAGCAGATCCTCTCCAACTTCCTGTTCGATATCTGCGGCCTCGAGAAGAACTGGTCGATGGACAACCTGGTTGAGACCATGACGGCCGAGTTCCGCGAGAAGGTCGGCGAGGACCGCGTCATTCTCGCCCTTTCCGGCGGCGTCGACTCCTCCGTGGTGGCTGCCCTCGGAGCGCGCGCCATCGGCAAGCAGATGACCTGTGTCTTTATTAACCACGGCCTGCTGCGCAAGAACGAGCCCGAGCAGGTGGAGGAGGTCTTTACCAAGCAGTTCGACGTCGACTTCATCCACGTCCACGCCGAGGACCGCTACGCCGAGCTTCTCGCCGGCGTGACCGAGCCTGAGGAGAAGCGCCGCATCATCGGCACGCAGTTCTGGAAGGAGTTCTTCGCGGTCGCGCAGCAGCTCGAGTGCGACGGCAAGCCCGTGAAGTACCTGGCCCAGGGCACCATCTACCCCGACATCATCGAGTCCGGCGCGCGCAAGACGGGCGGCAAGGCGAGCACCATCAAGAGCCACCACAACCTGATCCCGTTCCCCGAGGGCGTGCACTTCGACCTCATCGAGCCGCTGGACCACTTCTTTAAGGACGAGGTCCGCGAGCTGGGCCTGGCGCTGGGCCTGCCCGCGCACATCGTGTTCCGCCAGCCGTTCCCGGGCCCGGGCCTGGCCATCCGCATCATCGGCGCGGTGGACAAGGAGAAGCTCGAGATCCTCAAGAACGCCGACGCCATCGTGCGTGAGGAGCTCGACGCCTACAACGAGCGCCTGTACAAGCAGACCGGCGACCGCAACTCCGAGCACTCCTGCTGGCAGTACTTCGCCGTGCTGCCCGACATCAAGTCCGTGGGCGTCATGGGCGACGAGCGCACCTACCAGCGCCCGATTATCCTGCGCGCCGTTGAGTCGAGCGATGCCATGACCGCCGACTGGGCCAAGCTGCCCTACGACGTGCTGGCCAAGATTTCCGGCCGCATCGTCGCCGAGGTGCCGGGCGCCAACCGCGTCTGCTACGACATCACGTCGAAGCCCCCCGCGACGATCGAGTGGGAATAGCGAAAAGATGTTCGCCCTAGCGATATAACAGCAGGTAAAGCGGTCGTTTTAAGCGAAACGGCCGCTATTTTGTTCAGGCGGGCCGGGGCGTAGTTTTGTATTGCATCATGCAATCACGGAGGTGCCCATGAAGTACGCCGACCTTATCGACGGAGAAGCCAAGGCGAGCGAGCTCAGGAGCTTTCTCGTGGACGGCGAGAACGTGGCCGTGACCATCCGCATCCCCAAGAACATGCGCGACGCCGCCAAGGAGGCGGCCGCACTCAACGGCGTGAGCTTCACGTCCCTCGTGAAGACGAGCCTCATCGAGTACCTGTCCAAGAAGGAGAAGTAGCCATGCCCACGAGCGACGACCTGATCCGTGCCGTCGGTGTCAATATCCAGGAGAAGGCCTCGCTCATCTGGAGCGTGGCCGATACCCTGCGCGGGCCCTACAAGCCGCATGAGTACGGTCTGGTTATCCTGCCCATGACGGTGATCAAGCGCTTCCACGACTGCCTGGCGCCCACCCACGACGCCGTGCTCGCCGCAAACGAGAAGTACAAGAACCTCGCCGTCAAGGACGGCTTTCTGCGCGACGCCTCGGGCTACCCCTTCTACAACACTTCGAAGTTCACCTTCGAGACCCTCAAGGCCGACCCGGCGAACATCGAGGACAACTTCCGCGACTACATCAACGGCTTCTCCGAGAACGTCCAGGACATCCTCGCCCGCATGAAGTTCTCCGACCAGATCGAGCGCCTCTGCGACCCCGACGCCCCGCTGCTCTACCAGGTGGTCTGCGACTTCTGCAAGCCCCAGGCCGATATGTCCCCCGACAAGATCGCCGCGGTGGACATGGGCTACATCTTCGAGAACCTTATCCAGCGCTTCTCCGAGTCCTACGACGAGGACGCGGGCGCCCACTTTACCAGCCGGGACATCGTCTACCTCATGACCGACCTGCTCATCGCCGCAGACCCGCACGTCTTCGACGGCGACCGCATCACAAAGACCGTCTACGACCAGACCATGGGCACCTCCCAGATGCTCGGCTGCACCGAGGAGCGCCTGCGTCAGCTCGACACCGACGCGCACGTCACGCTCTACGGCCAGGAGTTCAACCCCTTTACCTACGGCATCGCTAAGGCGAGCGCCCTCATCCGCGGCGAGGACGACACGAACATGCGCTTCGGCGACACGCTCTCCGCAGACAAGTTCAGCGGCTTCCGCTTCGACTACTGCATCTCGAACCCGCCCTTCGGCGACCCGTGGAACCCGCAGGCCGAGGCCGTGGAGGCCGAGTTTAAGACGCCGGGCGGCGGCCGCTTCCCGGTGGAGAAGCTCCCGGCCAAGAACGACGGCCAGATGCTCTTCGTGCTGAACGGCCTCTCCAAGCTCAAGGACGACGGCGTGATGGCCATCATCCAGGACGCGAGCCCGCTCTACAAGGGCAAGCCCGGCAGCGGCGAGGACAGCATCCGCCGCTACGTGCTGGAGAACGACCTGCTCGACGCCATCGTGCAGCTGCCCTGCGACTCGTTCTACAACACGGGCATCGCCACCTACGTGTGGCTCTTTTGCAAGGGCAAGGCGCCCGAGCACCGCGACCGCGTGCTGCTCATCGACGCCTCGAAGTGCTTCGAGAAGCGCCGTAAGGGCATCGGCTACAAGAAGAACGACATTACCAAGGCCTGCCGCGACCTCATCGTGCGCGCCTACTCCGAGTACCGTGACGGTACCTGGACCGCTACGGGCGAGAGCGGCCAGGAGGCCTCCGTGGAGGCGCGCCTCATGGAGACGGTCGAGTTCGGCTTCAACCGCGTGTGCGTCCAGAGCCCCGTGCTGAGCGAGGACGGCGAGCCCGTGCTCAACAAGCGCGGCCAGATGCAGGCCGACAAGTCCAAGGAGGACACCGAGGACATTCCGCTGGCTCAGGACATCGACGCCTACATCGAGCGTGAGGTGCGCCCCTACAACCCGCGCGCCTGGGTGGACAAGAAGAAGACCAAGGTGGGCTACACCATCCCCTTTACGCGCGTGTTCTACAAGTACGCCGAGCTCGAGCCTTCCGACACGATCGCGAAGCGCATCCTCGAGCACGAGAAGACCCTCGAGCAGAGCCTCGAGGCCCTCTTTGGCGAGGTGCGGTAGCTATGCGCGCCATGAAGGACAGCGGCGTCGAGTGGCTCGGCGAGGTGCCTGAGGGGTGGGGGGTTGCGCCCCTAAATAGGGAATTCCAGATTGTCCTCGGCGCGACGCCCGCCTCGTCGGACCCCTCTTATTGGGACGAATCGGGCGACGGGATCGCGTGGGTTACGCCCGCCGACTTCGAGACCGGCTCGGACGTTCGGAGGGGAAGGCGCTCCATTACGGAGAGCGGCTACGAGTCGTGCGGGACCACTTTGGTGCCCGAGGGGAGCATCGTGATTTCCACACGTGCCCCGATCGGCAAGGTGGGCTACGCCGCCGCCCCTCTTTGCACGAACCAGGGCTGTAAAGTGCTTGTCCGGAAGACGCGCGGCGCCGCTTCTCGCTTCTATTTCTATGTAATGCAGGCCGCCGACGAGGAGCTGGCGCTGTGGGGCCGCGGGACGACGTTCGCCGAGCTTCCCGGCAACGCGCTCGCCGGAATACGCGTCCCCCTGCCGCCCATCGACGAGCAGCGCCGCATCGCGGACTACCTGGACGAGAGGTGCGCCCAGATCGACCGCGCCATCGCCTCCGCCGAGCAATCCGTCGAGGAGTATGTGGCGTACGAGAAGCAGCTGATTACAGATACGGTTGAGGGTCTTGATTCTGACCGTCGGCGACTTCGTCACCTGTGCACGAGGATTTTTGACGGGCCCTTTGGTTCGCATCTCAAAAGTGCCGATTACATAGATGACGGCGTTAGGGTTGTGAGGCTCGAAAACCTTAAGTACATGCGTTTTGATGATTCGAAGCAATCGTTTGTCTCGCCTGAGAAGTACGAAACGATTGCCCGTCATACCGTGCTTCCCGGTGACTTGATTATGGCTACTTTTGTTGCCAAAGAGGTCCAGGTAGCCTCTCTCCCAGAAGGCATTCAGTATGCCGTTAACAAGGCCGACTGTGTGGGACTGCGACTAAAGGATGAGCTTTGCTACATGAGGTTCATCCAGTACGCCCTGTCATCAAATAGGGTCTTTCATTTTCTGCGGAGCAATCTCCACGGAACCACGAGAGACCGAGTCAATACGTCGCAGATCAAGGAAATATCAGTGCCGCTCCCGCCCTTGCCCGAGCAGCGCCGCATCGCGGACTACCTGGACGAGAAGTGCGCCCAGATCGACCAGGCGGTCGAGGCCAAGCAAGCCATCATCGAGGAGCTCAAGGCCTACAAGAAGTCCCTCATCTACGAGGTCGTCACCGGCAAGCGGGAGGTTTAGCCATGGCGTCGGACATCTCCGCATACGGCAATGCCGTCGAGGTCATCAAGGCCGCCATTCTCCAGGCGCAGTACGCCGCGGCAAAGAGCGCAAACGCGCAGCAGCTCCAGCTCTATTTCGCCGTTGGTGGCTATCTTGCAAAGATGGGCGAGGCACAGAAGTGGGGCTCGGGCGCCCTTGATTCCATCGGCGCCCAATTGCAAAAGGAGTTGCCTGGCTTGCGGGGCTTCTCGGGCAGGAACCTTCGCCTCATGCGAACTTTCTACCTGGAATGGAGCGACGTTCTTGCAGGGCGGGCGAATTTGGAACTTGCGAGTGCAGATTTGCTGTCTGCGCCCTCTGCCCAGAATTGGAATTTGCAAGTTCCGAATTCATCGGCGGTTTCGGCGGAGGAGTTCCTGTCTATTGGGTTCACGCATCACCGCTGGATTCTTTCTTTGTCCAAGTCCCTCGACGAGCGCCTCTTCTACATCCACAAGTGCGCTTCGGAGCACCTGAGCGTCGAGGCGCTCAAGCGCTCGATCAAGGCGGACGACTTCCGTCACCAGGGCAAGGCACCCAACAACTACCTTTCTGCCCTGCCCAAGAGCCAGCAGGCCCTGCGCGCCATCGGCCTCGTGCTTTGCAAGGACATGAACAAGGCCTTCGTCGACTACATCATCGGCGACTTCAGCAAGCCCATGGGCGTGGCGACCTACAAGACCTCTGCGGATATGTCGAGCGAGCTTTTGGAGGCGCTGCCGCCCATCGAGGGCCTGAAGGCGCTGTTGGAAGGTGATGACGCGTAATGGGCATCAGCGCCAAGGAGAAGAATCTCGAGGAAGACATCGAGGCGTCCCTCTGCTCGGAGGAGGGCGGCTACTTCGCGTGCGACGACAAGCACTCGCTTCACTACGTTGAGGACGGTACTTACCAGATTGTGGACGGCGGCTATAGGACGCTTCCCGGCCGCGGAGTGGACATCGGCACGCTGGTCGACTTCGTCCAGACCACCCAGCCTAAGGCCTGGGAGCGCTTCGAGCGCGCGTGCGCCTCGGACCCCGCGGCCAAGTTCGCGAAGGTATTCTCCGACGCGGTGGATAGGCTCGGCATCGCCGCCGTGCTCAAGCACGGCTTCAAGCACCGCGGCATCCAGTTCAAGGTCGTCTACTTCCGGCCCGAGAGCGGCCTCAACGAGACCGCGGCGAGCCGCTACGCAAAGAACGTCTGCCGCTGCATCCGCCAGTTCCACTTCGCCGAGACGGGCAACCAGACCATCGACATGGTGCTCGACGTCAACGGCATCCCCGTGGTGGGCATCGAGCTCAAGGACCAGTTCACCGGCCAGGACGTCGAGGACGCCATGCGCCAGTGGCGCGAGGACCGCGACCCGCGCTGCGCCTGCCTCAAGTTCAACTCCCGCATGGTGGCCTTCTTCGCCGTGGACCTCGAGGACGTCTACGTGACGACCAGGCTCGAGGGCGAGAAGACCTTCTTCCTTCCCTTTAACCAGGGCTCGGCCGGCGCGGGCAACGACGGCGGCGCCGGCAACCCGGCGAACCCTAACGGCTACCCCACGAGCCACCTGTGGGAGGTCGCGCTGCGGAAGGACAGCCTGCTCGACATCCTCAACAAGTTCCTCCACCTGGAGGTCAAGGAGGAGACCGGGCTCGACGCGCGCGGCCGCGAGGTCAGGCGCCGCAAGGAGCGCATCATCTTCCCGCGCTACCACCAGCTCGACGCCGTGCGGCGCGTGCTCGCCGACGTGGCGGCAAACGGCGCCGGCCGCAACTACCTCATCCAGCACTCCGCTGGGTCGGGCAAGTCCAACAGCATCGCCTGGACGGCGTACCGCCTGGGCTCGCTTTTTGTGGACGATAGGCCGCTCTTCGACTCCGTGGTGGTCGTGACGGACCGCCGCGTGCTCGACTCGCAGCTGCAGGAGACCATCTCGGGCTTCGACCACGCGCTCGGCTCCGTCGTGACCATCGGCAAGGACAAGACCTCGGCCGACCTGCGCGACGCCATCAACGGCGGCGCGCGCCTGATCGTCTCGACCCTGCAGAAGTTCCCCGTGATCTACGACCAGGTGCAGAACGAGGGCAGGCGCTTCGCCGTCATCGTGGACGAGGCCCACTCCTCCCAGACGGGCACGAGCGCTCTCAAGCTCAAGACCGCCCTGGCCGACAAGCGCGACGCCCTGGAGGAGTACGCCGAGATAGAGGCCGAGGCGGAGGAGGCCGTCGCCGACTGGGAGGACGAGCTGGCGAGCGAGCTCGCGAGCCACGGGCGCCACCAGAACCTGACCTTCGTGGCCTTCACCGCCACGCCCAAGGCCCAGACGCTCGAGATCTTCGGCGACGAGGCGCCGGACGGCTCCTACCGCCCGTTCCACATCTACTCGATGCGCCAGGCCATCGAGGAGGGCTTCATCATGGACCCCCTCGCCAACTACGTGAGCTACTCCGAGGCCGTGGAGCTCGCGCGAACCGTGCCGGACAACCCCGACGTGCCCAGCAGCCCCACCCTGAAGCTCCTGCGCAGATACAAGGAGCTGCACCCCTACGCCCTGGGGCAGAAGGCCGAGCTCATCGTCGAGACCTTCCGCACCGTCACGCGCACGAAGATAAAGGGCAAGGGCAAGATGATGGTGATCACGGCCTCGCGCCTGGCCACGGTGCGCTATTACCACGAGATCAAGCGCTACATGCAGAAGAAGGGCTATAACGACATCGAGGTACTGGTGGCCTTCTCGGGCTCCATCGCCGACCCGGCGGACGGCGCGGACGGCCCCGAGTACACCGAGCCCTCCCTCAACGTGGGCCACGACGGCGAGCGCGTGAAGGAGTCCCAGACCAAGGAAGAGTTCCACAACTACGGCGACGTGCTCGTTGTGGCCGAGAAGTACCAGACCGGCTTCGACGAGCCGCTGCTGCACACCCTTGTGGTGGACAAGAAACTCAAGGACGTGAAGGCGGTCCAGACGCTCTGCCGCGTGAACCGCATCCACCCCGACAAGGAGGACACCTACATCCTCGACTTCGTGAACAAGCCCGAGGACATCCAGAAGGCGTTCGAGCGCTTCTACACCGAGACCTCGCTCTCCGAGCAGATCAACACCGACCTTCTCTACCAGGTGCAGGCAGAGATCCGCGGCTACGGCCTCTACGACGAGGCGGACATCGAGGCTGCGGCAAAGATCGCCTTCACCAACGGCCGCGGCAAAGCGGTGAAGAACGTGCAGGGGCTTCTCGCCGGCGTGCTCAAGCCCGCCGTGGCCCGCTACAACGACCTGGACGACGACTCGCGCTACCAGGTGCGCCGCAAGGTGCGCAGCTTCTGCAAGTGGTACGCCTACATCACGCAGGTCGTGCGCATGTTCGACCGCGACCTGCACAAGGAGTACGTGTACCTGAGCTACCTGCGCCACCTGCTCAAGGAGGAGAAGATTCCGGTCGAGGCCGTGGACGACAAGGTCGAGATGCGCTACTACAAGCTCAAGCAGGAGTTCGAGGGAAGCATCTCGCTCGAGGCGGGCGGCGGCGTGCTCGACCCCGGCGGCGCGTCCAAGCCCATGGCCCCCGACAAGAAGCGTGACCCGTTGCAGGTGCTCGTGGACAAGTTCAACGAGCAGTGGGCGGGCAACTTTACCGAGGGCGACCGCGTGGTCATCGACACCCTGTGGAAGCGCATCGCCGAGAACCCGCAGGTCGCCGATACCATCCGGCGCGACGGCCGGCAGGTCTTCGAGTCGAGCGTGCTGCCCAAGGTCTTCGGCGAGGAGGCGCGCCGCGCGTACGTGGAGAACACGGAGTCGTTCACCAGCCTCTTCGAGGACGGCGAGAAGTACCGCGCCATGATGAACGCCATCGGCCAGCTGCTCGTGGAGAAGTTCCGGTAGGACTAACGAAGGCGTTTGAAAAGGGGATTGAGGCTCATGTCGGCTGCCAAGAAATACGATCTGGACACGATCGAGAAGGTCGACCTACGCGACGTTTGGCCGCACGAAGCACTCGACTTCACCAAGTGGATGGCGGAGGAGAAGAGCCTCAAGATGCTCTCCGACGCTGTGGGCGTGGAGCTCGAGCTGCTGGAGACCGAGTCTTCCGTCGGCTCGTTCAACGTGGACATCTACGCGCAGGAGTCCGGCACCGGGCGCAAGGTGATTATCGAGAACCAGCTCGAGGATACGAACCATGACCATCTGGGCAAGGTGATAACCTACGCCGCCGGCAAAAGCGCCGAGGTGGTCATCTGGGTGGTGAAGCGTGCGCGCGACGAGCACCGGCAGGCCATTGAGTGGCTGAATCAGCACACCGACAGCGAGTTCGGCTTCTTTCTCGTTGAGGTCGAGCTGTGGAAGATCGGCGACTCGAAGGCGGCGCCTCGCTTCAACGTGGTTGAGCAGCCCAACGAGTGGGCTAAGAACCTAAAGCTGAGCGAGGGGATGTCCGACACCGAGCGAGTGAAGCTGTCGTACTGGACAAAGTATCGCGACATCGCTGAGGCTGCCCCGAAGTTCATGGCGGCGTACAAGCCACGTAAACCCTCTAAGAACGCGTGGTCGACGCTCAGTTGCGGCACGAGCTCGTATCATTTTGCGCTGCTCATCGACGTGAAGGGCGAGAGGGTTGGCATCGAGTTCTACGCGACGGGCGACAAGGTGGTCGGGCACAAGGCGATAGATAACGCCGCCGTGTTCGAGGAGCGCTTGGGTCTTAAGGCGGAACCGTTCGATGCCAAGAAGGATTCCGGTGTGAGGCTCTACAAGAGCGGCTGCAAGCTGGTTGGCAACGAGGGCGCCTGGCCTGGATTCATCGAAGAGCAGTTGGGTTGGGCTCTGGAGATGAAGGAGATCGTCGCTGAGTTGGGAATCTGATTGGCTGCGGCATCTTTGCGCGCTAAGGGAGCGCCGTGCTCAAGTGGGTGATGTGGCCGCGCGCCGCTCGCGAGCGCGTGAAGAAGCAAAGGGCGCCGGTAGTTCAGCCGATCGCACACCTGGCGCCCCTCAAGGCCGAGCATAGCCGCTCGGCCTTCGCTTTTCATTAGCCGGCTGCTTGCTCCAGCCCTCTGTCTGCGTCTTCGACAATCCAGCAGTTTTCGCCGTCGGTGAGGATGGTTTTAGCCGCTTGCGAAGCGGCGGCGATTCGCTTGATTCCGTCGGTGCATGCCTGCGCCTCGGCTTTGGCGTTTGCCTGCGCCGCGCGCAGGTCCGACTGCATCCCGACCTTGGCCTCGAGCAGGTTCCGCTTGGCGGCGGCGCGGGGCGTCATGGAGGTTAGGTTCTTCAAGGGGTTTTTGTCGTTGCCCCTGGGAAGCGCAACAGGCGCGCCCCTCATCGCCCCGATCTTGACCTCGAGCGTCCCCGCCACCGAGGCGCGTTTCCTGAGGAATCCGCTCGATTTCTCAAGGATGCGGCCCCTCTCGATCAGCGCGCTCCTCTCGTCCGTCGCGCCGTCGTAGTGCATTCTGGTCATGCCGAGCGCGGAAAGCGCTTTGAGGCTCATGGTGAACTGGTCCTCAAGAGAATGAAGCTCGTTTACGAGCGGCTGGAGCTCCTTTTCCGCAGCCTTAGCATCCCTGGCCTTCTTCTCAAGCCCGCCCAGCTGCAGAGCCGTCCAATCTACGACGGCCCCGACGTCGTTGTAGCAGCGCTCTATCTCGTTGCGCGCCGCGCGCAGCGCATCGGGCTTCTGGCGGTAGTCCTCGTAGAGCCTCGAGTAGGTCTTGGCGATGTCGAGCGCGTTCATGAGTTTCGCCCTCTGCTCGTCGGCGATCATCGATGCGACCCGGTCGAGCTTCTCGTCGATGCTGTGCAGGCTGTCGCTAATCTCCGTCATGTAGGCCTGGCCTACGACCATTGCGGCGGCGGCGAGGCCCGCGCCGGCGATCTGTGTGGGGTTGATCCCGCCGGCCTCCCTGAGCTTCGCGTGGCCGGCCATCTTGCCCTTCGGGTCCTTGACGATAGCCCTGAAGGCGCCCTCGTCGCCCTTTGCCGGCATGAGGTCCTGGAGCGTGAACCCGTCGGGGACCTCCACCTTGTACAGGCCCTTCTCGGGAATCGTCTCGAGCACGTTGCTTGCCAGCTGAAGCGCCGAGTCGGCCTTGGCGAGAAGGTCGATCCCGTTGGGCCCATCCTCTATTTTCGCGATGACGTTTATGCTGTCGAGCTCGTCGGCCGAGACCATCTCGACGTTGACGGCCGCGAGCTCTTTGTCGGTGCCTGCCATATCTCGAGCCTATTCCGAGATGAGGGACTGCAGGTCCCATTTGTTGTAGGAGTCTGCCGCCTGGAGGCTCTGGAGCAGGCCGGCAAATCGGGGGCCGAGCTCTTCTCCATCGCAGGGATAGGAAAGGACCCACATGGGCTCCTTGAACTTGAAGTCGGCATAGACGTCGATGTTGCCGAGCCCGCGCAGCTGCGAGTAGACGGCGAGGCCGACGGACTTGCCGCATCCGACGAAGACGTCCTTGTACGAGGACAGGTCTTTTTCTCGGGAGGACTTCATGGTGAGGATGGCGTAGCAGCCGGTGAAGCCCATGTAGCCCGAATCGAGGTCGCTTCCGTCGACGACGTTGTTCTCGAAGTTCTTGTAGAACTCCTCTGCGGTGATTGCAGGCAGGGAGCTGGAGACGGTTTTCCTCCGGGCTTCCTCTGAAGCCTTGCTCTGCTCTTTGGCCTCCTTTTTCTCCTGACGGTTGTTGAGGAACGCGAGTTTCGCGTTCTTGCCGTTCCTGGTCGCCTCATCGGCTTTCTCTTGGACCTGTTCGACGACCATGGGGGCGTACTTCTCGATAACCGGCTGGAGCATGGGTAGAACGTCCTTGCCTAGATCCACGGCCTTTCTGCCTAAGCCGACGACCTTTTCGAGATCCTGGATTTTAACCTTGGGCATTTCGGCTCCTGATATCGAACGGGCAATTCGGCGAAGCCGCTGGTCGCAGCTGCTTCAGATTTCGTAATTCTACATCCGCTGTTATATCAAGATCCGGTAGGTCGGCAATGAGGACATCTGGCCTGCAACCTTTTCTATCGAGCACGAGTAAGTAAAATACGTACGATATAGCCTGGAAGGCACCCATAGCGCACTGCGTTATGGGTTTCTTCTTTGCGCATGGGGCGGGGAGGCTGTCAAAAGCGTGCCGCCTCATGATTCGCTATCGACCGCAAGGTCGAATTGAGCTAGGATTAGCCCAGTGAAATAGTCTCTGTGGACTCTACGTGAGGCAGAGACAAAGGAGGGTCGTTGGGTAACCAGCGGCCCTTTGATTTTATCGGGAGGGCAATTGAAGACGTTCAAGACCATACCCGAGCAGATAGCCATTCTCGAATCCAGGGGAATGGTCGTTGACGAAGAGGCTGCCACCGTGCTTCTCCGCGAGTGCCACCTCGCCGCCCACGGCCGTGCAGCCCTTCTCGCCGCCTTGGCAATCTGAAAATGCCGACGAGATTCTGGCAACAGTTCGATGGTTCGTTATGGGTGAATTTTGGCTGATGCATTTTTGCTGGTAGAAGTGTTGGCACGCCATAACAAAGTGGTTAAATCGGGATTGTTATTCCCGATTTTAACCACTGCGGATTCGGCGAGATAACGAGAGCCGGCCAGCTTCTGAACGCCACCGACATCGGGAACGCCGTCAATGTCGATCACAAGACGGTTAAGTCGTGGCTCTCCGTTCTGCAGGCGTCCAACATCATTCGGATCGTCGAGCCGTTTTGGCCCAACGTCGACAAGCGCCTGACCAAGACGTCCAAGATCTTCTTCATGGATACCGGTCTCGTGTGCCACCTTACAAGATGGGCGACTCCGGAGCAGTTGCGTCTCGGTGCCGCCGCGGGGCACGTTTTCGAGACCTTTGTCGTTTCCGAGGTGCTAAAAAGCCATATGAACGCAGGAAAGAATCTACGCGACATAACGTTTTACCGCGACGCGAAGAAGCGTGAGATCGATCTGCTCGTTCAAGATGGCCATACCCTCCATCCCATTGAGGTCAAGATGGCCGCTACGGTGGGCAGAGATGCCGTTAAGAACTTCTTCCTGCGGTTTTGATTTACTCTTGGCCTCGCTGCCGGGCAGACGACTACGTTAATTCCAGATGTTTCGAGGGACGTAGCCATGAACACTGCGATTGAGGGCCTATCAATCGGGACTTGGGAGGAAACATTATGATACGGAAAGCAAAAATGACAGACATTGCAGCCATTGCGGATACCTATACCGCGCTTCTGACGCATGAGCGGCGGCGCGGCGGTTATTCCAACTGGAAGCTGGACGTATATCCCACCATTGCCGTGCCGGAAGCTAAAGTTCCTACCGGCACGATGTATGTTTTGGAAGAAGACGGCGAGGTTTGCGCCAGCATGGTGCTGAACCACGACCAGGCGGAGGAATACGCTGAGATTGAATGGCAATACCCCGGCGAGGGAGATCATGTGCTGGTCATTCATACGCTGTGCATCCCGCCGCAAAAGGCGGGCCACGGATACGGGCGGCAGATGGTGGAATATGCGAAGCGCTATGCGGCAGAGGTCGGCTGTGCGACCATCCGCATCGACACTTATGCCCACAATGAGCCAGCCAAGCGGCTGTACCTTAAAAACGGATTCCGTATCGCAGGCTACGGCCAGATTTTGCTGCAAGGCCTTATCGAAGAAGAACAGGTCTATCTGGAATGCGAGGTGCAGAAATGAACAAGCTTGGGCTGATCGGCGGCACAGGACCGGAATCCACCATCGAGTATTACAAGGGCATTGAATACGGGGTGCAACAGAAGTCGGGACGCAGCTATTTTCCAAATCTGACCATCGAAAGCCTGAGTGTGTTTGATGTGCTGGGCTTTTGCGAGAAACAGGACTATGCCGGATTGACGGAGTATCTTCTAAAAGGCGTCTGCAACCTCACAGCAGCCGGGGCGCAATATGCCGCGCTGACAGGCATCACGCCTCATATCGTATTCGATGAGCTGTCTCAAGCATCGCCCATCCCGCTTATCAGCATGGTGGACACGGCGCGGGATTATGCGGTGGCGAATGACTATAAGAAAATCTGTTTATTGGGGACACTGCCCACTATGAATGGGGCGTTCTTCCAGAACTCCTTTGCAAAACGTGGCATTGAAGTGGTAACGCCCAATGCAGAGGAAAAGAACTACATCGGGACAAAAATCGAAACAGAGCTGGAATTTGGCAAAGTGCTGCCAGAGACACAACGGGCGTTCAAAGAGATCGCGGAGCGCATCATACGAGAGGAACAGGTACAGGCTGTTGTGCTGGGCTGCACGGAGCTGCCGCTGATCTTTGACGGTGCGGAACTGCCGGTGCCATACATCGACGTGATGCAGGTACATATTAAGGCACTTGTTGAATTGATTATGCAGGGCTAAGCGAAGCGACAACTTCCGGCTTGTCCTACAGAAATTCCGGTTGATTTGATAGCCCCATCCTCTGCATCAGCCCGATTTCGGCGACGCAATCGCTTCGCCTGCGGTTAACTTCGAAGCAGTTAGCCCCGGTACGACCGCTGATTCAAGTCGCCGGGGATCAATTCGTATTCAGAGGGAATAACAATTTCCTTAGTTATGGGGGCATAAATCGTCTTGACGATAATAAATACCCCAATAAAACCGCAACTTGATATGCTGGCTCCAGTGAAGATTGGAGCCAGCATGCGTTTGTCATCGACGAGGTGCAAAACGTCGACGGCTTCGAAGACGTGCTCAACGGGTTCCGCGCCGAGGGCGGCTTCTCCATCTTCATCACCGGGTCGAACTCCTACTTACTTTCAGGAGAACTGGCCACGAAGCTTACTGGGCGCTACATCGAATTCGAGATGCAGACCCTGGACTTTGGCGAGTATTGCCAGATGAAGCGCTTCTTGGGACTGCCCGTGAACCCGAACCCGGTCGCGGAGTTCGACGCCTACATCCTCGAGGGCGGCTTCCCGAAAGCGATGGACTACCCCCGGCTCGCCGACAAGCGCGACTACGTCATCAACAACTTCGGCGCCACCACGTCGCTTGCGAACATCCAATCCGACCTCGAGAGCAGGCAGGGCGTGAAGATCAAGCGCGAGACGCTTGCGCGATACCTTCGGATCCTCGAAGACGCGAAGGGGAGCTGCGGACGAAAAGTTGGACCAGGCGGCAGGCGTAGTTTCAGTTGACTATTGAGTGAAAATTGTACTTCGACCTTATAAGTGCAATATTCAGCATTATTACGTCCTTATTTATGTGTTTTCTCACTATAATAAGGACGTAATTGTGTTTAATCAGGGGAGGAGACATGGATAGATTCCTGATGGAGAAACTCGTGGAATGGAAAGGCAGCCCCAGGAGAAAGCCTCTTATCCTCAACGGTGCCAGACAGGTCGGTAAGACGTGGCTCCTCAAGGAGTTCGGCAAGCTTCACTTCGACAAAGTCGCTTATGTGAGCCTGGATAACGACGAGGTGGCCCGTTCGTTCTTCGAGCGAGGCTTCGATATGGCGCGCATAATCAGGGACCTGTCGCTGCACACAGGCATGCGGATTTCGCCTGATGACACCCTCATCGTCATCGACGAGATACAAGCATGCCCGCTTGCCATCACCTCCCTTAAGTACTTCTGCGAAGATGCGCCCGAATACGCCGTCGCGGCAGCGGGGTCCCTTTTGGGCCTCTCGGCGCATGAGGGAACGGGTTACCCTGTGGGGAAGGTCGATTCCCTTGACCTCTATCCCCTGAGCTTCCGCGAGTTTCTTGACGCCACCGGAAACGTGATGTTCAGGGAGTTGTTGGATTCTGAGGATACCGGCAGCATGACGTCCTTCGCGCCAAAAGTCACGGAGATCCTGCGCTTGTACTACGTGGTGGGCGGTATGCCTGCCGCAGTGGACGCATTCGCGCAAGGCGCCCAACTTTCTGAGATACGCAAGATCCATGACGACATCCTTGAGGGCTACCAGCGCGACTTCGCCAAGCACGTCCCTTACAGGCTATTGCCCCGCACGATAGAGGCATGGGAGTCCATCCCGTCACATCTGGCACGGGAGAACCGCAAGTTCGTCTTCGGGCACATTCGAAAGGGCGCGCGCGCCAAAGACTACGAGGAGTCGCTCATTTGGCTAGACGAGGCGGGACTCGTAACACGCGTACGAAGGATATCGAAGCCGGGGCTACCGCTGCGTCCGTATGCCGACGATACTGCATTCAAAGTCTTCCTTTTGGACGTTGGGCTGCTTGGAGCCATATCGGGGCTCGAGCCCTCCACGATCGTGAACGGCAACGCGGTCTTCACGGAGTTCAAGGGAGCGCTCACCGAACAGTACGTCTGCCAGCAGCTGGTCTCCGAATGCGGGCTCACCCCGTACTACTGGTCGGCGGAGAACTCGATAGGCGAGATCGACTTCCTGGTACAGCATAAAAATCGGGTGGTGGCCATCGAGGTCAAGGCTGAGGAGAACCTGCGGGCGAAGAGCCTGCGCGCCTTCA
>CAVCUP010000010.1:0-85833 GCA_963605405.1 bacterium | reverse complement strand
TGCCAGGTGGGTAGTTTGACTGGGGCGGTCGCCTCCCAAAGAGTAACGGAGGCGCACGTAAGGTCTGCTCGGGACGGTCGGCAACCGTCCTTTTGAGTGCAAGAGCGAAAGCAGGCTTGACTGCGAGGCCCACGAGCCGAGCAGGTGGGAAACCAGGTTCTAGTGATCCGGCGGCGCAGAGTGGTATGGCCGTCGCTCAACGGATAAAAGGTACTCCGGGGATAACAGGCTGATCTTCCCCAAGAGTCCACATCGACGGGAAGGTTTGGCACCTCGATGTCGGCTCATCGCATCCTGGGGCTGGAGCAGGTCCCAAGGGTACGGCTGTTCGCCGTTTAAAGCGGTACGCGAGCTGGGTTCAGAACGTCGTGAGACAGTTCGGTCCCTATCCTCCGTGGGCGCAGGAAGACTGAGGGAGGCTGCCCCTAGTACGAGAGGACCGGGGTGGACGGACCTCCGGTGCACGGGTTGTTCACCAAGAGCACGGCCCGGTAGCTGAGTCCGGTCGGGATAACCGCTGAAAGCATCTAAGCGGGAAGCCCTTCCCGAGATGAGTCTTCCTTTTCGGTAAGGACACAGGTAGACTACCTGTTCGATAGGGCGCAGGTGCAAGTGCGGCGACGCACTCAGCCGAGCGCTACTAATCGTCCGAGCTCTTCCCCGCCATCCCGGCGCATGACCGGCGCGGCGGCGGTCGGGCGTCCCGGCGGTCCCGCCGCTGAGGAGTCGCTTGGAGCGCTGTGCGGCCCTGAGGGCACGGCGGCGGCGCCGAGCGGGAGAGAGAACGCCCCTTGTTGGCCGGCGGCCATGGCAGGGGAGGCACACCCGGTCCCGTCCCGAACCCGGAAGTTAAGCCCCCTAGCGCCGATGGTACTGCGGTGGAGTCCGTGGGAGAGCAGGACGCCGCCGGCCAGCAAGGGACGTTTCCATGTCTGCGAGGCCCCCGCCCGACATGCTCGGGCGGGGGCCTTTTGCCGTCCGGGCGGGGAGGGGCGCCGCCCGCCCCGACGGCTCGACCGCCGCCCTTAGGGCGGTCCTGCGCAGGCTGGGCACTTGACGCATCACCGGGGAATATGTTTTCTTCGGGCGACGACTTGGGCGATTCAGCTTGTGGAGGCTGATCCCCATATTCTCACTGCTGCATATTCCAAAGAAGCGCTTTATGGCCCACGAACAGAGCCATGCAGCAGCGCCTCCACCGGCGAAAATGGCGTCGGCGGCAGTTTTGCCGCTTGGACCGTGTGTCCGATTTACGGGCAATGCGTTTACCTGCGGCTCCTCAAACCCAGGGCGCGGGCTTACTCGGGGCAGTCGCTAAAAACTGCCGCCGTCTCGGGTTTCCGCACCCCGCAGGCGGTTGGCGGCTCGGCTTTTGCGCGAGGACCTGGGCCATAAAATGCTTATCTAGGAAACTATAGAGGCGAAGCTCTTATTTATGCTTTAGGGTCATCTCTGGCAGAGGGGAGTTTCATCCGCATGATAAATAGCGCGTCGGGCCTTACGGCTCGGCGCGCTTTTTTGTATAAGGGTGTTTGGGTCGGGCGCGCTCTGACTTGAGCTGCGCCAAGAGGGCGAGATCAAACCGATCGCAGGCCTAGGGGCTGCTCTTTCGTCTAGCCGTCGTAACGTAGAGCGAGGATGGTGATGTCGTCGGCTTGATCGGCCTCGCCGGCGTACTCGGCAACGTCGGAGCGGATGGCATGCACGAACTCGTCGGGGGTCTTCTCGCCGAGGTTCGCGAGGAGGTCGTGGAGACGGTCGTCGCCGTAGCAATCTTCCCGCACGTCGATGGCCTCGGTCACGCCGTCGGTGTAGAGGATGAGGGTGTCGCCGGCGGCCATCTGGAGCCGCTTGCCTTTGTACGCGATGCCCTCGAAGCTGCCGAGGAAGAAACCGGAGCGTTCGCGCAGCCACTCGACGTTGCCGTCAGCTCGGCGCAGGAGCGGCGGGTTGTGACCGCCGTTGGAGTAATCGAGGATGCCGGTTTGGATGTCGAGCACGGCGAGCCATACCGTGACGAACATGTCCTCATCATTATTTGCCACCAGGCCGTCGTTGGCATACGACATCGCCTCGGCGGCCGCAAGGCCCTGTCCGAGCAGCTGGCGCAGCAGGGTCTTCGCGCGCATCATGAAGAGCGCGGCGGGCACGCCCTTGCCCGACACGTCGGCGATAAGCACCGCGCAGCGTCTCTCGTCGACCATGAAGAAGTCGTAGAAGTCGCCGCCGACCTCCTTGGCGGGATCCATGACGGCGCTAAGCGTGAAGCCGGCCTCGCCGGTATAGGGGCACTCGACGGGCGGCAGGGCGGAAATCTGGATACGGTGGGCCACGGCGAGCTCAGAGGCCACGCGCTCCTTCTCGGCGCTGAGGCGGCTCACCTTCTGCATGTGGTCCTGGATCTGGTCGATCATGTTCGCGGTGGAGAGGGCGAGGGAGCCTATCTCGTCGTGGGTGAGCTTCTCTTCGCGGATGCTGGCCGCCTCGCCGGGGTCCTTCGTGCGGCCGTAGTCGCGGACGTGGCCGGCGAGGGTTTCGATGGGCAGCACCAGGGTACGGCGCAGGACCGCAAGCATGGCGATGAGGCAAAGAGCGAAGGCGCCGCACGAGACGGCGAAGGTGTTGAGCATTTGGGCGCGCACCGACGCCTCGAAGCTCGCCGTGCTCATGGAGAGCTCGACGATCCAGGTGGTGTCGCCGCTCTCGTAGGGAACGAACATGAGATAAGAGTTGCCGTCGGGGGAGAGGGACACGGACTTCATGGATTCGCCGGTCTCCACCAGCCCCCAGAGTTCGTCGTAGCCCTCGGCATATGAGGCGGTGTCGAATATCTGGTGCTCGGCGGTGTCGTCATCTGTCGTGCTCTCGGCGAGGTAGGTGACGGTCTTTGTCTGCGCATCCGGAACGAGGAAGGCAACGTGGCCGATCTGGTAGACGTCGCTCAGGCGGGTGAGCATGTCCTTGACCGAGAGGTAGGTGTAGGCGGCGTCGGAGGCGTCCCTTTGGTTCGCCGTCTCGGAGAAGAGCCGCTCTTCCGCCTCGGTGCTCTCGCCGGCGCTCCTCTTTGCGTCGATGGCGTTGCTCACGGCGTCGAGCTGTTCGTCGAGGGCGCTGACCTCCTCGATCGCTTTGTTGCGGTCGGTGGAGGATACGATGCTGTCCTTGTACGCGACCCATGCTTCGTAGGTGGTCGACGCGTCGATCGTGGTGGTCACAGAGTCGATGGCGTAGGAGCCGATCTGCTTGAGGCGGGCCGACTGGGAGTCGATGTAGGTCGAGCGAGTGTTCAAGTAGCTAAACGCGCAGTTGAGCGCCACGCCGACCGCGATGAACGAGAGGCAGGCGAGGGCGAGCTTGCGAATGAGCTTGCCGTGGTAGCTCTGGGCCTCGTCCGAGGCGTCGTGTGTGCCCTTGGGGTTTGTGGATGCGTCCATATCGAGTCCTTTGTGCAGGCGCGCGCGGCGCTCGGCTTAGGCGTGGATTCACTTAGTTTGACATAGCGGGGCGGGCCCCGTGGGCTTGTTTACCTTTAGGTTTCTCGCAGACAGCCTTGCGTTTCTTGGACGTGACGGAAGTTTCGGCTCGCGCTCACGGTCGTAAACAGGTGTTGGATTCGGTATACCACTCGAGACGTAAATACAACAATGGTCGCGTATTGGACCCGAGCGCTCAGCGCAAATCAGGAGGCTCACATGTACGATACCGGCTCAACAGCGTTTATGCTCATCTGTACCATGCTCATCCTGCTCATGACCCCGGGGCTCGCGTTCTTCTACGGCGGCCTCTCTCGTCGCAAGAACGTGATCAACACCATGCTCATGTGCTTCGCGGCCATCGGCGTCGTCGGCCTCGTGTGGGTCGTCGCCGGCTGGTCGTTCGCCTACGGAGGAGACGGCTCGCTCAGCTGGTTCGGCGGTTTTGACCAGCTCGGCCTCAACGGCGTCGTCGAGAAGATGCTTGCCGAGAAGGGCAGCGTGCCTGACGGCGCCGCCTACCCGACCATCATCAACATCTGCTTCCAGATGGCCTTCGCAATGATCACGGCGGCCATCATCACGGGCTCCGTGGCCGGGCGCATGAAGTTCGGCGCCGTCCTGGCGTTTCTCACCGTCTGGGCGCTCGTGGTCTACGCCCCGCTCGCGCACATGGTCTGGGGCGGCGACGGCTCCCTCATCGGCGACGTGATCGGCGCGCTCGACTTCGCCGGCGGAGACGTCGTCCACATCTCGTCGGGCATCACCGGCCTTATCCTCTGCATCAGCCTGGGCAAGCGCCGCGGCTTCGGCCTCACGAGCGCCCGTCCGCACAACGTGCCCTTCGTGGCGCTGGGCGCGGGTCTTCTGTGGTTCGGTTGGTTCGGCTTCAACGGCGGCTCCGAGTTCGCCGCGGACGGCACCGCCGCGCTCGCCATCCTGAACACCGCGGTCGCCTCCTCGGCCGGCCTCGCCTCCTGGCTCGTCGTCGAGAAGGTCCAGACCGGTAAGCCGACCCTGGTCGGCGGCGCCACGGGCCTCGTGGCGGGCCTTGTCGTGGTGACCCCGGGCGCGGGTTTCGTCGAGCCGTGGGCCGCTGTGGTCATGGGCCTTGTCGTCTCCCCGGTGTGTTACTTCGCTATCTCCAAGCTCAAGGCAAAGTTCGGCTATGACGACGCGCTCGACGCCTTCGGCTGCCATGGCGTGGGCGGGCTTCTCGGCGGCGTTCTAACCGGGCTCTTTTGCGTGCCGGAGCTCAGCTGGACCGAGCACGGCGGCCTTCTGTACACCGGCGACCCCTCCCTGCTCGTGAGCCAGGTCGTGGGCATTCTCGTGACGATCGCGATCGTGGTCGTGGCCGACGTCGTGCTCGTGGGCATCGTCAAGGCGGCCTTTGGCGGCAGCCTGCGCGTGGACGAGCATGACGAGGCCCTCGGCATGGACTTCTCGGCCCACGGCGAGAGCGCGTACCCGGCGTATACCGGCATGGACGCGTAAACCCGCTCAAGTCCGAAGAGCGATTCTTTCCAGCGAAGGAGAAAGCATATGAAAAAAGTAACCGCCGTCATCCGCCCCGAGAAGCTCGAGGATTTAAAGGACGCCCTCAACGACATGGGTATCCACGGCATGACCGTCTATGAGGTGCAGGGCTGCGGCAGCCAGCGCGGTTGGAAGGAGTACGTGCGCGGCAACGAGGTCATGCTCAACATGGTGCCTAAGGTCAAGGTCGAGCTCGTGGTCGGCGACTTCCAGGTAGAGCCCCTGATCAAGAGGATCTGCGTGGTCGCGCGTACCGGCGAGGTCGGCGACGGAAAGATATTCGTCTACCCGGTGGACGAGTGCGTGCGCATCCGCACCGGCGAGCGGGGAGAAGAGGCGGTCTAGCGCCTCTTCTCGGCGGGGCGGTCGGGCATCCCGCGGGTCCCAAAAGAGCGCCATCCGGTAACTGGAGGCGCCGAGAGGCCCCGACATGACGCCGCCCAGTTTTATTGAAGGCGGGGAAGCGCCCCGAGGCGACGCCGTGCGAGGGGCGCTCCTTACCGCATGAAGAAGGTCTCGCCGAGGGAGCACCATTTATCTGCGGCGCAGATGAGCCAAGCCTCACGGCTTCTCGGCATGCGGCTCGGCGGCAACGGCCACATGTGCGAGGCGATCGCGTTCTCTTCGAGCGGCGTGAGTTCGAAGTCCTCGCGCGCGTTCTCCAGGGCGAACACGGGATGCATGGTAGCGTGCTTGGTGTGGTTCGGCTCGTGCCAGTCGTAGAGGAAGTAGTCGTGGAGAAGCGCGGCGCGCACAAGCTCTCGGTCGCTTACGCGTAGGCGGAGCATCTCTCCGAGCGAGACCGCGCATCCCGCGACGCGCACGCAGTGGTCCCAGGTGCTTACGCGGCCGTGCTGAACGCATTCGCGCATAACGGGCACGCGGGCGGCGTCGCTAAGCTCGTCTACCAGGGCATTGAATCGTTTACGGGTATCGGGTCTCACTCGTCTTGCCCGCCTTTCTTGTTTCGTGCGGCCAGTATTGCGTCGATGGCGCCCTCGAGCCGGCGCGCCGTGCCGGAGAGACGGCCCGTTCGGAAGCGCCGGGCGTTGTGGAGCACGTGCTGCTGCCGCGCGTTCATGTGGCCGGCGAGATAGCGAAGGCGCTCGCTCGCGGCGTCGCCGCCGTCGCGTAGGCGCGAGGTGGCGACGTCCCCGCCCGCCTTGATGCGCGCGGCGGCCTCGGCTCCCGTCTCGCGCAGGCGCCCGGTGCCCTCGCGGAGCTTCTCGGCGCTGGCGCGGACGCTGGCCGAGCCCGCGTCGACGGCGCCCTGGACGCGCTCGTTCAAGCCCGCCTCCGCCTGCTCGACGATGCGGACGACCTCGGTCAAGGTCGCGACGGTGAGCATCGTGTCGGCAGTGAGGAGCGTCACGAGAAAAAGGCCGAGGACCTCGAACGCGAGCGGCGGCGTCGCCAGGGTGACCGCCCTCACAAGGGGCAGGGCCACATACACGATGGCGAGCCCTCCCGCCCCGAAGAGACAGGCGGCCGGCGCGCAGATGCGTCCCTTGATGTTCAGCGGGAGGTCCGAGTAGTCCCACCACACCGTGCCGAAGACGTGCTCCATGGCGATGGAGGTGAACCACTCAATGGCAGAGGCGCCGAGAGCGCAGATAAGGAACACCGCCCAGGCAGGGGGCGTCAAGGCCGATGCGGCTGGGTTGCCGAAGACGGCGATGGCGCTCACGGCGCCCAGGCCGTAGATAGGGCAAATGGGCCCGTAGAGGAAGCCGCGGTTGCACCAGCGCTTCTCCACGAACGAGCAGTATAGGGACTCGAACACCCAGCCCAGAAGGCCGAAGAAATAGAACCACACGATAATCTGGCTGGCTATCAAGCTGATGTTCCTTAAGGTTGGGGACTAGCAGCGGTGTGCGCTCGGGCAGATGTCTTCCAGCGCGCAGCCCTCGCATTTGGGCGAGCGCGCCGTGCAGGTGTCGCGCCCGTGGCTGATCCACTGGTGGTTCACGTCTCGCCAAAGCTCGCGCGGCAGAAGGGCCAGGAGGTCCTGCTCGGTCTTGAGCGGCTCCTTCTCGTGGGTCTTGGGCGAGAGCGCGAGCCGGTGCGCGATGCGGTTGACGTGCGTGTCCACCGCGATTCCCTCGACCTTGCCGAAGGCCACGTTGAGCACGATGTTGGCGGTCTTGCGCCCCACGCCCGGAAGGCTCGTGAGCTCGGCCATCGTGCTCGGGACCTCGCCGCCGAAGTCGCCGGCGATCGACTGGGCGCACTCGACGCAGTGGCGGGCCTTGGTCTTGTAGAACCCGAGGCTTCGGATGAGCTCGGCGACCTCTGCGGGCGAGGCGGCGGCCATCGCCTCCGGGGTGGGGAAGCGCTCGAAGAGCCCGGGCGTTACGCGGTTTACCTGCGCGTCCGTGGTCTGTGCAGAGAGAAGCACGGAGATGACGAGCCGGAAGGGGCTGGAGTGGTCGAGGAAGCACTCGACGGGGCCGTACTTCTCGTTGAGGCGGCGGCACGCCTCGCAGGCGCGCTCGGCCTTGACTATCTTCTTTTCCTGCGGCAACGCGCACCCCTCCTGCTCGGGCCTCGGCCCAAAAACGGCACTGGCACGGCAATGATATACTCAACGCCGCTTATGGCGCGAATACCTGCGCCAATTCGCTCGAAAGGAAACCACATGTCCGTCAAGGAACTCGTGAGCGGCGACGATGCCGTTCTCTCCCAGGCCTGCGAGGCCGCGACCGCAGACGACGCCGAGCTCGCCCAGGACCTCATCGACACCATGAACTCGCTCGAGGATGCCGTGTGCCTCGCCGCCAACCAGATCGGCGTCGCTCGCGCCGTCGTCGTGTACAAGGGCGACGACGAGAAGGACCACGTGCTCTACAATCCGAGGCTTCTTATGGGTCTCGGCCCGCAGAAGCTCGTGGAGAGCTGCATGACGCATGAGGGCGAGAGCCGCGTGACCCGCTTCGTCAAGGCCAAGGTCTCCTACCAGGAGCTCGTTGACGGCAAGCTTGTTGCGCGCAAGAAGGACTTCCTCGGCTGGGAGGCCCAGATGGTCCAGCACATGATCGACCACTGCAAGGGCAAGCTGGTCTAGACCGCGCCTTCTGCCCGCAGGTTAGCGAGGGGCCGTCTGGTGTTTGCACCGGGCGGCCCTTTTTGCCGGCCGGCATCGCAACGGGAAAGGTGGAGGCCTCTTGCCCTGGGCGCCTATTCCATTCTGGGGAACCCGGTTTGGCGCAGGGCCTCGTACAGGACGACGGCGGCGGCGTTGGAGAGATTGAGCGCGCTGATGCGGTAGTCGTCGGGGTCGATGAAGTTGCCGCAGATGTCTTGGCGCAGGATGGGGTGGCCCCCGGCCTGTCCGGCCGGCTCGGCCCAGTCGCCCGCGTCGGTGATGGCGGCGGAGTCGCGCAGCATCGGGATGCGCTCGCAGCGCCTCGGGGCCTCGGCCAGGAGCTCCTCGGGGATTCCGGTCGACTCCTTGCCGAAGACCAGGAAATCGCCGTCGTCGTAGATGGACTCGGCGTAGGTGCGCCGTGCCTTCTTGGTGAGGTAATGCAGGCGCCCGTCGGAGGCCGACGCGAGACCGTTGACTCGCAGAAATTCGGCCCATCCGCCATAAACCCGCACGTCGAGGCTGCGCCAGTACCCGAGCCCCGCGCGGTGGAGCTTCTTGTCTTCCAGCGAGAAGCCTAGGGGCCCGATCAAGTGCAGGCGCGATCCCGTGACCACGCAGGTGCGCCCGATGTTTCCCGTGTTCGCGGGTATCTCCGGCTGGTAAAGGACGATGTTGAGCATACGGCGGGACCTCCTAGACCTGCGCGACCTCGAGGCGCTCGTACGGGAAAGAGAAGCCGCGCTCGGCATAGAGGTCCTGCATAAGGCCCTGCGCCTCGCGGCGGGTCGCGTAGCGCGTCGCGGGGTCGCAGTGGAGGCGCACGAGGTAGCCGACGCTGCTCGTGCCCAGCTCCTGGGTGCCGCAGAACTCGGCGGAGGTCACGTTCTCGAGGTCGCAGGCGCGGCGGGCGAACTCGCCTGCGAGGCCGCGGGCATCCTCGGCGGCAACCTCGTATCCCAACGAGAGACAGATGTCGAGCCAGTCGGACATGACCTCCGCCTGGGCGATCTCTCGGTTGCTCACGGAGACGATGTTTCCGGTCTTGATGTCTCGCAGCTTCGTGCTCTTGAAGTTCAGGGCCACGACCACGCCTTCATAGCTGCCGTAACGCACGACATCGCCCACCGCGTAGTAGCCGTCCCAGATGATGGTCACGCCCATGATCAGGTCCTTGAGCAGGTCTTGCAGCGCGAAGCCGACGATGATGCCGGCCACTCCGAGGCTCGCCGCGATGCCGGCCACGTCAACGCCGTTGACCGCGAAGACGAAGAGCGCGACCGCGCAGAAGAGCGCGCTCTTGCCCACCACGAGCATGACGTTGAGGCTCGCGGCGCGCGACTCCTCAGAGCTTCTTGCCGCGTGGTTGCGCACAAGCTCCTCGAACCGGGACCAGCAGAAGGCTGCGATCGCGATGGCGGCAAGGCTTATCCAGGGCTTGTTGGAGAGTAAGTAACCGGCTATGTCGTTCATGGTTTCCCGTTGTTTGTCGTGTGCGCTGGATGCATCGTAGCGCAAAGTCTCGCTAGACTGAGGACCGTTTGGGCCTTGGGCGCGTTTGCACGGGGCCGTATCCGAAGAAATGGGGAGAAGCGCATGATCAAGCTGTTTGCCGCCGACCTGGACGGGACGCTGCTCAACGCGCTGCACGTCACGGACCCTGTGATCTTGGGCTCGCTGCGGAAGGTCCGCGCGGCGGGCGCTCACTTCTCCATAGCAACGGGCCGGACGCTCCGGTCGAACCGGGCGCTCGGCTTCGAGGGCAACGTGGCTGTGGTTTGCGCTAACGGCTCAATCGTACTCGACGAGAGTGGCCAGGTCGTGCGCACGGCGACGATGCCGGGCGAGTTCATCGAGGGTCTCGTGCGGGCGTTCCCGAAGGCGCAGCTCGACTACATCACGGCCGAGCGCACTTACCACACCGGCACAGAGGAGCAGCACGCCGCCGCCTTCGGCCATATGCCGCTGTGGCGCAAGGTGGTCATGCGCGGCATGAGCGCGACGGGCGGCCCCGAGCACGTGTACGACTGCTCGCCTGAGGACATAGCCGCGCTGGACGTATGCAAGGTCAACGGTCATATTCGCAGGCTGGGGGAGGCACGCGAGATTGCGGCGTTCATCGCCGATTGGTCGGGCGAGGTGGTCAACGCGCCCTTTGACCCCTCGATGCTCGAGGTCACGTGCCGTTGGGTGAACAAGGGCGAGGCGGTGGCGTGGCTGGCTCGCTACCTGGGCGTCTCCCAGGACGAGGTCGCGGTCTACGGCGACGGGGGCAATGACATCCGGATGCTTGAGCGCTTCTCGGATTTTGGGCATGCCTACGCCATGAGCAACGGCTCCGATGCCGCGAAGGCCGCTGCCGGGCAGGTCATCGGCCCGTGCGCCCTGCACGCGGTTCCTCGTCACATGCTGCGCACGCTCCGTAAGGAGCGGTAGCGCCTCTTTTGCGGGGTGCCGAGCGCGGCTGGGGGCACGGGCCTTTGCCGTGTTCCGGCGGATGCGGGCGCCCGCATTGGGGTGTGTGCAACCAAACTTCGACTTTGCGGCAGAATTCATGCCATGCGGTTCTATTGAAAGGCTTCAAGGGGCGTTTCGAGACTCGAGAGCGCCCTTTGCGGCCTCCTTCGAGCGCCAAAACCGGTAAAGCTTGCCGCAAAGTCGAAGTTTGGTTGCAGGGTGCGCTGGGGCTGCCGCGCGGTTCGAATGGCTGTCCGCGACTTTTCGCCGTGTCGCGCCTCTAAAATTGAACATTTCCGAGGGTTCTATCTAATAGTTCAATTTCAGCGTGCTATAGTGCCGTCAGAAACAGTGAGAAATTGAACTCTAGGGCACCGCGCGTGTCCCTAAATTGAACTTACGGAGAAGCCCGTGGCTTACAGTACGTTCCAGATTCGCCTCAAGGAGGCTATGTCTGCGGCCGGCCTCAAGCAGTCCGACCTCATTCGCTTGGCCTCCGAACAAGGCGAGAAGCTTGGAAAAAGCCAGGTCAGTCAGTATGTGAGCGGAAAGGTCGTCCCGCGCGGCGATGTCATGGCGATGCTCGCACGGCTGCTCGGCGTCGACGTCGGCTGGCTTTCGGGCAAGCTCGCCGGCCCCGAGCCGAGTCTCGACCGGAACTCCGGCCCCGGGCCCGTTTCCGACCAAGGCCCAGAAACCGCTCGTAATGATGGGCCCGCGGCAACCACCGCCGTGAATCGCACCGCTTCATCCGCAACGAACCAAGGGAGCGCCGCCATGCGCGAGTTCAACAAGTCCAGCAAGCTCGAAAACGTTCTCTACGACGTGCGCGGCCCTGTGGTCGACGAGGCCGCCCGCATGGAGGAGAACGGGGCCCGCATCCTCAAGCTCAACATCGGCAACCCCGCGCCCTTCGGTTTTCGCGCCCCCGACGAGGTCGTCTACGACATGCGCCAGCAGCTCACCGAGTGCGAGGGCTATTCCGACTCACGGGGCCTTTTCGCGGCGCGCAAGGCGATCATGCAGTATGCCCAGCTGCGCAACATCGCTGGCGTGGACATGAAGAACATCTATACCGGCAACGGCGTCTCTGAGCTTATCCAGCTCTGTATGCATGCGCTCATCGAGAACGGCGACGAGGTCCTCATTCCCGCGCCCGACTACCCGCTGTGGACCGCGTGCGTGACCCTCGCCGGCGGCAATCCTGTCCACTATATCTGCGACGAGGCCAATGAGTGGAACCCGGACCTCGAGGACATCGAGAAGAAGGTGACCCCCGCCACAAAGGCCATCGTCGTGATCAACCCGAACAACCCCACGGGCGCCGTCTATTCCAAGGAGATTCTCGAGGGCATCGTCGAGATCGCGCGCAGGCACGAACTCATGATCTTTGCCGACGAGATATACGACCGCCTGATCATGGACGGCTTCCAGCACGTCTCCATCGCGTCGCTCGCCCCCGACCTGCCCTGCGTCACGTTCTCCGGCCTTTCCAAGTCGCACATGGTCTGCGGCTACCGCGTCGGCTGGATGATCCTCTCTGGCAATCTGCGCTGCATGAAGGACTTCATGCTCGGCGTGAACATGCTCTCAAACATGCGGCTGTGCTCGAACGTGCCGGCGCAGTCCATTGTCCAGACGGCACTCGGGGGATATCAATCCGTTAATGAGTACATTCGCCCGGGCGGCCGCGTCTATGAGCAGCGCAACTACGTTTACGAAGCCCTGAACGCCATCGATGGAATCACTGCCGTTAAGCCTAAGGCGGCGTTCTATATCTTCCCGAAGATGGACGTGAAGAAGTTCAACATCACCGACGACGAGCAGTTCGCGCTCGACCTGCTCCACGAGAAGAAGATCCTCATTACGCGCGGGCGCGGCTTCAACTGGGGCGAGCCCGACCACTTCCGCATCGTTTACCTGCCGCGCATGGAGGTGCTGCGCGAGTCGATGGAGGACCTTGCGGACTTCTTCGCGCGATATCGCCAGGCGTAGCGGGACGGGTCGTTTCGTCCGCGAAACGGGAGTTGGGCGCTCCTTGCTTTGACGCCGTCTCGCATAGCCGGAGAAACGTGCCGCGGGGCCTCGTTTCTCCGGACATGCGAGACGGGCCCTGGTGCAAGAGCGTACAGACTCACGAAAGAAGAACGGCCGCCCAGAGGGGCCTCTTGCCGCGGTGTTTGGAGCATCCAGGCAAGAAGCCCCCGGCACACTCGTGGAGTCTGCGTGTCTGGGCAGTTTGTCTACCTGGGTGGATGGCTTGTCGGGATACACTAACTTACTTGTGAAGCGCCCGCAGAGTGGTGGCGCATTTTTACGCCGGAAGGCGAAGAAGGAGACTCATGTCTGAGTACAGCGAGAACGACGAGATCATGACCGAGGACGAGGAGGTCCTGGACGCCGAGGTGTCCGAGGACGAGGAGCTCGACGAGGACGTCGTCGAGAACGAGGACGAGGCTGACGACGAGGCCGAGGAGCCTGAGACCGAGGAGGCCCCGCTCGACAAGAACGAGATTCTCTTCGACAAGGCCCAGCGCGCCGCCCGTCTTCTCCGTGGCCGCAAGGACGCCATGCGCGAGGAGGAGGACGCCCGCAACCAGCGCGTTAACAACATGGTGCGCGCGGTCAAGCTTCTCGAGCTCAAGCCCCAGATGGACCAGAAGGAGATGTCTGAGCTGCTCGGCATTCGCCTGCGCGAGCTCGACTCCATGATGGCCGAGGCTGAGAAGAACGGCATCGTGACCCGCGTGCTCCCCGAGGAGGAGGACATGCGCGCCGTCCTGGTCTCCGCTGAGGAGGGTGCGGCCGACGCCGCCGCTGCTCAGGGCCTTAAGACCATCGGCTACGTGCCCGAGCTCACCGACGAGGAGCTTGACGAGATTTTCGCTGCGCTCGACAAGATCATTGAGCCGCTTCAGAAGATGGGCCTGGACAACGACGACCGCGGCCCGCGCGGCGGCTTCGGCGGCAACCGCGGCGGCTTCGGCGGCCGTGACGACCGCGGTGGCCGAGGCGGCTTCGGCGGCCCGCGCGGCGGTGACCGCGGCGGTCGCGGCGGCTTCGGTGCCCGTGGTGGCGACCGCGGCGGCCGTGGCGGCTTCGGCGGTCGCGACGACCGTCGCGGCGGCGATCGCGGTGGCCGCGGCGGATTCGGCGGCCGTGACGACCGCGGCGGTCGCGGCGGCTTCGACCGTGGCGGCCGTGACGACCGTCGCGGCGGCTTCGGCGGCAACCGCGGCGGCTTCGACCGCAACGACCGCGGCGGTCGCGGCGGGTTCGGCGGCCGTGACGACCGTCGCGGCGGCTTCGGCGGCAACCGCGGCGGCCGTGACGATCGTCGCGGCGGCGATCGCGGCGGTTACGGCAAGCGCTACTAATCGCTTGCGTTAGTCAGCGAGAGAGGCTCTCACGGTTGTGAGGGCCTCTCTTCTTTTGCGACTCTTTGGTTGTCGGAAGCTCACCGTCCGGGCCGTATCGAAGCGCCCGGACAGGGAGCTCGTGCGTTGCTGCGTTCCTTTCGCTCCTTTATAGAGAAAGAAACGCCTCGTGGATGCGCGTATCGCTGTCAAGCTCCGGGTGGAAGGCGAGTGCGAGCTGCTTGCCCTGGCGAACCGCGACGATGCGCCCATCTACTTCAGCGAGCACCACGGCGTTGCTACCTGCCTCCACTACGTACGGCGCGCGGATGAACGTCATAGGGAGCTCCTCGCCTACGCCGGCAACGTCTCCGCGGGTGTGAAAGCTTCCGAGCTGCCGGCCGTAAGCGTTTCTTTGCACGGTGACGTCGAGCGTGGCAAGGCGCGGCGTGCCCTTGTCGTCGTGCGCGTCAAGG
This sequence comes from bacterium, assembly GCA_963605405.1. Lineage (GTDB taxonomy): Bacteria > Actinomycetota > Coriobacteriia > Coriobacteriales > Atopobiaceae > Paratractidigestivibacter. The sequence goes on along the minus strand of CAVCUP010000010.1, from coordinate 71,447 downwards.
CGCTTGGCCAAAAGGATCAACCCCGCGCAGGTCGCGAGCACCGGCATGCCGCCCTCGATGCGCTTGCGAAGCGGCTCCAGCATCCCGAGTTCGTCCAGGAGCTTGCCCTGAACGGTCGATTCGCCGCCGGGGAGCACGAGCCGGTCGAATGGCTGGTCGAGGTCAGCGGCCTGCCGCAGCTCGACGCACTTCTCGCCGAGGCGGGAAAGCGCCTGCTCGTGCTCGATGAACGCCCCTTGGACGGCGAGGACCGCGGTCGTGCCCACTAGATGCCCCGCTCTTCCATGATGGTCTGGATCTCGTCGGCGTTGATGCCGACCATGGCCTCGCCGAGGTTCTCGGAGAGCTTGGCGATCAGCGCCGCGTCCTCGAAGTTGGCCACGGCCTTGACGATGGCGGCCGCGCGGCGGGCCGGGTCGCCGGACTTAAAGATGCCGGAGCCGACGAAGACGCCCTCGGCACCGAGCTGCATCATGAGCGCCGCGTCCGCGGGGGTCGCCACGCCGCCGGCGGCAAAGTTCACGACCGGGAGCTTGCCCGTGGCGTGGACCTCGCGCACGAGCTCGACCGGCACCGCGAGCTGCTTGGCCGCCTCGAAGAGCTCGTCCTCGCGAAGGGCCACGACGTCGCGGATCTGCTTCTGGATCTTGCGCATGTGGCGGACGGCCTGCACGACGTCGCCCGTTCCCGGCTCGCCCTTGGTGCGGATCATCGTAGCGCCCTCGGCCACGCGGCGAAGAGCCTCACCGAGGTCGCGCGCGCCACAAACAAACGGCACGTCAAAGGCAGTTTTGTCGATGTGGTACACGTCGTCGGCGGGGGAGAGGACCTCGGATTCGTCGATGTAGTCGATCTGGATGGCCTGCAGGATCTGGGCCTCGGCGATGTGGCCGATGCGGCACTTGGCCATAACGGGGATGCTCACGGCCTCCTGGATGCCTCGAATCATGGCGGGGTCGCTCATGCGGGAGACGCCGCCGGCCGCACGAATGTCGGCCGGGATGCGCTCGAGGGCCATGACGGCGCAGGCGCCGGCTTCCTCGGCAATGCGCGCCTGTTCAGGGGTGGTGACGTCCATAATGACGCCGCCCTTGAGCATCTGTGCGAGCTGTCGGTTGAGCGCGGCACGCTCTTCGCGGGTCTGGGTGGTTTCTGCCATGCGGGGCTCCTTTGTCCGGTTTCGATTCGATGGGTTCAGAGCTTAGGCGTTAACTGGCTAGGGCAAAACGTCCAGACTATGAGAAAATAATCAGGTCAGAATAAGGTCAGACACACAGAACGGATAAGGCCAGATGCTCGACTACGACCTCGAAGCACGTGGCGAGAAACCCCTTTACGAGTATCTCTACCAGCGGATTCGCGACGACATTGTGAACGGAGCCATCGGGGCGGAGGAACGCCTGCCTTCGAAGCGCACGCTTGCGGAGCACCTCGGCGTGAGCGTCGTGACCGTCGAGGGAGCCTATGCACAGCTCGTGGCGGAGGGGTACGTAAAGTCACGCCCACGCAGCGGGTACTTCTCGGCTCGGTTGCCGCAGCAGGTTAGACGCGGGCTGCCGCAGGCCGGACGCGCGCCGGTGTCGGACGCGCCCTCACCAATGGCAAGAATCGACCTCGCCGCCGGCGAGCCGGGGCCGGATGCTGCGCGCCTTTGGTCACAGGCGTTGCGACAGGTACTTGTTTCCGAACCGGAAGCCGAGTGCTTCTCGCCGTCGCCCGCGCAGGGAACGGCTCGGCTTCGGGCCGCCATAGCCGGCTACCTGCGGCAAACGCGAGGAATGGACGTCGACCCCGGGTGCATTGTGGTGGGTGCGGGCGCCCAGGTGCTCGACACGATGGTCGTGCAGCTGCTGGGGCGCGGGCTCACCTACGCCATCGAGGACCCGGGCTATCCGCGCCTGACCAGGTTGTACAAAGCGTGCGGCGTGCGGCGAGTCGTCCATGTGCCGCTGGATGCCGACGGCGTGCAGATGGCGGCGCTCTTCGATTCGGGCGCAGATGTGGCCCACATTATGCCGTCGCACCAGTTTCCGACGGGTCGTGTGACCAGTATCTCGAGGCGCTATGAGCTTCTGAGCTGGGCTTCCGCAGGGTCGGACCGTTGGATAGTCGAGGACGACTACGACTGCGAGTTCCGCTTGGCGGGCCGCCCCGTGCCGCCGTTCGCGGGCATGGACGCCGCCGGGCGCGTCATTTATACGAACACGTTCTCCAAGAGCCTTGGCTCTGCTCTGCGCCTGGCCTATATGGTGCTGCCGGCCGAGCTCGTGGAGCGGTTCGCCGACGACCTCGGCTTTTATTCCTCGACGGTGAGCTCCGTGCAACAGGTTGCGCTGGCCCGTCTGCTTGAGTCGGGTGACTACGAGCGTTATGTGAGCCGCGTTCGCAAACGCGCGCGGGAGCAGCGGGATGTGCTCGTGAACGCGCTTCTCGCCACTGGGGCGAGCGGGCGGATGCGGGTCGAGGAGGCGGACTCGGGGCTGCACTTTGTGCTTGCCGTCGACTCGGAGCGCGGCGAGAAGGACATCGCGTCGGCGCTTCTTGCCGACGGGGTGCGCGTGGCCCCGCTCTCGGGCTTCGCGTCGTGTCCGGAGAATGCGACACAGGTAGACGGCCTGCGAAGGTTCGTGATCCAGTACGCGGGCCTCGATGAGGCCGCCGCCGAGGAGGCCGCCGCCCTGATCGCGAAGGCCATCGGCTAGCGATTCTCGAGGGTCCGATAACCTTGGCTCACATCGTTTCTCATCCAAGGTTATCTAATAACCTTGGATGAAGCGTTTCAACCACCAAGAGTGAAATCGTCTCCGGCCGCCCTCAAATAGCCCACAGATAGGCGTCTACGAACTCGTCGCAGGGGCTCGCGCGCAGCAGGGCGTAGGCCTCTTCAAGCTCGCCAGGAGAGAAGCCCATAAGCTCCTCAAGTTTCTTTGCGTCCATGGGCACTCCTATCGAATCCCAAGTCTCTTTGCTCAAGACCTTTAGTCCCACGTGGTGAAGTCCTCGGGGTGGGTGAAGTTCTCGTCAGCGTACATCTGCTCGCGCTCGTCGTCGGTGGCGCGCAGGTAGTCATCGAAGCCAGTGAGCGCCGCGAAGGGCATGAACTGACTCGCGCGATCGGCCCGCGGCTTCGGTAGGCGAGAGGTGCGGGGCCGGCCCAGCGGCTCGTCCTCGGGGCGATGACGGCGCGGGCTGTCCGGTGTGCCTTGATGCGGGTTACTCTGCACGGTGACCTCCCACCTGGTTGTTTCTCTCGCGCTGCGTTGCCTCTTCGCGCAGGCTCACGCCGCGGAGCAGGGCGTTCTTGCCGAACTTCTTCTGAACGGCGAGGGTCGCGGCGCTCAAGCTGTGTTCCTCCTCGGCTGCGGCCACATTGTCGAAGAGCGTCTGGGTGGCGCATTTCTCGTCGGCAAGGCCTCCGAGGCTTACGCTGAGGCGCCTGATGGAGCGGTCGCGGTCTACTATCTCGTCGTAGATCTCCAGCGTGCGCTCCAGCAGCTCGTTGCGGGAGTTTGTGAGCTTGCCGAGTTTGCGCGCCGCGCCTGCGCTCGGAGCCCCCAGGTCGTCCCACGAGTAACCCACATAGAGCGCGATCGAGTCGCAGACCAGGCGCTTCTCCACAAGGTCGAGCGCCGAGGCCGAGGCCATCTCGCGCAGGACGTTGCGCGCCTCGGCAAAGCTGTAGTCGCGCATGAGGACCTGTCCGTTGCTCGTCGAGTGCCCGCGCGGCCGGTACGCGTGGATGTCCGCCATCGTGCAGGACTCATAGCCCCAAGCGTGGTCGATGAGGTACTCGGCGTTCACGCCAAACTCTTTATGCAGGAACCGTTCGTCTATCTGCGTGATTCCCGCGAGGTCGTGTACGTTGTATTGCAGAAGGCGCCGCGCGATGCCGGGCCCGATCCCCCAGATGTCGGTGATGGGCCGGTGATGCCAGATCTTGCGCCGGAATTCCTTCTCGTTGAGGAATCCGATATGGTCGTCCACGTGCTTTGCCGTCACGTCGAGCGCGACCTTGGCAAGGAAGAGATTCGTGCCGATGCCCGCCGTCGCGCAGATATGCGTCTGCTCCTCGACGTCCTTCATGAGGAGCTTGGCGAGGCTGCGGGCGTCGGTCTTGTAGAGCTTGAGGTAGGGCGTCGCGTCGATGAAGCACTCGTCGATTGAGTACACATGGATGTCCTGCGCGCTAATGCGCTGCAGGTAGATGCCGTAGATCTGGGACGAGACCTCCATGTAGCGCTTCATGCGCGGCGGGGCTTTGATGTACTCGATGTCCTTGGGGATCTCGAAGACGCGCGCGCGGCTCGAGACCCCGAGGGCTTTGATCGCAGGGCTCGCGGCGAGGCAGATCGTGCCGTCCCCTCGGCTCGGGTCGGCCACCACGAGGTTCGTGGTAAAGGGGTCGAGCCCGCGGTCCGCGCATTCGACGGAGGCGTAGAAGCTTTTGAGGTCGATACACATGTAGATGCGCCCGGTGTCCACCGGGTCGCGCCGTATGATCGGGTCCGGGCCCATCTGCACCTCCTCCTGGTTTTGTGTGAGACTATTTTGCGTTGCCTGCGGGACAACATTTGCGTGCGTTTCTTGCCGTCACAGAGTATGCAACATTTGTTCGAATTTGAGCGGGAGCGGGCAAAGGGGCTGTCCCGATGCCGCGAGTGCGGGGGAGGTAAGATGCGGGCGTTCATTGCGCTGGACATGCCGGAGGAGTTCGTCGACGACGCCGCAGCGCTGGCACGTCAGCTGGGGCGCGACGTCGAGGGACGCTTTGTCCCGGCGGAGAACTACCACCTTACGCTGGCGTTTCTTGGCGAGATAGGCGAGGCTGAGGCCCGCGACGCAATGGATGCCATCGACGAGGCGTGCCGCACGGTCGGCCCCGTGCCCATCGACGTCGTGGGCCTGGGCGCCTTCGGAAAGCGCGCGGGCGGCTCGGGCCTCTGGCTCGAGATTGCCAAGGACCCCGAGCTCGTGGCCTTGGCCGAGAGGGTCCGCGAGGGGCTCACGGAGCGTGGCGTGGATTTCGATCGGTCGAATTCCTTCTTGCCGCACGTGACGCTGGCCCGGCGGGCCAAGCTCCCGAGCGGCGCGCTTCCCAGCCTCGGTTTTCCGCTGCCGTGTGAGGCGCATGCGGTCACGTTGTACCGCAGCTATTTGGAGAAAGACGGGGCGCGCTACAAGCCGCTGTTTACCGTCGAGCTGGGTTAGCGGGGCCGCGCGGAAAAATCGTGCCCGTTGGGACTTCTTGGTTCGGTTTGCGGAGAAAGCGCGTCCATTGGGACGCAAAGAAGCCCATTTGCGGAGAAAGCACGTCTGTTGGGATGGGTGCGCTCCCAACGGATACGTTTTCTCCGAGACCAATGACAAGCGCAGGCGGAATTTCTCCGCGGCGCCTCTTCCCATCCGGCACAATAGGTCCCGTACTCGCGCCAAAGGGAAAGGAACCAGGATGGCTAAGCAGGTTTGGTCCGGCGGAAATATGCTCTATCCGCTGCCGGCGGTTATGGTGAGCTGCGGAAACGAGGCCGGACAGACGGACATCGTCACCATCGCGTGGACGGGCACCATCTGCACGAACCCGCCGATGCTCTACATCTCCGTGCGGCCCGAGCGGGCGAGCTATCCCATCATCCGCGAGTCGGGCGAGTTTGTGGTCAACCTGACCACAGCGAAGCTGCAGCGCGCGTGCGACTGGTGCGGCGCGCGCTCCGGCCGTGATTGGGACAAGTGGAAAGAGTGTCGTCTCACGCCGGAGCCGGCGGCGACGCTTGCGCATGCGCCCATCATCGCCGAGAGCCCGGTGAACATCGAGTGCAAGGTCACCGAGGTCAAGGAGCTTGGCAGCCACCACATGTTCCTCGCGAGCGTCGAGGCCGTCCAGGCCGATGACGCCCTGCTCGACGAGCGCGGCCGCCTCGACCTTGCCCGCGCGGGTCTTACTGCCTACAGCCACGGCGAGTACTTTGAGCTGGGCAAACGACTGGGTACTTTTGGCTACAGCGTTCGCAAGAAGAAGGGACCGCGCAAGTAGGCGGGTCTCTATGCATCGATACAAGTCGATCCCGCGAGGTTTCTGGGCCTTGCGGGATCGCTCGGTTTATGAGGTCGATTGTCGATGCGGGCATACGGGCATACGGGCGTGTCGGCTTCGGCAGAGCCGGCCATATCTCCCGATGCCGTTGCGGCTGTTACAGTTTGAGTGCGCGAACGACGGCGAGGTAGGCCTCGTCGCGCTCCTGCGTCGTGGTCACATCGCGACCGTCGGAGTAGTCGTAGAAGCCGCGCCCGGCCTTCACGCCAAAGGCCCCGTTCTCGTACTTTTCGGTCAACAGGCGAGAAGGCTCGCTGTCGTTGCACAAATCGGCGTTGAGATAGCTCGCGATGTGGTGGAAGGTGTCCAGCCCGCCGAAGTCGGCGATTGCCAGCGGGCCCAGGCAGGCGTAACGAACGCCCAGGCCGTAGCGCATGACATCGTCGACGCCCTGTTCATCCACGACGCCCTCCTCGACCAGGTGAAGGGCCTCGCGGAGCACGGAGAACTGCAGGCGATTGGCCACAAAGCCAGGCACGTCGCGGGTGACGACCACGGGCTTCTTGCCGATGCGCAGGGCAACGTCGCGCACTGCCCCGGCACAGCCGTCACTCGTTGCGTCGGCGCGCACGATCTCGATGAGCGGGATGATGTTCGACGGGTTGAACCAGTGCATGCCGATGAAACGCTCGGGTTCGGCGACGGCGCTGGCCAGCGCGTTGATCGAGAGTCCCGAGGTGTTGCTCGCCAGAATCGCATCCGGACGGGCCAGCTCGCTCACCTCGCGATAGAACGCCTGCTTGATCTCGAGCTTCTCGACGATGGACTCGACCATGAGGTCGCAGTTGGCAAAGCAGCTCTTGTCGCAGGTGTACTCGAGCCTGGCGAGTAGCGAGTCGCCCTCCTCGCGGGAAATCTCTCCGTCGTCGACCAGGTTGTCGGTGCCCTGCGCGATCCGCACGCGAGCGTTTTCGAGCGCGGCCTCGGCCAGGTCGTAAACCACGGTCTCGTAACCGTAGCGCGCAAAGATCTGGGCCATCGAGTAACCCATGGTGCCCGCGCCCGCCACGACGATGCGCTTGATGTCGGCGGCCTCCATTGCTAGACCTCCATCTCGAGAAGTGCCGAGCCGAGGCTCTTGCCGTGCATATCAAGCGCAAGAGAGCGCGTTACGCCGCCTCCGAGCGCGGCCTTGAGCTCGAAGTTGAGCGCACCGATGCTGGCGATCTCGTAGCGGGTGACCTCGCCGTGGGCAAGCTCGGAGAAGTAGCTCGACACGCGCTCGGCGCTCACGCGCTCCTTGAGCAGGGGGAAGTCCTTCTTGTCGTAGGCGATGACGGAGATGACCGAGATGTTGCCCTTGTCCCCGGTGCGGGAGTGGGCGATTGACTTGAGCTTCATGCTGTTACGCCTCCAGGAGCTTTACGTCCACGTGGAAGTGGTCGGAAGGGATGAGGATGCTGGCGATGGACACGATGTCGCGGACGCTTGCCGTGGCCCCGCCGCCGCCCGAGGGGCCATTGGTGTAGAGGGCCTCGACCTCCCGGCCGACCTCACGGGCCGCCTCGGCCGTCTTGGTGCGGGCGGCGACGCGTAGGCGCACCTCGGTGGGCGCCGTGCAGGTTGAGCAGTCTGAGTCGCCCCGAATCGCGTCGCTGATCTTGTTGCCGAACAACGAGTTGACGCCGATGTAGTCGAAGCGCGTTTCCTCCGCCTCGAGGCCGATGAGTTCGAAGCGTTTCTCGATGATCATGCGCGCGAGCTCGGCCTTGGGCAGAGCGTTGAGCCCGCCGTAGCTGATCTGTCCCTCGCCGATGAAGCAGTCGTGGTAGCCGACGCTCGTCTTGTAGAAGCCGTTGGGGGCCTTGCCGTCGGCGCCGTGGATGCGCACGCGGTCCTCGCCGTCCTGCTCGATACAGATCTGCGAGAAGTCAGCGATGACGTCGGGCGTGAAGTAGTTCTCGGGGTCCTGGATCTCGTAGAGGGACTGCTCCTGGACGGTGGCCTCGCTCACGATGCCGCCGGTGCCGGGCAGCTTGGTGACAAGGCCGTTTCCGTTCTCGTCGACCTCGATGATGGGGAAGCCGAGATTCCAGAGGTCGGGCACATCCTTGAAGCCGGGGTCGGCGAAGTAGCCGCCGGTGACCTGGCCCGCGCACTCGAGGAGATGCCCGACCCAGGTACCGCGGCCCAGGCGTTCGTAGTCGTCCATCGCCCAGCCGAACTCGTGAACCAAGGGGCCGAGGGCCAAGGACGGGTCGGCGACGCGGCCGGTGATCACGATGTCCGCGCCCGCCTCGAGCGCGGAAACGATGCCGGCGCAGCCGATGTAGCCGTTTGCCGAGAGGATCTCGCCATCGATAGCCGAGAGAGGGGCGCCCGTCTCGATGGTGACGAAGTCCAGGTAGCGGTCGAGCTCGTTAGTCTTGTCGTCGCCGGTGACGCAGGCGATGCGAAGCCCGGAGAGGCCGCGCTCGGTCGCCATCTCGCGGCAATGGGCGGCTGCGGCGGCGGGGTTGGCCGCACCCATGTTGGTGACCACGCGCGGTGCTGCCTTGCCCTCGGCGCGCAGCTGCGCGAGCGCGTCGAGGATGCGGGTGAAGCGGTAGTCGAACAGGTCGTTATAACCGAGATTGGGGTTCTCGCGCCTGCGCTTCTGCGCGATGGACACGGTGCGCTCCGCCAGGCACTCGAAGATGATGTAGTCGAGCTCGCCTCGCATGATGAGGTCGATGGCCGGCTCGATGCGGTCGCCGCCATAGCCGGCGCCGGAGCCAATGCGAATGGTCTTCATGCTTCGTCCTAACGTGATGTGTGAGAAAGGGCGCGGATAACTGGCCTATCCGCGCAGGTACAAAGCAGTGCAACGTTGTACCCAAACGAATAGTACAACGTTGTACTAAACAGCGTCAAGCGCTGATTTCAAACAATCGCGTTTGCTGAAGTTGACGGGCTGGCGTCAGCTGGGTGGGCGTCGCAGTTGCGCAGAACAAGCTGGATGCACGGGGTGCAACGTTGTAGTTGCCGCGAGAGCGTTGTGCTAGCATTTCTCGCCATGCTGCCGGGCCGAGAAGCGCGCGACGCCTCGCCCCTAAACGGAAGGTGGAATATGGCGACCCTCAAGGACGTGGCACAGCGCTCCGGTGTCTCGCTGAGCACGGTTTCTATCGTGGCCCGGGGGCAGGGAGAGGCCCGCAAGATTTCGGAAGCAACGCAGAAACGCGTGCGAGAGGCCATGCGCGAGCTTGGATACGTCCCCAATGCGGCTGCCCGAACCCTCCGCGGCGGCGCCGGCCGTCAGACTCTCGCGCTCTTCTGGGCCGACGACTACCGTGAGTCGATGCTTGCGCGCTTCCTCGGAGGGCTTCACGCCGCCATCGAGGAGAGGCGGCTGGAGTGGGACGTCGCGGTGGTCTCCTACCATGCGGGCGAGCTGTCCGGAGCCTCGTCGCTGGCGGGGGCCCCGACGTTCGACCTTGCCGTCATTGCCAACGCTGAAGCTACCGATCTGAAGTTTCTTGCCGAAAAACCGCCGCTTGTTCCGGTGGCGCTGTACAACCGCCGGCTTGACGGTGTGGGTTCAGTCGCGGTCGACGATGCCGAGGTGGGTCGTCTTGCCGCTCAGCTGGTGATTGATTCCGCCGTAGCACGCGGCGCAACCGGCGAGGCGCTCTGCCTCACTTCGCCCGCGGCCTTCGGGGGGTCCAGGGTGCGTGAGGAGACGTTTATCGACTCCTTGGCCGAGAAGGGCATCCGTGCCCGCCGCGTCGTCGTATCGCAGGTGAGCGCCGACGCGGGTTTCGAGGCCGTCGCGTCCCTGCCTTCGTTGGACGATCTTTGCTGGGTCTTCGCTCCGGGCGACAATGTGGCTATGGGGGCGCTCCATGCCCTGCATGCACGCGGTGTCGATGTCCCCTCGCGGGTGGGCGTGCTCGCCGTCGGCACCGGCGTGCGCGAGTATGCGGAGCACGGTTTCCCACCCCTCACCTGCGTCGAAATCCCTATGGAGCAGATGGCCGCCGATTGCGTCGACCTTCTCCGTACCCGCTCGACGCAAGAGAGGCGCGCCGAGCCGAAGGTGGCCAGACGCGCCTCTCTGTAGCGCTGAATATGAGTCGATCGCGGTGTTTGGGCCGCTTCTCCTTAAGCCCCCTGCTCGGCCAGCTTGCGGTAGAGCGCGACGAACTTCTTGGCAAGGATGCCGAAGCCCTCGGCGCTCATGAGCTGGTCCTCGGCGTGCATCAGAATCAGCGCGAACTCGCTCGGGTTGCCCTCGGCCTCCTTTTGAATGAGGCCGAAGTGGGCGTTGTGACCGGCGGTAAAGATCTGCTCGCCCTCGGCGATGAGCGCGTCGGCGGCGTCGAAGTCGCCGGCAGCGGCCTTGTCGATGGCCTCGATGTAGTTGGATCGGGCGGTTCCCACGGACGCGATGATCTGGAAGCTCGCGGTTTCGACTTCGGGGGACATCAGCTGGTCCTTTCTCGCTAAAACGCTGGTTTACGTGCGGTTTATTTGATGGGATGGTCGGAGGAACCGTTACTTCTGGTGAATCTGGAAATAGACGGCCTTGAACTCCGGCGTGGCCTTCAGGGCCTTCTTTACCTCGGTCAAGGCCAGGGCGTCGTCGGTGGTTTCGAAGAGGACCTCCATCGCGGTTTCGCTGACGTAGGTGCACTTGGGGGAGTCCATCGCCTCGACGTAGGCGCGGAGCTTGTCGTGGTACATAGTGCAGTTGATGCCGATCATGGTCAGTCCCTTCTTCTGTGGGGCCCGCGGCCCCGGTCGTTGCCCCGGTCTTACGCCGAGGCCTTCTGTGCTAACGCGTTGGTGAGCAGGTCCACAAAAACCATGGCGCTGACCTGGCTCTCCAAGTACTGCGTGTATCGCTGGTTCTGGTAACTCGGCAGCCAGACGACGTCGTCGACAAGCTTGCGCAGCGGGCTACGCGTGCTCATGGTGACGAGGACGATGTGAGGCTGACGTGCCGCGTCGTTCTCGCGGATCGACGCGAGCGTTTCCTTATAGACGTCGCTCGCGGCCGAGAAGACCACCAGCGTGTCGTCACTCGTGTATGAGCGTTGGGAAGTGGTGAGCTGATCGTATGAGCTGAACTTCGAGAGGATGCCGAACTTGACCAGGTTGAGGTCGAGGAGCTGTGCGGGCAGCGCGCTCTTGTGGAAGCCCGTCGTCACGACCTGACGGGAAGAGGCTAGTCTCGTCGCGATGCCGTCGACGTCGGCCTCGTTCATCGCGGCGGGCAGGCTCTGCAGCAGTTTGCAGTACCAGTCTACGGCCGTCTCGGGCGAGTCGGACATCGCGGCCGACTTGTGGTACTGGTACAGAGCGCTCTTGAACTCGGCGAACCCGTTGTAACCGAGTTTCTTGCAAAAGCGAGTGATGGCGGGCTGCGAGATGTTGAAGTCGCGGGCCAGTGACGTGGCGCTTCCGCGCAGCACGTCGTCAACGTTGTTCACGACCATGTCGTGGACCTCGCGGTCGGTGGCGGTGAACGCACTCTGCTTGAGTTCCATCTGCTCGAACGGGTTCATGGCTCCTCCAGGGGTCAGTGAATAGCTATTCAGCAATCAATGACTCAATGCTACCAATTACCTGGGCAACAAAGGCGTCGGCCTCGCCGCGGGCCAGGCGCGAGTTGTACGTCTCGAAGTACTTGCCGTAGTCGCAGTCGGGCACCAGGTAGTTGCAGTAGGTGTTGGCGTAGCCGATGATCACGACCTGGTGGGTGGGGAAGGCAGCTTTTATGCGGCGGCCCAGCTCGCTGCAGATATCGCCTGGTAGCGCCACCACGATGAGATTGCCGAAGACGTAGAACTGGCTGATGAGGTTCAGGTGAATCGGGCTCGTGCGGGCCTTGATCTTTTGGCGCTCCATAAGGAAGCTCGTCATAGGGGAGGGGCCAGCGGAGTCCAGGTCGGCCTGCAGGCGCGCGGTCATCTCCTGCCAGTCCGCGTCGGTCGCGGCGTCGAAGGTCGCCGGGTGCTCGACGCGTCCGGATAGCGGCTGGCCGAAGGTGGGAAGCCCGATCTGCTCGCGCTTCTCCACGAACTGCGAGAAGAGCGCGTCTGCGGTGCCCATGAGCTCGTCCATGCCCGAGGCCTTGCGGTAGAAGCGGGTCGAGACGTCGCCACAGGTGCCGTTGGTGCACAGGACCCCGCAGCCGAGCTCGCGCTCGAGGCGCAGACGGACCTGGCCGATGAGGTCGGCCGAGAGCGCGGTGCTCGAGCCGTTGAGAATCGTGGGGTGAGCGGAGATATTGAAGACAGCACCCAGCGGGGAACCGTTCTCGCCGGTAAACGACGCGAGATAGCAGCGCTTATCCTCGACGCCGCCCTTGACGTTGCGGTTGCCGTAGAGACCCTCGACCTCCATCGACTCAAACGTGCAGTTGGCGGGCACCATGCGGGCATGGGCCGCGGCGGCGCTCTGGGTCATCTTGGCCAGCGCCTCGGCGCGAAGCGTGGGCTCGACCACGGTGTCCTCGAAGGCAAGCTTAAAGAAGGCGGGCGCCGAGTGCGTGTGGATGCAGGCCACCACGATATGGTCGGCCGCCACTCCGGTGGCCGCCGTGACGCCCGCCTTCACCAGGTCGCAGAACTCGCTTTCCAACATAATTGAGTCGAGCACGGTGAGAATGAACGTTTCGTCATTCATCTTGAATGAGCATGAATTGATTTGAATGGGGTCTAGAATCGAAGTACTTAAGCCTTCGCGACTATACCCTGCCATGCGGCATGGAGCGGAAGGTGTGATGTCAGTTTTATCAAACCCGATGTAAAACACGGTATTCATCACTTCCTTGGAGAGTCTGGGCGGCTATTGGCGACTAGCATACACGATGAATGGCCATTTACCGTTTGCCGAATGGATGAATCGGTAAATGGTATTTAGGTTGAATGGCCATTCAATTTCGCATACATTCTGAATCGCAAAGCGCACTGGCCGCGCTAACGACCCGATCGACTAGAGAGAAGGGAAGCCCCCATGAGTGAGGCCACCGCACCAAAGCAGTCCTTTATGGACAAGTTCCAAGCAGTGATGGAGCGCACCGTCGTTCCCGTCGGTATGAAGATCTCTCAGCAGAAGTTCCTGGCCGCGGTCCGCGACGGCATGACGGTCATGATTCCTATCACGATCGTCGGCGGCTTCGCGTGCCTTCTCGCCGCGCCTCCCGTTCCCTCGGGCCTGACCGGCGGCAACTTCTTCTTCGATTTCCTTCTTGCCTGGTCCTCGTGGGCGACCGCCAACGCAAGTGTCCTGATGGTCCCGTACTACATGACCATCGGCGTTATCTCGCTCTACGTGGTCTGCGGCGTGGCGTACGAGCTCGCCAAGACTTACAAGATGGACGGCGTGAACAACGCCTTGTGCGCGCTACTCGTGTTCCTGTGCGTGAGCGAGGCCGTTGATCTCTCGGCGGGCACGATCACCATTGCCAAGCTCGGCGCCTCCTACATGTTCGGTGCCATGATCGTGGCGCTGGCTGTCGTCGAGATCAACCACCAGTGCGCTGTGCACAACGTGAGCATCAAGCTGCCCGATACCGTGCCGCCCAACGTCGCCGCGCCGTTCAACGTGCTTATCCCCATGGTCATCTCCGTCGTCGGCTTCACCCTGCTCAACGTCCTGTGCACGAGCCTCACCGGCGCCGGCCTGACTTCGCTCGTCTACACGATTTTCCAGCCGCTGCTCTCCGCCACCGGCAGCCTGCCCTCTGTCCTGGTCATCAACTTCATCATGACCACCTTCTGGTTCTTCGGCATCCACGGCGCCAACATGGTCTCCGTCGTGACGAGCCCCATCACCACCGCCGCCGTCGCCGCCAACCTCGAGGCCTACCAGGCCGGCGAGCCCATGCAGTACATCTTTGCCGGTTACTCCAACAGCGCCTTCGGCGGCTGGATCACCTACCTGGCCATTCTGCTCGTCGTTCTGGTCTTTGCCAAGTCCTCGCAGCTCAGGAGCGTGGCCAAGGTCGCCTCGGTGCCCTGCCTCTTTAACATCAACGAGCCGATGATTTTCGGCCTGCCGACCGTTCTCAACGTCTTCACCTATATCCCGCTGCTGATCTGCTCGATTATCAACTTCTCCAGCTACTACCTGCTGGCCGACGCCGGCATCCTCGGCAAGTTCTACATCACGCTGCCCTTCACCGTTCCCGGACCCCTGCAGGCGTTCCTCTCCACGATGGACCCCAAGACCATCGTCCTGTGGTTCGTGCTCCTCGCCGTCGACTTCGTGATCTGCACTCCGTTCATCCGCGCCTACGACAAGACCCTTGTCGACGCCGAGAACGCGCAGGCCGCCGAGTAGAAACCGAGAGAAGCTCCAAGCGTATTCTTTCCAGACAGTTAGAATTCTGATTAGTCAACCGCACGTCCGCCGAGCGGGCGCGACCGAAAGGAAACTACCATGCGTAATATCGTCCTGTTCTGCGCCGCGGGTATGTCCACCAGCCTGCTCGTGACCAAGATGCAGAAGGCCGCCGACGACCAGGGCTACGAGGCCACCATCGCCGCGCACCCCATCTCTGAGGCGCAGTCCTTCGGCGCCGATGCCGACGTTATTCTCCTTGGGCCCCAGGTCCGCTTCGAGCTCGCCCGTATCCAGGGACTTTTCCCCGAGAAGCCTGTTGAGTCCATCGACATGATGGCGTATGGCATGATGGACGGGGCTAAGGTCATCGCTCAGGTTAAGAAGGCGCTCGGAGACTAAATACGGGCGACAGCTCAATCGCTCGCGGTTTATCTGATCGATTGCGAGGCGTCCTGCGCGGCGGGGCGCCTCGTTTTCTCGTTTGTGAGGAGTTTGATTATGAGGTTCGTGGTCAACGGAGATGACCTTGGTTACACCAAGGCGAACACGCTGGGCATTGTGGAGGCGTACCGCCGCGGTATCCTGCGCTCTACGACGGCGCTTGGCAACAGCCGCTATCTTGATTTTGCGCGTGAGGCGGTTCGGGGCTGTGACGGGCTGGGCATCGGCGTGCACCTCAATTTGACGTTGGGGCGTCCGCTCACGGCGGGACGGACCTTCACGGCTCCTGACGGTGAGTTTTTGTCACGCAAGGAAGTCTATGCGGCCGAGTTGAATATGGCCGAGGTCAAGGCGGAGTGGAAGGCGCAGGTCGAGCGGTTTATCGAGGTGATGGGACGCCGGCCCACGCACTTTGACTCCCACCACGGCGTGCATGACTTCAATGAGCGTCAGCTTGAGGTGGCAAGCGAGCTTGCCGATGAATACGGCGTTGAGCTGCGCAGATATGGGCGCTTCACCTACGTTGACGGTTTCTGGGACCAGGCAGCCACGGCCGACACCCTTCTGCGGATCATGGCCGAGCATGAGGGGGAGGATATCGAGCTCATGTGCCACCCCGGGTTCTGCGACCTTGAGCTGTATCGGTCGAGCTCCTATAACGTCCAGCGTGTCCGGGAGCTCGATGCCCTCTGCGACGAGCGCGTCCTTGCGTACGTGGAGGAGCGCGGGGTCGTTTTGTGCCATTACTGATTGGCTAGCGAGGGCGGGCAAGAAGCGCCGCCGCACTACCTAAATTTACGGAACACACGTTTGTTGTCCCGCGCCCGTGGCATACTAGGAACACGCGTTCCGAGTAGGCGATGAACAACGGGGGAGGGACAGCTTGGCGCAAGGTACCGAGAAGCGCACGCGGCGCTATGTTCGTGTGCGGTGCGAGATCGACGCCGACGGGGCCCTCACGCCCATCGCCGTGCTGTGGCGACCGGGGCGCGCCTACGAGATCACCAAGGTGAGCCGGCGGGAGAGTTGGGCGTGCCTCGGTACCGGCCGGGGCACGCGCTTTACCGTGTGGTTCGGCGGCTACCAGACGCACCTGTGGTGGGACACGAACCGCTGGTACGTGATGAGCCGCCCGCCTCGGCGAGCTGGGGGTGGGGAGGCACCGGCTGATGCAGCCGACGAGGGTCCGCCGTAGTCCTCAGGCATGGGTAAATAACGTGGTACAATTGATGCACGATTTACGGTATGGGAGGTATACATGCGCATCATTTCGTCAAAGACCCTGCGTAATGATTACGCTGGGGTGACAGCGGAGGCCCGCGAATCTGGTGAGCCCATATTCGTTACCAAAAACGGCGCAGAGGATATTGTCCTCATGAGCCACGATGCGTATCTTGAGCGCGAAGCCGCGCTAAACGAGCGTGCTGCGATTCTCGAAGCCGAGGCGGAGTATTTGAGAACGGGAAAGTCATATTCTCTCCCTGAGGTCCGTTCCATGCTTGCGGCTGGCCGCAGCGCCTCCGTTGTCGCCTAATGGCTTCGCTAAGATTTCTTCCTCAAGCGTATGAAGACCTTCGTAAGCTTGACGAATATCATGTTTTAAACGATGGTCGCGAACCTTTTCCGTCCGACATCGTATTGGATAAAGCTGTTTTGCTCGAGGCTTATCCGTTGATGGGGGCGCTCCATCAGGACCGTGTTCTGGCGGGCCGTGATTTTCGAAAATTGCTGGCAGGTCGATGGGTCGTAATTTATCGTGTGGAAGACGACCAAGCCGTTATCTATCGAGTGTTTCATCAGCGTTCGAACTACGCTGCGTTTAGCTAGACGGGCGCATTAGTGTCGCTTGAGCCAGACTCCCGCACACAATGGGGGTTGACCCGTGGGCCTCCTTGGGTTGGCATGTGAGTATTTGTGCGAATACGAAGATGAGAAACACCAGTTGGATTCTGCTGGCTTTAGCTCACCGTCGTGTCCTCGATGGCATTGATGGCGGCGAGGAACTTCTCTCCGTAGGCCTCGGCTTTCTTTGCGCCGACGCCGGAGACCTCGAGGAACTCGTCAGCGGTGGCGGGGCGCTTGGCGCACATGTCTGCGAGCGTCGCGTTGCTAAAGATGAAGTAGGCCGGCACCTGCTGCTCGCGCGCGAGCTCGCCGCGCAGGTTGGCGAGGCGTTGGTAGAGACGCTGGTCGGCCTCGGACAACTCGGCCGTGGCCGCGGGTCCCGCGTCTCTCGCGCCTGCGCCGCCGCCGATCCGGGACGCCTTCTTTGGGCGCGGCTTTGCCTTTGCGACTTTAACAACCAGCGCGCCCCCGTCGACCGTGCGCGTGCGCATGAACGCGACCCCCGCCTCGGTAAGCGAGATGGTGGGGAACTTGCCCGCCGCCCGGGCCAGCAGCCCGCGGTAGACGAGCTCGTCGATGAGCGACCGAATGCGCGGCACGGGCACGTTGGCCATGATGCCGTAGGTGCTGAGCTGGTCGAATCCGGACGCGAGGATCTTCTCGGCGCGCGAGCCGCGCAGGATGTCCACGATGGTCGAGGCCCCGACGGTCCGCCCGCGCTGCCCTAGGCGCGCCACGCAGCTTACGATCTTCAAGGCGTCGGTGGTCGCGTCGATCTCCTCGAACTCCTCGAGGCAGTTGCCGCAGTTGCCACAGTGCGTCGGCGCCTCCTCCCCGAAGTAACGCAGGATAAAAGAGCGCAGGCAGTCGTTCGTGGTGGCGTAAAAGACCATCTGGCGCAGGCGGCCCTCGTCCTGCTCGCGCAGCTCGGCGAGTTCCTCGGTGCTCAGGTCCTCCCGAGTGCTGCGCGAGATGAGGAACTCCTGGGTATGCACGTCGCCGGGGGAGTAGAAGAGCACGCACTCCGCCTTGGTGCCGTCTCGTCCGGCGCGGCCCGCCTCCTGGTAGTAGTTCTCCAGGCAGCTCGGGAGATTGTAGTGGGCGACGTAGCTCACGTTCGATTTGTCGATGCCCATGCCGAAGGCGTTCGTGGCCACCATGATCCGCGAGCGGTCGTAGAGGAAGTCGTCCTGGTTGCGCTCCCGCTCGCCGGCGGAAAGTCCGGCGTGGTACCGCGTGGTAAGAAGCCCATGGGTGCCCAGGTAGTCGCAGACCTCCTCGACGGCGCGACGGCTCGAGCAGTAGACGATGCCGCTGCGGTCCTCGCGCGCCTGGCAGAAGCGCAGCAGCCGGCGGTCCTTGTCGGCACCGCTCTGCGGGCGCTCGACGGAGAAGGAAAGGTTCGGTCGGTCGAAGCTCGCCACCACGCTGAAGGGGTCGGCGAGCCCGAGCGCCGCGGCGATGTCCTCGCGGACCCGGCGCGTCGCCGTCGCAGTGAGCGCCATAACCGGCGGACGCGTCGGGAGCGCCTGGATAAACTCAATAATCCGCTGGTAAGAAGGCCTGAAGTCGTTTCCCCATTGGCTGATGCAGTGTGCCTCGTCAACCGCGAGAAGCGCCACGCCGCGGGCCGTCGCCGCCCTAAGGAAGCGCTCGTCGTCGAGCCGCTCGGGCGCCACGTAGACGAGCGTGAGCGCGCCGGACGCGATGCCGAGAAGGACGCTCTCCTGCTCGTCGGCGCCAAGCGTGGAGTTGAGGCAGCTCGCCGCGACGCCGCATTGGATGAGCGCGCCTACCTGGTCTGCCATGAGCGATATCAAGGGAGAAACCACAACGGTCAACCCGCCCGAGGTCTGCGCCATTGTTATGGCAGGTACCTGGTAGCAGATTGACTTGCCGGCCGAGGTCGGCATGACGGCGAGCACGTCCCGCCCCGCGAGCGCGGCGTCGACTATCTCGGCCTGGTGGGGCCGGAAGCTCTCGTAGCCGAAGGTCTGGCGGAGTATGTCGAGCGGGTGCGGCGTTGCGGCGGTCATGCGGTTCCTCTCTGCGCGGAGCTTCAATTCTGCGCTATCCGGAGGGCGGGTATGGCCGTGACTTGCGGGAATATCTCGGGTCGACGGCCTCTCTCGGTGCGTCTCGCCACTTGTCGGCTCATCTCGATGTTCTCGCCGTTCATCGGGTATCTCTTGCCGTCCACGGAGCCGTGCGGCCGTTCGCCGGCCCAAATCGACCGCTTGCGAAATCAGCCGACTTTCACGATTTCTCAAAACTCGTTGATTCAATCGCGTGAATTGGGGAACAAAGGCTCCCGTCATACTTCCCCGGCCGGCGGCCCGCTCCACGAAAGACGGCGCCGCGGTCCAACAGAAAGGACTGATCTATCGGTGACATCCTCTTCCCCCAGCGTCGCGTGCACCGAAGACGCCGCCCGCGTTCACGTTGAGCGCCCGCACCTCGCCATGATGGGCCTCTACCTCGGAGGCTTCATCGGCATGTTCTCCGAGAGCGCGCTTAACGTCGCTTTGCCGCAGCTCACGAAGGTCTTCGGCATCACTACCTCGCTCGCGCAGTGGATGGTCGTGGGCTACATGCTCGTCATCGGCCTCGTTCTCCCGTTCGCGGGCATCCTCATGAAGTGGTTCAAGACGCGCTCGCTGACCCTCTTTGCGCTCGGCGCGTTCTTTATCGGCTCGCTTATGAGCGCGCTGGCGCCGAGCTTCGGCCTGGCGCTCGCCGGCCGCGTCATCCAGGGCATCGGCACCGGCCTCGTGCTCCCCATCATGTTCGCCGTGGTACTCGAGGTCTTCCCGCCCTCGCAGATCGGCAGCGCGATGGGCCTCATGACCCTCATCATCATGTTCGCGCCGGCCATCGGCCCCTCGCTTTCCGGCGTCATCCTGGGCTACTTCTCGTGGCGAGCGCTCTTCTTCATCTTCGCGGTGGTCATGGCCGTGGGCCTCTTCTTTACCGCGCGCTACTTGGTGAGCCCCTATGAGCTCACACGCCCGAAGGTCGACGTGGCTTCTTGCGTGCTTTCTTGCCTGGGCTTCGGCGGCATCGTCCTCGGCTTCGGCCTCTCGAGCCTTCTCGGCTGGGGCTCGCCCGTGGTCATCTGCGCCCTTATCGTCGGCGTGGTCGCGCTCGTCATCTATTCCCGCAGGCAGCTCGCCAGCGAGACCCCCGTTCTCAACCTGCGTGCGTTCTCTAACAAGCAGTTCCGTGTCTCGGCCATGCTCGTGATGGTCAACTTCGGCATCACGCTGGCCGCTATGTACCTCATCCCGCAGTTCGCGCAGAACGGTCTTGGCCTCACGGCGACCGTGTCCGGCCTGCTCATGCTGCCCGGCGGCATCATCAACGCGGGTGTCTCCCTGTACTCCGGCAAGCTCTATGACCGCATGGGCGCCATCGCTCCCGCTCGCTGCGGCTTCGCGATCTCGTGCATCGGCGCGGCTCTGATGCTCTTTACCTCGACGGATACGCCCATCGCGTACCTCATCTGCGCCCACATCCTGCTCATGATCGGCGTCCCGATGGCGATGTCGCCCTGCCAGACGGCCGGCCTTAATGCCCTGCCCGCCGAGATGAGCACCGACGGCTCCACCATCCTCAACACCATGGAGCAGGTCTGCGGCGCCGTGTGCACCGCGCTCGCCACGGGCATGCTCTCCGCCGGCGAGAGCGCGGGCACGGCATCCGGCCTCGGCGCTCAGGCCGCGGCCACGATGGGCTCGCACTACGGCTTCACCTTCGTGCTCGTGCTCGCGGTGGTCGGACTTCTCCTCTCGCTCGGCATGCGCAAGATGTCCAAGCAGGGCTAACGCCGGTCATCGAAGGCCCGCTCGCTTGCTCTTTGAAATAGGCGTAGGGCCATTGATTAAGAAGGGCAGGTCGTATCCGCTTACTGCGGACGGCCTGCTCTTTTTTGTTGCCTGGGGCTTTAACGGTGAGAAGGGCCCTACTCGAATCGCGCCTCAATGAGCTTTGCGAAGTCCAGCACGTAGTCGCGCGCCTCGTCGCGTTTGAGCAGGATGCCGTAGGGAATCTGCTCCGCCTCGGCAAAAGGCACCTCGACGAGCCCCTCGTTGTGGGTGAACTTGAACTTCGGCATGACGGCGACGCCCATGTCGCACAGCATGAGCAGGTGGCTCAAGCGCACGTCCTGCACATGAGCGATGATGTTCGGCCGGTACATTCGCTCAAGCGTGACCTGGAGCTCCTGCATCTCGGCGGGCGCGCATGCCTGGTCCAGGAGAATAAGGCTCTGGTCGGTCAGGTCGTCCAGGCAGATGCTCTCGTGCTCGGCGAGCTTGTGCTCGCGGCTCATCACGCAGACCATGGGGTAGGTCCTGAGCGACGTATAGTCGAAGCGCTTGGGGTCGGCGCCGGCGAGCGTGGTGGTAAGCAGAAGGTCAATCTTCTCGCCATGCATCAGGGCGATCTTCTCGCGCATGTTGGAAATCTCGAAGCGTATGTACACGTCCGGGTGAGTCTGACGGAACTCGCGCACGACGCCGGGCAAGAACTCCTCCTCGAACACCGACGAGCCGCAGCCTATGGTCATCTCCTTCTCGTAGCCCTCGCCGAAGAGCCGCGCGCGCGAGACGGCGTTGCGGTACTCCGATCCGATCGCCTTGAGGGATTTGTACAGGTAGCGGCCCGCGGGCGTGAGCGAGACCTGCTTCTTGTCCCGATAAAAGAGGGCATATCCGAGCTCGTCCTCGAGCGCCGCGATGCTGTGGGTGACCGTGGGCTGAGAAACAAAGAGGAGCTTGGCCGTCTCGGTAAAGTTGAGGGTCTCGGCCGCGTTGATGAAGCAGTCCACCTGGCGTGAGTTCATGTGCGCCTGCCTTCCGGATGTGGGCTCGTCTTATCACTCATTAATATTCGCAATCAATAATAGCTTAAACGAATTAGATTCCTTATGGAATTGCTCCTAGCATTGAGGTTGCAAGATTAGGTTTCGAATTAGACGGAGGAACTCATGAAGTACATCGTTACCGGTGTCGACGGCAAGCTCGGCGGTCGCGTCGCAGAGCTCATGCTCGACGAGGTCGCCGCGACCGACCTTATCTTTACCTGCCCGAACATGGAGTGGCTCAAGCCCGAGAAGCGCGAGCGCTGGGAGGCCGCGGGCGTGGCCGTGCGCCAGGCCAACTACGACAACGTCGAGGAGATGACCGAGGCCTTTCGCGGCGGCGACCGCATCTACATCGTCTCTGCTGTGACCATCGGCGAGATTCGCGTCCAGCAGCACAAGAACGTCGTGGACGCCGCCATCGCCGCCGGCGTGAAGCACCTCACCTACACCTCGTTCCTCGGCGCCTCCGACCCGCGTTACGCCCACGTCTACGTGACGCCCGACCACACCGCGACCGAGGCCTACATCCGCGAGCGCGCTGAGGAGACGGGCATCAAGTACAACTTCATGCAGGACAACCTCTACCTCGAGAACTACCTCACCACCTCGGTGATGCTTGCCCTCATGAGCGGCAACAAGTGGTACACCACCGCCGGCGAGGGCAAGGCCACCTACGTGCCCAAGGACGACGTGGCCCGCATGGCCGCCGCGCTGCTGCTCGGCAAGGGCGAGGATAACCGCACGTATAAGGCCTGCGGCTGCGAGAGCCTCTCTCAGCGCGACCTCGCCGCTATGATCAGCGACCTCTCCGGCCGCCAGATCGAGTATTGCCCGGTCTCCCACGAGGAGTTCTTCGAGTACCTCGACTCCATGCACATCCCGCGCACCGCGACCGAGGACTTCTCGCAGGCGCCCGTGCCTTGGTGCGGCAACGACATGGTGACCAACGAGGGCTCCATCGCCGAGGGCCTCATGGACGTGCCGTCCACCGACATCGAGGACGTCACCGGCCAGAAGCCCAAGACCGCGCGCGAGCTCGCCAAGGGCTACTCCTACATCTGGGAGAACAACGTCCGCCACTGGCGTGACATCAAGTAGTTAACGACACAAGGGGTGAGCCCCTTCGTATCGTTCAGCGCCTCTTGCTTACCACCAGCCGGCAAGAGGCGCTGTTTTTGTGCGTCTGGGGGGTCCGGACGTTTTCTTGGACGGGTCAGGCCGCCAGGCCCAGCCTCGCCCTCCTGCCGTCTATCGTATCGAACCCCTCGCCCGGGAACATCTTGAGCCTCCCCGAGTTGTACCAGCCGATGTAGCGGGCGACCTCGGCCTCCAGGTCCTCCCACGTGGCGCCCGACCAGTCGCGGCCGCGGAACATCTCCACCTTCATGCGGCCGAACAGGCCCTCGCACGCCGCGTTGTCGGGCGAGTGGGACTTGCGCGACAGCGAGCGCACGACGCCGAGCTGCTCGCACATCGCCACCCACTCCGGCGTCCTGTAGTGCCAGCCGCGGATGCCCTTCTAAGTGTCAAGAGCAGTTTACGAGCTCGCGCTGCTTTTTTATGACGTAGTAGATTCTCGCGCGATGTAGCGCTTCAGGCATCTGATGGCCTCCATCTTGGTATGCCCCTCCGCCATCTTCTTGGCGACGTACTCCTTGGTGCGCTCGCCGGTCCTGAGCCTGCCTATGGCGACGATGTGGATCGCGGAGTTCGCCCGCCTGTCGCCGCCGCGGTTCAGCCTGTGCCGGTACGTCATGCCCGACGAGACGGGGACGGGCGCGACCCCGCAGAGCATGGCGAAGGACGCCTCCGACCTGAGCCTCTCGGGGTTGTCGCCCACCGTCACCATCAGCTGCGCCGCCGACTGGGCGCCGAAGCACTTGCACTGCACCAGCAAGGGGGCGACGTCGGAGAGCACCGCGCCTATCATCTCGTCGAGCTCGGAGATCTCGTCGTCGAGGTCGACGTAGCGCTTCGCCAACCGCTTCAGGGCTATCTTGGCGGCGCCGAGCGGCGTCTTGAAGTCGGTCGAGTCCGGGCGCGTCGCGACGAGGTGCCTGATCAGCTGCATGCGGGTCATCCCGCGCAGCTGGTCGCGCAGCTCCTCGGGCGCCGATATTATGTCGGCCCTTATCATCTGCAGCGCGGTCCTCCGCGCCGCCACGGCGGTCGACCTGGTCTTCTGGAGCAGCCTGAGGGCCTCGACCATGCCGTCGCGGCTCTTGGGCGTGACCGTCCTCGCGCCGGTGAAGGCCGCCTCGGCGGCCATCTCCGCGTCGATGAAGTCGTCCTTGCCGCGCTTCCTGCGCACGGTCTTGTCGGGGAAGGTCACCTCCAGCACGGAGAAGCCGCTCTTCGCGAGGTGCCTGGTCAGGCCGCTGCCGTACGACCCGGAGCACTCGGCTCCGACCCGGAGCACGTCGCCCAGCGACCTCGCCCACGACTCCAGCTGCCTGTAGCCCTGCCGGGTCGTGGGGAAGCACCCCTCGCCGACCAGCGTCCCCTGCCAGTCGACGGCCGCCGCCACGTGGATCTCCTTGTGGGTGTCGACGCCGACGACCACTTGCCCCTGCCTCGGTCTTTGCATGTCCGGCTCCTCAAGCGCAAGGTTTGCGTTGCGCGCCCTCGCCGAGCCGGCTTCCGGACAGGACAGTAACGGGATGCATCGCAGGCATCTGGCCCTTCTTGGGTCACGGACCGGTGAGGCGAGGGCCTCCGTCGGAACCGCCCCGAGCAACCGACATATCCGGGGAATGACATGGCGTCGATCGCTGTGCGGGTCAGGATGCCGAAGCGGTCCGTCCGTCAATCGGAGCGCGGGTCAGGATGCTGCGGTGCGGTCCCGACTGCAGGATACGGCCCCGTCTCCGTTGCCGCAAAGCCTGCTGACGACATTCTTACTGTCGGAGTGCAGGACGGCCGTGGCCCCCGCGAAGGCCGCCGCCCCGCGCTCGAGCATCGCCCTGACCGGCGCCTTGTTGGGCGAGTCGGACGCGGCCCAGGCCGCGACGCGCCCGTCGTAGAGGTCGACCATCGGGGAGAGGTAGAGCTTCCTGGCCTCGCCCGGCAGCCTGAACTCGGTGATGTCGGTCGCGAACACGAGCCCGGGGGCCGGGGCCCGGAACTCGTGCAGGTCGCGGGAGGCGTCGAGCAGCAGCAGGTTGGGCGCCGCGGCCATGCCCTCCTCGCCCGCGCAGGAGCTGTAGCGGCGCGCCCTCGAGGCCGAGCTCGCGGCGGCGAGGCCCTCCTCGCGCATCAGCCTGCGCACCACCTTCTCCGAGACGACGACCGGCCGCGACGGGTCGAGCGAGGCCGCCCCGCGCGCCCTCTGCGGCTCGCCGGCGCCCGCGGCCAGCCCGGCGTGGACCCGCTCGGTGTGTTTTGTCAACAGGAATTGAGCAGCGTCGGACCACGTCCTAGTGAACATCAACAGTGGCGTCCTCGGTGATCTGGAGGCCCACCTGGCGCTTCTCCGCGCTCGCTCCGTACTCCTCGTACTTGAGAGTGAGCCGCGCGAGGGCGTCGTGGGCGGCCTTGAGCTCGGCGTCGCGCTCGCGTTCCATGTCGCGCTGGTTTGCCTCGATACCCGACTGGATGCCGTCGAGCTTGTCGTTGATCTGGTTCATGTATGCCATGACGACGGCGACCACGGCTCCTTGGAGCGCGAGGTTGGCAGCCGCAGCGGACCGGATCCCCGCCTGCTTGACACCCGCCATCTCGTTGAACTTGCTATCTTTGAAACTGGACGACAGGCTCCAGCCGCCTGAGCGCCTGACGCAGAGGTCGGCCCAACCAATGCCCTCGGGGAATTTGACCACCGCCATGCTGAACTTGTTGGCGGCTTGGGCGGCGTTCGCTGCAACCGGTATGAGGGCGTCTACGGCGGCGGCCACCCTCTCGTCTGCGGGGGGGGCGTCACGGACCGCGACGACGATTCGATTGTGGCGAGCTCGTTCGGGGTCATTGGGGCGAGCGACTGGTCTTGGTCGGGCTCTATAGCCGCCTCGCCGTCGGGTGCTTCCTCGGGCTCGTCGGGGCCGAACAGGCGCTTGAATAGGAACATGGCGCGCTTCTTGCTGGACGATTACTCCGTTGCGGAGATTATCTCATCTCGGCCGGCTGCACGATTCAGCTGGCGACTGAATTGCCTCGTGGATGCGGCGTGGCGGCCCCGAGACAATTCAGTACAGACCCGCCCGCACATGGCTCAGATGGCCGCGAGGCGCGGGCGGCTGGCTGCGCGTGCGAGGGCGGCAGAAAACGCAATTAGATGTTATTAAATTGGATGGATGTGTCAATGTGCTGCGCGCCACATGAGTCCTATGTTGCTTAATGAATAGATTGTCTATTTCCGCTGCTATAATGTTTAACCATCTTATTGTAAGGATTGGCTGCATATGGAACCGATACGGCTTGAGCCCGAACCGAGAATACTAATTGAGAGCCTAAGAGATATCGGGTATTCATTTAATAGCGCGCTTGCGGACATCATCGACAATTCCATTACCGCAGGGGCTAGGAACATATCTGTCCTTGCTTTACCATGCGATGATTTTAGAATCGCCATTATCGATGATGGCGAAGGCCTCGATGGCGACAATCTGTTGCAGGCGATGAGGCTGGGAAGCACCGACCCAAGATGCAAAAGAAATCTGAATGATCTTGGACGATTTGGACTCGGACTCAAAACAGCCTCTTTTTCACAATGCAGGCGCCTTACCGTCGTTTCAAAACGTAATGGCGTTGCTAGTGCCTTCATTTGGGATCTGGATCTTGTTGTTGACGACAACGAGTGGACGGTTCTAAAACCTGACAATGTCGCGAACATTCCCTTCGTTGCCGAGATGGATAGTTCTGGCACTCTCGTCCTGTGGGAAAAAGTCGACCGCCTCACTGGATCAAACGGATCGGGCAGAATGAACTACGACAGAGTGATTAGCGAAGCCCAAGATTATCTTTCCCTTGTTTTCCATCGTTATCTATCGGGCGAGCGCGGGCTAAAGCGTATTCAAATCAAAGTGAATAATCGTGCGCTTGACCCAATTGATCCGTTTAACCGGAACAGCCCCGCTACCCAGCATTCGCCTGTTGAGATGGTTTGCCCTGGCGTGACAATGCAGGCGTTCACGCTTCCGCACAGGTCAACCTACGCTTCGGAAACCGAATACCAGAAGTTCGCACTCTCTGGCGGCTACCTTAAAAATCAAGGTGTGTTTCTCTACCGTGCAAAGCGTTTGATTCTGCATGGAACTTGGTTTGGTATTGCCAAGAAAACCGCCCTAACGCAGCTCTGTCGCGTAAAGATTGACATCGGAGTCAATCAGGACGAAGCTTGGAAAATCGACGTCAAGAAAGTCTCTGCCCAGCTACCCGAAGAAGTTAGAGCGAGTATCAAGCAGCTCATTACTCACATCGGCGCACCATCAAAAAGGGTATATCGTCGTCGTGGTGCTAGGCTAACGAGTCCTGAGGTTTATCCAGCTTGGAATGCGATTAAAACCGGAGACAAGACGCTTTACTGCATAAATCGCAACAATCCTATTCTCGATAGCTTTACTTCGTCTCTTGATGATGATCAGCAGGTCGCTTTCAAAACCGTTCTCGCGCTGATTGAATCGACTTTTCCAACTGAATCGCTATTTTACGAGTTGTCGAATAACGAGGAGTCAGTCTTCTTTGAAGATATGAAAGACGGAGACTTTTCAAATGCTGTTCGCACTTTCTTCGGCGCATTAAAACAGATGGGAAAAGAAGAGGACGACGTCCTTTCCATCATGAAATCTGTTGACTTATTCGCGGCTCGTTGGAACGAGACGCTTGACATTCTCGGAATCGAGGAACGCTAAATGGATGCTACGAAGGAGCAATTCGTCAATTATCTTGACAATGCGGTTAGAGACTCTCTCGGAAATGCCGACGACATTCCCGAAGAGTCTGACGTTATTAAGGCTTATTCCCAACTCTACGATGCGTTTTCTTTTGCTTACCCCATTGCAAAGGAGTGCGATAAATATAAAATCATTTCCGATCTTGTAGAGAAATACTGTACAGAGCTAACAATCAAGAAAAAACTCGGCTTTGAATTTAAAGATGAGGATAGCCATCCTTGGCTGGGCGAAGCAGAAAACTCGATTGAGTGGTTCTATTGGAACCGCTATAGGAATTACTTGGTTCGAGACAAGAAGTGGGCGCCAGCCGCGGTTAAGTCAATTGACAGAGATAGCCGCAACATCCTTGACCTAATGGCTAATCCCCTAGAAATCGGGCCTTTTGCAAGACGCGGCCTCGTGGTTGCTTCTGTTCAATCGGGCAAAACCGCAAATTACATTGGGCTGATATGCCGCGCCGCGGATGCCGGATACCGGATCATTATCGTTATGGCAGGCGTGCATAACGTCCTGAGAAACCAGACGCAAGCGCGTCTTGAAGATGGCTTCACTGGATTCAATATTGAGAACTGCAATGTAGAGCCGGTTGGGGTTGGCAAAGGAAGTCAAGCCAGACGCCCAATTGCCTGCACCTCGAGAGAAGCCGATTTTAGTACTGCGCGTGCTAAAACGCTGAGAGGTATCCAGACCGCACAGACAAACGAGCCCTTCCTGTTTGTGGTCAAGAAGAACAGCAAGTCTCTCCAGCAGGTTTATGAGTGGCTGCAAAGTAACGGGAATCAGGATGAGCCTCTGCTCCTCATTGATGATGAGGCGGACAATGCCTCAATCAACGGTAAGTACAAGCTGGAAAAGCGCGAAAACGAGCCAACTAGAATCAATGGGCAGATTCGAAATATTCTTAACCTATTCAATAAGGCTTGCTATGTCGGTTACACTGCCACGCCGTTTGCCAACGTCTTGATTGATCCAAGTGTTGACAGCGATGAATACGGTAAGGACCTGTTCCCAAGTAACTTCATCTACACCCTTGAGGAATCCTCAGATTACTTCGGCGCCAAAAAGGTATTCGGAGATTACGACGAGCCCACCCACAAGCATCTACGCTTTATAGAAGACTCAGATGACATTCTCCCGGCAAAGCATAAAAGCGACTTCGAGCCCTTCATGCTGCCTCTAAGCTTGAAGGCTGCAATTCGAACTTTTGTCTTGGCGACGACGGTAAGAGCGCTGCGTTCCGACAATGATTTCCATTCGACGATGATGGTTAACGTGTCTCCCTATAAGAAGCCTCAGAATTGCATGAGAAACCTGGTCGAAGACTACCTTATCGAGCTAAACACCGCGGCAAAGGCGTATGGTTCCCTAGAACCAGATACTGCGCTTAAAGCGTCCGTGTACCTGAGGGACCTGAAAAACACTTGGGAGCGGGAATATGCAGACTGTGGTTTGCCCTGGAGTGATATTCAGCAGCATCTCTATAACCCCGATTACCATGTCTTGAGCATTAATACCGACTCTGGGGATGCCCTTGATTATGAGCACAGGAACGAGCGCGTTATCGCGGTTGGTGGTTACAGACTCTCTCGTGGCCTGACCCTTGAAGGCCTGACCGTCTCCTATTATTCGAGAAACGCCAGGGCATATGACGCGCTGATGCAGATGGCACGCTGGTTTGGCTATAGACCAGGCTATGAAGACCTTTGCCGAGTCTGGATGACCGATCAAGCGGCTGGCTGGTACAAATTCGTCGCTGACTCCACGGAGAATCTTTTCGATCAGCTCAGGAGCATGCGCCAAGTTAAGCGCACGCCAAAGAACTACGTCCTCAAGATTCGGCAGAGTCCCGATGCGTTGACCGTCACCGCTCGGAACAAGATGGGTGCCGGCCAGAAGGGACAGGCCCCCATCGACTTGAACGAGGGTTTTGTTGAGACCATCGCATTCAACAGGGATAAAGAGATAGTCGCTGACAACAAGGCGGCCATCAGCGATCTTCTTGTCAAAATCAAAGAATATGCTGACTTTGGCGGCGACGGCCCCTACAGGTACCTCTATAAAAATGTCCCGGTTGAGCTGGTTGCGGATTTCTTGGAGGCCTATGAAAACGAAGATGGCTATTCTCCGAAATCACAAACCGCTCCTATTCTGAGCTATATCGCCGAACGGCAGCTTGATGGAGAGCTAAAAGAATGGGATGTCCTTCTGGCTCACGGATCTCATTCAAACAGCAGTATCGACCTGCCTGTGTACGCAGTTGTAAACATGGAGCAAAGGTACCCCGGCAGCGCCTCGAGTGATGGCGTTATCGTTGTTGGCGAGAAGCATCGCTTATCCAGTCGTGGTGTTGAGGCGGCAGGCCTGAGCGCAGAAGAGAAGAAGGCGGCTGAAGACCGTTACCGCGCCGATCATAGCGGCAGCGATACGAAGAGCTGCTCCGACCTTTACTATCGCCAAATGAGGAAGCGGCCGTTGCTTGTCCTGCACCCGATTTGCGTTCGTTTTGGCGAGAAACAGATTGAGGAGAAGAGGGAAGACGGGAAAAAGCCCCCCTTATGGTGGAGTTCGTGGGATGTACAGGAATGTAATTATGGCTGGAGTATTAGCTTTCCGCACACTGACAAGCAGACAAAGCCGGTCACCTACGTCCTTAATTATATGACGCTAAAAAATTTGATGCCTGAGCCTGAGGATAGTGATGACGACTATGAAGATGACTAGCGATAGCCCTTGGGATGAATTGCCCAGATCGGATGGCAGAGGCGCCTACAATACAAGAATGGTTGCCAGCGATATCAATCCCGCTGCGAAAAAGATTTATTGGGCGAAAGGACGCTCCGGTTTTCCCGCGTTACTTGTCGAATACGGAGACGAGAAGGCAAAAAACCTAGAGTTGCCTAGGTTCAAAAATATCTCCATCTGCGACCTTGAAGAAAGCCGTTCCATCCTGCTTGAGCTTCAGGATTGGGATATGAAGTCCCTATTCTTGCGACTTTGCTTGGATATTGCGGATTCCATACAACAGGTACCTTTCTCCAGTGTGAGAAAAATGACTCTGATGAGACTGGAGAAATGGGCGTCTTTTCTTAGGCCCGGAAGGGGACCGCTCTCGCCTGAGCAGCAAAAGGGGCTTATCGGAGAGCTTTTCTTCTTGAAGCGAGTCGCGGCCGCCGTCTATGAAGCAGGGGATGCCTTAGGTGGGTGGACTGGCCCAGAACGTACAAAACGAGATTTCGGCTATGGGCAAGTTTTCGTTGAGGCGAAAAGCAAGCGTGGATCGTCTAATTCGGAGATCAGAATATCGTCAGAAGAGCAGCTCAACATCAATGCTAGCGAGAAGCTCTTTTTGTACGTTGTTGAGCTAAACAGCACTACGTTCGACGATAAAGTGGCTTTCAGTCTTACCGACATTGTGAATGATGTCCAGGCGATGTTCGACAATCCAATGGACCTCGCACATTTTCAAGAGAAGCTTGCGGATGCTGGGTATTTCCCGGAAGATGACTATTCTCAAACTCTATGGAGTGAAGGCATAATCGAAACATACGAGGTCAAAGATGCATTTCCGCGAATCGATTCAAGTTCATGTCCCCCTGGGGTAGGGGCAGTTACATATAAGATTGATCTTGATTACTGCGCTGAATACGAAGTCAATCAGAGCGTAATGATTCAAGCGCTGAGGTGATTTTAATGATAGATCTAACGTCGTTCCAAGCGGAGCTGTTCCAAGAGGTTAAGAATAGGGCAGATTCGGAAGGAGTCTACAAGGACGACGTCTTTTTCGATTTCGTCACTGAGTATCTCTGCGATGCCGGGGAGTTCGATGAAGCTATCCCCTCTTTTTGCCAAAGAACCGGCATAAGAGTTGACGGTTATTGTGGCGATCCGCTTGAGTCGAGCAGAAAGATACTTGGGCTAATTGTCCTCGACTTCAACCAAGATGCCGCTTTGGCTACACTGACAAATACTGAGATGGAGGCGGATTTTCGGCGGCTTGAGAAATTCGTCATCAAGGCGAGGGATTCTCATTTTAGAGAATCCCTCGAGCCGACAGACCCTGGCTTTGGGCTCGCCGATTTGATTAACTCCCGCTGGGACGGCATCGATCGTATCAGCCTTTACCTTCTTACTAACAAAAAGCTGAGTCAAAGGGTCTCGGGAAAAGGCGCCGAGAGTATTCTCGGCAAGGAAGTCGTTTATAACGTTTGGGATCTTGCGCGGATTGGAAATCTCATTGAATCTGGTCGCGAGCGGGAGAAGCTGCTCATTGACTTTCATGAGCTTCCGACCGGTCCAATACGTGCTCTTCTTGCAAGCTCGCCAAAAGATAAGAACAAGGTCTACCTCGCTGCGATACCCGGCATCGATCTGGCACATATCTATGATCGCTGGGGAGCGCGACTTCTAGAGCAGAATGTGCGCGTTTTTCTTCAAGCGAGGAGCAATGTCAATAAGGGCATCAAACGGACTCTCGAGGACGAGCCGGAGTTGTTCTTTTCGTTCAACAACGGAATAACGGCTACTGCTGAGAGCATCGAAACAGAGGAGGGGACCGACGGGCTCTTGATTGACGGTCTCGAGAATCTGCAGATCGTTAATGGCGGGCAGACAACCGCATCGATTTATGCCGCATATAAGGCCGGAAAAAGTTTAGACCGTGTTTTTGTCCAGATGAAGCTCAGCATCGTTAGCCCCGAAGAGGCAATTGACCTCGTGCCCAGAATATCCGAATATGCCAACAGTCAGAATAAAGTCTCCTCAGCTGATTTCTTTGCGAACCATCCTTACCATGTTAGAATTGAACATTTTTCGCAAAGAATACTTGCCCCCATGCGAGCAAATAGTTTCACGCAGACGAAGTGGTTCTACGAACGTGCAAGAGGTTCGTACCGCGACAAGCAAACTTACCTCACCCCTGCACAGAAACGAAAGTTTGCTGCGGAGTATCCGAAGGCTCAGTCCTTCACGAAAACGGATTTGGCTAAGTATCTTATGCTCTGGACCGATAAAGCATATCTTGTTAACCGCGGCGCCCAGAAAAACTTTTCCGAGTTTGCTCGGGTCATAAAAGATCTCTGGGACAAAGATGACACGCAATTCAATGAGGCATACTTCAAATACCTAGTTGCAAAAAAAATTATCTTTGATCGCACGGGGAAGATTGTTCAATCGCGGGATTGGTGGGAAACAGGCAGCTATCGCTCGCAACATGTTGTTCTTGCCGTTGGAGCTCTCGCAAACGCCGCCGTTTCTGCTGGCAAAGCGGTTAATTTTCTCGGTATTTGGAACCAACAGGCACTCTCGCCTGCGTTTGAGCGAGCGCTCGGACAAGCAGCAGATGCAGCTCATGATGTGCTGATGCACCCTGCAACGGGCTACCGCAACATTTCCGAATGGGCAAAGCAGCAAAAGTGCTGGGATACGCTCAAGAAGAAGTCCGTTAATTGGGATGAAGAGTGGATTGGCGAGCTAATCGATCTTGATGAGGAAAAGGGCATCCAGCAGGAGGGTTCCCGCGATCAAAAAACCCTGAACGGAATCGAAGCGCAGACCATTGTTTGTGAGGCGGGTGGCGATTTTTGGAAGAGCGTCCTTAATTGGTGCATAAAAGAGGGCGAGGCCACCGACAAGGAGCGGGGGATTTTGCAATGCGCTAGCGCTATCCCAAGCAAAATACCTTCCGATAAACAGTCCGCCGCTCTCGTCAATTTGATGAGACGGCTGCGCAAAGCCGGCTGCCCCTACCGTCTTAAGAACAAGAGGACGCGCTTGTGAGTCTCTCGTAAAAACCGTGAGCCTCTCTCCCTAAGGCATTTGCAACCACCGCCGCTATTTGCTGAGCAAGTAGCGGCGGTACTGCGTTCCCCACCTGCGTGTACTGAGATGTTCTATTGCCTTCAAAGAGGTAATCGTCGGGAAACGTCTGCAGCCTGGCAGCCTCGCGTACCGTCAGGCTCCTGCATTGCGTCGGGTCCGGATGGATGTAATAGTGTCCGTCTTTGGCTATGTGCGAAGTGATGGTCGTGGACGGCCTTCCCCAAACTTGTACGCGGAAACGGTCGTTGAACTTGTAATTCCCGGTCGATTTTGCTTCTTGGACATTTTTGTGATTAGGAAGCAATGGGTCCGGGAACTCTTCTAGGCGCGCTGGAGTGCCGTATTTTTCAGCGTATGCAGCACAGAACAGATAACGGTTGAGATCGCTTGCTAAGTGCGAGCGAGATTCATGGTTCGTGAGAACCCGGCTTCTGCCAAGCCTTCCCCTGTACCACTCTTCGTAGCGATTGTGGGTTGATTCGATTTTGTTTTTTGAAGTTGACTTTGGGGCATAGCGAGAAATGACCCTGTCGAGAATCTGCGCGAGATCGTCGCACTTTCCACTGGCTTCGAGCTCTTTCGCTGCGGAGTTGACATACTCGGCCCAGTTCATATCACGCCAGCCTTTATTGCGTTCTGAGAACCCGCTGCGCAACTTAGGCAGCCCGCGGAGAGCCGCCCCAAGCGTGAAAGTGCGTCTTTTTGTTAACGTGCCCGGCTCGATTCCTGAGCCGTTCTTCACGCCAAGGAGAATGACTCTGTGGCGCATTTGGGGTATTCCGTACTGCTCGGCTTCGACCACGTAATCTTTCGGGGTTTCGGGGGTTTCGGTAGTGAGGGAATGGATGCTGTAGCCTGCCTCTTCCATATCCTTGCAAATGCGAAAAAACACACCGTGTCCTTCGTGCTTTGCGGAAAGGAGGCCTTTGACATTCTCCATGACGAAGATATCGGGCTTGAGAGCGTTGATGAACGAGAGGTAACAGCGATAGAGCGTGTGTTTAGGATCATCTTCGAATGTATCGTCATGCTTGCGACGAGATCTGCCTACAAGGGAGTAGGCTTGGCATGGAGGCCCGCCAATAAGGACCAAGGGCCCCCTATCATGATCTTTGAACCAGTCGGTGACGCGCTGGCGCCCAAGCTTGACTAAGCGGTCGTCGCCGTCGACAAGCTTATCGCAAAGAGCTTCTTCGCAGGCCGCTTTCCATTTTTCAGGACGATAGTCAATAAGACGCTTGAAGGACTCAGCGTCATGCTTTTCCATGTATTCAAGATACACGCGAGGCAACGTCCCATCGGGTTTTGCAAGTTTGCGCAGATACGATCTAAGCCTTAGCGTCTGATGAGCTTGGCTGTCGCATTCGATGGACATAATCGTTTGAAACACGGGTTTGTTATCGGCATCTCGAAGGGATGAAAAGCCTTCTCCAAGGCCGCCTGGCCCTGCAAATAAGTCGATAACAGGAATCACTGCTAACCCTCTCCAAACGCATATCTTGGAGTTCCAGGCTACCAGGATGGGAGCTAAGCGTCCAGGGATAATTCGTTAAATTCAGAAATTTTATTAGTTTACGCCTCTCATGTTCTATGACCAATACGTTAGTTGCCTGATGGAAGGGTGTGCAGCACGGCTCGACGTCCTTCATCCTATGCATTGGGATGTCTCATTCAGATGCGCCTCAGCGTGTTCCGGATGCGCTTGCGACGCCTCACATTGACGACAGGGCGGAATTGATGACGCGCGGGCGCGGGGCAAAGGGTGGCCCGCCGAGCCGCCGCAAGGTAACGGCAACCAAGCGCAGGCAAGCGACGCGCGGGCGGACGAGCCCCGGTTGGCTTCCGAGCACAAGGGCACGGCATGCTCGGGCGCGCACTGGCCGGTGTGTTTTGTCAACAGGAATTGAGCGGCGTGGTCATTAATAATTGAGCAGTCTGCTCACGGAGGGGACCTCGGACGTTTTTCCGGACCAACCGGGCTCACGTCGCGCAGCCCAGCTCCTCGCGATGCCGCCGGATCGTCTTCCATCCTAGCGACTTCTTCAGCCTCGAGCTCCGGTACCGCTCGATGTACTCGTCGAGCCGACGGCGGAACTCCTCGAACCCGACCCCCGTCCAGTCGCGGGCCTCGAAGAAAGTCGCGCTTGAGCGTGCCGAAGAAGCCCTCGGCGCGCGCGTTGCCCGGCCTCCTCGGCTCTCTTCCCGGCCCTTCTCCTACGAGATGAGTCTATCGCCTTGCCGGTGACGGAGCGGGGGAGCACGCCGCTGGCCCAGTCGCGCACCGTCGTGCCGGCCAGGCCGAGGTCCCTGGCGACCTCCGCCGCGGACATGCCCTCCGAGAGGCCGAGCAGCGCGAGCTCGACCGTTTCCCTGTCGTACATTCGGACTCCTAACCGGACGCCGAGGCGTCCAACTATTCGTCCGGACCTCCCTGCCCCAAATATGATGCATATCCATGCATGTGCGAGTCCAAAAACGATGCATTTCCACCTTCAAAATGGTCCAAAAACGATGCATATTCAGTATTATTAACTCCAAAAACGATGCAATTAGCAGGTAGGAGGCTTGAATGCTTAAGAGAAAGGTGATGGATTATCTCCTAAAGTGGAAGACCAATCACGGAATGGAGTGCTTGCTCATTAATGGAGCGCGTCAGGTCGGCAAATCCTATGTGGTTGATGCGTTCGGACGCGCGGAGTATGAGAGCTTTATCAATATTGATTTCGTTAAGTCGCCCCAGCTCAAAGACATTTTTGCTGATTCAGCCGATCCTGCTCAGATTTTCTCGAGAATCACGCTCTTGATTCCCCATGCAAGAATCGTTCCTGGCAAGACACTCCTATTCCTTGACGAGCTTCAGGAGTGTCCCGAGGCTCGCGCGGCATTCAAATACCTTGCCCAAGACGGGCGCTGCGACGTCATCGGATCGGGTTCGCTCCTGGGGATTCGATTCCGGCAGATGTCCGATTCGCCGTCATTGCCGGTCGGATATGAGCGGCAGGTAACTATGCACCCACTGGACTTTGAGGAGTTCCTTTGGGCTAAAGGCTATGACGCCGATGCTATTGAGGTCCTACGTGGGTATTTTGAACGAACGGAGCCGGTGCCCCAATCAGTTCATCAAGTCATGATGAGGAACTTGAGGGAATATCTCGCGATCGGCGGTATGCCGGCTGTGGTCGAGGCTTTCGTCGACGCGGGCGATTACGGCGTGGCTCATGAGAAGCAGACCATGCTCCACGATTTGTATTTGGACGATATAGCACGTTATGCGCCTCCGGTCGAACGTGTAAAAGCGAGGGCCTGCTATCTTTCGTTGCCGCGTCAATTGGCAAAGGAGAATACGCGCTTCAGGTATGCGACGGTCGAGAAACGCTCATCTGCTCGTAAGTTCGAGGGTTCGGTTGATTGGCTTGAGGGGGCGAACATGGCTTTGAGATGCTCAGCCGTGAATTTGCCAGCTTTCCCTCTTGCGTCTTATGAGGATGAGGGGCGCTTCAGGCTTTATGCCAACGATACCGGGATGCTTATGGCAATGTTTGATTTCAGCATGAAAGCGGCGGTGGTCGAAAACACGCTTGACGGGCCCACGAAGGGAGGCCTCTACGAGAACCTAATCGGTTGCATGCTAGCCCAGAAGGGTATTCCGCTGCGGTACTGGACATCGCAGAACAGCCAATACGAGATTGAGTTTCTCGTTGATTGGGACGCGGGCGTGGTCCCCGTCGAGGTCAAAGCCTCGCGCGGTTCGACTGCGTCGATGAACAAGGTTCTAGAGCAAAAGAGCGTCAAGCAGGGGATTAAGCTTATAAGCGGCAACGTTGTCAGGGACGGCAAGAAGCTCACGTTACCTTTGTATATGGCAATGTTCTTGTTCGAGAGGGCCTGACGCTCGGGCTAATTTGACCGGACGCCTGCGATTTATAATCAAAATCTAAAATGATGCAAGCCGTGTCGCCATTGCGTCATCGGACCCACTGGGCGACGCGGGCCTGCATGCCGGCGATGTCGAGGGTGCCCTCGGCAAAGCCCTTGCGCACGAGAAGCTCCGGCACGAGCTCGTCGTACTTCTCGAAGTTGGGGACCTCGCCGGGGTAGATGAGCTCCATCGGGTCCGCGAGCGCTTCAGCCTCGTTGGCCACCACGGTGTAGAAGGCGCGCTCGTCGACCTCGGGCGCCATGAGGAACGTCATGTAGTACGGCCGCGACGAATCAAGGCCCTTGAGCCCGAGCTCCTTGGCGCACTTGATCTTGAGTAGGCGCTCGAGCGCGAGGAACGCGTAGCTGCCGAGCCATGGCAGGAGACACCACATGTTGCCGCCCAGGCTCACGAGCGGCGACTTCGTAAGGCCGCCGTTTGCCGCCACGTGACGCGCCTGAGCGAGACGGGCACGGGCGTTTTCCTGCAGGTAGGGGTAGGGAACATGTTCGGCCAGTGCCTGTCGCATCCGCTCGAGGACGCGGGTGTTGATGTCGCCCGGGCACTCGCCGAAGTAGGCCGGCACGCGTCCCTTGACCTGTGTGACATAGAGCAGGTGGCGCTTGTGGTCGACTTCCTCCACGATCCACACGTGCCCCGCGATGGCGACCTTCTCGCCCGGGGGCGGCGGCGCCACGAGGGTGCCGATCTCCTGCGACTCGCAACGCACGGTGTACTCGACGTTCTCCTGGAAGACGGCGTAGAACTTGTAGTTGTTCGTCACGCGCTCACCGGCGAGGCCCACGATGAGGCCGCCCGTCTCGGTCTGCTCGATGTAGTCCTGGGCAAGCATGTAGCGCAGCAGCTCGCGGAAGTCGTCCGTGCCCACGCGGTGGAAGTAGGTGAGCGTGAGCACGCGCGTGGCGAGCTGCGCGGCCGTGAGTTCACCCTCGCTGGCAAGAACGGCCAGCGTCTGGTGGCAGAGCAGGCTGTACGGCAGGCGGTCCAGGCGCGGCGGCTCGACCCAGTGCTCCTCTCGGTAGAGCTGCACGAGGGCGATGCCCTGCAACAGCTTCCAGGGGATGGTCTCAGGCGTGAGCGCACGTGCCTCGGGCTGGTCCTCGCGCATGACGAACCACATCTCGGGTGGCTCGTCGCGGCGACCCGTGCGCCCCATGCGCTGCAGGAACCCGGAGACGGTAAATGGCGCGTCGATCTGGAAGGCGCGGTTGAGGCGCCCGACGTCGATGCCGAGCTCGAGCGTGGCCGTGGCGACGATGGAGAGGTCGTTGGCCTCGTCGCGCATAAGCTCCTCGGCCGACTCGCGGATGGATGCCGAGAGGTTGCCGTGGTGGATGAGGAAGCG
Organism: bacterium; assembly: GCA_963605405.1. Classification (GTDB taxonomy): domain Bacteria; phylum Actinomycetota; class Coriobacteriia; order Coriobacteriales; family Atopobiaceae; genus Paratractidigestivibacter. The sequence continues at coordinate 32,942 of CAVCUP010000010.1, read as the reverse complement.
GTCGGGCTCGCCGTTCTTGTCGCAGTAGGCTCGCAGCACGGTGCAGACGTCCTCGGCCTCCTCGCGCGAGTTGGTAAAGACGAGGCACTTCTTGCCGCGCGTGTGCTCAAAGATGTAGCCGATGCCGGGGTCCGCGTTCTCAGGCGCCACGTCGGTTTCGGGTTCGGAAGGGGCCCAGGGGCTTATCTCCACGCGCAGTTCCGCATGAGCCGAAGGCGACTTAATGTCGCCTTCGTGTGAGTCAGGACTGTTTGAGCATGGAGATAAGCCCCTGGGGCCCTCCTGCTCGACGGAAAGGACTTGCGCCTCCATTCCCTCACGTGACTTTAGAAGAGACTCCGGCGCCTGCGGGCCGGTGGTGTAGAAGTGCTCCATACTGAGGCGCCAGGTACGCGGGGGCTCCTCGATGCGCGGCACGATGGTTTTGCGGCTGGTTCCGGCGGCAAGAAACGCGCCGACCCCCTCCGGGTCGCCGATGGTGGCGGAAAGGCCGATGCGCCGCGGCTCGACGCCGGCCATGCGGCTAAGCCGCTCGATAAGGCAGAGGCACTGCCCGCCGCGATCGCCGCGCAGCAGCGAGTGAACCTCGTCGATGACCACGTAGCGCAGGTCGCAGAAGAGCTTGGACACAGCCGAATGGCGGCGCATGAGGATAGCCTCGAGCGACTCCGGGGTTAGCTGCAAGACGCCCGAGGGCTTCTTCATGAGTTTGGCTTTGTGCGACTGGCTGACGTCGCCATGCCAGTGCCACACGGGAATATGCGCCTCTTCGCAGAGGTCGGTGAGGCGGAAGAACTGGTCGTTGATCAGCGCTTTGGTCGGTCCGATGTAGATGGCGCCGACGCTCGCGGGAGGGTCTTCCCAGAGCTCGGTGAGGATGGGGAAGAAGGCCGCCTCGGTCTTTCCCGATGCGGTCTGTGCGGTGAGGAGCACGTGGTCATCCGTGTTGAAGATTGCCTCGCCGGCGGCCACCTGGACTCCGCGCAGGCTCTCCCACTCGTGGTCATAGATAAAATCCTGAATGAATGGCGCGTATCGGTCGAAGACGCTCATGCTCGTCTACATCCCGAACGCGGGCAACGCGGCGACGGCCACCGTGGCCACGACCGCGCAGGCGACGATCGCGGCAAAGGCTTTGTCCGCAGTCGTGGGCAGGAACGCCTTGCTGCGACGGGCGCGCATGGCCAGGTAGAGGATGGTGCCGGGCGCGATGGCGATGGCGACGACGGTGAGGCCCTTCATGCCGCTCGACCAGATGAGGAACGCCGTGTAGACGAGCGCGACCGTCCCGGCAATGCGGGCCGAGGCCAGACTCGGCGCGAGCTCGCCTTGAATGCGCTCGTTCTTCCAGGCGATGCGCGTGTAGTAGGCGGCGGCGCAGGTATACGGGATAAGGATCGCGTAGACCGAGCATGTGTAGAAGAACTGATAGGTGCCTTCCGAGAAGAGGGACAGCACGAGGAATGCCTGCGTAATGGCCGCGGAAAGGAGCACGGTTCGGCGAGAAGTGCCGCGCTCGTCCGTGTGCGCCAGGCTCGCGGGAAGAAGGCCGCGGACTGCCGCCTGGTAGGAGGTCTCGGCCGCAAAGGTGAGATAGCCTAGCATTGTTCCCATGAGCGAAACGACGACGCCGCCGTTTACGAGCACGGCTCCGGCCGGTCCGATGACCTGCTCAAAAACGCCCGCGAGCGACGGGGTGGAGAGCGCCGCGAGCTGCTCTCGGGGCAGGATGCCGAGCGAAAGCACCGAGATGAGCACGTAGAAAATGACGACGAACAGGAACCCGACTGTGGTCGCGCGGCCGACGTCGTGCTGGTCGCGCGCGCGGCCCGAGACGACGACGGCGCCCTCGAGGCCGACGAAGAGCCAGACGAGCGCGATCATGGTGGAGCGGAGCTGCTCGACAAAGGTCATTCCGTCGGGCTCCCCCCAGAAGTTCTGGAGGAAGACCGCCGGGTCGAACTTGGTAAGCAGGGCGACGCACAGGATAAAGAGCGCGAGCGGCACGAGCTTGGCAAGGGTGATCACCGTGTTGACGCCCGTGGCAAGCGTCACGCCGCGAGTGAGCAGCCATGCGATAAGCCACAGAAAGCAGGACGACAGCAGAATGGAGACGGGGGTGCTGCCCCCTCCGAGCTGCGGGAAGAAGTAGGAAAGCGCGTTGAAGAGCATGATGGCGTAGCCCGCGTTGTTGAGACACGCGCTCATCCAGTATCCCCAGGCGGACGCGAAGCCGACGTACTCGCCGAAGCCCGCGTGGGCGTAGGCGTAGATGCCGCCGGAAAGTTCCGGTCGCACCGCCGCGAGCCCGCTGAAGGTCTTTGCCAGGGCAAAGACGCCGACGAAGCAGATGGTCCAGCCGATAAGGACCGCTGCCGAGTTCGCCCCGCCGGCGGCGAGGTCGCCCGCCAGCGAGAAGATGCCTGCGCCTACGCAGGTCGTGACCACAAGCGTGGTGAGGCCCGTGAAGCCGAGCGTATTCGCCTCGTTATTCGACTTGTTTGTCGTGGTGGTTGTCTGATTGCCTGCCGTCGTTTGCGTGCGCTCCGTTGACTGCGAGGTCATCGAGTTTCTCCCCTAAATCTTAAACTCCGCGAATTTGGGGTCCACGTCAGGGGCTTTTTGTCCTGCCGTGCCCACAGCGTCTACCGTAGTTGCAGAAACGTTGAAATCGCCGGATTGTAGCAGGCTCGCAACGGTTGTGTCGGGGTTCTGGTAGAGGATGTCCAAAAGCTCGATGAAGTCGCGGATGACCTCGCGCGGCGTGAGGTGCGAGTCCGCGCCCACGCGCCCGAACTCGACTTGCAGGAAGCTCACGAGGTCCTCGGTTGCAAGGCGGCGTTCATATCTAGTGATGCGAGTGCGGGCATTCGAGTAGCTCACGAGGTCCTCGGTTGCAAGGCGGCGTTCATAGCCGAAGTAGCCGGCGTGGATATCGGCGAGCTTCTCGGTGAGGACGAGCAGCTCCTCGTAGGTGAGCGGATTCAGGTGAATGACGGGGGCAAGCATGTCCGTCATGCCCTCGGAGGCAAAGCGCCCCTGCGTGAGACGGCTGCGCAGGGCCTCGTAGCTGTACACGCCGCGGCGGCGGTCTTCAATGGACTGCGGCGTGCCGCCCATGATGATGCCCAGGTGGTGCGCCTTGCCCTGGAGCGTGTCGTTATACATGGTGAGGATCTTCTCGTAGTTGTACTGGCGCGTGATTGAGTTCGGGATCTTGTAGAGGTTCACGAGTTCGTCCACGAGCACAATGAGGCCCCGGTAGCCGGCGCCGACCAGGAACTCGGCAAAGAGCTTGAGGTACTCGTACCAGTCGTCGTCGCCGATGCAGGCGTTGATGCCGAGCTCCGCCTTGGATTCGGTCTTGGTCCGGTACTCGCCGCGCAGCCACTTGGCACAGCAGGCCTGCCGCTCCTCGTCGCCTTCCAGGTAGGCGGCGTAGTAAGCCTCGAGCACGCGGCAGAAGTCGAAGCCGTGCACGAGCTCGCGGATGGGGGAGAGCGCGGCCTTGAGCGGGACCATCGGATCCGTGGCGCCCTCGGAGAGATTGCGCGCCCAGCGCTCGAGCACGAGCGGCAACGCTCCTCCCTCGGGACGGGTCTTTGTGCTGAGGTTGCGGATGAGTTCCTTGTACGTGGCAAGCCCCTGGCCCTGGTTGCCCTGAAGGCGGCGCTCGGGCGAGAGATCGGCGTCGGCAACCACGAAGTCGCGGCCCATGGCGTGCGTGCGGATGGTTTGGAGCAGGAACGACTTGCCCGCGCCGTAGCGGCCCACGAGGAAGCGGAAGCTCGCCCCGCCGTCTGCCACGAGCGCGAGGTCGTGCAGCAGCGCCTCGATCTCTCGCTCGCGTCCCACTGTGATGTAGGGCAGCCCGATGCGCGGCACGACGCCGCCCTTAAGCGAGTTGATGATCACCGCGGCGATGCGCTTAGGCACCCGCGTTTTCTGCGCTGGCGTGGGCTCTGGCATGGGCGTTCCTCTCGGCTGGTTTGTATGGCCCCATGCTAGCACGAACCCAGGACAAATAAAACACGTGTTCTATTGGGAAGAACCTAGTGAGAGAAAACCCACCTACTCAGAGGCCCCAAGCGCGTCGCGCACATCCTTGACGTAGTCCTCGATGATTCGGGGGCGCCCGTCCTCGCCGAACTCCACTGCCGTGTCCCCCAACAGTTCGAAGAGCTTCTCGTTAATGGAGTCGACCAACAGGTCAACCGAACCGCCAACGGAGCCGAATTCGCTGCTGTCCTCCAGCAACGCCTCAAGCAGCTCGGTCTCCACATGTGTGAGTCCGTATCGACCCGTGCTTTCCGCTAAAGACGAGCCCGGAGTGGAGGGCGTGTCTATTTGGCGCTGAGACGAGCGGTTTGTCTCCGCCCGCGGTGCCGCATGAGCCGGGGGCGACTCAATGTCGCCTCCGTGCGAATCAGGGCTGCCTGAGGACGGAGACAAGCTGCCTGCGTCAGCGCCCACGTCGCCGCCCTCCCGCTCCTCATCCACCAGGAGCGCCTCCTGCGTTATCGCCGCCGCCGAACGAATTCCCGCCAGCTTGGACAAATCGATATCGATGACGACCGGCTTATGCGCCTCTTTCCAGGCAAGGTAATCCGTCACCTCGGCGTCGATTATCTTGATGAGGTATTTGGGCTCGCCGTGGTCCTTGAGCTGGGCGGGGAAGTCAAGCGCGCCACGCAGGCGCCGGTCGACCGCGCGGCAGATGTCGCCGAGCTTGGTGCTCTTGGTGCCCCCATCGTGGAACCCGTCGCAGGTCCATCGCCCGTCTTTGCAGATGTAGCTGCGGGTGGGCGAGAGCTCGTAGACGCAGTCGGCGTGCGGCGCGGGCTCGTAGTGGATGGCGGAGGCGTACATGAGATGCCGAACGCGGAACCGTGTGCCGAAGAGGGTCTCTACCAGGCCCTGGTTGTGCGTGCGTGCGTAGTGGCGAGAAAGGCGGATGAACACGGCGCAGAAAACCAACTCGAGGTCGGCGGGGGCTTCTTTATAAAGCTTTGATTCATCAACGCGGTAGCTTGAGAGTTTGGTCGCGGCCTCCATGAGCTTCTTGGCGGGCTCGCCGAGCGTTCCGAAGCCGAGCACCTCGCGCCGCGAACCCTTGGCCGGCGCGGAGAGGACCGCGGCGCGGTCGACGCCCTCGAGCAGCGCGATCGCATTGTCGTGGTCAAGGTCCGCGTACGGCGCCGCGAGTTTGGGGTCGAGCCCATGGTCCACCACGTAGTCGACGAGCCAAGGGCGGACGATACGGTCCATCTCGGCCTGGTTATACGGGCGAAAGGCCTGGTAGAAGGCCTGAATGGCCTCGAATCCCTTTTTGCCGGGCTCGACGCCCACCCCCATGAGCAGCTCGTAGAGGTAGACGAGCGCGAATGCCGGGGAGGTATCCTCCACTTGTCCGCGGCGCACGTTAGCTCTCCAGGTGAAGTAGCCCCTGAGCTGCCGGTCGTTCATGGAGCGATAGGTCGGGTAGCACGAGGAGAACCCGCCGGTGTAGGGCGCGTGGTCCTCGTAGTCGGCAAGGAGACGGGCCTGCTCGAAGAAGAGCCGCGCTTCCGACCAGGTGCGGCCCGTCGGCGTCTGCTGCAGCTCGCGCAGCTGTTTTACGGGCTCCGGAACAAAGCCGTGCATCTGCGAGCCGCGGCGGATGATGGGCTCGTCGGAGTAGGACTTGGCGGTCGTGAACGCGCGACCCTCTCGCAGGCGGGGGTCGGCGAGCAGCTGCTCGAGGATCTTGTCTATGTCGTGCGGACTCGTCATGGGTTTCTCGCCACTACATGACGAAGGCGAGCGCGGCGGCGATGAAGACCGCCGGGAGCATGTTCGCCGGCTTGAAGGTCTTGGGCCAGATGAGGTTCACGCCCACGCAGAAAATGAGGATGGAGCCAACGAGACCCAGGTTGTTGAGGGCGGCGGTGGTCATGAGCGGCTGGAGCGGGATGCACGCGAGGGTGACGAGCCCCTGCCAGACGCCCACGGGCAGCGCGGCGAAGACGGCGCCCTTGCCCATGGAGGCTGCCATCGCGCAGATGATCACGGCGTCGATGGCGCCCTTGAGCATGAGGGTGTTGTAGTCGCCGGTGATGCCGTCCTGGATGGCGCCGACGATGGCCATCGCGCCGATGCACACGGTGAGGCTTGCCGTCACGAAGCCGTTTACGAAGCCGGCGTCGCCCTCACTGCCGGTCTTCTCGCGGAGCCAGACGCCGAGCTGCTCGAAGCGCGCGTCGAGGTCGATGGCCTCGCCTATGGCCGCGCCGAGCGCGAGGCTGATGAGTATGGTCATGGTCCCGCCGGACGAGAGGCTCGTCGCGCCGCCGTCCGCGGCGACGACCGCGAGCATCTTTTCCATGGCGCCGCCGATGCCCAGGAAGATGACGGAGAGTCCGCACGCCTGCAGCAGCGCGTCCTGCAGCTTTTGCGTGATGAAGCGTCGCCCGAGCAAGCCGGCGATGCCGCCGCCCACGATGCAGCACACGTTGATGATGGTTCCCAGGCCGTGCATGTGATTTGCCCCCTTCGTTTTCCGCGGCTATGGTATCAGAGGTTTTGCGAGTCCCCGGGAGGTCGTGCGTGTTCGGTAACCTTGACCTGCATATTGTCCGTCTTGGCCTGCGCCCGACGCTGGTCTATACCGTTGAGGGGCCGGATAGCGAGCCCGTGCGCGTGCTGTCGAGCGGCGGCGTGTTCCAGTCCGCCACCTACCTCGGCGAAAGGCACATGGAGCCGGTGTTCGAGTATTACCGCGCGTTCGGGCGGGCGTTGATGATGGTCGCCGCCGAAGAGCCTCGCGTGCTCGTTGTCGGCGGGGGAGGGTTTGCGTTCCCCAAGCATGCCCGCGCGCTTCGCCCCGAGGCGGAAATCGACGTGGTGGAGATCGATGCCCAAGTAATAGATGCGGCGCGGCGCTGGTTCTATGGCGACGAGGCTGGTGCCCGCGCAATCTGCGCCGACGGCTTCGACTTCGTGCGAGGCGCGGCCCTGCGCGGCGTGACGTACGACTTCATCGCGCTCGACGCCTTTTCGGGCGCGAAGCCCGTGGAGAGCCTGGCGTCGGCGGAGGCGGCCCGCGCGTATGCGGCGCTTCTTGCCCCAGGCGGAGTTGTGGCCGCAAATGTGGTGACGCCCGGCGGCGACGCGAGCTTCTTGCGCGAATTGCAGACGACGTTCGAAGCTGAGTTCGACCAGGTCAAGCTCGTTTGCTGCCCGGATGACACCTGGGCTGCGGAAGACAACTACCTGGTGGTCGCTTCTTCCCCGCTCCGCTGACGCGACGGCTGCTGCGTTAGGTCAGCTGTACATTCGCGTGCCGACTGCACGTTAAGGCGATGGTTTGAGGGCCTTCGGGGCTTAAAGCGGGCTCCCGTGATCATTTTTTCTCGATTGTGCGTGGATATTCGGCGCTTTATGGCGCCAGGACTGGTCGAACGCGTCGAAATTTGGCCGACCGGGTGGCGTTTGCCCAGTTAAACGAATATCAACCTCTTAATAAAGCACGCACAATCTGGATTTTTTGATTAACTGAAGCGGGTTGAAGTGTTATAGGCTCGCGTGCGGAGCGTCGGGGTGAATCAAATGCGGGGTTTTGCCTGTCAGCGCGGCAGTCGCGGCCCTATTTATGCGGCAAGGCCCCCTTACTGTGCACGATATGCGTAGACAGTCGTAAATCTAAGCGTCGTCGGCTAAAGTTTTCTGAGCGGCGGCGTATATCTTGCCGAAGACTCGGGTAGGAACACTTCTGTTGAATATCGCTCGAAGAAGGGAACGCGAACCTATGCGTAAATTTAAGACTGAAAGCAAGAAGCTCCTCGACCTCATGATCAACTCGATCTACACCAACCGCGAGATCTTCCTGCGCGAGCTCATCTCCAACGCGTCGGACGCCATCGACAAGCTGTACCTCAAGAGCCTGACCGACGCTTCCGCCCAGATCGACCAGGAGAATCTGGCCATCACGCTCGCTTACGACAAGGACGCCCGCACCCTCACCGTCTCGGATAACGGCATCGGCATGACCGCCGAGGAGCTCGAGAAGAACCTCGGCACCATTGCCCACTCCGGCTCCGAGGAGTTCAAGGCCGAGAACGCCGAGGCCCAGGGCGACGCCGTGGACATCATCGGCCGCTTCGGCGTGGGCTTCTACTCCGCCTTCATGGTGGCCAAGGAGGTCAGCGTGGTCACGCGCGCCTTCGGTTCCGACGAGTGCAACCGCTGGACCTCCGACGGCATCGAGGGCTACACCATCGAGGCCGTGCCCGCCGACGACCCGGCTTATCGCGCGACCTGCGGCTCCGACGTCATTCTCTCCCTCAAGGACAACACCGACGACGCCAGCTATGACGAGTACACCTCCGAGTACACGCTCAAGGACCTCGTCAAGCGCTACAGCAACTACGTGCGCCACCCGGTCCAGATGATGGTCTCCAAGTCCCGCCAGAAGGAGAAGCCGGAGGACGCCGGCGACGACTACAAGCCCGAGTGGGAGTCCTACGAGGAGCTCGAGACCCTCAACTCCATGACCCCCATCTGGAAGAAGCGTGCCGCGGACGTCGAGCAGTCCGAGTACGACGAGTTCTACAAGTCAACCTTCCACGACTGGGAGGCGCCGGCCCGCACCTTTACCCTCCACGCCGAGGGCAACCTCGAGTACGACGCGCTTCTCTTCATCCCCGCCCGCGCGCCGTTCGACCTGTACAGCCGCGACTACGAGAAGGGCCTCGAGCTCTACAGCTCCAACGTTCTCATCATGGAGAAGTGCGCCGACCTCGTGCCCGATTACTACAACTTCGTGCGCGGCGTCGTCGACTCCTCCGACATCACGCTGAACATCTCGCGTGAGACCCTGCAGCAGAACCGCCAGCTCCAGGTCATGGCCCGTCGCATCGAGAAGAAGATCACCTCCGAGCTCGAGTCCATGCGCGACAACGACCGCGAGGCCTACGAGAAGTTCTTCGAGAACTTTGGCCGCGGCCTCAAGTACGGCATCTACTCCAGCTACGGCATGAAGAAGGACGAGCTCGCCGGCCTGCTGCTCTTCTGGAGCGCCAAGCACGAGAAGTACGTCACGCTGCAGGAGTACGCCGAGGACATGCCTGAGGGCCAGACCTCCATCTATTACGCTGCCGGCGACGACCGCGACCGCCTGGCCAAGATGCCCGTCGTCAAGGCCGCGCTCGCCAAGGGCTACGACGTGCTTCTGTGCACCGCGGACGTCGACGAGTTCTGCTTCCAGGCCATGCGCGACTTCACGGCCAAGGGCCTGGCCAAGGTCTACGCCGATGACGCTGCCCGCGAGGCCGCCGAGAAGGCCGTGGCCGACGGCGCCGAGCCCGAGACCGAGGACCGCGCGCTCGAGCTCAAGAACGTGAGCTCCGGCGACCTCGACCTCGCCACCGACGAGGAGAAGGAAGCCGCCAAGGAGACCGCGAAGGCCAACGAAGGCCTGTTCGGCGCCATGAAGGAGGCGCTCGGCGACGCCGTTGCCAAGGTCACCGTCTCCGCGCACCTGGCGTCTGCCGACGACGCGCCGTCGAGCGTGTCTGCCGAGGGCCCCGTCTCGCTCGAGATGGAGCAGGTGCTCGCCTCCAGCCCCGACGGCGCGGATACCCCGAAGGCCACGCGCGTGCTCGAGGTCAACGCCGCGCACCCCGTGTTCGCCAAGCTGCAGGCCGCGCAGGAGGCGGGCGACACGGACAAGCTCGCGCTCTACACCTCGCTGCTGTACGACCAGGCGCTTCTTACCGAGGGCCTGCCTGTGGCCGACCCGGTGGCCTTCGCCCAGAACGTCTGCAAGCTGATGTAATCCATCCCGTCACATAGGTCTGGCAGGCAAGAAGCCCCCGGCCCATCTCATGCGATTCGCGCAAGCGGCGAGCGCAACGCGCGCTGAGCAATGAGGTGGGTCGGGGGCTTTGCGGCTCGGCGGGTTGAGGGCGGTTCAGCGGTTACGCTGCTTTCGACATGCGAGCATCGGCTTCGAGTCCGCTGCTGTCCTCGCTGGTCTGCGGCTCCTTCTTTGCGAGCGACATCACGACCATCATCGCGACGATGCACACGAGGCCGATGAAGTCGAACGCGGTGATCGCCGTGCCAAGAAGCGCCGCGCTCGCGAGCGTCGCCACGATGGGCGTGAACACGAGCAACAGGCTGCCGAGCATGGGGCCGGAATCCTTAAGGCCCTGCATGGCGAGCAGGTAGCCGAGGATGGCGCCAAAGAGCGTGGTGGCTCCGAACGCGGTCCAGCCCATGCCGTCGAGGGCGGGCGCGCCGGCCCAAGGCTGCGCGACGGGGATGAGCAGCAGCCCGCCGAGCGTCATGCCCACGGCGTTGACGGAAAGCGACCCGTAACGGTCGAGCGCGTAGAGCGGCAGCGTGTTGTGCAAAAAGCCGAGAACGCCGTCGAGCAGGCACCAACCGAGACCGGCGAGGCCCACCACGAGCGCGGCGGGGTCTCCCTTGGTCGCGATGCAGAAGACGCCGACGAGCGCCAGCGCCAGGCCAAAGAGCTCGGCCGCCATCGGGGCGCGGCGGTCGCGGGCGCAGGTGTAGACCATGATGTAGATGAGGCTCAGCTGGGTGAGCAGCGCCTCGGTAGACGCGTTCGTGCTGCCGATGGCCATGATGTAGCTGATCTGGTAGACGGCGATGCCGAGGATGGCGAAGAGCACCACGCCCACCATCGCACGGCGGTCGCGCAGCATGGCAAAGAGCCTTTCTTTGCAGGTCGCGAGGCAGATGGCGATAAAGGCGAGCCCGGCGATGAGCACGCGGAAACATCCGATCCACGAAGCCGAGACGGCGTAGTTGTTGGTCAAGAAATTGATGAACACGTTCGAGATTCCCCAGAAGCAGGCGCCCGAGACGCCGGCGATCACGCCGCGTACCTTCTTGTTCATGTGAGGACCTCCTCGTCCTTTCTCCGTCTTTTGTCCGAGAGGCATTCAATCACCGTGCGGGGCTGAAGTAAAATTCATAGAAATTAAGAGTTGCATCAAAGTATTTGATGGGAGACGACGTGGAGCTCAGGAATATCCGCACGTTCGCGCGCATCGCCGAGGTCGGCAGCTTCACGCGCGTGGCCGACGAGCTCGGCTACACGCAGTCGGCCGTGACGATGCAGATAAAGCAGCTTGAGCGGGAGCTCGGGTGTGAGCTCTTTGAGCGCGTGGGGAGAAGAATTCGCCTCACGCCCGGCGGCGAGCGCCTCGTGCCGATCGCGCACACGATGCTGCAGGCGGCTGAGGAGGCCTCGAGCATCGCGCAGGACCCGGGCGAGGTCACGGGCACCCTGCGAATCGGCGCGCTTGACTCGTTGCTCATGAGCGAGCTGCCGAGGGTGCTCTGCGATCTCTCTCGCGCGTACCCGAAGGTCTGCGTGAGCACGCACCAGGGGCTTCTCGACGAGGAGTTCGCGATGCTGCGCCGCAACGACATCGATATCCTGCTGTTCCTCGACGAGCGCGTGGACTACCCCGAGTGGGTCAAGGTCATGGAGGTTCCCGGAGAGGCCGGGTTCTATGCTGCCGCTGGAAACCCCTTGGCCGCCGAGAAGGGCGTGCCGCTCGAGCGCGCGCTTGCGGCGCCGCTGTACCTGACCGAGCGAAACGTCGCGTACCGCAGGGCACTCGAGCAGGCGGTCTGCGCTCGCGGGCTCACGCTTGAGCCGCGCGCGGAGTGCGGCAACACGAGCCTGCTCATCCAGCTCACGCAGAGCACCGACGGGCTGACCTTCTTGCCGGCGAAGGCGACGTCGGCGGCCGTCGCCGCCGGCAGGCTGGCTCCCGTGGACGTTCGGATGGAGCCGCTCGACATCTGGTACCAGATGGTCCACCACAAGAACAAGGTGGTCACGCCGCAGATGCGTCTCTTCATCGAGCTTGTTGGGAAGCGCCTGCGGTAGGGCGCGCCCGCGCCCGCGAAACACAACGACCGTCTACCCTGTCACTCGGCGGAATGGGGCCTGCGGCCAGGCGCCCATTGGTATGCTGGGAAGTCGCAAAAACCGTTCATGGCTTTGGGGGTTGTCATGGTCAAGACTCTGGTGCTCGTGCGTCACGGGAAGACGGAGGCCGAGAGCGAGTCGGGGAGGGACCTCGACCGTAAGCTCACCGCTGCGGGCGTGCGGGCCCTCGAGGTCGCGTACCCGCGGACGTTCTCGCTGCTCGGGGAGGACCCCGAGGTGGCCATCTGGTGCAGCCCCGCCGTGCGCGCGCTGCAGACGGCGGGCGTCGTCGCCGAGGCCGTGGACGCCTGCGGCATCGACGTGCACGAGGCGCTCTACGAGCAGGACCTGGACGCGTTTCTCGCCGAGCTGGCGGCGGCCGGCCCGGATACCGAGACCGTCGTGGCCGTGGGGCACGCGCCGTTTATGGACGAGGCGTGCCTGCGCCTCACGGGGACGGCGGTGCGCTTCAACAAGGGCGCGGTCGCCGCGGCCGCCCTGCCTGAGGGGCCTTCCGGCGCGGGGTCGCTGCGCTGGTTCGTGGCCGGGCCCGATGCCGTGAGCTGGGACGTTATGGCAGAGGTGGACAGCCAGGTCGAGCTCATGAGCGTCGAGATGTGCGATGCGTTGGACGCGTTTCTCGCCGAGCCCTCCAGCGTGGAGGCGCTGCGCGTGTTCCGCGTCTGCCTTCGCCGGCTGCGCTCGCTCATCCTCTTCCTCGGCCCTTGGCAGTCCAAGAAGCAGGCACATCGCACCGCCGACGACCTGCGCGCGCTCATCGACGCGACCTCGCCCCTGCGCGAGATCGATATCCTCTCCGAAGCGGTCGACGCCCTCGTGGACTCCGGCGAGCTCGGGGAGAACTGCCTGCTGCCCGTGGCTTGCGCCAAGGAGCGCCAGCTCGAGCTCGAGGGAGTGCTCACCCTTATGAAGAAGCGCCACGTCAAGCGGCGTATGCACAACCTGGCAGACGAACTGCCGAGCATCAAGTGGAAGAGTCGCGTCCTCGAGAACGGCCTGGGCGCTGAGGACTTCCGGAAGCACTTCGACGAGGAGCTCGGCGAACTCGACGAGGTGCTCTTCGGCCTCGACCTGCGCGACCCGGAGGCGGTGCACCGCACGCGCCGCGATGCCAAGGAGATGCACTTCGTGGCGAGCTGCCTTGCGGCTGTCCTCGGCGACGAGCGCGCCGCCGCGAGCGAATACATGGACAGCATCCAGGGCGAGCTCGGCGCGTTGAACGACGCGTACCGCAACGAGCGTCTCGCGAACTACTACTCGACGAGCCCGCGTTTCCGCGGCGTTCGCGCCGACCTGGGCGTCGTTGCCCGCGACCAAGCGGAAGTGGCGAGCGCGATCCTCGCGGGATCGAGCTTCTCGGGGCGTATGCGCGCGTCCGAGTAGCGCGGGCGGCGGGGATGCTCGGGGCCGGTTCGGGCGCTTGCCCGGCCGTGCCCTCGGCGTCTCTTGTCGGGGCCGTCGATGAGTGAGTATTGTCTTGGGGCGGGTGCCGGATCGCCGGCGCTCGCCTCATTTACGAGAGAGGCCTGCCGGGCGATTCCGTCGCCGTGCACCAATTGAGAAACCGAGGAGAACCCATGACCCACTCTAGCGCCGAGGGCTACCGCATCGAGCACGACTCCATGGGCGAGGTCCGCGTGCCCGCCGACGCCCTCTGGGGCGCGCAGACCCAGCGCAGCCACGAGAACTTCCCCATCGGGGGGCAGACCATGCCGACGGAGATTATTCGCGCATTTGCCCTGCTCAAGAAGGCTGCTGCCCTCACCAATCGCGACCTTGGGCGCATGGATGGGGCCTCCGCCGAGTTTCTTTGCGCCGCCGCCGACGAGGTGCTCGAGAGAAAGCTCGACGGCAACTTCCCGCTCGTTGTGTGGCAGACCGGTTCCGGCACGCAGTCGAACATGAACATGAACGAGGTGCTTGCAAACCGCGGCAACCAGATCGCGGCCGAGCGCGGCGTCGAGCTGCCGAGGGCGCTTCACCCCAACGACTCGGCCAATATGAGCCAGAGCTCGAACGACACCTTCCCCACGGCGATGCATATCGCGGCGACGATCGCGCTCACGCGGCGCGTGCTGCCTGCGGTCGAGCGTCTCGAGGCCACCTTCGCGCGTCTGGAAGAGGAGTGCGCCGGCGTGGTCAAGAGCGGCCGCACGCACCTGCAGGATGCCGTGCCCATCTCCTTCAGCCAGGAAATCTCCGGTTGGCGCGGCCTGCTCGAGGGCGCTGCCGAACAGGTCCGCGCGAGCCTGCCGGGCTTGTGCCGCCTGGCGCTCGGCGGCACGGCGGTGGGCACGGGCCTCAATGCGCCGGAGGGGTTCGACGTGGCCGTCGCGGCGCATATCGCGGAGCTCACGGGCCTGCCCTTCGTCACGGACCCGAACAAGTTCCGCGCGCTGTCCGGCAAGGACGCCATCGTCTTCGCGCACGGTGCGCTCAAGGCCCTTGCCGCGAACATGATGAAGATCGCGAACGACGTGCGCTGGCTCGCGTCGGGCCCGCGCCTCGGCCTTGGCGAGATCACGATTCCGGCCAACGAGCCCGGCAGCTCCATCATGCCGGGCAAGGTGAACCCCACCCAGTGCGAGGCCGTGACGATGGTTGCCGTGCAGGTCATGGGTAACGATGCGGCCATCGGCTTCGCGGCGAGCCAGGGCAACTTCGAGCTCAACGTCTTCATGCCGGTGATCGCGTACAACTTCCTGCAGTCCGCCGAGCTTCTCGCCGATGCGATTCTCTCCTTCGACGAGCGCTGCGCCTCGGGCATCAAGCCCAACCGGGAGAAGATGGACGCCAACCTGCGCAACTCGCTTATGCTCGTGACCGCGCTCAACCCCTATATCGGCTACGAGAACGCGGCGAAGGTCGCGAAGAAGGCCTATGCCGAGGGGACGAGCCTGCGCGACGCCTGCGTTGAGCTGGGCTTCCTTTCCGCAGAGAGGTTCGATGAGGTGTTCCGCCCGGAGCTGATGGTCTAGGCGCAGGTGCGGTCGCGGCCTCGGTTTTGCCGTGGAGAGAGATGCGGCAACGGGGCTTCGACCTGCCCTTTGCTGCCGGGCGGGCGAAGCTTGGGCTTGCGAAGGCGCGCCAGCACTGGATGGCGCGTTTTTTGGCGCGCCGTCCCCCGCGCTTAACGGGCCCGTGCTCCGATAGGGTTGCTCGTCCAGCGCGACGCTGAACGGCCGGGCCGAAGGCTACAGGTACTCCCCGAGGTCGAGGTTGGTCGACGCGGCGCGGCGGGCGCCGGTGCTGGCGCGCTCGATGAGGCCGGTGCCCACGAGGTCCATGTGGCTCTGGGTCACAGCCCCGCGCTGCTGGCCGATGCGCTTGATCAGGCGCTTCACGCCCTGCCGGCCGATCTCGGCGCCGGGGGAGGCGATGGTGGTGAGAGAAACATCGCCCGTCCAGGCGAGCGGGTTGCCGTCGCCGCCGCAGACGCGGATGTCGCCGGGGACGTCGAGGCCCTCCGCCTGAAGGCCCGCGATGACGCCTGCCGCCAGCACGTCGGTGAGGCAGATGACGAAGTCGGGGCGCTCGACGGCGTCGCGCTTGGCCAGCCTGCGGCCGAACTCGAAGCCGTCCGAGGCGGTGTTCCAGCTGCCTTCCTCGACTACCTCGAGCTCGATGCCCTTCTCGGCCGCGGCCTCGCGCACGCCCTCGGCGCGCAGGAGCAACTGTGTGAAGTCGGCGGCGCCGATCATGCAGACGCGGCGGGCGTCGCAGTCGGCAGCGTGGCTCAGCAGCATGCGACCCTCGGCCAGGTTGTCCGCGGCCACGTAGATGCCGGGGGCGTCGCTGTGGACATTGAGGTAGACGGTGGGGATGGGGGTCTTCTGCATCGACGGCGCCCATGACTCGCCGGCGGCCATGGGCTGCACGAGCACGCCGGCCATCTGCGCGCCCATGAAGTAGCGCAGGTAGCGGCCCTCGAGAACGTCGTCGTTGTCGGCGCTGGCAATGAGCAGGTCGTAGCCGTTGGCGCGGGCCTCTGCCTGGGCACCGTTGGCCACCTGGAGGCTGAAGCCGTGGTCGAGGCGGGGGAGCACCAGGCCAAAGACGCGGCTCTTTCCGCCGGCGAGCGAGCGGGCGCTCTGCGAAGGGATGAAGCCCAGGCGGTCGACCGTCTGCTGGATGAGCTCGAGGGTCTCCGGGCGAACCTTCTCGGGGTGGTTGAGCGCGTTGCTCACCGTGCCGAGCGAGACCCCCGCCTCGCGCGCGACATCGCTTATCCTCACGTTGCCCATGGCCGCTCCTTGATGCGTTTCAATTGACTGCGTTCGAGTTTAGCAGGGCTTTGCGGGCATGGGGGCAGCCCCTTTCCCGCTTTCGGGGGCCGTTTGCGTGGCTTGGTGAACAAAAAATCGAGATCCTGCGTGCCTTATTAAGAAGTTGATATTCGCTCAACTGGGCAAACGCGAACGAAACGGCCGCGATTCCAAGCGCTCGGCCCATTTCGGCTTCTCAAAGCGCTGATATTCCACGCAGAATCGCAAAAAAGTGATCGCGAGGCTTCGTTTTCGGCCCTAACGGCCCCGTACCCGCCGCCTTAACGTGCGGGTGAGCGGACGGGTTGCCGCTTCGCCCACTCGTGACCCTATCGCTAGGCGATTCGCGAGAGGCGCCGATAGTCCCCCGGCGTCATGCCCTTGTACAGCTGAAAGAGCTCGTTGAAGTGGCTGTAACTCGTGTATCCCACGGCTGCGGCCACCGCCTCAACGTTCATGTCCGACGTGGCAAGAAGCCCCTCGGCCTTAGCCACGCGCGCCTCGGCGATAAGCTCGGTCGCTGTCTTGCCGGTGTGTTTGCGCAGGTACTGCGAGCAGTAGTTTGCTGTATAGCCAAACTCGCGTCCTAGCGAGCGCATGGTCACGTCTGCACAGTGTTCGCGCAGGTAGGCGAGCATACGCAGAGTTTTCGTGCTAAGTCCATAGTAGGAGTAGGTCGGTGTCCTGGAGAGCTCGTCGAGCAGGAGCAGGACTTGGGCGGAGAGCGCGAAGCTCTGGTGGAAGTCCGCCTTGGCGTACTCCATGACGACGGCTTCCATTTGCGCTGCGAGCCGGCGGCTCTGCGAGTCGGAGAACATGAGGTGATCGCTCGTGCCCTCTCCGCGCAGGAAACGCGACATCTCGTTGTCCGCGGCCAAAAACTCCGCGAAGACACCCGCCTCGAAGAGGGAGGGGCGCAGACAGAGATTGATCACAACGGCCTGCGCATCGACCGGCTCGAGCGCATGACGAGAGGCGAGGTTCATGGCGCACAACGTGCCGTCAAGCATATAAACGCGTTGGCCACCGACGATGTTCGCTACGGTGCCGTCCAGAACATAGCACAGCTCAAAGTAGTCGTGGGCATGCTCGGGCACGCCGAAGGGCATGCCGTGCGCCACGACGAAGATGGGCTCAGTGAAGTCGATGCCCGACCAGTCGCTCAGCAAATCGCTGGTCACGAAGCCCGGCGAGGTGTGCTCGAGAACGACTTCCTCGGAGAGGTCCTCTGTTGTGTGCAAGTAGCCCTCGCGCTCGAGCATGCGGCTTCGCCTGTTGGGGTCCGCCATGCCCATCTCCTTCCATAAACGGTTCTGAGTGTCCAGTACGACGACGATTCGCCTGTCGTTACAGCAGGGCTCTAGGCCATTGAGCTGCGTTAACGATAAAACGGGCAGTAAGCAAGATGAACAAGGCAATTATAGCCGTGATGTTGAAGCGCTTTAATTCAAATAGTCGAATTAACCCGCCGAATCGTCGCTGGTGACCACAAACCTTGCAAGAGCTTCGGTTCAACGGGTAGCGAGCGGCTTCCAAAGCGAGCCTGCCCGAATTATCGCTTCCGCAACAGGAGACAACCATGAATCAAGTCACAAAGTCGAAGATCGGAATCTTCGCGCTCACGCTTCTCGCCATGTCCACGCTGGGCATCACACCCTCGATCGGCCTCATCATGGCCGACTTCGGCGCCGATGCTTCGCAGGTCCAGCAGCTCACCGGCATCCCCAACCTCATGGGTATCGTCTCGGCGCTCATCTTCTCTGCGGTGGCCACGAAGGTCCCGCGCAAGGCCATGGCCATTGCCGCCCCGCTGCTCATCGCCGTCGGCGGCCTTCTTCCTGCGTTCGTTTCCGGTGGTATGCCCTTGCTCCTCGTGTGCGCCGGCATCCTCGGCTTGGGCGTCGGCCTCGTGACCAACACTTCCAACCTGCTCATCACCGAGCTCATCCCGGCCGAGCAGCAGGAGTCGATGATGGCCAAGAACGTCATCTTCGTTAACCTCGGCTCCATCGTCATGACCGTCGGCGGCGGCATCCTCTCTGCGGGCGGTTGGCGCAACAATTACCTCGTCTACCTGGTCGCCGTTCCCGTCCTGCTCCTCGTCCTCATGTGCATCCCCTGGGGCGGCGCGTCAGCCGATGGCCCTGCTGCAAAGAACGACGCGGCGCCTGCGGACGCGCCCGCAGCCGGCGAGAAGCCCTCTGCCGGCCTGGGTTCCGTCGCCATCGTGGGTTCGCTTGCCATTCTTGCGTTCCAGCTCATCTACTGCGCGTTTCCGAACAACGTCTCGCTCATCCTTGCCGAGACGGGCGCAGGCGACTCCACCATGGCCGGCATGGTCACCGCCGCAGGCACCTTCGCGGGCATCATCTGCGGCGTTACGCTGAACATCCTGCTCAAGAAGATCCAGAGGTTCTCGCTCGCCTTCGGCCTCGCGCTCATGGCCATCGGCATGTTCGTAATGGGTGCCGCCACGAGCCTGCCGGCCATCATCGTCGCGGCCGCCCTCGTCGGCTTCTCGCTTTCCATCGGTTTCGCGCAGTGCCCGTTCGTCATCGCCATCGGCACGAACCCCGCCGCGATCCCCACGGCTATGGGCCTCTTCAGCGCCGGCGCCTCTGTGGGCGGCTTCGTCTCGCCGACCCTGCTCAACGCTCTGTCCGGCGCCTTCATGGGTGGCAGCGCCCAGGGCTGCTGCATCATCGCGGGCGTTATCTCGGCGGTCGTGGCCGCGGTGCTTCTTGCCACCCGCTTCCAGGCCGGCGTCATCGACCGCGCCTTCGGTGGCCAGGCCCGCTAATCCGGGCCGACTAACTTAACGTGCGAAAGGAGATAAACATGACGTTCGAAACCGACGCGACCGCAGAGGCCGCCTGGACCACCCCGTGGCTCGAGCCCGAGCAACAGAGCGTGACCGAGGAGCCGGCCATCAATCTCATGGACATGTTCATGGGCAAGCCGATGCCGGAGTCCGCCCCCAACGAGGAGCGCCTGCATCCGTGCCCGATGCTTCGCCGGGAGTTCGACGTTGCCGGCCCGGTGGCGCGCGCGACGCTGCGCTGCACCGCTCGCGGCATCTATAAAGCCCAGGTCAACGGCCAGGACGTGAGCGAGGCGCTCTTTGCGCCCGACTTCACGGCGTACGATAAGCTCATCATGTTCCAGACCTACGACGTCACGGGCCTCGTGCGCGAGGGCGCCAACCGCTGGGACGTGACGCTGGCCGACGGTTGGTTCGCGGGCCGTATCGCGGTGCCGGGCGATTCTTGCCAGTTCGGAAACAGGCTCTCGTTTACGGGCGAGCTCGTGGTCGAGCTGGCGGATGGCTCGCGCCAGGTCGTCGACACGTCTGACGCCGCCGCGTGGTGCTCGGGCTTCGGCAAGTACGCGTGGGCCGACATTCAAATCGGCGAGAAGCAGGACCTGCGCCGAGAGGCCCGCTACGAAGGGGTCGCTGCGCTGGTCGAGCCGCCCGCCGCTGAGGTGATTCCGCAGGCAGGTCCCGCCGTTGTGCGCCGTGAGCGCCTGGAGGCCGTTGCGTCCTGGACCGAGGGCGACGCCATCGTGGTGGACTTCGGCCAGGTCATCGCCGGACGCTGCCGCATCGAGTGTGTCCTTGCCGAGGGGCAGGAGCTCCGCCTCGAGCACGCCGAGGTCCTCGACGCCGAGGGACGCTTCTTCATGAACATCACCGGGCGCAACAAGGACGCCGTCGACGAGTTCGTCGGCCGCGGCGGCCATGAGGTCCTGGAGCCCGACTTCACGTTCCACGGTTTCCGTTACGTGCGCATCTCCGGCTGGGACGAGGCGGAGCAGGGCGCCTTCGACCCCACGTGCATCGTCGCCTTCGCCATCCGCAGCGACCTTGCCGAGACGGGCCGCATCCGCACCTCCGACGCGCGCGTGAACAAGCTGCTGCAGAACACGCTGTGGTCGCAGCGCGGCAACATGCTCTCCATTCCCACCGACTGTCCTCAGCGCGAGCGCATGGGTTGGGCGGGCGACATCCAGGTCTATGCGCCGACCGGCTGCTTCTTCATGGACCTCGACTCGTTCCTTTCTCGCTGGCTTGATCAGGTCATGGCCGACCAGGCCGACGACGGGCAGGTGCTCGACTACTCGCCGATGCCCAACTCGGCGCGCGGCGGCGCCATCATGCCGGGCGTGTGCTCGTCGGCGGGCTGGGGCGACGCGATCGTCACCGTGCCGTGGGAGCTCTACCGCCAGTACGGCGACGTCGACGTGCTGCGCCGTTGCTACGACGCTATGCGCCGCTGGCACGACTACTGCGTGCGCAGCGCGGCGGGGGAGTTCTCCGAGGGCGGCGAGAAGTCCGGCGACGCGCGCTACCTGTGGGACACGACGTTCCACTACGGCGATTGGATGCTGCCGAGCCTGATGGCCGGGGGCCCCATGGAGGGCGCGATGGCCACCAAGGACATCGTGGCCACGTGCTGGCTCGCTCACTCGAGCGACGTCTTTGCCGACGTCTGCGATGTACTCGGCAAGAAGGGCGAGGCATCTGAGCTGCGCGCATATGCCGGCAACGTGCGCCGTGCGTTCGTGGGCGCCTACTACAGGGGGGAGGGCGTGCTCTCGGCGGACTTCCAGGGGGCATACGTTCTGGCCCTCGCGTTCGGGATGCTGTCCGCGGGCGAGCGCCAAGCCGCGGCCGATCGCCTTGCCGGCATGGTGCGCGGCAACGGCAACAGGCTCGACACCGGCTTCCTTAGCGTGCCGTACCTGCTCGACGTGCTCGGCGAGTACGGGCACGAGGAGGTCGCGGAGGACGTGTTCTGGCAGGACGAGTGCCCGAGCTGGCTCTATGAGGTTGACCGAGGCGCCACGACCATTTGGGAGAATTGGCTGGGTATCGCGCCGGACGGCACGGTGGGCACCTTCTCGTTCAACCACTATGCGTTCGGCTGCGTGAGCGACTGGATCGTGCGCAAGGTGGGCGGCCTGCGCCTTCGCGAGCCCGGCTGGGCGGAGTTCGACGTGGCGCCGGCGTTCGTGCGCGGTTTCGAGTCGTGCGAGCTTGAGCACGAGACGGCGAGAGGGACGATTCGCGTGAGTTGGTCGGGCGCTGAGCCCGGCGCGCGTGAGGTGCGCGTGAGCGTGCCGACGGGCGCAAAGGCCCACGTGCTTCTTCCCGGTGCCGACGAGCGTGTCGTGGGCGAGGGCGAGCATGTCTTTACCTGTTAAATGATGCAGAGGGGCGGTTCGTTCACGGCATTTCCGGCGCCTCGTGATTAAAAAAACGAGATTCTGCGTGCTCAATTAAGAAGTTGATATTCGCTCAACTGGGCAAACGTGATCGGGTCGGTCGCCATTCCGGGCGGCCGGCCCGTTTTGACGTCATAAAGCGCCGATAATCCACGCAGAATCGCGAAAAAGTGATCACGCAAGCCAGGATTTAGGCTTATCGGCCTCGAGTCTGCCGTCTTAACGTGCGGCCGGCCCGGCCATGGCGGCCGCCGAAGGCGCGGGACGAACATGGGCCCGATTCTTTGCGCGCTCCCCGCAACGTTACGAAACGGTCTCGCGGCGCGAGCCGGCGCACCTGCGGCACTTTAGTGTGCTAAAGTGCCATACGCACGCGACCGCAAGAAACGCGAGAAGGGAAAGACCCGTGATTGCAGGCACCGCCAGAGGTTTCCGAGACATCCTCCCCAAGGAGGCGCTCGCCCGCGAGCGCATCACCGCCACCGTGAAGGATTGCTTCGCCGGCCATGGCTACCTGCCCGTCGAGACCCCCTTGCTCGAGGACCGCGCGGCGCTCGAGCGCGGCGGCCGCATCAAGAACACCCCGTTCCAGCTCTTCGACGCCGACGGCAACCTGCTTATGCTGCGCCCGGACCTCACGCTGCCGGTCGCGCGCCTGGTCGCCGGTCACGTCCATGCCGACGAGCTGCCCGCCCGCTTCCGCTACAACGCGCCCGTCGTCCGCGAGCAGCAGTCGCTGCGCGGCCAGCCGCGTCAGTTCACGCAGCTGGGCGTCGAGCTCGTGGGCACCGACGGCCCCGCCTCCGAGGTCGAGGTCGTCCGACTGCTGGCCGAGGCGCTGACCACGCTCGAGGTCCCCGCGTGGCGCATCGTCTTCGGCTCCGTCACGCCGCTGACCTCGCTCATCGCCAACTGCTCGCCGAGCCCGGAGTTCTCCGCCCAGGTGCTCGGCCTCGTGCACGATTCCGACCTCGTCTCGCTCGACGAGCTCGTCGACGCCACGCCCGAGCTCAAGCCGTCGGCGGCGCGCGCCCTGCACGCCATCCCGCGTATGCACGGCGGCGTCGAGGTTATCGACCGCATCGACCAGCTCCTGGCCGAGGCCGACGTCGCGCCCGCCGAGCGTGGCTGCGCCGAGCTCCGCGCCCTTACCGAGCAGGTGGCCGATCTCTTTGCCGAGGGCCGCGCGAGCTTCGACTTCAGCATCATCAACAGCTTCGATTACTATACGGGCATCATCTTCAAGGGCTACTCCGAGGGCATCGCCGCGAGCGTGGCCTCGGGCGGCCGCTACGACGCGGTGCTCGCGAACCTCGGCCGCCCCGGTCTTGCTGCCTGCGGCTTCGCGCTCTCGCTTGAGCGCCTGCAGGAGGTCTTGGGCGAGCAGGGCGCCTCGGGCGTCGTTACCCCGGGCGTTCGCGTGGCTGCCCGCCCGCTGCGCATCGCCGTGCCCAAGGGCAGCCTCTTCAAGGACTCGCTGCGCGTGCTCGAGGCCGCCGGCCTGCCCGTGGACGAGCTGCGCGACCCCGGCCGCAAGCTGATTATCTCGGCCGGCGACGTCGAGTACATCATCGTGCGCGCCCAGGACGCCCCGGCCTTCGTGGGCGCGGGCGGCGCCGACTGCGGCATCTGCGGCAAGGACTCGCTGGTAGAGGCCGACCTCGACCTGCTGCAGCTCGTGGACCTCGGCTACGGCTGGTGCAAGTTCGTCGTGGCAGAGCCCGCCGCCAACGCCGGCCTTGCCGACCGTAACTACGAGTGGCGCGGCACCGAGCGCGTGGCCAGCAAGTACCCGCGCATCACCCAGCAGTACTACGACCGCATCGGCCGCCAGGTGGACATCCTGACCCTGCACGGCAACATCGAGCTCGGCCCCATCGTGGGCATGGCCGACCGTATCGTGGACATCACGGCCACGGGCACGACCCTGCGCGAGAACGACCTCGTCGTGGTCGATGACGTGATGGAGTGCACCGCGCGCTTCTTCGCGGGACCGGCGGCGTATCGTTGCGACAAGAGAATCCGCGACCTGGCGGCCCGCCTCGCCGAGGTCGCCGCCGAGGAGGCATAAAGACGATGAGAGAAGTCATCCTTTCCGACGGCCGCGCGCTGACGCAGGCCGATCTCAACCGCTCGGGCGCCCTGCCCGCCGAGATCATGGCCTCCGCCGAGGCCATCGTGGACGACGTCCGCGAGCGCGGCGACGCCGCCGTGCGCGACTACTGCAACAAATTCGATGGCGCCTGCCCGGCGGAGTTCCGCGTGCCGCAGGAGCTCATCGACGCGGCGCCCGGCATGGTGGACCCCGAGTTCCTGCGCGCGCTCACCCGCGCCCGCGACCAGATCCGCGCCTTCCACGAGAAGGAGCGCGAGGAGAGCTGGTTTACCACGCGCCCCGACGGCACGATCCTCGGCGTGAAGGTCACGCCGGTGGCCTCTGCCGCCGTCTACGTGCCGGGCGGACGCGCGCAGTACCCCTCGACCGTTCTCATGGACACGATTCCCGCCAAGGTCGCGGGCGTCGAGCGCGTGGTCATGGTGACCCCGCCGCAGAAGGACGGCTCGCTTTCCGCCTACACGCTGGCCGCGGCCAAGCTCGCGGGTGTGGACGAGGTCTACGCCGTGGGCGGCGCCCAGGCCATCGGCGCCGTGGCCTACGGCACCGAGTCCATCCCGGCTTGCGACAAGATCGTCGGCCCCGGCAACGCCTTCGTGGCCGCCGCCAAGCGCTACGTCTCGGGCGACGTGGGCATCGACATGGTGGCCGGTCCCTCCGAGGTCTGCGTGCTCGCCGACGCCACGGCCGACCCCGCCGTCGTGGCGGCCGACCTTATGGCCCAGGCCGAGCACGATCCTCTTGCCAGCTGCTATCTCGTTACCTGCGATGCCGAGTTGCCCGCGCGCGTCCTCGCCTGCGCGGATAAGCTCACGGCGCAGTCCCCGCGCGAGGAGATCACCCGCGCCTCGCTGGACAACCGCGGCGTCATCGTCGTGGCCAACACCCTCGACGCCGCCGTCGACGCCGTCAACGTCGTGGCGCCCGAGCACCTCGAGCTCCACTGCGCCGACGCGATGGGGCTTCTTGGCAAGGTCAAGAACGCCGGCGCCATCTTTGTGGGCGCGTGGAGCTCCGAGCCGCTGGGCGACTACGTGGCAGGCCCCAACCACACGCTTCCCACCGGCGGCACCGCGCGCTTCTCCAACCCGCTCGGCGTCTACGACTTCCAGAAGCGCTCCAGTGTGATCTGCTACACGCCGGAGGGCATGCTCGCCGACGCGCCCGCCACCCAGGCCATGGCTCAGGCGGAGGGGCTCTGGGCGCACGCGCTCTCCGTGGGGATGCGCCGTCGCCTCGCTGAGTCCGGCCGCGACGGCTACGAGGACGCGCTTGCCGCCTGCGAGGGCGCGCACCGCGTGGCCTGGCCCGAGGACCTCAACGCCCCCGGCGTGCCCTACCTGCCCGGATACGACGCCAAGAAGGAGAACTAGCATGGCCGGCCTCGACGCGGTCGCCCGCGCGCGCAAGGCGCTGCAGGGGTTCGAGCCCTACGACCCGGCCTTCACGCCGAGCCGCATCAATCTCTCGGCCAACGAGAACACCCACGAGATGCCCGCCGCCTTCGCCTCGGCGCTGCGCGACGCCATGACGGCCACGCCGCTTAACCGCTACCCCGACCCGATGGCCAACGAGCTGCGCGACCTTCTTGCAGAGCGCCACGGCGTCGAGCGCGCCAACGTCATGGTCGGAAACGGCGGCGACGAGCTGCTGTTCAATCTCTTCTTTACCTTCGGCGGCCCGGGCCACGCGCTCATCACCTGCCCGCCGGACTTCTCCGAGTACGAGAACTTCGCCAAGATGTGCGAGATGCCCGTGGTGAGCGTCTGGCGCGATGCCGACACCTTCGAGGTCGACGCGGACGCCCTCGTGGCCGCCGCCCAGGCCGACGACGCGTCCATCGTGGTCCTGACCTCGCCGAACAACCCCACGGGCAACCTCGTGGACCCCGCCCTCGTGCGCCGCCTGCTCGACGAGACGAACGTGCTGGTGCTGCTGGATGAGGCCTACATCGAGTTCGCCGGCGAGGACGCGAGCCTGACGTCCTGGGTCGCCGAGAACCCCCGCCTCATCATCCTGCGCACGCTTTCCAAGGCCTTCGGCCTCGCGGGCCTGCGCGTGGGCTACCTTGTGGCCGATCCCGCCATGGTCGACATGCTCGGCGCCATCCGCCAGATCTACTCTGAGGACGTCATCGCCCAGTCCGTGGCCTGCGCGGCCGTGGCGCGGCGGGGGGAGATCGCGCCCGTTGTGGCCGACATCGTGTCTGAGCGTGTGTTTCTTGCCGAGGGGCTGGCCGCCATCGAGGGTGTGCGGGTCTGGCCGAGCGCGGGCAACTTCCTGCTCGTGCGCCTTTCCGGCGCGAGCCGCGTCCGCGCGCGCCTGCGCGACGAGTACTCTATCCTCGTGCGCGACTTCAGCTACGCGCCCGGCCTCGAGAACTGCCTCAGGATCACCGTGGGCACGCACGACGAGAACGCCGAGCTTCTCGCCGCCGTCGCCGAACTCGCAAGGGAGGAAGCATGACCAGGACCGCCAAGGTCGTCCGCGCCACCAAGGAGACGGACATCGGACTTTCCATCGACCTCGACGGCACCGGCGCCGCCGACATCGAGACGGGCGTGGGGTTCTTCGACCACATGCTCAACGCGTTTAGCCGCCACTCGCTCATTGACGTGACCCTGCGCGTCAAGGGCGACACCTACGTCGATGACCACCACACCGTCGAGGACACGGGCATCGTCATGGGCCAGGCCCTGCGCGAGGCGCTCGGCGACAAGTCCGGCATCCGCCGCTTCGGCTCCGTGATGGTCCCGCTCGACGAGGCGCTCGTGCTCGCGGCCGTGGACTGCTCCGGCCGCGGCGAGCTCTTCTGGGACGTGCCCATCGGCCCCGAGAAGGTCGGCACCTTCGACACCGAGCTCGGCCACGAGTTCTTCGCGGGCCTCGCGCGCGATGCCGGCATCACCCTTCACCTGCGGCTTATTTGCGGCGAGAATGCCCACCACATCCTCGAGGCCGCCTTTAAGGCCGCCGCGCGGGCGCTGCGCGAGGCCGTCGAGCCTGACCCGCGCTCCGACGGCTCGGTGCCCTCCACCAAGGGGAGCCTCTAATGGCGGCCCCCATCGTCGTGGTCGACTACCACAAGGGCAATCTCCTCTCCGTCGTGCGCGGCCTTGCCGAGGTCGGGGGAGAGGCGAGCATCTCCGACGACCCCGAGGCCATCCGCGCCGCGAGCGGCATCGTGCTACCCGGCGTGGGCAGCTTCGAGGACGCCATGAGCTACATGAACGAGTCCGGCGAGGCCGACGCGGTGCGCGACGCCGTGGGCCGCGGGGTGCCGTTCCTCGGCATCTGCCTCGGGCTCCAGCTTCTCTTCGAGAGGGGGGACGAGCGCACCGACGGCAAGCTCCACGGCGTGAACGACCCCGAGCGCTGGGTCGAGGGCATGGGTATCCTCAAGGGCTCGGCCACGCGCCTGCGCTCCGGCCGCCTCAAGGTGCCGCACGTGGGATGGGATCAAATTCACCTGACCGCCCATGGCAAGGCGTGCCCGCTATTCCGTGGGGTGCCCGAGGGCGCGAACGTCTACTTTACCCACAGCTACGCGCTCGACGCCGACGTCGAGGAGCCGGTCGTGGGCACGCGCACGCACTACGTGCGCAGCTTCGCCAGCTCCGTGTGGAGCGAGAACGTCTACGGCGTGCAGTTCCATCCCGAGAAGAGCTCGGCCACGGGCCTGCGCATCCTCACCAACTACGTTGACATCGTGCGAGGTGAGGCCAAGTGATCCTCTTCCCGGCGATTGACCTGGTGGGCGGGCGCGTCGTGCGCCTGCAGCGCGGCGACCGCGCCAAGATGGACGTCTACTCTGACGACCCCGCCGCTGTCGCCCGCGACTTCGCGGCGAGAGGCGCCGAGTGGATCCACGTGGTGGACCTCTCGGCCACGTTCGAGGAGGATGAGGAGGCCTGCGCCGCCAACGCGGCGGCCATCCGCTCCATCTGCGAGGTCGGCGGCGTGAAGGTCGACTGCGGCGGCGGCGTCCGCTCGCTCGCGGCGGTCAAGCGCCTGGCCGACCTGGGGGTGCGGCGCATCGCCATCGGCACCGCCCTCGTGCACGACCCGGAGTTCGCCGAGGCGGCCGCAGCCGAGTACGGTGAGCTGCTCGTGGCCGACGTCGCGGCTGCGGACGGCGTCGTCAAGGTCAACGGCTGGCGCGAGGGCGCGGGTCTCACGGTTGAGGAGCTTCTTCCCAGGCTCGCGGGCCTCGGGTACCGCCACCTGGTCTTTACCGACATCAATCGCGACGGCATGCAGACCGGCATCGACGTGGACGCCTATCGTCGCGTCGCCGACCTTTGCGGCTTCCCCGTGGTCGCGAGCGGCGGCATCACGGGCGTCGATGACCTGCGGGCGCTTGCCGCCGCCGGCCCCGACGTCATCGAAGGCGCCATCACCGGCCGCGCCCTCTACGAAGGCAACTTCACCCTCGAGGAGGCGCTGGGGGCTTTGCCCTAGGGCTCCGCGCTCACTTCGCTCGCTCGCTGCGCGAGTCGCCCTAGGGCAAAGCCCCCAGCGCCTCCTCCCGCGAGCAAGTTTTTAAGCCCTGCCTGACCGTCCCTTGGTCACGCACCCTTGTCCGAATCGTCGCGCATCACGCGCTTCTTGCTACGTGAAACCCTCCGATATGCGAGGGCCTCTTCGGGGAATTCTCCCTCAGGGCGACTCGCGCAGCGAGCGAACGCAGTGAGCGCGGAGCCCAGAGGGAGAATTCCCCGAAGAGGCCCACACTCACAGATTAGAAAGGATTTCTCACATGCTCACCAAGCGCGTGATTCCCTGCCTGGACGTCAAGGACGGCCGCGTGGTCAAGGGCGTCAACTTTGTGGACCTGCGTGACGCGGGCGACCCGGTCGAGCTCGCGAGCAAGTACGACCGCGAGGGTGCCGATGAGGTCGTCTTCCTCGACATCACCGCCACCTCGGACGACCGCAAGACCACCATCGAGCTCGCGTCCCACGCGGCCGAGCGCCTGCGCATCCCCTATACCGTCGGCGGCGGCTTCCGCGACGTCGCGGGCTGCCGCACCATGATCGCCGCTGGGGCCGACAAGGTGTCCATCAACTCGGCGGCTGTCAAGGACCCCGGCATCATCACGGCGTGCGCCGACGCGTTCGGTAGCCAGGCCGTGATCGTGGCTATCGACGCCAAGCAGGTCGGCACCTCGGACAAGTGGGAGGTCTACCTGGCCGGCGGCCGCATCCCGACGGGCATCGACGCCGTGACGTGGGCCGAGGAGGCGGCGCGCCGCGGTGCCGGCGAGATCCTTCTTACCAGCATGGACCGCGACGGAACCAAGGACGGCTTCGATATCCCGCTGACCCGCGCCGTGGCTCGTGCGGTAAGCATCCCGGTGATCGCGTCGGGCGGCGTGGGCACGCTCGAGCACTTTGCCGAGGGCATCATTGAGGGCGAGGCCGACGCCGTTCTTGCCGCGAGCGTCTTCCACTTCGGCACCTACAGCGTGCGGCAGGTCAAGGAGTACATGGCGAGCCAGGGTATCCCTGTGAGGCTCGACTTCTAGGGCCCCTGTACGTTAACGAATCCGATTTGGTCCCGAAGGGCCCGTTTGTGGCCTCTCGGGATCATTTTTTCGAGATTCTGCGTGGCTAATCCGATGTTTTGGGCCCCTGTGGGACCTGCTCGTTGTTCCGCGCTGGCCCACATGGGCCTTCGAATCCGCGTTTGCCCAGTTGGCGCTTATTGGCTGGGTTATCAAGACTGCAACTAAGCACGCACGATCTCGATTTTTTGTGCGGCCCGGCGCCCGCCGACTGCCGAACAGCGCCCGCAGGCCTCGGCAAGCCCGCGGTTGCGCCCTCGGCGGGCTTTGGCTGCCCCCGATGAAACCGGTGTCTTGATCTTGCCCCGGCTATCGGTTACGATGCTGTGCGCGGCGTCGACAGACGGCCACGCAACCAAATACCAATGTTCAGGCACAGCAGCTAAGGAGAAACGTGCCGATGAACCAGATTAGGATCGCTGAGCTCTTTGCCGGCGTGGGCGGATTCCGCTTGGGCCTCGAAGGTTATAAATCCGAGAACGACCCCCAGCTCAACATGCCTGCGGCGGGCCCTTTCACCACCGTCTGGGCCAACCAGTGGGAACCGCCGGGAACGCCCGGTAAGCAGTTCGCCGCTCGTTGCTACGAGGCGCGGTTCGGCGCGGGCAGCGTCGTCAACGAGGACATCCATAAAGTGCTCGACGACTTTGAGGCGGGCAAGACCAAGATTCCCGACGTCGACATGGTCGTGGGCGGTTTCCCGTGCCAGGACTACTCCGTCGCGAAGCCCCTCTCCGCGGCCAGGGGCATCGAGGGCAAGAAGGGCGTCCTGTGGTGGGACATTTACCGCTTCCTCAACCTCAAGAAGCCCCGCTACGCCGTCTTCGAGAACGTCGACCGTCTGCTCAAGAGCCCGGCCAAAGAACGTGGCCGCGACTTCGCGATCATCCTCTCGTGCCTGGCCAACGCCGGCTACTCCGCCGAGTGGCATGTCGTGAATTCGGCGGAGTACGGCTTCCCCCAGCGCCGCAAGCGCGTCTACATTTACGCCGAGAAGGACGCGCCCGCCTGGGATCTGCCCGAGCGCGCCCGCACGGGCGTCATGTCGTCGGCCTTCCCCGTGGCCGCGCCGGAAGAGGCCCGCGAGCTCGACCTGCAGCGCGACCCCTACGAGATAACGCAGGCCTTCTCCTTGGCCGGCAAGAAGTCTCCCTTCGGCACCGGCGGCGTCATGCAGGGTTTCCGCGCCTATACCTGGGACCTCGTCGAGGACTATGACGGCCCCCGCGCGACCCTGGGCGACATCCTCGTCACGGCCTCTGAGGTTCCGGAGTCCTTCTGGATTCCTGATGATAAAGTCGGTTCTTGGCGGTATCTCAAGGGCTCAAAGCGCGAGGAGCGCGTCGACAAGCGCACCGGTTTTACTTACACCTATTCCGAGGGGTCGATGTCCTTCCCTGACCCGGTGGACCGCCCGTCGCGCACCATCCTCACCGGCGAGGGCGGGGCAGGGGCTTCTCGCTTCAAGCACGTCGTGGAGCAGGACGGGCGCCTGCGCCGACTCGTGCCCGACGAGCTCGACCGTCTGCAGTGCTTCCCCAGGGGGTGGACCGACGCGGGCATGAGCGACTCCCGGCGCGCTTTCTGTATGGGAAATGCCCTGGTCGTGGGCATTCCGCACCGCATCGGCGCCGAGATTGCCCGCCGTGCGGCAGGGGAGAGGGCCTAGGGGCGGCCTCTTGGGTGCGCCGGCCTGCCGTCGGAGAGATCTCGGGCTATCGCACCCATGGAGTCGCGTCGAGCAGCCTTTTGGTCAGGTCCTTGCCCCACCAAACCTGTTGTTTGTACATGGGGACGCCGGGCAGGACCTCGGTCCGGCTATGTGCGTTCGCTCCGGATCCCTTTATAAATACCTGGCATTCGCTCGATTTCGGAAAGTTGGGGGCGCCCTTCACGGTGCCCGACTTGTTCATGCGCGGCTGGCCGGTCTCGGGGTCGATCTCGGCCACGAACCGCAGCTTGCCGTTGGCTATGAGCTCATGGGTGCTTTCGAAGCAACGTCGAACCTCTCCGTGAACGACCTCCTCCGGCAGGGCGAAGCGCTTGAACCCGAGGAAACGCTTCTCCTCGGGCGCGGCATGCGCGCGGTCCTCCTCGGTCATCATGAAGACGAACTGCGATTCGTTGAAATACCGGTAGATTTCCGAGTCCTCGAACGCCAGGTCGGGATTGAGGAACTCGTTGAAGTCGACGGTGTAGAACTTTGTGTCCTCCGCAGGCTTGCCGCGCAGAAGATTCGCGGTCTTGACTTGGATGCCGGCCTTCTCGAACAGTTCGATTCGATTGATCTTGCCCGACGCGTCAAACAAACGAACGAATAGCTGCTCAGCGAAGTTCTTGGCCCCTGGCTTCACTCCGTAGGCGGCTGCGATTTCTGCCAAGGTCCTCCCCTTGAGTATCATGGACTTGTGTCTCAGCTCGTCGTCGATCGCGCCCATGGTCGTGTAGGCGCGCGGCAGCGGCACGTAGCGCGTTATTCCGAACTTCTTGCGCGCCATAACGGTGACGGCCGTCCGCTTGAGTCGGAATCGCGGCGGGTTCGGGTACTTGGGCGAGGTGTCTATAAGCATTAGTTTCTGACGAAGCGCGCTTCCCAGCTGGCTGTAGCGGCGCTCCAGCTCCTCGCCTTCGAGCGTAGACTGCGCCTCCTCGATGAAGTCATGCACGAGCAACCAGTCGTTCTTGAGGGTCTCGGACTCGTCCGTGTCGAAGCTGTGGAACTGATAGCCGAGCAGATGGAAATCGCGGTATTCGATGGAGCGCGCGACCTTGCCCGACTCATAGTTGTAGTAGACGATGAGCATCCTTTGAACCTTGTGCCAGAAGCTCGAGGTCTCGAACTCCTCGCCCGCGATGGTGCCGATGGAGACGGCGGTGATGCTCATCGGCTCTTTTGCCTCCCAGCCGTCGTCTTTCTTGCTTTCGCGCAGGCCCGTGGTCTTGAGCTCGACCTCATCGCCGTCGACGAGAAGGTCGGGGGCCTGGTCGCTGTTCGCGGGGTATCCCAGGACGGACTGCTCGACGACGTCGCCGATGATGCCCTTGACCTTGGGTTTGTAGTCGGGGTTGCGCGCGGGATCCACGGCAAGAAACACGTCCGCTCGGTCTATCTCGCCCAGCGTCCTGTTTATGCACGGTTCGAGAAGCCCTTCGAGTTCTTGGCGTGTGAACTCATGCTGGCCATTGCCGCTCATTGTCTGTGTCCCGTCCAAAACTCGATGCGGCGAGACTCGGGCCGCGCCGCGGTTCTTTCCCTACCTTGATGATATTCCGCTCATTAAGCCCTGACCTGTGGTTTTACCGGCCGCTCGAATTTTTTTGCCCAAAATCGAAAATTCTGCTTGCACAGGGCGTTCCATTCCCGTATATTAATCCCTGCGCAAGCGGGCTTAGCGCAGTTGGTAGCGCGCAACCTTGCCAAGGTTGAGGTCGCGGGTTCGAACCCCGTAGCCCGCTCCATGTGAGCTTCGAGGCCGGTTAACCGGCCTCTTTCATAAACGGCGAAGTGGCCAAGTGGTAAGGCAGAGGCCTGCAAAGCCTTTACCCCCGGTTCGAATCCGGGCTTCG
The DNA here is from genome assembly GCA_963605405.1 of bacterium. Classification (GTDB taxonomy): domain Bacteria; phylum Actinomycetota; class Coriobacteriia; order Coriobacteriales; family Atopobiaceae; genus Paratractidigestivibacter. The sequence continues at coordinate 228 of CAVCUP010000010.1, read as the reverse complement.
CCTCCAGAACTTGAGCGGGCGCTCGCAAGGGCGCCCGAGTAAAGTTCTTCTTACATATGCGGACATGGCTCAGTTGGTAGAGCACAACCTTGCCAAGGTTGGGGTCGCGGGTTCGAGCCCCGTTGTCCGCTCCATTGCTTGTTAAGGGCCGGTTTTCAATCGGCCTTTTTCATCGGCGAAGTGGCCAAGTGGTAAGGCAGAGGCCTGCAAAGCCTTTACCCCCGGTTC
>CAVCUP010000009.1:77518-90422 GCA_963605405.1 bacterium | reverse complement strand
CCGCCAAGGACATCATCCTGCACATCATCGGCATGATCGGCGTGGACGGCGCGCTCTACTGCGCCATGGAGTTCGCCGGCTCGACCATCGAGGCGCTCTCCGTTGAGGGTCGCCTGACCATCGCGAACATGGCTATCGAGGCGGGCGGCAAGGCTGGCCTCTTCGAGGTAGACGATAAGTGCCGCGAGTACGTCGAGCGTCGCGCCAAGCGCCCCATCCGCGAGTTCCACCCGGACGCCGATGCCCAGTACAAGCAGGTCATTCACATCGACGCCGCGGAGATCGTGCCGTGCGTCTCCTGGCCGCACCTGCCGAGCAACACGCACTCGGTGAGCGAGAGCCGCGAGATCAAGATCGACCAGGCCGTCATCGGCTCCTGCACGAACGGCCGCATCGAGGACATGCGCGCCGCCGCCGAGGTCCTGCGCGGCCGCGTCGTGGACCCGAACGTCCGCTGCATCGTGATTCCCGCAACCCAGGGCGTCTGGCTCCAGTGCGTGCACGAGGGCCTCATGGACATCTTCATCAACGCGCACTGCGTGGTCTCGACGCCGACCTGTGGCCCCTGCCTGGGCGGTTACATGGGTATCCTTGCCGCTGGCGAGAAGTGCGTGAGCTCCACGAACCGCAACTTCGTCGGCCGTATGGGCGACCCGACCTCCGAGGTCTATCTGGCGAGCCCCGCCGTCTGCGCGGCTTCGGCCGTTGTCGGCCACATCGCGCTGCCGAGCGACCTCGACTAGGTTCGAGCACATAACTTGAGCGCAAGAGCGCCGCCGACGTACTCGCGTCGGCGGCGCTCTTTGTGTTCTTAACCTGGGTTTCTGAGGTATATTAGCTATACAGTATAGCTAGATTAAGGAGTGATTGATGCACGTCGCTGCTTCACAGATGAACGTCCGAATTCCGACTGAGGTGAAGTTGGCTGGGGACCAGGCGTTTCTTGCCGAAGGACTGACCCCTACCGAGGTCGTACGCTCTATTTGGGAGAAGGCTGCGCGCAGGGGTCAAGACTTGCAGGATGTCCTCAATGTTGTGCGAGGTAAGACGAGCGCGCCAGTAACGGCTAACTATTTTGAATCGGCCTCGATGGAGGTTACGTCGCAGATGCGTGCCTTGGGGGTTGATCTTTCTGTCGTGGATGAGGACCAGCCTTCTGACAGCGAGCTTCTCGAGATGGCCTACTACGAGAAGGCTGATGAAAGGGGGCTCCTGTGAATGCGGGGATGTCGGCGTCTGGTGGACCGCGGATTCTGGTCGATACGAACGTATGGGTTGACTCGTTTTTAGGGCATCGTTCTGGGCATGAAAAGGCTATGTCGTTTTTGGCTGCGGCCCAAGCGGAGTCGGCGCAGCTTCTGTATCCCGTCGGGGCGCTGCAGGATGTGTTTGCGATTCTGATTATGGAGCTCAAGCGCAAGACCCGCGAGGTCAGGGATGTCGATGAAACGTGCATGGACGTTATTCGACGCGTTGCCTGGGGCTGCGTGGATTCGCTCCGCGAAGGCGCTGCTGCAGTCGGGGCGGACGAGTCCGACACATGGCTCGCCTGCAAATATCGCAAGCTAAATTGGGACCTTGAGGACAACATGGTCCTCGCCGCCGCAAAGCGGTCTGAGGCTGATTATTTGGTGACGAGCGACCGTGCCCTAATCGGCAAGGCTAACGTTGCCGCGATGACACCGGCGGATATGACCATGCTTCTTTCCGCGACGAGGGCAGAGGATAAAGAGGAATAAATCATGCCTTGATGTTGCGCCAGCTTGGAGATTGATTCTGGGTGTGGCGCGGGGCCTATTGCTCGTCGCGGGCGGCGAGTTGGGCGATGGCGTTGCGGTTGTAGACGAGGTGCAGGTACATGGCGTCGTGGGCTGCCGTACCGTCGTGGGCGGCGATGGCGTCGGCAACGCCTCGGTGCGTGCGGATGGTCTCGGCGACGAGCTTACGGCCGGTGACGTCGATGAAGAGCGGGACCGAGGCCTTGAGGATGGGCATGAGACGCGGGACCACGAGGTTGCCGCTGGCCTGGGCCACGGCGCTGTGGAACTCGGTGTCGGCCTCGGAGTAATCCTCGCCGGACTCCGCTAGGCGCTCGGATTCGTTGCAGAGCTCGGTTATGCGGGCTACCTGTTCAGGGGTCGCGTGCTCGGCGGCCATTCTCGCCATCTCGGGCTCGATCATAAAACGGACCTCGAGCAGGTCGTGGGCGAGGCGGCGTTTGTCGTCGATGAACGTGAAGCCGAGAGGGTCCTCCACCACGCCGGGGTTGGAGGCCACGTAGGTGCCGGAGCCCTGGCGCACGCGGACGATGTTGCGCGATTGCAGGAGCTTGACGGCCTCGCGCACGGAGCTGCGACCTGCCCCGAGACGCTCGACGAGGATAGCCTCGTTAGGGAGGCGGTCGCCCTGCTCGAGGCCTTCGTCGAGGATGAGCTGGATTATCTTGTCGGCGAGTTTCTCGGGCAGGCCTTGGTCCTTGGGCATGGGTGCTCCTTGCTCGTAAGTCATCAGATGCATTGTAGAGGATTGATGGTAAGTGGAGCGCCTCCGTGCTCACGCTCTTTGCCGTTTACCTCTGATTTCGCTACCGTTCGCGGGATTTATCAGATGAATTCGGGCCAATTTACTCGTTTAAAGGTCAGATGACCTCTCTAAAGCCTATAGTCATCAGACGAATTGCAAAGGTCTGATGAATTGGAGAGGATATGGCAGACCCAACGTATTTGGCGGATCCCACGCGCCTGGTCGTCTCGGCGGTCCTGGGCATCGCGCTGCTGCTCGCGCTCATCATCAAGCTCAAGCTCCACCCGGTGCTCTCGATGATGGTCTCGGCGCTGTTTATCGGCATCGGCGCCGGCATGCCGCTCGAGCTCGTGGCCACCACGGTGACCAAAGGCGTGGGCACCACCCTGCAGAATATCGCGCTGCTCATCGGCCTGGGCTCGATGTTCGGCCAGATTCTCGAGGAGAGCGGCGGCGCGAAGAAAATCGCCTCGACCTTCATCGAGAAGTTCGGCCAGGGGCACTCGAGCTGGGCCCTGGGCATAACGGGCCTGGTCATCGGCACCACGGTCTTCTTCGAGGCGGGCGTCGTCGTGCTTATCCCGCTCGCCTTCAGCGTCGCCTCCCAGACCAAGAAGTCCACGCTCTACTACGGCATCGCGCTTCTCGCCGGCCTGGCTTCGGGCTATGCGTTCGTGCCGCCGTCGGCGGGTTCCGTGCTCGTAGCCGGCACCCTGAACGTCGACCTCGGGACCATGATCCTGGTCGGCGTGCCCACCGCCTTCGTGGCTATGGCCGTCGCGGGTGTGCTCTGGGGCCGCAACGTCGGCAGGCGCATCTTTGCCGCTGTCCCCGAGCATGTGGCCGCTGCCGAGGGATCTGGCGACGAGAAGGAGCCGCCTTCCTTCGGCATGGTCCTCGCCATCGTGCTGGCTCCGCTCGTCTTGATCCTGCTCGGCACCCTCTCGTCGTACGTGCCTATGCCCGCCGAGTTTGCGGATGTCCTCGCGTTTCTCGGCAAGCCGTTCGTGGCGCTCACCGTGGCAACCCTCGTGGCCATGTACCTGCTGGGCGCGCGCCGCGGCTACACGGGTGCGGAGCTCAAGGCCCTGGCCGACCGCTCGCTTAAGCCCGTGGGCATGATTTTGCTCGTCATCGCGTGCGGCGGCGTGATCCGCTGGATGTTGCAGGACTGCGGGCTGGGTCAAATCATCGGGCCTTTGCTCGAGAGCAGCCCGCTTCCGCTCGTGGTGGTCGGCTTCCTCATTGCCGTCCTGGTGCGCGCCTCCGTCGGCAGCTCGATCGTGGCCATGACCATGGCCTCGGGCATCATGGCCGCCATGCCCGCTGTCTCCGGCGCCTCGGTCCTCATGCGCGCCGCCATCGGCCTGGCCATCTGCGGCGGAGCGACCGCGCTTTCTCACGTGAACGACGCCGGCTTCTGGATGTGCTCGTCGTTCCTGGAGATCGACGAGAAGACCACGCTGCGTTCCTGGACCGTCATGGAGACGATCATCGGCCTTTCCGGCCTGGCGTGCGCGCTTCTTATCTCGCTGTTTGCGTAAGCACTGGGCCCTAACAAGCCTCGTTCACGCAACCATAAATTCGAACCAACCGCTGGTAAACACCCATATTCGATAGGAGAGGAACCATGGAGAACACCACCGCAGCCCAAATCGAGAAGGACGCCGCCGAGCTCGCGAGCCGCCTGCAGCCGCGCTCGGGCAAGTTCCGCAAGATCAGCCCCGAGATGGACCCCCTGCGCCTCGGCTCCGGCTGGAGCATTGAGGACCTCGACAAGCCGCAGGTCATCATCGAGTCCACGGCCGGCGACTCGCACCCCGGCAGCGCCGGTCTCTTCGAGCTCGTCGAGGAGGTCCGCGCGGGCGTCGCCGAGGCGGGCGGCCACGGCGCGCGCTACTTCTGCACCGATATCTGCGACGGCGAGGCCCAGGGCCACGACGGCATCAACTACTCGCTGCCGAGCCGCGATGCCATCGCCAACATGATCGAGATCCACGCTAAGGCCACGCCGTTCGACGCCGGCGTCTTCGTGGCCAGCTGCGATAAGGGGCTGCCCGCGAACCTCATGGCCCTCGGGCGCATTAACATCCCGTCCATCGTGGTCACCGGCGGCGTTATGGACGCGGGCCCCGACCTTCTTACCCTGGAGCAGCTCGGCGCCATCAGCGCCCGTTACGAGCGCGGCGAGATCAGCCACGAGGAGCTTATGTTCGCCGAGCACAACGCGTGCCCCTCGTGCGGCGCGTGCTCCTTCATGGGCACGGCCTCGACCATGCAGGTCACGGCCGAGGCTCTCGGCCTGGCGCTTCCCGGCTCGGCGCTTCTTCCCGCAACTAGCGCCGACCTGCGAGAAGCCGCTCGAGCGGCCGGTCGTCAGGCGCTCTGGCTCTCGGAGCACAATCTCTGCCCGCGCGACATCGTCACCCGCGAGGCCTTCGAGAACCTGATCATGGTCCACGGCGCCATCTCGGGCTCCACCAACTCGCTGCTCCACATCCCCGCGATCGCGCGCGAGTTCGGCGTCGAGATTTCTGCCGACGACTTCGACCGCCTGCACCGCGGCGCCCACTACCTGCTGAACATTCGCCCGGCCGGCGAGTGGCCCGCGCAGTTCTTCTACTATGCCGGCGGCGTGCCGCGCATCATGGAGGAGATCCGCTCTATGCTGCATCTCGACGTGATGACCGTGACGGGCAAGACCCTGGGCGAGAACCTCGACGAGCTGCGCGCGAGCGGCTACTACGAGAAGTGCGAGGCGAATCTCGCCAAGTGGGGCCTTAAGCGCGAGGACGTGATCCGTCCCTTCGACGACCCCTTCGGCACGGACGGCTCCATCGCCATCCTGCACGGCAACCTCGCTCCCGAGGGCGCCGTGGTCAAGCACACCGTGGTCCCGCGCGAGATGTTCCAGGCCACGCTGCGCGCGCGTCCGTTCGATTGCGAGGAGGACGCCATTCACGCGGTGCTCACGCACGAGGTCGAGCCGGGCGATGCGGTGATCATCCGTTATGAGGGACCCAAGGGCTCCGGCATGCCCGAGATGTTCTACACGACCGAGGCTATCGCGAGCGATCCCAAGCTGGGGGCGAGCATCGCGCTCATTACCGATGGGCGCTTCTCCGGCGCCTCGAAGGGCCCGGCCATCGGGCATGTCTCGCCTGAGGCGGCCGACGGCGGCCCGATTGCCCTGGTGGAGGAGGGCGACCTCATCCGTATCGACATCCCGGGGCGTGTGCTGGAGATTTGCGGAATCGCCGGCGAGGAGAAGACCGCCGAGGAGATCGAGGCGGTTCTCGCCGAGCGCCGCGCAGCGTGGAAGGCGCCGGCGCCCCGTTACGAGGACGGTGTGCTCAAGTTCTTCTGCCAGCACGCGGTTTCCGCGATCAAGGGCGGCTACATGGAGTAGCGCGCGGAGCCGATAAGGCGGCGGGCGAAGGGGCAGGCGAAGTCGCGGCCCCTTCGCCCGTTTATTCATGCCGGTACTCGCCCGGCTTGCACCCGCGGCGGCGCTCGAAGATTCGGTAGAAGAACGATACGTTTTCGTAGCCGACCTGGCGAGCGATCTCGCTCACCGGCAGGTTCGTCGTCTTGAGCAGCCGCTCTGCCGCCGATAGGCGCAGATGCTGCACGAGCTCGCGGTAGTTCAGCCCGACCTTCTCCTTGAGCAGTGCCGACATATACGTCGGGTTGAGCGAGAAGCGCTCTGCTGTCCCCTCAAGCGTGCAGTCTGTGTAGTGGTGCTCGAGGTACTGCAGGATGGGCAGCGCGGTTCCCGCCGCGCCGCCGTCCTCGACTTGCGCTTCTTGGTAGGTGACCACGAGTTCCGAGATGAACAGCACAAAGAGGCTCTCCGCAATGTCGCGCGCCATGGCGCTGGGACGCGCCCACTCGCAGAGCAGGTTCTCCACGTAGGTGCGAAGGCAGCGGTTCTCTTGCGAGGGGAAGAGCAGGGAGCTCTCGTGGCTCATGGAGAGCTCGAGCGAATCGACGAGGAACTGCGAGACGATGCTCTCCCCGGAAAGCCTGCCGAGCACGCCCTCGATGAGGTAACGCGGGTTCACGTTGAGATTGAGCAGGATGTCGTCGTCGCCCAGGGGCAGGACCGTATGGACCGTGTCGTTGGAGAGAAGCAGCGTTTGGCCTTCTTCCAGCACGATCGCGTTGCCGTTGACCACCTGCCGGCAAGTTCCCCTATACATATAGTTGAACTCCACGCCGTCGTGGCAGTGCTCGGGAAAGCGCTGGTAGCGGGCGTGGCGTTTGATGCTAAAGAGCGGCGTCGACCCCGTTGCGAAGACCTCGTTCGCGTTGAGCGGGATGTAGCGCACGTCGCGCCCGCGGATGCGCCGCCACTGGAAGGGCAGGTCGGCAAAGTCCTCGGGATCCTTGAGGTAGCGGCGCTCTCGCTGATTGATCTCGAAGAGCCGCTCGAGCTGATCTCCGCGTGCCATGCTGGCGCCCCCATCTTTCCGACCTGTGGTTTGGTCAATCAACATACGTGCTTTGGACATATAAAAAGTTATTTTACCTAGGTAATCTAGCAGCTAAAGCAGGGTGATGACAATCACACATAAGGGAGAAGGGATTCTCATGGCCAAAGATTACGACAAGATGGCACGCGACATCGTGGAGAAGGTGGGCGGTGCGGAGAACATCTCCAAGGTCATGCACTGCATGACGCGTCTGCGCTTCGTTCTTAAGGACGAGTCCAAGGCCGACGTCGACGCGCTCGGCAAGTGCGAGGGCGTGATCAACGTGGTCGTGGCGGGCGGCCAGTACCAGGCCGTCATCGGCACTTCGGTCGAGAAGGTCTATAACGCGGCCGTCGCCCAGTTCAATCTCCTTGGCGCGGGCGAGGTCGACGCCGAAGACGCCCCAGCAGGCAAGAAGAACCCGTTCAACATGCTCATCGACACGATCTCGGGCGTGTTTCTCCCCATCATCGGCGGTCTTGGCGCCGTCGGCATCCTCAAGGGCATCCTGGTTCTCTGCACGACATGCGGGGTTCTTTCCGCCGAGTCGGACACTTACCTGCTCTATTATGCCCTTGCGCAGGCGTTCTTCTATTACCTGCCGCTCGCCTTGGCCGTGAGCGCCGCCGAGAAGTTCAAGGGCAACAAGTTCGTTGTCTTTGCCGTGGTCGCGGCCATGATCTACCCCGACCTCATCCCCGACTTCCTCACCACGAAGGTGATGAGCCTCTTTGGCTTTATCCCGGTGACGATGATCGACTACACCTCCACGGTCATCCCCGCCATCGTCGTGGCTTGGTTCGTCTCTCGCCTGGGGCAGCTTATCCACAGGCTCGTGCCCGAGGTTCTCGACATGATCGTGACCCCGCTGCTTACCGTGGTCGTCGCCTTCCCCGTGAGCCTGCTCGTCATCGGGCCGCTCACTTACTACGCGGGCGTCTACATGGCCGAGGCCTACCAGTGGGCCTTCGCGCTCTGCCCGCCCGTTGCCGGCTGCGTCCTCGGCCTGCTGTGGCCCATCACGATTGTCTTTGGCTTGCACTGGGGCTTTATCCCCATTGCGATTCAGCAAATCTCGACCCTGGGCGCCGACTCCTTCTCTCCCATCACGATCGCGTCGAACTTCGCCACCATGGGCGCCTGCCTCGCCGTCTTCCTCAAGACGCGCAACGCTAAGGTCAAGGAGGTTGCCGGCGGCGCCGCGTTCTCCGCCATTGTGGGCGGCATCACCGAGCCGGGCGTGTATGGCGTGACCCTCAAGTACAAGAAGCCGTTCATTATCTGCTGCATTACCACAGGCATCGGCGGCCTGATCATGAGCTTCGCGAACGTCGGCTTCCCGGGCATCATGACCACGAGCCTGATCACCCTGCCTGCGCTCGCCGTCTTCGGAAACGGCGTCCTCACGGTGACGGCCGCCATGGTCGGCCTTATCGGGACGGCGGTGGCCACCTACTTCTGGGGCTTCGACGACTCGATGGTCGAAGAAGCCTAGCCCCCGGAGCGATTCTTCCTGCCGGGACGTCTTTTGCGGGCGTCCCGGCATCTGTCCATATCTTAAGAAGAGAGGTCCCATGAAATTCGAGAACCCGCTGCTGCGCGGCTTGTACCCCGACCCGTCCATCTGTTGCGTCGACGGCGTGTATTACCTGGTCAACTCCACGTTCGAGTATGTGCCGGGCATCCCTATCCACCGCAGCCGCGACCTGGTTAACTGGGAGCAAGTCGGCCACGTGCTCACGCGCAAGAGCCAGCTCGACCTCATGGGCGCCAGGGCATCCGACGGCGTCTTTGCGCCGACGATCCGCTACCACGAGGGAACGTTCTACGTGGTCGTGACGGTTGCGCTGCCGGGATCGTTCAAGAACTTCTTCGTGACGGCCACCGACCCCGCGGGGCCCTGGTCGGATCCGGTCTACGTGGACGTGATGGGCATCGACCCCTCCCTGTACTGGGAAGACGGTCGCACGTATTTCCAGTACGCGGGCAGGGGGGAGATTTTCCAGGTCGAGATCGACGGCAAGACGGGCAAGGTCCTCGACGGCCCGCGCTTGCTGACCCGCGGTTGCGGCGGCCGTGACGCCGAGGGGCCGCACATGTGGGTGCGCGACGGGTGGCATTACCTGTTGCTCGCCGAGGGCGGCACGCGTGAGGGGCATATGGTCACGCTTATGCGCGGGCGGAGCGTCTGGGGGCCGTTCGAGCCCTCGCCCCTGGGGCCGGTGGCCACGAACCGCGAGCTGCCGCGCGAGCCGATCCAACGCACGGGGCACTCCGACTGGGTCGTCGGCCCTGATGGCAAGGATTACCTGGTGGCGCTTGGTGTGCGCGAGGTACGCGCCCACCGATCCCTGCTTGGGCGAGAGACGGTGCTGACGCCGGTTGAGTGGACGGACGACGGCTGGCTGCGCGCCCCCTATGATGGGCGTGTGCAGAGGATGTTCGACCAAGAGCTCGCTGAGCCGCGCATGAGCTGGGACTTCTCGCTGCCGATGGAGGGTGTGGGTGACGAGCGCGCCATGCCGATGCGGGTCCTGAGCCCGCGAGAGGAGAACCGCGACTGCTATGCGTTCGAGGGCGGCGAGCTGACGGTTCGTGGCAATGGGCGCGGGCTGGACGACGGCGACTCGTGCTTCTGGGCGGTTCGGCAGCCCGAGCTCGACGTGGACGTGCGCGCGGTCCTGACCGAGATTCATTGCGGCGGGGAGTCCGACGAGGTGGGCGTGGCGGCGCTCATCACGAACGCGTACCATCTCTCGCTATTTGCGGCGGTGCGCGGCGGGGAGCATGTCTTCGTGGTCCGTAGGCGCGTGGGCGACATCGTCGATGAGAGTCACTTCGCCGGCGGAAAGCCCGGCGAGCCGGTTGAGCTGCGGATGGTTTGCGATGGCGAGAAGTTCGCGTTCTATGTGAACGGCGAGTTCCTCTGCGACTCCCTCGCCTCGCACGTGACGTGTGAGGTCGCGGGGACGCAGAACACGGGTGTCGTTGACGGCATTTTTGTGAGCGGCAACGCGACGGCGCGCTTCTCGGCGTTCGAGCTGCGCGCTGGCAAGGAGGCATGATGAGCGGGATGAAGGTCGTCGTCGTGGGCGCGTCGGGAAACCTCGGTCGACGCGTGGTGAGGCAGGCCGTTGAGCGCGGATGGGACGCGGTCGCGGCCGTGCGCGACGTCTGCGCAGCTGTGGAGAAGGTCGATGCGCGTGCCGAGCTCGTGGAGATGGACCTCTTTACGATGGCGCCCGAACAGCTTGCGGGCGTCGACGCGCTCGTGAGCTGCTTCGGCAGCGGGCTGGACGCGCCGGAGTTGAACGAGTTGGCCTGCGAGAAATACCTTGAGCTGGGGCGCGCGGACGGCGTACGGGTGGTTGCCGTCACGGGGTCGGGGTGCCTATACGTGGACGCGTCGCGCACGGAACTCGTATGTGAACAGGAGGGGTACTCCAAGCGACTCGCGCCGATTTCTCGCCACAGTGCCCTTGGCCTGCGGAAACTCGACGAGGCGAGCGACGTCGACTGGTGTATGGTCACGCCGAGCCTGGTCTTCGACGCGGACGGGCCGCTGAGCGAGGCCGGTGAGGTGCGCCTGGATTGCTCGCGCATCGTTTGCCGCGATGAGGCGGGGGAGAGCTACGCCACGTACGAGGACGTGGCGCGCGCGATGCTCGACATCGCCGAGACGGGTGGGTATTCTCGTCGGCTCGTGAGCGTTCTCTCGCCGAGGGGGTAGGCGCACGGGCGGTGCGTTGCATCAAACGGGGTGATGGCAGCGCGGGGTGGAGTCGCGTTGCGTAAATAGGGGTAATGGCAGCAAGAAGCCCGTGTTTGTTGCGAAATCAGGGGTGATGGCAGGGTTTCGAGGCTGAATCCCTGCCATCACCCCGATTTACGCAACAGGGGACCCCTGATTTCTGCCATCACCCCGGTTTACGCAACAAGAGACCTGCGGCTGCTGCCGTCACCCCGTTCTACGCAACGCGGCCGTCTTACGCTTCTCGGCGCGCAACAAGGGGCCTGACCTGGGCGTCTGCAGCCTCGCGGTCCACGCCTATCGCCGTCCGTTGCCGGTAGCTTTGAAGTTCCAGACGGGGCGCATCACGAAGGCGACCTCGACCGTCGGGGCAAGAGACGAGAGGATTGCTCGGGGGTCCTTGTAGGCCATGGGCGCCTCGTCGATGGTGGACTCGCAGACGGTCGTGGAGTAGACGCCCTCCATGCTCGTGCGGAATTCGTCCATGGAGAGGCTGTGCATCGCGGCCTTGCGCGAGAGCGCCCTGCCGGCCCCGTGAGGCGCCGAGAAGTTCCAGTCCTCCTCGCCGCGGCCCGTCCCGATGGCGCAGCCTGCGGCCATGTTCAGCGGGATGACGACCTGTTCGCCGCGCTGCGCGGAGATGGCGCCCTTGCGGATGATGCCCGCCTCGAGGTCGATGTAGTTGTGGACGCTTTCGATCTCGCGGCCCTCGAGTTCCACACCGGCCTCGGCACAGAGAAGCTCGGCGATGTGTCGGCGGTTGCGGGCGGCGAAGGCCTGCGCGAGCGCCATGTCGTGCAGGTAGCCGTCGCGATCGTCGCCCTCGAGCCAACATTGGTCCTCGGCCGGGCGGGGACCGGCCGGCCCGCGCGTAAGCTCCGCGAGCGCCGACTCGATCTCAGTCTCACGGCCCTCTTGCTTGAGGCGGGCGATGAGCTCGCGCCGCTCCTCAATGCTCGCCCCGCCGCCGGGCCCATACCAGTGCGCGGTCGCCTTTGCCTGCCACCATGAGGCGAGCTGTGCGCCGATGCCGCGCGAACCCGTGTGGATAACGAGCCACGGCTCGCCTGCGGGGTCCCGGTCCAGCTCGATGAAGTGGTTGCCGCCGCCGAGGGTGCCGAGCGACCCGAGCAGCTGCGCGCGGTCATGGAAGCCCGCCGAGCACTCGTAAGCGTCGAGCTCCGAATTGTCTATCTGCGGCTTTTCGTGGACGAGGAAGCCCGTGGGGATGGCGGCGTGCGCCGCTGCGTCGAGCTTTCTTGCGAGCTCCTCGGTGCACTCGGCGCCCAGGCGCGCCGCATAGACGCCGCATCCGACGTCCACCCCGACCACGTTGGGGATGACCGCGTCGGCCACGTTGGCGGTGAACCCGATGACGCAGCCCTTGCCCGCGTGCGCATCGGGCATCACACGGATGCGCGAGTGCTCAAACGGTGGCAGCGCCGCAAGCGCCTCGATCTGCTTGGCGGCCGCTTCGTCGAGGTTCTCTGCATAAATCTTGATGTTGCTCATGCTCGCTCCGATTCGGTGGTTGCTAAGTTTGATTAGAATTTTAAGTATCGGGCCGAAAGGCCAAGACCTCTTTTGGGCGGACGGTCCAATGAGGCGTTTGTTCGTTGCCGTCGTGGTCGGAGTGGATATGCCCATTCAGGCGGATCGAGGCACGGGCGGTTGATGTGGGCGATGACGCTTCCGTGTTCGAAGTGGGTGCCGGACGTGAAACAGACGGTCGTTGCCGGGCTTCTTTGTTGAGTGAACCAGCTACAGGTCAAGTAGTGGCTTTGGCGATGCTGGACGATAGGGGCGGCCAGTCCATCCGGCTAAGGCCGGACCCGTGACCAGGCAGGTGTTGATGCCGCAGCCGGATATGTTGGTGGGGGCGCTGGATTCTCTCTTAAGCGGGAACGGTGCCGCTGGCTTGCGGCTTGCCGGGCCGTTCTGTAGCGGGATTCCAGAAGGGGTCTGTTGCGGAATTCGGGGTGATGGCAATAAGGGGCCCGTAGTTGTTGCGGAATTCGGGGTAATGGCAGCAAGAAGCCCGTGCTTGTTGTGAAAAACAGGGTGATGGCAGGGTTTCGAGGTTGAATCCCTGCCATCACCCCGATTTACGCAACAAGAGGCTAATGCTTATTGCCATCACCCCGGTTTTCGCAAC
>CAVCUP010000009.1:0-77501 GCA_963605405.1 bacterium | reverse complement strand
TGCCATCACCCCGGTTTTCGCAACACAGGCGCCCGGTTGCTTCTTGTCGCACGGACCTGCGCCCGCGAGTTTGGCAAGAAACGCCTGCCCCGCTACACGCCCTCGATAAAGCGCTGGACCATGAGCTGCGCGGCGCCGATGGGCACGCCGTGGAAGGGGTGTTTCGCGTGCAGGACGCAAGGCATGCCGTTCGGGAAGGGATTGATGTCCTCGAGCGCGCGGTTTATCTGGTCGAAGTAGGGGATGAGGTAGCTCGCGAGCTCGCCGCCGATATAGACGTCGACGCCGAGTGTGGTGTAGATGGCCTGGATGCCGCGCGCCAAATGAGCGATATAGTCGTTCAGCATCTCGATGGCGTAGCTTTCCCCGCGCCCGGCGTCGGCGAAGAACTCGTCGAGGGACTTTCCCTGCTCGTCGGAAAGCACGTTGCTTGAGCAATACGCCTCCAGGCAGCCGGCCTGCCCGCAGGAGCACTTCTTGCCGCCGGGCTCGATGCAGATGTGGCCAAACTCGCCGCTCGTGCCGCGCGGGCCCTCGAAGGGCTTGCCGTTGATGATGAGCGCGCCGCCGACGCCGCGCTCCAGCGAGAGATATGCGAGGCTCGCCCCGTCGGAATCGGGAAAGATCTGGCTGAACCCGCCGCAGTTCGCATCGTTGAAGACGCCTGAGGGCAGGCCGAGATTGCGCGTGAGTTCGGAAGCGAGAAGCCCCTCTCCCTCGGCCTTGAGCACCGAGGTGTTGAGGAGGCGTCCCGTCGCGGGCTCGAGCGCCGAGGGGACGGCGATGCCGATGCCGATGGGCCTGATCTTGCGCTGCTTAAGCTCGGAAATCATGGCGCCGGCGATTTCCTCGATGGCCGCGGCGAGCGTCTTCGCGGTTCGCTGGGCGGGAAGGGGCTGCTTGAAATAGAGGCCCTCGATTCTCTCGCCGTAGAGATCGCAGGCGATGCAGCGGGCGCTGTGGCCGGTGAGCGAGATGCCGATGGAGGCTGAGGCGCCGCTGGCGATGGCGAAGGTCTGCGCGCGGCGGCCTCCGGTGGAGCTGCGGTCGTTGCCCGATTCGAGCAGTCCTTGCTCGTCGAGAGAAGAAAACGCCTGGTAAACGGTTGGGAGACTGAGGCTGCACGCCTTCGCGACCTCTTGCTTGGTCATGGCTGCGCGGGCCCCGTAGAGGCAAGCGAAGACCGCCGAGACGGCGGGGGTGTTCTTGGGCGCGGCGGCGTCGTGTGTGCTCATAAAGGGTCCTCGGGAGATAAAGACGTCTATCAATGGCGAGTCATGCCGTTCGCGGGCAAAAACAGACCGCTCATGGCAAACGAAATGACTCTTGCTATTTTAGCAAAGGCTTTTATAAAATGAGTTCCATAAAGCAGCTTGACCTAAGTGGCAAGGCAAACGATACGAAGGAGAGGGCATGTACTTCATCGGTGTTGACCTGGGCACTTCCGCGTGCAAATTCCTGCTCATGGACGAGGACGGACGGATCCTCAACGTGGTGAGCGAGGGCTACGACGTCGAGTTTCCGCGCCCGGGCTGGAGCCAGCAGGACCCTGCGGACTGGTGGTCGGCCGTGCGCCGCGGCATCCCGGCACTTCTTGCCGGCCACGATGCTTCGGAGGTCGCGGGCATCGGCGTCGGCGGGCAGATGCACGGCCTCGTGGCGCTCGACGCCGACGACAGGGTGATTCGCCCGGCCATCCTCTGGAACGACGGCCGCACCGTCGAGCAGGTTCGCTATCTCAACGAGGAGGTCGGCACCGAGAAGCTCCTTGCCTGGACCGGCAACATCGCCTACGCCGGCTTTACCGCGCCGAAGATCCTTTGGATGCGCGACGAGGAGCCGGAGAACTATGCCCGCATCGCGCACGTGATGCTGCCGAAGGATTACGTGAACCACCTGCTTTGCGGCGCGTACGCGACCGACGTCTCCGACGCGTCCGGCACGCTGCTGCTCGATGTGGCAACGCGCGCCTGGTCGGCGCCTATGCTCGAGCTCTGCGGACTCACCGAGGATCAGCTGCCGAGCATCCATGAGAGCTACGAGGCCATCGGCACGTTGCTGCCCGAGGTGGCCGTCGAGCTCGGGCTTCCCGCCGGCGTCGTGGTGTGCGCGGGCGCCGGCGACAACGCCGCTGCCGCAGTGGGCACGGGCTGCGTGGGCGCCGGCTCCATGAACGTGAGCCTCGGCACGTCGGGCACGGTGTTCATCCCCACGGCCGGGTTCTCGCCCGTCGGCGACCGCATTCACTCCTTCTGCCACGCGGACGGCGGCTGGCATCTCATGGGCTGCATTCTCTCTGCCGCGAGCTGCAACGCCTGGTGGATGGGCGATGTCCTGGGCACCGGCGACTTCGCGGGCGAGCAGGCGGGCATCGATGCGGGCGAGGCTTCGCTCGAATTGCCGTACTTCTTGCCGTATCTGATGGGGGAGCGCACGCCGCACAACGACACGCTGGCAAGAGGCGCCTTCGTGGGGATGAGCATGTCCACCACGCGAGCGGATCTCACGCGCGCGGTGCTGGAGGGCGTTGCCTTCGCCATCCGCGACTCCGTGGAGATCGCGCGCGGGCTCGGTGTGGACGTGACCGCCTCGACCGTTTGCGGCGGCGGCGCGAAGAGCGGGTTGTGGCTGCAGATGCTCGCGAACGTGCTCGGCATTGAGCTTCGGCTTCCGGCGACCGAACAGGGGCCGGGGTATGGCGGGGCGCTTCTCGCCGCTGTGGCGGCCGGGGTGTTCCCCGATGTGGCCGCGGCTTGCGACGCTGTGGTCAGCGTGCGCGACGTTGTCGTGCCCGATGCCGAGGCGATAGCCGCCTACGATGCCCGCTACCAGGCGTGGCGCGAGATGTATCCGGCGCTCAAAGACTCTTTTGCACGGATTGGAGCATAAATAATGATTGAGGTTCTTTCCGTTACCGACGAGGCGTTCGCCGAGTACGGCGCGGTTTGGGGCGACGTCGACGCGGGCCTCACGCGGGAAATTGCCGGGGCGCTCGCGGCCGACACGCCGCTGCCCGACGGCGTCGCCTACGTGCCCGAGGACCCCGCTATCCAGGGTCTTTCCGCTGCTTCCGCGCTCGCGCCCGCGCTCTTTGGCGGCCTCGCGGTCCAGTTCGGCTGGTGCAACGGCCACAACGTCAAGCTCAACTGCCTTGAGTACCACCGTACGAGCGAGTTCAACCTGGGGGCCGGCGATTTCATGCTGCTTCTTGCCAAGCAGTCCGACATCGTGGGCGGCAAGCTCGATACGTCGCGCGTCAAGGCGTTCCACGTGCCGGCCGGCGTGCTCGTTGAGATATACGCGACGACGCTGCACTACGCGCCGTGCCAGGTGAGCGACGACGGCTTCCGGGTTCTCGTGGCTCTGCCTGCGGGCACGAACCTCGATCGGCCTGCGCTTGCGGCGACGGGCGGCGACGCCGAGCTTCTTTGGGCGTCGAACAAATGGCTGCTCGCGCACCCCGAGAGCGAGGAGGCGGCGTGCGGCGCGCCTGTCCGCCTCACCGGCGTCAACATCACGCTTTAAGCGATGCGGGGGTAGCCCCTTCGTATCATCAAGGATTCAACGAGTCGAGGGGTTGCGCCTTCGTCTTGTTCAGGAGAGGAGAGAACATGCAATCGAGCAACATCCCCGAGGTTAAGCTGGGAATCATCGCGGTCTCGCGTGACTGCTTCCCCATCAAGCTGGCCGTGAGCCGCCGAGAGGCGATCGTGGCGGCGTGCGCCGAGGCCGGCCTGCCCGTCGTCGAGGTCAAGCAGGCTGTCGAGTCCGAGGCGGACATGGAGGCCGCGCTCGCCGAGGCCGAGGCCGCCGGCGTGAACGCGCTTACTGTATTTCTCGGCAACTTCGGCCCCGAGACGCCTGAGACCCTCATCGCGCAGCGTTTCGACGGCCCCGTCATGTACGTGGCGGCCGCCGAGGGCGACGGCGACATGGTCAACGGCCGCGGCGACGCCTACTGTGGCATGCTCAACTGCAGCTACAACCTGGGCATGCGCCACGTGCGCGCCCATATCCCGAGCTACCCCGTGGGCACCGCCGCGGACATTACGCGTATGATGGCCGATTTCGTGCCCGTGGCGCGCGCCGTCATTGGCGTCCGCAACCTCAAGATCATCACCTTCGGTCCGCGCCCGCAGGACTTCTTTGCCTGCAACGCACCGATCAAGGGCCTTTACGAGCTGGGCGTCGAGGTCGAGGAGAACTCTGAGCTCGACTTGCTCGTTTCCTATCGCGAGCACGAGGGCGACCCGCGCATCGCCGAGGTGTGCGCGGACATGGCCGCCGAGATGGGGGAGGGCCGCTACTATCCCGACCTGCTCGAGCGCATGGCGCAGTTCGAGCTCACGCTGCTCGACTGGGCCGAGGCCCACAAGGGCGCGCGCAAGTACGTTGCCTTTGCCGACAAGTGCTGGCCGGCCTTCCCGGCCGAGTTCGGCTTTGAGCCGTGCTACGTCAACTCGCGCCTGGTCAGCCGCGGTATCCCGGTGGCCTGCGAGGTCGACATCTACGGCGCGCTCTCTGAGTACATCGGCATGTGCGCGACCGGCGACACCGTGACGCTGCTTGACATCAACAACTCCGTGCCTCAGTACATCTATGACGAGGACATTGCCGGCAAGTTCGATTGCAAGCTTTCGGATACCTTCATGGGCTTCCACTGCGGCAACACCCCCAGCTGCAAGATGTGTGCTGACCGAGCGGTCAAGTATCAGCTTATCCAGCACCGCCTGCTTGAGCCGGCCGGCTCCGACCCCGACTTCACGCGCGGCACGCTCGAGGGCGATATCGCGGCGTCCGACGTCACGTTCTACCGCCTGCAGTGCGACTCCGAGGGCAAGCTCCGCAGTTACGTGGCCGAGGGTCAGATCCTGCCCGTGGCCACCCGTTCCTTCGGCGGCATCGCGATCTTTGCCATTCCGGAGATGGGCCGTTTCTACCGCCATGTCCTCATCGAGAAGCGCTACCCGCACCATGGTGCCGTGGCCTTTAAGCATGCGGGCAAGACGCTCTTTGACGTGCTGCGCTACCTGGGCGTCGAGGACATCGCCTACAACCAGCCGGCGAGCCTGCCGTACCCGACCGAGAACCCCTTCGAGCGCTAGGACGCGCTCGAGAGCCCCGCTCCGGCACGGGTTTCCGTGCCGGAGCGGGGTTTCCCGGGGTTCCGTGTTCAAAAAATCGCGATTGTGCGTGCCCAATTCAATGATTGATGTATGGGAAGAAAGACTCCAGCTGGGCAAACGTCGCCTCAGGGTCTGCGCGGCCGTCCAATTGAGTCCTCGATACTCCGCCAACCCTCGAAAATCCACGCAGAATCGCGAAAAAATGATCACGAAGGGCTCTTTTGGACCCAACTGAGCCTTTGCGGCACGCGTTAACGTGCAGGGGGCGACGAGGGGCCCGAACGTGCGGTGAAGAGCCCAGACAGGGAGCCGTCGGGTAAGAGGCGAGGGGCCCGGGGCAGGAATCCATCGGCTAAGAAACGAGGGGCCGGGGCAGGCGGCCCCAGCTTCAAAGGATGCCCAAGGGGCCTGGGTTGGCAAGAAAGAAAACCCGCAAAAGAGACGGGCGATAAGAACGATAACGTTAACCCTAGCCACATTTGACCGTTCAGCGGCAAAAATCGACCGCTAACGGTAAGTTTCCAAAGAACGAAAACGTATTCCATAAACCAGCTATACTTAAGCTAAAGAAAACGTTTAACACCGACGCGACAACGGTCGGCACGCAACACGGAACGGGAGGCCCGCATGGTAACGCTCAAGATGATCGCCGAGGAGACGGGCCTTTCCGTGGCCGCCGTGTCCAAGGCGCTCAACCACATGCCGGGCATCAGCGAGAAGAATGCCATCCGCGTCCGCGAGTGCGCCAAGCGCATGAACTACTATCCCAACGGCGCCGCCCAGACCCTCAAGACCCAGCGCTCCTACAACATCGGCGTCGTCTATCAGAACGAGATGGACCACGAGTACTTCTCCCGCATGCTCACCGCCGTGCGCGAGAGCGCGGAGGGCGCCGGCTACGACCTGACCTTCCTTTCCAACAAGGGCGTCTCGGAGTTCGGCTACGCTGCCCATGCCATGCGCCGCAACTGCGATGGCGTGCTGGTCTGCAACGGCAACATCGACCAGGAGGACCTCGAGCGCCTGGCTCAGAGCCCGCTGCCCGTCGTCTCGGTTGAGCGTGACTTCGAGGGACGCACCTCCATCTGGAGCGACAACGCCGGTTCTATGGAGGAGATCGTGGCGCATGTGGCTTCCCTCGGCCACACGCGCATCGCCTTCATTCACGGCCAGAAGGGTCAGGTCACGCTCGAGCGTCTCGCGGCCTTCCGCGCCGCGTGCGAGAAGCGCGGCATCGCCGTGCCGGACGAGTATGTCCGCGAGGCCCTCTTCCAGAACCCCGATGCAACCTCGGCGGCTACCCGAGAGCTCATGGCGCTGCCCGAGCCGCCGACCTGCATCTTGTTCCCTGACGATATCTCCTACCTGGGCGGTCTTACCGAGCTCGAGCGGGAAGGCAAGTCCATCCCCGGCGACGTGAGCTGCGTCGGCTACGACGGCGTCCGCCTCTCCGAGCTGCTGCGCCCGCGACTCACCACCTACCGCCAGGACGCCGAGGGTATGGGCCGCGTCGCGATTCAGGAGCTCTTCTCGGCCATCGAGCAGGGGGCCGCGTACACGCCGCGCAAGGTCATCGTGCCCGGCTCCGTCCTGCGTGGCGGCTCTGTCCGCGACCTTTCGTCCTAGGGCGTCCCGTCTCGGCGGCCGCGATCGCTGTCCCGCCTTCCCTTCAGCGTTTCCCGCCCCGCGAGGGCGGTCAATTTTCTTCCAGAACGAAAACGTTTAATCTGTCTCATCCGAAATCATCCATGGAGGACCCAACGATGAACTTTTCTACCGAGAGAGCCCGCGAGCAGGTCAAGCCTGCCGTCGACTTTATCCACGAGCTCTTTGGCGAGAAGGCCTCCGCGCCCTCGCTCGACGCCGCCTATCTCGACGCCCGGCGCACCCGGGCCCTCGCCTTCGTGGGCCTGCCCTACGAGGCGCCCATCTGCCAGCATCTTATGGGAGAGCGCGGGGTCGCCGAATTCGTCGAGTCGCTCGGCGCCTCCGTGCTCATCGCCCTCGACGGCGAGGTCGTGACCTGCGAGACCCCGGTCGGCCTCGTAGAGGTGCCCGGCGAGGTTGCCGGCGCTGTTAAGGCCGCCGTGACCCGCACCATCGCGGGCGCGGGCATCCTGGGCGCCGACGGCAACTTCTCGCTCGACCTCAAGGCCTATCCCGTGAGCTCCCACTATGCCGTGAACCTGCTGCTCGGCAACCGCGCGGGCTACCCGTACCCCTTGTGCACCACGCCTAAGGGCGCCGTCGACGGCCTGGGCCGCGGATCCTTCCGCGCCACAGGCGGCGAGCAGGTCCTGGCCACGCGCTGCGTGCTGGACCCCGCCCAGAACGGCGAGCCCGAGAACCGCCAGTTCTACCTGACCGAGCGCGGCGAGCAGATCTTCTACTCCGCCGACGTCGAGACGAACGTCGCCAGCGCCTCCTGCACCCACTCGCAGGGCTGGACCCGCATCGAGTACGTGACCGAGGACGGCCTGGCCATCGAGCGCACCATCTTTATGCTCCCGCAGGAGCCCGGCATGCCCTCCGCCGTCGAGGCTCAGCGCGTGAGCGTAAAGAACCTCGGGGACACCCCTCGCGACCTGCGCATCGTTTTCACGGGTTCGTTCGGCATCGCCGAGGCGCTGACCATTGCCAACGACATCATCTACGCGAATCTCGTCCAGGAGTCCGAGGTCGTCTACGACGGCGAGGCGCCCGTGGCCCTCACCCTTTGGGCCAAGCCGGCCGAAGAGCGCCACAAGAAGCGCTTCGTCGCCCTGCTCAAGGACGGCGAGGGGATGGACGAGTACTGCACGAGCCTCGCCGACTTCGTGGGCGCGGGCACCCTCGCGCGCCCGGAGCTCGTGGGGCACCTGCCCAACGAGCTCTCCCGCAAGATGGCCCCTTTCTTTGCCGTAGCGAAAACGTTTAACATCCAGCCGGGCGAGACGGCTACCATCGACGAGCTCGTCGGCATGTCCGGCTCCGCCGGCGATGACGTTCCCTTCGAGGATGCCCTGCCTAAGCTCGTGGATACCTACCGCGACCCGGCGGCGCTCGCTCGCTCGCTCGCTGGCGTGCGCGATTTCTGGGCTCGCTACACCAACTACCTGCAGATGGAGTCCGGCGACGACAAGTACGACGCCTACATCTCGCACAACCTGCCCTTCCAGGTCCTCTACCAGACCTACGTCTCCCGCGCTTTCGCGTGGACCCAGAAGTCCTACCGCGAGATGGGCTTCCGCGAGATCCAGGACATCTACGCTTCCATGTACTATCTCTCCGCCATGGGCGAGAACGACCTCGTGCGCGACCTGCTCTCCAACTGGGTGCGCCAGGTCTGGGAGATGGGCTATGCGTACCACGACTTCACCTTCAAGGGCAAGGAGCCCGGCGACTGCTCCGACGACCAGCTCTGGCTCGTCCAGGCCGTCTACCGCTACGTCACCATCTCGGGCGACACCGACTTCCTGACCACCGAGTTCGAGGTCGCCGGAACCGACGGCAAGAAGCGCACCCTCTGGGAGACCATGAAGGCGGCCCTTACCTACTCCGGCTGCATCAGCGTGGGCAAGCACGGCCTGCCGCTGCTCGATAAGGCCGACTGGAACGATACCCTGCGCCTGGACAAGGTGGTCTACAAGGGACCCCAGAAGGAAGAGCTCTATCGCAAGCAGCTCGCCGAGAAGGGCCAGGAGTGGGGCGTGGCCTGGGAGAACGACCAGTCCGAGTCCGTTATGAACGCCTGCCTGCTCAAGATCGCGGCCGACGAGTTCGCCGAGATGAGCGCGCTTCTGGCCACGCCGGAGGCCGCCGCCGACGGCGCCTGGGCGCACGAGATGGCCGAGCGCGTGGCCGCCTCCATGCAGCAAAACGCCTGGAAGACGGACTACTTCGCTCGCTGTCTCATCAACGACGACCGAGAGGGCGGCTACACCTACCTGGGCGCGACCGGCGACAACCTCGCCGGCGATGCCGATGCCCCCGGCACCTACTTCCTCAACTCCTACAGCTGGTCGCTCCTGGCCGGCGTCGCCACCGAGGAGCAGATCGCCACGATGCTCGATGTCGTGGAGAGCCGTCTCAAGACCGAGGCGGGCCTGCGCCTGTGCACCCTCGTGGACTTCGACCGCCTTGGTGTGGCTACCGGCACCGCGCTCTACTTCCCCGGCGACCGCGAGAACTCCGGCGTCTTCAAGCACGCGGCCATGATGGCCACCGTGGCTTCGCTTAAGGCCGCG
Organism: bacterium; assembly: GCA_963605405.1. Taxonomy (GTDB): domain Bacteria; phylum Actinomycetota; class Coriobacteriia; order Coriobacteriales; family Atopobiaceae; genus Paratractidigestivibacter. The sequence goes on along the minus strand of CAVCUP010000009.1, from coordinate 68,149 downwards.
AAGACCGTCGCCGACCCCGCGCTGGCGGCGCGCCTCTCCGAGCTCGCGTACTTCATGATGGACCGCACCTATCCGTACAAGGCGGTGGAGAACCCCTACGTGATCAAGGGCAACCCGCGCTTCTGCACCCAGTACAACAACTCCGAGACGGGCGAGAACATCGCGCCGCTGCTTTCCGGCACCGCCTCGTGGCTTACGCTCGCAACCTACGAGACCTGCGGCGCCAACGTCGGCCGCGAGAAGGTCTCCTTCGACCCCGTGCTGCGCCCCGGCCAGACCCACCTGGCCTACACGCTCGGGCTGGGCAAGGCCCATGTCCACGTGGCCATCGACTCCTCGTCGGGCGCCATCCGTGCCGGCGAGCGCGCCACCTACCTGTACGACGGCAAGCCGTGCGACGGCATCGTCGAGCGCCCGGCCTCGGGCGAGCACACCGTCGCCATCACGCTTTAGGAGCTGGAAAGAGGGGAGGGAGTCCAGACCGTTCACGTCGATGCGGGCCCGGCACCGGCGTAAACGGCATTATTGGAGAATCGGGTCTATAAGCACATTTGCTTAGAGCACGAAGATGGGAGGGTGAACATGAAGAAATCCGCAGCAGCGGCCGCATCCGAGGACGAAGCCGAGGTCAAGCCCCGTGCGATGCAGGACCATCCCCTGTACCACGTCATGCGCATTGCCACGGTGCTGGCCGGCGTGTCGGTTTTCTACTCCGGCCTGAACCCCGCACGGGTCACGACCGCGATTTCCAGCAACGTCTCGCTCTTTACCGCATGCGTCAACCACGAGGCGCTCGTCGGACAGATTCCCGACCGCGTCCTCAAGAAGACGGCCGTCACCGGCCAGACCTTCACGATGCTGCAGGTGGCCTGCGCGGCCATCATCATCGGCATCGTCGTGGCGCTTATCGGCGCCGCGATGTCCTACGGCAACAAGCGCATGCGCACGAGCGGCCTCAAGTTCCCGGCCATCGGCGGCCTCGTCATGGCGGCGGGCCTCGGCGGCGTCAGCATCGTCTACGGCACCATCGCCTCGGCCGGCTCCGATAAGGTCCCGGCGTGCCTGCCCGGCGCGTTCTTCTTTTTTGTGGCGCTCGTCCTGGCGCTCGTGGGCTGCGCGATAGCCCTCAACGTCATCGAGAGGAACAGCGTCGAGCCCGTCGAGGACAAGATGGAGATGCAGGAGAAGTACCATCTCTTCCTGCTCTTCGTCCCGATCATCGTCCTGGCGTTCCTCTTCTGCTACCTGCCGCTGCTCGGCTGGCGCTACGCCTTCTTCGATTACTCGGCGGGCGGCGACCTCAACGCCGATAACTTCGTGGGCCTTAAGTGGTTCACGATCCTCTTCCAGAACGAGACCACCCGCGGCGACGTCGTACGCGTCATGACGAACACCCTCGCGATGTCCGGCCTGGGTATCCTCACCTCGTGGATCCCGATGGTCTTCGCCGTGTTCCTCATGCAGGTGCCGTCCAAGGGCTTCCGCCGCTTCGTCCAGAACTTCACGACGGTGCCGAACTTCCTCGGTTGGTCCATCGTCTACGCCATCGCCATCGCGATGTTCTCCACCGACGGCTTCGTCAACAACTTCCTCAACAACATCTGCGGTATCGCGGCCAACACGAACTACCTCATGGACGGCTCGCACATGTGGCTCAAGATGCTGCTGTGGGGCATGTGGAAGGGCATCGGCTGGTCGGCCATCATCTACATCAGCTCCATCACGGGCATCGACCCGGGCCTCTACGAGGCCGCCGAGGTCGACGGCGCGGGCCGCTTCCAAAAGATGTGGCACGTCACGATCCCGCAGCTCATGCCCACGTTCTTTGTCCTTCTCCTCATGAGCATCGCCAATGTCCTGTCCAACGGCATGGAGCAGTACCTGGTCTTCTCCAACGCGGCCAACTCCGGCTCGCTCGAGGTCCTCGACCTCTACGTGTACAACCTGGGCATCGGCAACGGCCAGATCCCCATGTCCACGGCCATCGGCATGTTCAAGTCCGTCGTCTCCGTCGCGCTTCTCTTCGCCGCCAACGGCGCGTCCAAGAAGCTCCGCGGCGAGAGCATCATCTAAGGGAGGCGAGCGGTTATGGCAAAGCGCATCAACGGCGGCATCCAGTACAAGCAGACGCCCGGCGACGTGGCCTTCAACGTGATCAACATCGCGGTGTTCGCGCTCTTCACCCTGCTGTGCATCTTCCCGTTCTACTACCTGTTTATCAACACGATCTCGGACAACGCGCTCGTGGCGGCCAACCAGATCACGCTGCTTCCCGAGGGTATCCACTTCGACAACTACATCGCGCTCAAGGACGTCAACGACTTCGCCAACTCGGTCATCGTGACCGTGGCGCGCACCGTCATCGCGACGTCGCTCATGGTCGTCCTCTCCGCCTTCGCGGGCTACCTCACGACCAAGCGCGAGATGTGGTGCCGCAGCTTCTGGTACCGCTTCCTTGTGGTGACGATGTACTTCAACGCGGGAACCATCCCCTGGTACCTCAACATGCTGGGCCTGGGCCTCACCGACAATTTCTGGGGCTATATCCTGCCCGCGCTCGTCTCCCCGTACAACATCATCCTGGTCAAGACCTACATCGAGTCCATCCCGGCCTCGCTTGAGGAGTCGGCCACCATCGACGGGGCGTCGGTCATGCAGGTCTTCACAAAGATCATCCTGCCGCTCTCCAAGCCCATCCTGGCCACCATCGCGGTCTTCGGCGCCGTGGCCAACTGGAACTCACTGCAGGACTCCTTGATCCTCATGTCGAACTCGCCTGAGCTCTATACCCTGCAGCACCGCCTGTGGATCTACCTCAACAGCTCGTCGAACCTCGCCGCGTCCATGACGACGGGCGGCGGCACGGCGGCGGCGAGCCTCAACACGAAGGTCATCAAGTACACCATCAGCATGGTCACCATCATCCCGATCATGCTCGTCTACCCCTTCATGCAGCGCTACTTCGAGGAAGGCATCATGCTCGGAGCGGTGAAGGGCTAGCTCCCAATCTTTTGCGCGGAAGCGTGCCCGGCGGACGTATACGGCCGTCGTCCGCCGGGCGCGGCCAAGCCCCGGTCAGCCGACCGGATCCATTCAATAATCCCCGCGTAAGCGCCCGTATGCATCGGCGCTGCAGCATCTCATCCAATAAGGAGAGAACCATGAACGCAGACCACGTTATCAGCCGTAGGAACTTCGCCAAGCTCCTGGGCATCGGCGCCGGCGCCGGCATGCTCGCCGGCTGCGGCTCCTCGAGCTCGGGCTCGGGCTCCGACTCCAGCTCCGACGTCGCGGACGAGGAGCTCGCCATCACCATCTTCTCCCAGACCGCCAACTGGTCCGGCGACCAGGTGGGCTGGGGCGCCACGCTGCTCAAGGATTACTTCAACGTGACCGCCACCGTCGTTCCCGACACCAACGGCGCCTACCAGACCCGCATGGAGAACGGCGACCTCGGCGACCTCGTCATCTGGGGCTCCAACGGCACCGACTACCAGGCCGCCGTCGACCAGGGCAAGCTTTTTGACTGGGACGAGGACAAGACCCTCGACAACGAGGGCGGCGACCTCAAGAACTACTTCCAGAAGGCCCTCGACGCCAACAAGGAGCTCAACTCCGACGGCAAGGTCCACGGCATCGGCAACAACGTGACCAACGAGAAGGGCGAGCACGACCTCTTTATCTACAACTGGGGTATCCGCTGGGATCTCTACCAGCAGCTCGGCCACCCCGCGGTCAAGAGCCTCGACGACCTCGAGAGCGTGCTCAAGGACATGCAGGCCGCCTGCCCCACCGGCGACGACGGCAAGCCGACCTACGCGATGTCCATCTGGCCCGACTGGGACGGCGCCAACGTTATGTACGTCAAGGGCCTGGCAAGCGCCTATTACGGCTATGACGAGCTCGGCCTCGGCCTCTACGACTCCGCCACCGGCAAGTTCATGGGCGCCCTGGACGACGACGGCCCCTACATGGAGGCCCTCAAGTTCGTGAACAAGCTCTACCGCGACGGTCTCGTCGACCCCGACTCCATGACCCAGACCTACGACGAGATGATCACCAAGGTCCGCAACGGCAACGTGCTCTTCTCCATCTTCGACTTCGCCGGCTCCACCGCCTACAACAACGACGCCCACATCGCCGACGGAAAGATCATGCTCCCGCTCGTGCCCGCCGACGCCTCCGTCATCGTCCAGGGCCTCTCGACCTCCGGCCAGGGCCGCGTCTGGTCCATCGGCGAGCTCTGCGACGACCCCGACCGCGTCATGCAGGTCATCAACTGGCTCTTTACCCCCGAAGGCGCCCTCACCAACCTCTACGGCCTCAAGGGCCTCATGTGGGACTATGACTCCGACGGCAACACCGTCTTTACCGACCTCGGCAAGAAGTGCTTCGAGGACCCGACGACCGACCTTTCCGGCACCGAGTGGACCTCGCCGAAGACGGGCGCCACGTACACGCTCTCCGGCTCCTACTCCGACGGCTCCCTGCAGCTCAACAACACCACCTGGGCCAACGGCGCCAAGAACCCCGAGGCCAAGGACGACTGCTTCTATCAGGGCACCTGGGCATCCAACATCGTCGACGCCCAGAACGACGCCGAGAAGGACTGGCGCGAGACCACGGGCGCCAAGAGCCAGTGGGAGTACCTCAACTCCGTCAACTACACGGTGATCCCGCCCGCGAACTTCGCTGAGGGCACCCGCGACTCCGAGCTCGAGCTCACGTGGCAGCAGGTCATCAAGACCATCAAGGAAGGTTCTTGGAAGGCCATCTACGCCAAGGACGACGCCGAGTTCGCGAGCCTCGTCAAGGACATGCAGGCGACCTGCGCCGGCTACGGCTACGACGACTGCGTGGCCTGGTGCGAGTCCGAGGCCTCTCGCCGCTTCGGCCTGCAGGAGAACTAACGGTTAAGGGGCCCGCGCCCCGATGCGCGGGCCCGACCTCGAGGAGGGAAGACGCGGGTGAAGATCACGATCGAGTCGCCGTTCGTCCAGGCGGGCATCAAGGCAACGAACCTGCTCATCGTCAACTTCTGGCTGATAGTGGGGTGCGTGCCCGTCGTTACCGCCGGGGCCTCCGTGACGGCCGCCTTCACCGTGCTCCTCAAGATGAGCGAGGACCGCGAGGACGTTGGCATCACGCGCGCCTTCTGGGGCGCGTGGGTCGCCAACCTCAAGCACGGCGCCGCGCTCACGTGTGCGCTTCTTGCCTGCGCATGGAGCGCCTGGATGAGCTGGCAGCTCTTCGAGAAGCTCCCGGACAACCCCGTCGGCTTCCTCATCGTCGCCCTTCTTATCGTGGTGATGGCCTTCGCGCACTTCGCCTACGTCTTTCCCCTCGAGGCCCGCTACAGGAACTCCCTGCTTCAGCAGATGCGCAACTCCCGACTTATCTGCATCCGGTTCTTTGGCAAGACGATGATGCTCGCCGGCGTGCTCGGCCTGCAGGTGCTTATCTTCGGCTTCACGGCCCCGGTGCTCACCTACGCAGGGCTCTTCTTCGCCCCGGCGCTCGCCGTCTACACCACCTGCCAGGTCGCCATGCCCATCTTCCGCGCCCTCGAGGGCGACGGCATGGCCGACGACGGCATCACCATTTCGAGCGAACGCGACTGGTAAGGAATTTCTCGCATGATACAGATCGCCATCGACTACTACCCTGAGCACTGGGACCGCTCCATGTGGGAGCCCGACGTGCGCGCCATGGCCGAGCTCGGTGTTCACGCCGTGCGCGTGGGCGAGTTCGCGTGGAGCCGTATGGAGCCCGCTGAGGGCGTCTACGACTTCGAGTGGCTCGACGACGCCATCGACCTCATCGCCCGATACGGCATGAAGGTCATCCTCGGCACACCGACGAACTGCGCGCCCCTGTGGCTCTACACCGAGCACCCCGATACCGTCCAGTGCGAGCGCGACGGCCAGCGTACCCACCTGGGCATTCGCGGCCACCGTTGCCAGACCTCGCCGACCTTCCGCGCCTATGCCGAGAAGATCGTGCGCAAGATGGCCGAGCGCTACGCCGGCCGACCCGAGGTCCTCGCCTGGCAGATCGATAACGAGGTCGAGTCCAATCACTGCACCTGCCCTTCTTGCCGCGAGCGCTTCCAGGAGTACTGCCGCCGGAAGCACGGCACGCTCGAGCGGCTCAACCGCGACTGGGGCACCGTCGTGTGGAGCGGCGAGTACTCCGACTGGTCCCAGATCGAGTGCTTCAACACCGCGTGGGTGAACAAGTCCGACTGGTTCAACCCCGCCTACATGCTCGATTACGAGCGCTTCTGCTCCGAGACCACGGCCGAGTACGTGGCCTTCCAGGCGGCGCTCATCCGCGAGTACGACCCGTCCGCGACCATCACCACCAACGCCTGCTTCGGCCTGCATGTACAGGACTTCTATAAGGAGTTCGCGTCGCTCGACGTGGCCTCCTACGACAACTACCCGCCGCTCGAGATCCCCGAGGACGCGGGCGAGGTCTATTCCAACGCCTTCGCGCTCGACATGGTCCGCGGCTGGAAGAACCAGAACTTCTGGGTCATGGAGCAGCTCGGCGGGCCCATGGGCTGCTGGGCGCCCACAACGCGCGCCATGGAGCCGGGCATGCTCGAGGGCTATGCGCTGCAGGCCGTGGCGCACGGCGCGGACATGCTCAACTTCTTCCGCTGGCGCACGGCTTCGACCGGTGCCGAGATGTACTGCTATGGCCTGCTCGACCACGACAACAAGCCGAACCGCCGCCTGAAGGAGCTTGAGCTTTTGGCCGACCGCCTGGCAAAGGTCGAGGGCCTGGACCAGACGACCGTCGAGGCTCAGGTCGCGCTCGTCTTCTCGCCGGACCAGAACTACAACTTCGCGAACCAGGCCCAGAGCCGCGGCTTCGACTATTGGCGCCAGGAGCGCCTCTTCCACGACACCCTCATGGCCTTGGGCGTGAACGTGGACGTGGTGAGCGATTCCGAGCCGCTCGATCCTGCGCGCCACAAGCTTGTGATCGTGCCCGCGTATGCCGTGACCAGCGACTCATTTGTCCAGAAGCTCGAGGCCTACGTGGCGGCCGGCGGCCACGCCGTCCTCACCGTGCGCTCGGGCGCCAAGGACGAGGACGGCAACTGCACGGTGGGGGAGTACCTGCCGGGCAAGTTCGCGGCCCTCTGCGGCTGCCGCGTGCTCGAGAGCGACGCCATCGGCGAGGCCGTCCAGACCGTGCGTGACTCCAACGGCAACGTCCACAACATCGGCGTGTGGTGTGACCTGCTCGAGCTCGATGGCGCCCGCGCCATCGCCGAGTACGACCAGCGCTACTACGCGGGCATGCCCGCCGCCTGCCGCAACGACTACGGCGCGGGCACCTGCTCCTACGTGGGCACCGTCGGCGACAAGAGCTTCCACCGCGCGCTTCTGGTGAGCGAGCTGCGCCTGGCCGGCATCGACTTCATCGAGAACCTGCCCGCCGGCGTGGAGAGCTCCACGCGCTCGGGCGCGGGCCGCGAGTTCCGGTTCTTCTTCAACAACACGATGAAGAGCCACACGTTCTTCTACCAGGGAAATCGAGTGACCCTGCAGCCGCTGGAGGTAAAGATCGCCGCCTCCGACGGGGCATGGGTCTAGCACCCGAACACATCCGTCACCGCAGTTTCAGTTAAGGAGCGAGCGTCATGGCAACCGTCAGCTTGAAGCATATCGAGAAGGTCTACCCGTCCGAGAACGCCGGGAAGAAGCACAAGAAGGCCAAGAAGGCCGAGCCGGCCGCCGAGAAGAAGAGCAACCTCAAGGAGACCGAGGAGGGCGTCGTCGCCGTCGAGGACTTCAACCTCGAGATCGCCGACCGCGAGTTCGTCGTGCTCGTCGGCCCCTCCGGTTGCGGCAAGTCCACCACGCTGCGCATGGTCGCCGGCCTCGAGGACATCACCCGAGGCGAGCTCTATATCGACGGCAAGCTCATGAACGAGGTGGCGCCCAAGGAGCGCGACATCGCCATGGTCTTCCAGAACTATGCCCTCTACCCGCACATGACCGTGCGCCAGAACATGGAGTTCCCGCTCAAGCTCCGCAAGATGGGCAAGGAAGAGATCGACCGTCGCGTCGAGCAGGCCGCGCAGGTCCTGGGCATCACGCAGTACCTCGACCGCAAGCCCAAGGCGCTCTCCGGCGGCCAGCGCCAGCGCGTGGCCATCGGCCGCGCCATCGTGCGCGACCCGAAGGTCTTGCTCATGGACGAGCCGCTCTCCAACCTGGACGCGAAGCTGCGCAACCAGATGCGCGCCGAGATCATCAAGCTCCGTCAGCGCATCGACGCGACCTTCGTCTACGTCACCCACGACCAGACCGAGGCCATGACGCTGGGCGACCGCATCGTCATCATGAAGGACGGCGTGGTCCAGCAGGTGGGCACCCCGCAGGAGGTCTTCGACAGCCCCGCGAACATCTTCGTGGCCGGCTTCATCGGCGTGCCGCAGATGAACTTCTACGAAGGCGAGCTCGTGCGCGGCGCCGGCGGCAAGTACGCCGTCAAGGTCGAGGGCGCGCTCATCGAGCTCTCCGCCGAGAAGCAGGCGCGCCTCGCGGCGCGCGGCGTCGCGGGCGGCCCAGTGACGGTGGGCGTGCGCCCCGAGCACATCTCGCTCGAGGGCGACCCGAGCAAGATGATCCACGGCACCGTGGACGTCTCCGAGATGATGGGCTCCTCCGTCCACCTGCACATCAAGGCCTGTGGCAAGGACGGCGTGATCATCGTCCCGACCATGGACATGGGCAGCAAGTCCTACGCCATGAACTCGCGGATCGCCTTTACCTTCGGCGGGGACGTGGCGCACGTCTTCGATCCCGAGACCGGCAAGAACCTCGAGTTCTAGCGCGTCTCTCGCCATTCGACTCTTTTGTTCGACTTCACAGATTGGACCGATATGAAGACCTCCTTCGACAACGGCGTGTTCGAGCTTCGCCGCCAGGCCGAGACCCTGCGCATCGAGCCTTGGGGCAAGAACGCCTTCCGCGTGCGCGGCACCAAGTACCCCGAGTTCACCGGCCGCGACTGGGCTCTCACCGAGCCCGTGACGCCCGCCGCCGAGGCCGGCGTCACCGCCGAGCAGCACGAGGACGGCGGCTGGACCATCACCAACGGCCGCATCTCCGTCTGGGTGAACCGCGTGGGCATCCTCACCTTCTACCGCGACGGAAAGAAGATCCTGCGCGAGCACTACCGCAGCTACGACGGCACGATCTCGCGCCAGAGTCGCTGCCTCAAGGTCGTGGCGCGCAACTACATCCCGCGCACCGGCGGCGACTACCAGCTCAACATCAAGTTCGAGGCCAACGACGGCGAGAAGCTCTTCGGCATGGGCCAGTACCAGCAGGCCCAGACCAACATGAAGGGCTGCGTGCTCGACCTCGCGCAGAGGAACTCGCAGGTCACCATTCCGTTCTGCCTCTCCAACCTCGGCTACGGCTTCCTGTGGAACAACCCCGCCGTGGGCCGCGCCACCTTCGGCTACAACATCACCGAGTGGACAAGCGAGTGCTCCAAGGAGATGGACTACTGGATCTGCGCCGACGAGGACCCGCGCGCCATCGTCGAGGACTACTGCGCCGTCACCGGCCGCGCGCCTGAGTTCCCCGAGGACCTCATGGGACTCTGGCAGTGCAAGCTGCGTTACCGCACCCAGGAGGAGGTGCTCGACGTCGCGCACGCCTGCAAGGAGCACAACGTCCCCATCGACCTCATCGTCATCGACTTCTTCCACTGGCCCTACCAGGGCGACTGGCGCTTCGACGAGACCTACTGGCCCGACCCCAAGGCCATGGTCGACGAGCTCCACTCCATGGGCATCAAGGTCTGCGTCTCGGTCTGGCCCTCGGTCGACCGCCGCAGCGAGAACTTCGGCGAGATGTTCGAGAACGGCATGCTGATCCGCACCGAGCGCGGCAGCATCCAGACCTATGACTACCTCGGCGACTGCCTGGAGATCGACGCCACCAACCCCGAGACCCGCGACTACGTGTGGGCTAAGCTCAAGAAGAACTACGCCGACTACGGCATCGACATGTTCTGGATGGACAACGCCGAGCCCGACTACGCCGTCTACGACTACGACAACTACCGCTACTGGCTGGGCACCGCGCTCGAGTGCACCAACATCTACCCGCAGTGGTACAGCCGCATCGTCTACGACAACCAGGTCAAGGAGGGCCTGCCCTCCGTCAACCTGCTGCGCAGCGCCTGGGCGGGCTCCCAGAAGTACGGCAACGTGGTGTGGTCGGGCGATGTGCCCTCCACCTTCGAGGGCTTCCGCGACCAGTTCCAGTGCGGCATCAACATGGCTATCTGCGGCATGCCCTGGTGGACCACGGACATCGGCGGCTTCATGACCGATGACGTCGAGGACCCCTACTTCCAGCAGCTGCTCATTCGCTGGTACGAGTTCGCCGTCTACACGCCGATCCTGCGCATGCACGGCGACCGCGGCCCCTACAACATCCCGAACCTCGACAACTCGAGCTTCGGCGGCGGCTCCCAGCGCACCGGCCAGCCCAACGAGCTTTGGAGCTATGGCGAGAAGAACTTCAAGATCATGCGCGACTACCTAGACGTGCGCCTTGCCATGAAGCCCTACATCAAGCAGCTCTTCGACGAGGCTCACGAGACGGGCGCGCCGCTTCTGCGCCCGATGTTCTACGAGTTCCCCGAAGACGAGAAGTGCTGGGACCTCTACGACCAGTATCTCTTCGGCGATAAGCTCCTCGTGGCCCCGATCTTCTACGAGGACATGTGGGAGCGTGAGGTCTACCTGCCCGCCGGCACCTGGAAGGACGTCCGCACGGGCGAGGTCTTCGAGGGTGGCCAGACGATCGTCTCGCCCGCGCCGCTCGAGTCCATCCCCGTCTTCGAGCGCCAGTAGACTCCCCGGGGCAAAGGGAGCGGTTCCCTCTGCCCCATTGGCAGGTGCGGAGGGACAGCCTCTCTGCCTTATTGAACAATTGATTCGACGCGAGGGCCGACTCCCCGCGCCACTGTGAAAGGCCTTGAACATGACAGAGTCCATGTCCGAGTTCGGGTACTTCGACGACGTACGTCGCGAGTACGTGATAACCACCCCCAAGACCCCGCTGCCTTGGATCAACTACCTGGGCACGAACGGGTTCTTCTCGCTCATCTCCAACACGGGCGGCGGGTACAGCTTCTACCGCGACGCCAAGCTCCGCCGCATCACCCGCTACCGCTACAACAACGTGCCTGCCGACAACAATGGCCGCTACCTGTACATCAAGGACGGCGACGACGTGTGGAACCCCGGCTGGCAGCCGACGCGCGCCCGTCTCGACGCCTACGAGTGCCGCCACGGCATGGGCTACACCGTGCTCGCCGGCAAGAAGAACGGCGTCGCGGCCGAGGTCCTGAACTTCGTTCCCGTGCACGACGCCTGCCACATCATGCGTCTCTCGCTCACGAACGAGACCGACGCGGCGAAGTCCCTCAAGGTCTTCTCCTACGTGGAGTGGTGCCTCTGGAACGCCGATGACGATGACCGCAACTTCCAGCGCAACCTGAGCACCGGTGAGGTCGAGGTGCGCGACGGCGGGCGCATGCTCATCCACAAGACCGAGTACCGCGAGCGCCGTGACCACTTCGCGTTTTTCGCCGTGAACCGCGACGTCGACGGATTCGACACGGACCGCACGGCGTTTCTCGGCGCCTACAACGGCCCCGACGCGCCGGATGCCGTGGCCGCCAGCGCCTGCACGGGCTCGGTTGCCTCCGGCTGGAGCCCGATCGCGGCGCAGCAGCTCGACGTCGAGCTCGCGCCCGGCGAGTCCTGGACCGCGACCTTCGTGCTCGGCTACGTCGAGAACCCGCGCGACGCGAAGTGGGAGTCCAAGGGTCGCGTCGACCGCGCCAGCGCCTGCGAGCTTGCGGCCCGCTACGCGAACGACGCGCAGGTAGACGCTGCATTCGCAGAGCTCAACGCCTACTGGGACGGGCTTCTTTCCATCTACAGCGCAAGCACTCCCGACGCGCGCGTGGACCGCATGGTCAACGTGTGGAACCAGTACCAGTGCATGGTCACCTTCAACATGAGTCGTTCGGCGAGCTACTACGAGAGCGGCATCGGCCGCGGCATGGGCTTCCGCGACTCCAACCAGGATCTCCTCGGCTTTGTGCACCTCGTGCCCGAGGCCGCCCGCCAGCGCATCCTGGACATCGCGGCCACCCAGAAGGCGGACGGCTCGGCCTACCACCAGTACCAGCCCCTTACCAAGAAGGGCAACTCCGACATCGGCGGCGGCTTCAACGACGACCCGCTGTGGCTCATCGCCGGCGTCTCCGCCTACCTGCGCGAGACGGGCGACTACTCCATCCTCGAGGAGCAGGTGCCCTTCGACAATGACGAGGCGACGGCTCGCCCGCTGCTCGAGCACCTGCGTCGCTCGATGGACTACACGCTGGCAAACCTCGGCCCCCATGGCCTGCCGCTCATCGGCCGCGCCGACTGGAACGACTGCCTCAACCTCAACTGCTTTTCCGAGGAGCCGGGGGAGAGCTTCCAGACCACTGGCCCGTCCGAGGGTCCCGTGGCGGAGTCCGTCTTCATCGCCGCGATGTTCGTCAAGTACTCCCACGAGTACGCCGACATCGTGGCGAGGCGCGGCGACGACGTGGAGGCCGCCCGTGCCCTCGCCGCGTGCAGCCGCATGAACGCCGCCATCGAGCGCGACGGCTGGGACGGCGAGTGGTTCCTGCGTGCCTACGACGCGGCCGGCCGTAAGGTCGGCAGCGCTGAGTGCGAGGAGGGCCAGATCTATATCGAGCCGCAGGGATTCGCACCTCTAGCTGGGGTTGGTTTGGCCAACGGCCATGCCGAGAAGGCCTTGGCGTCGGTCGAGCGCCTGCTGGACACCGAGTACGGCGTCATGATTTTCCAGCCGGCCTACTCCGAGTACCACAAGGAGCTCGGCGAGGTGTCCAGCTATCCGCCCGGCTATAAGGAGAACGGCGGCATCTTCTGCCACAACAACCCTTGGGTCTCCATCGCCGAGACACAGGTGGGCCACGGCGACCGCGCCTTCGAGGTGTATCGCAAGATCTGCCCGGCCTTCCTGCAGGACAAGGCCGCCCGCCACGCGACCGAGCCCTACGTGTACTCCCAGATGGTCGCCGGGCGCGACGCCGTCAACTTCGGCCAGGGCAAGAACTCCTGGCTCACGGGCACGGCTGCCTGGACCTTCGTGAACGTCTCGCAGTACATCCTGGGCCTCAAGCCGACGCTCGACGGCCTCATGGTGGACCCGTGCGTGCCGGCCACGTGGGACGGCTTCGCGGCCACGCGCAGGTACCGCGGCGCCACGTACGAGATTCGCGTCGAGAACCCCGCCCACGTGCAGAAGGGCGTGGCTTCCGTCGTCGTCGACGGCGAGAAGGTCGCGGGACAGGTGCTGCCGGTGGCGACGCCCGGCTCGACCGTGCGCGTGACCGTCACGATGGGCTAGCCGGGCATAGGGACGGCCCCTTTGCCCGACCCCCCGCCGAGCCCCGAGGGATGCGGACCGCGCCTCTTGCCTGATCCTCCCTTATCACGCAGAAGCACCCCCCACTTCTTCCCTTGGGCGGCCCGCGTCCCTCGGGGCTCGGCGGGCAACGCGCGCATTGGCTTCATGCATTGACCTTGGGCATTGACCCCGGGCATTATCTCGGGCATTACCTCGAGCATTGCCTCGAGCATCGACCTCGCGTATTTTGGAGCGACCATGGCAGACGCATACCGCAAGGCACTCAAGCGCGGCGAGCAGGACGCCCGCCGCGCCGTCGCCGAGGGCCGCCACCCCTATCTCACCGACCTCGAGGGCATCGTGCTCGAGGGCCAGACCGCGGGCCGCGAGTCCTGCGGCACGCTCGAGATCCCGCTCGACATGGTCGTCGGGACGGTGACCAAGGGGCGGCAGGCCGCGTTCTCGCGCACCTTCTTGCCGCTGTTGGACGCGGACTCCGAGTTCGCCATCAAATGGGCGCGCCTCTACGACATCCAGGTCGAGGAAGGCTACCGCGACCCTGTGCGCGTCACGGAGTTCATGCATCGTTTCTACGTGCAGGAAGGCAACAAACGCGTGAGCGTCCTCAAGTACCTCGGCGCTCATAGCGTGACGGCTGAGGTCACGCGCCTGTACCCGAGCAAGTGGGAGGGTGCCGAGCGCAGGCTCTACGGGGAGTTTTGCGAGTTCTGGCGCGCGTGTCCTGTCTACGACGTCGAGTTCTCCCGAGAAGGGCGTTATCGGCGCCTGGCCGCTGCCTTCGGCCGCGATCTTGGTGCGCCGTGGCCGGCCGACGCGGTGGACTACCTGCGGCAGAGCTATCTCTTCTTCGCGAGCGCCTATGAGCGCGCCGGCGGGGCCCACCTGGACATCACGCCCGCCGACGCCATGCTCGTTTACCTGGGCGTCTATACGCAGGACCGCATCCTCGACGTCCCGTCGTCCATCGTGGTCGATCGCCTCGGACGGATCTGGCGCGAGCTCGTGATGCAGGGGATGGACGACGACCAGAAGGTCGATCTCGTGGAGGCGCCCGACCCGGCTGCCGCGGGCGCCGCGGTTCCGCCGTCCGGTCCCTCGGTCTCGGGTGTGCTTAACTTCTTTATGGGAAAAACAACATACACGGAGCGTCAGCCGCTGCGCGTGTGCTTTATACACGACCGCCCGGTGCGCGCCTCGGGTTGGGCCTACGCGCATGACCTGGGCCGCCAGCACCTCGATGAGTACTTCGGCGGCATCGTGCGGACCTGCGTCTACGAGGACCGCGCCGATGAGAAGGGCTTTATGGACGCCGTCGGCTCGGCGGTGGGCAACGGGGCCGAGGTCGTCTTCTCCACCTCGCCCTCCCTTATGGACCTGAGCGTCAAGGCCGCCGTGCGCTACCCTTCTGTGCGCTTCCTCAACTGCTCGATCGGCCTGCCGCACCAGCTCGTGCGCTCCTATTACGGCAAGATGTTCGAGGCTAAGTTCTTGCTCGGCGCGCTCGCGGCGAGCCTGGCCGAGAACCATCGCGTGGGTTACCGAGCGTATTACCCCATTCTCGGGACCATCGCGGAGATAAACGCCTTCGCGGTGGGCGCCGCGCTCGTGGACCCGCGCGCCCGCGTGGCGCTGAGCTGGTCGCGCGGTGACGGTACCGGGCTTGAGCAGGTTATGGCGGAGCAGGGCGTGTCCGTTATGAGCGGATCCGACGTGGCCAAACCGTGGGGCGGGGCGGGGGAGTACGGGCTCCACCTGCTCGATGGCGGCGTCATGCGCGACGTCGCGGCGCCCGTGTGGCACTGGGGCCGCTACTATGAGCTGATCGTGCGCAGCCTTCTCCACGGGTCGTGGGATGCGGAAGGCGGGCCCGTCGGCGCGGTAGCCGGCGCGGGCGGCGCGGGCGAGAAGGCCGTGAGCTACTGGTACGGCCTTAGCTCGGGAGTCGTGGACGTGAGGCTCTCGGGAGATGTGCCCTATACCTCAAAGAAGCTCGTCGCGCTGCTGCGCCAGGGCATCGTTTCGGGCGCCATCCATCCCTTCGAGGGGGAGCTGCGCAGCCAGGGCGGCGTGGTGCAGCTCGCGGGCTTCCCGGCGCTCTCGAGCAACGCGATCGTCGGGATGACCTGGCTTGCGGACAACGTCGAGGGGTCGCTTCCGTCCGGCTGGGAGATAAGCGAGCGCGCCCGCGCGGCGGCGAGCGTCGCGGGGGTGCCGGGCGTGCTTGACGCGGCGCGCGCTGCGGGGCAGGCGGTGCCGCCCAACGTGCCGGGCGCCGCGGGATCGATGGGGGTATTCGCGCGATGAAGATTCTGGCCATTGCGGACGTCGAGGAGCGCTGCTTGTGGGATTTCTACAACGAGGAGCGCTTCGGGGGCGTCGACTTGATCCTCTCGGCCGGCGACCTCGATGCCGATTACCTCGAGTTCCTCGTTACCGTGACAAATAAACCCCTGTTCTACGTGCGCGGCAACCACGATGACGCGTACGCTCGTCGGGCGCCGGGCGGCTGTATCTGCCTGGAGGACTGCGCCTACGTTTGGCACGGGCTGCGCATCGCGGGGCTCGGCGGGTCCATGCGTTACCGCGACGGGCTCAATATGTATACCGAGCAGGAGATGGCGCGGCGGGTCCGCAGGCTCGAGCCGAAGGTCAGGCTGCTCGGCGGGGTCGATATCCTGCTCACGCATGCGCCGGCGCGCGGCGTCGGCGACATGGAGGACCTGCCCCATCGCGGATTCGAATGCTTCGCGGACGCGCTTGAGCGCTGGCGGCCGGAATGCCTGGTGCACGGGCATATCCATCAGGGATACGGGTCTCGCTTCGAGCGGGTGCGTCGCGCCGAGTGCGGAGCTCGGGTGATAAACGCCTGCGGCTACCACGTGTTCGAGCTCGACGAGGGCCGCTGCCGGGACCGCGGCTGGAAGGGGGCGCTGGTCAACGCCGACGCCATGCGCCGCGAGCACGCTCGCCTCGCTGCGGAAGGCCGTGCAGCCCTCAACGGCGCATGCTGGTAGCGCGACGGCAGGCGAGCTGGGCTTCCCGGGCCGTTGGGGCGCGCTCGGGTCCCTTTTCCGCCTGGCGCGCACAAAAAATCGTGATTGTGCGTGCTCTATTCGAATATTGATGTATAGAAAGAGGGGCGCCAACTGGGCAAACGCTGTTTCTGGATCCGTTTGGTCGCCCAATCGTGCCCTTGCTACTCCGTAAACCCTCGAAAATCCACGCAGAATCGCGAAAAAATGATCACGCGGGGCCTTATTGGGCCCAAATCGTCCTTCCTGGCGTGCATTAACGTGCAGGAGATCGTCGTGCCGCAGGCGCGCGCCTCGCTGCTCAGACGTATACGCCCTGCAACCTCGGCGACGTGCGGGTTCCCGGCCATCGCGCGCTCCATCCGCCGACGTACGCGTCGGCCGTCCGCGCGACTTCGCTACAATAAAGCGCAAATGTCTAAATCCGTGCCGATGAAAGGACACGCCGTGCAGTTCAAGGGAACCGTCTTCCGCTACGGCCGCGACATCGATACCGACGTCATCATCCCGGCCCGTTACCTCAACACCTCCGACCCGGCGGAGCTCGCCAAGCATTGCCTCGAGGACCTCGACACCACCTTTGTCGAGCGCGTCAAGCCCGGCGACATCATCGTGGCCGACGAGAACTTCGGCTGCGGCTCCTCCCGCGAGCACGCGCCCGTGGCCATCAAGGCCGCCGGCGTCTCCTGCGTCGTCGCCAAGAGCTTCGCGCGCATCTTCTACCGCAACTCCATCAACATGGGCCTGCCCATCCTCGAGTGCCCTGAGGCCGTCGACGCCATCTCCGAGGGTGACGTCGTCGACATCGACGCGGACACGGGCACCATCACGGACGAGACCACCGGCGCCGTCTTCCACGCGCAGCCGTTCCCGCCCTTTATCCAGGAGATCATCAACAACGGCGGCCTGGTCGAGCGCACCAAGCGTGTCCTGGCGCAGAAGAAGGGCGAGTAACCATGGCATCCAAGACCTACCGCATCTGCTCGCTTCCGGGCGACGGCATCGGCCCGGAGATCATCGCCGAGGGCAAGAAGGTCCTTGAGGCCGTCGGCAAGAAGGCCGACGTCGAGTTCGTCTTCGACGACCAGCTCATCGGCGGCGCGGCCATCGACGCGACCGGCAGTCCGCTGCCGCAGGCGACCCTCGACTCCGCCCTCGCGAGCGATGCCGTCCTGCTCGCAAGCGTCGGCGGCCCGAAGTGGGACTCCACCGACCCCAACGCCCCGCGCCCGGAGCAGGGCCTTCTCGGCATCCGCAAGGCGCTCGGCCTCTACACCAACCTGCGCCCGGTCAAGATCTACGACGCGCTGGCCGGCGCCTCGACCCTGCGCCCCGAGGTCATCAAGGGCGTCGACATGGTGCTCGTGCGCGAGCTCACGGGCGGCCTGTACTTCGGTCGTCGCGAGCGTTTCTACGACGAGGAGGGCGCCGGCGCCAACGGCGGCCGCGGCCAGCGTGCCTACGACACGCTCGAGTACCGCGAGTACGAGGTCGAGCGCATCGCTCGCCAGGCCTTCGAGGCCGCGCGCAAGCGCCGCAACAAGGTCACGAGCGTCGACAAGCGCAATGTCCTCGAGACCTCCCGCATGTGGCGCGAGGTCGTCCACCGAGTGCACGACGAGGAGTACGCCGACGTCGAGCTCGAGGACCTGCTGGTGGACAACACCGCCATGCAGCTCATCAACCGTCCGGCCGACTTCGACGTCGTGGTGACCGAGAACATGTTCGGCGACATCCTCTCCGACGAGGCCGCCCAGATCACGGGCTCGCTCGGCATGCTCGCCTCCGCGAGCCTGGGCGACGGCGTCTCGCTCTTTGAGCCTTCCGCCGGCTCCGCCCCCGACATCGCGGGCCAGGGCGTCGCGAACCCGCTCGCCCAGATCCTCTCCGCGGGGATGCTGCTCACCTATGCCCTCGACATGACCGAGGAGGCCGCCTGGATCGAGGTTGCCGTGGAGCGCGTCCTCAACGAGGGGTGGCGCACCCGCGACATCGCCGACGCGAGCACCCCCGCCGACCATATCCTCGGCACCGCCGAGATGGGCGACAAGGTCGTCGCGGCGCTGTAGGACGTCCATTGGGCATTCAGCGTCCCTGCGGGTACCTTGGCTAGAGGTGCGCAGAAATCGCGCCCGCTTGCGCCATTGAGTCCGCGCACGGGGAAACCGGCCCCGCTGGCACTTCGTGGATGCCAGCGGGGCCGGTTTGCGTTATATGGCCCACGACCTCGCGCATAAGCTGAGTTGGCGGCCGCCCGCGGGGGCGGGCACCCGAGCCGGCGGCAGTTTTTTGCGGGTGCTCCGAGTAAGCCCGCGCTCCGGGTTTGAGGAGCCGCAGGTAAACGCGTCGCCCGGAAATCGCCCGCATGCGCCGGGCGGCAAAACTGCCGCCGGCGTCGTCTTCGCCGGCGGCGGGGCGGCCGTACGGCTCAGGTTGAGGGCCGTGCGGCCGATTCCGGTCTCGAGGTGCCTGGGGTTCCCGGCGCAGGGCCAAGGCGCGAAGCATGCGGTCGTTTGCGATATTCGGTACCTGAGCTGCTCGTTGTTCAAATCCTCGGGCAGGGTAGCGCGGCTGCGCGACCGAGGGGCGACGATATTCTCGTCCATACGGAGCGCCGCGTGCCGTTTGCGGCGAGAAACGCGCCGCACGCGTATTGATTATTGAATCATACAGTCCGGAACCACCTCTGAGCTGCGCCGCAGGCAGCCGTAAGGTACCCGGAAGCTCGCGGTAAGGGGCTTTCCCGCTACCATCCTCCCACTCATAAACCCCGGCGAGAGGAGAGCTCATGGGCACGTGCGTAGAAAACGAGAAGGGCGCGCTGGATGGAGTTTTCAGGGCCAAGCCGAGGCGGTTCGCGCCTGAGGACGCGGAGCTTTTCCACCGCGCGCTCAGTGGGCTTCTCACCTATGCGAACGGCAAGCTCGGCGTCGTCGAGGCCCAGGGCATCACGCTCCATACCCGCGACAAGGCCGAGCAGGCCGACGGCGCGCGCGTGAGCGAGCGGCTCTGGCTCAATCGCTCGCTCGTGGACGACTACGTGAGGGAGAATCCCCTCGGCGCGGATGAGGGGGAGCTGCAGGTCGTCTCGCCGTGGAGGCATGCCCTGCGCGACGTCTTCATCGTGGTGGATGCGCACGAGGACTACGCGCTTTACATGAACGGCGACGCCGTCTTCTGCGTGAACCGCCTGGCCACGCGCGCAAACCGCAGCGTCCGGGATGTCCCTTCGCTCGCGCTTCTCACTCTCTTGCCATACAAGGGCGTCGTGGTCACTGACACGAAGTTTATCCGCCTCAGGCAGTCGTTGGACGCGGTTCAGGTCTCCGAGGTCCTCGAGACCGCGCGCACCCTCGCCCAGAGCGGCGTGATATCGAGGGCCGAGCAGCTCATGGCCTATGCAGGTGCCTTTACGGACGAGAACCGGGTCTCTGAGTATTGGCAGTTGAGCGTCGACAAGAAGCTCGGCCTGCCCCACGTTCGCGTTTGCGGGTCGGTCGAACATCATGGGGAATAGGGGCATCGTCACGACGGGGGAGCGAACGCTCGGGCTCTATCTGCACTGGAATGGCAGCCGGGACTTCGTCGAGCCCTTCTTGACCTACTGCGGCCTCAAGCGTTACCGGCCGCCCTCCGAGGACATGGCCTACGGCTACGCTCGCCTGGCCCAGGTGGTCGGGAACTTCTTCGGCGGCGGGCTTTCCGTCGGGGTCGTTCCGTACACGGACGACGAGGAGATGTGCGCGGGCCTCGAGAACGGGGTGTACCTGACCGAGGGGTGGCGGATCGCGGGGAGGCTTCTTCCCTGGGAGGGCTTCAGGGACCCGGAGGTGGCCGACATGCAGCGCTCGCTTCACGGCATCGATGTTCGTCAGCCGAGAAGCGAGCAGCTCAAGGGCTTTATCGACGCGCCTGCAGTCGAGACCTCCGACCTAAGGAGCCGCGACGTGGTCTGGCTATACAACAACTTCCGTAAGGTCGACAACCGCTACCAGGCGGGCTATGTTCCCGCCAAGGTCCGCGGCATCGGCTGCGGAGAGGTCCGCGGCGAGGACGTCGACGGCGTCCCTTACACGGACGTCTTCAGCGGCGACAACCCTTTCCCGGAGACGATTGCGGCCAACTACTTGCGCGAACCTTCTTACCGGCTCATTCGTCGAGGGTAGCGGCTGCGTCCTGCCCGCAGCTCAAGGCTTGCCTCGACCACATGCCGAACCTACGGGCTGTTAAGAAATACGGTCTGCCTGCACCTCAACATGGCGGCGTTGGTGAGAGGCCCTATTGCTGACGCGCCTGCCAGGTGGCCCGCTAAATTAACGGGTCCGCTGGCACCGCCCTATGATGGCCTGCTGATAAAACCGGTCCGCTGGCATTGCTGACGGGTGATTCGCTAAGAAAACGGCCCCGCTGGCATTGCTGCCGGGTGATTCGCTAAGAAAACGGCTCCGCTGGCATCTGTGGGGTGCCAGCGGGGCCAGAGTTTTAGCGGAAGGCTCCCTGCGGTGCCAGCGGACGGGCTTTCTTAGCGTCTCGAGGAGGGGCGGTCAATTGGGTGGACGTCTGGGCGTTGCCGGCAAGAGACGCGGGCGAACGCGATTTCCCGTGCGCTTCTTGTCGGCACCTGCCGGTGCGGCCGTTGGGTGCCGTCGGGGCCGAGAGGAGCCGGCGGGGCCGAGAGGAGCCGTCGGGGCCGAGAGGAGCCGTCGGGGCCGAGAGGAGCCGGCAACACGGCCTTCGTCAAGAGGCCTGCCCGGGCATCAGCCCCTTCGCTTACCTTTGCCTAGAGCAGGCGATCGTGCTTGCGCAGGTACGCCTTGCGCATTGCCAGCACGGCGGTCGCGTAGCCGGCCACGGCCGCGGCGCACACGGGCACGAAGAAGGCCGGCAGGCAATGGAAGTCGAGCGCCGTGCCCAGGGCGGTCTGGGGGATGACGGCTACGATCAGGCATCCCGCGGCCCCGAGCGCCAGGAGCGGGGCGGACGCGCGGCTGCCGATGAAGGGGGCCTTCTCGGTGCGCATAAGATGCACGGCGAGCGTCTGGGTGAGCATGCTCTCCACGAACCACCCGGCCTGGAACGTGCCGGCAAAGAGCGCCTGGCCCGCCGTGTCGAGCGTGCCCCAGGACCCGCCCGCAACGGCCGGGCAGACCCAGAAGAAGAGCGCGGCGAAGGTGAGGATGTCGAAGACGGAGCTCAGCGGGCCGAAGCAGACCATGAAGTCGCGCACGGAGCCCGTGTCCCACTTGCAGGGACGCGCGACGGCCTCATCGTCTACGTTGTCCCAGGGCATCGCGGTGCAGGTCAGGTCATAGATGAGGTTGAGGAGCAGCAGCTGGACGGCGGTCATGGGAAGGAAGGGGAGAAGCGTGGCCGCCACGAGCACGCTGAAGATGTTGCCGAAGTTCGAGCTCACGGTCATCTTCACGTACTTGATCATGTTCGCGTAGGTGCGTCGCCCGCACTCGATGCCGTGCTCGAGCACCATGAGGTCCTTCTCGAGCAGGATGATGTCGGCGGCCTCGCGTGCCACATCCACGGCTGAGTCGACCGAGATGCCGCAGTCGCTCTCGCGCATAGCGGCCGCGTCGTTCACGCCGTCGCCCATGTACGCCACGGCGTGCCCGAGCCCGCGCAGCACGCGGACCACGCGCGCCTTCTGGGCGGGGGAGAGCTTGGCGAAGATGCTCGTCTCCTGCACCGCCTCGGCCAGCCGCTCATCGTCCATGCCCTCGACGTCGACGCCCGTGAGCACGTGCTCGGCGGGGATGCCGATGGCGCGGCACACGTGCGCCGCGACGCGGGGAGAGTCGCCGGTCAGGACCTTGGTCGCCACGCCGTGGGCGGCAAGGGCACGCACGGCCGCGGCCGAGCTCTCCTTGGGCGGATCGAGGAAGGCGAGGTAGCCGATGAGCACCATGCCGCGCTCGTCCTCGGCGGTAAGAGAGCCCGCGCCCGCCGGGTCGTCCTTGCGGGCCACGCCCAGCACGCGCATTCCCTCGTCGGCGAGCGCCGCGCCCCGCTCGGAGACCTCTCGCACGAGCTCGTCGGTGAGCGGGAGCACCTGTCCGTCGACCTCAACCGCGTCGCACACGGCCATGATCTCCTCGAGCGCGCCCTTAGTCACCATGCGGGTGCGGCCGTCCGCGTCGCCCACGACGACGGAGAGGCGGCGGCGATCGAAGTCGAAGGGCAGCTCGTCGATGCCGTGGTAGCGCTCCGCGAGCTCCTCGGCGGTCACGGCTCCGCCGTTCGCGGCGGCGTCGACCTCGTCGGTCCCCTCTGCAAGCGCGCGGTCGATGATCGCGTTGTCGATGAGGTTCTTCACGCCGGTGGAGAAGTAGCTGTTGAGGAAGGCGTAGCGCAGCACGCGCGCGTCCTCGCGGCCGTTGACGTCCAAGTGGCGCTCGAGCACGATTCGGTCCTCGGTGAGGGTGCCGGTCTTGTCGGTGCAGAGCACGTCGACCGCGCCGAGGTCCTGGATTGCGTCGAGGCGCTTGACGATCACGTGGTCATGGGAAAGATCGACGGCGCCCTTGCCCAGGCAGGTGGTCACGAGCATCGGGAGCATCTCGGGCGTGAGGCCCACCGCCACAGAGAGCGAGAAGAGCAATGCGGATACCCAGTCGCCCTTCGTTATGCCGGAGGCGAGAAACACCACGGGGAGCATGACGACCATGAGGCGCATGAGCAGCTTGGACGTGGAGCTGATGCCCGCGTCGAAGGAGGTCTCGCGCTTGCGGCCTGCGAGCGTGCCCGTCGCCTCGCCGAACATCGTGCGGGCGCCCGTGGCCACCACGACGCCGCGCGCGTTGCCGGAGATCACGGTCGAGCCCATGAAGGCGAGGTCGGCGAGGTCGGTGAGCGCGACGTCGTCAACGCCGGCGCCTCCGTCTGCGAGGCGGGGCCGCTTCTCCACCGGCTCGGACTCGCCGGTGAGTGACGCCTGGCTCACAAAGAGGTCGCGCGCGGCAAAGATGCGCAGGTCGGCAGGCACGACGTCCCCGGAAGAGAGATGGACGACGTCGCCGACGACGATCTCGTCGATGGGGGTCTCGTTGCCGCCGTCTCCGTCGCGCTCGACCTCGGCGGTGGATTCGACCATCTCGGCCAAGGCCTCGGCGGCCACCGTGCTCTTCTCGTCCTGGACAAAGCGCAGCACTCCCGAGACGAGCACCATGATGCCGATGATCAGCGGCGTGGAGAGGTCGCGCTCGGGACCCGTCGCAAAGACCCAGTCCGTGAGGACCGAGACGAACGCGATGAAGACGAGGATGTAGGTGAAGGGGTCGGCGAAGGCCGCGAGGAAGCGAAGCGGCAGCGGGCGATGGGCGGCGCGCGACATGGTGTTCGCGCCGTAGAACTCGCGCGCGGCCTCGACCTGGTCGGGGGAGAGGCCCTCCTCGCAGGAGCTGAGTTCGCGGAAGAGCTCGGCGCGGGAAGCTGCGGCGGCGTGGCGCAGCCAGTCCTGCTGGCTCTCGCGCGCGGCGCGGCGGCGGGGCTTCTCGGCGCGGATGTCGGCATTGGCCGCAGTGTTGAAGAGGTTGCGCAGCGTCATGGCGAACCTCGCAATCCCGGGATATCGAAAAGGCCCCCGGCGCTGAGCCGGGAGCCCGTAGGAGCGCTTCAAGCGACCTCGTCGGCGTCGATTATCGATGGCGCCGCGTTACGCGAGGCGGGCACCCGCCATCCCGAGGGCGGGTGCTTCTCCCATGGACTGACTGAGCTTGTGTTCGTGACTGTGACTGCATCCGTCGGACATGGGGCACCTCCCTGGGGTCCGGGCCGCCAGGCCCGAGATTTTCCCTCGATTCCGCCCGAGGGCGCTGAACCGACCTCGGGCATGCTACCAAACATCGGCCGCGTTTGGCGAGTAAGGGTTCTGTAAATCGGTCGGGGCACACGCGACCCACACGCCGTCCCCGGGCCCTCTCGCTACATCGTGTGCGTCGAGAAGACCGGGTCGTCTTGCCATGGGACCACGCCCGCGCCGGACTCGAGCGTGGCGGGCACGTCGATGACCCGCTGGTTCGCGGAGCCGCGGAAGCGTAGCGTGATGTCGTGCTCGTCCTGCACAAACGGCCCGTCTACCAGCACGTCGAGCGTGTCGAGAATACGGTCGGTCACCTCGCCGAGGTTCCACGCGCCGCCCGGGGCGAGCTGTTCCCACGTGTGTCCCGAGTACATCCAGATCGTCTTCGCGCGCCTCTCGCCGTCCGCAGCGTCACCGGCCTCGGCAGCGTTCGCCCCAGCGGCGCCGCGCTTCGCGCCTCCCGCCGTCAGGCCCTTCTCGCCGCGCGGGTAGGCGTCGCGCACGCGCTCGAGGAACCCGACGAGCCCCTGCTGGTTCTCGGGCTCCATCGGCTCGCCCCCGAGGACGGAGAGTCCCGCCACGTAGTCCGGCTCGAGCGATGCGATGATCCGGTCCTCCGTCTCGCGCGTGAACGGCTCGCCCGCGGAGAAGTCCCAGGCCACCTCGTTGAAGCAGTGGGGGCAGCGCAGCCTACAGCCGCTCACAAAGAGCGTCGTGCGCACGCCCGCGCCGTTCGCGATGTCGCAGTACTTGATTTCCGCATAGTTCATGGCTAGCTCCTCGACCGAAGGCCCTCCAGTATAGGCCTCGGGTAGTATGGAGGAGTTGAATCAACCGAGACCGGGAAGGACATTCCATGGCCGAGTTCGTTTATCAGTTCCACAAGGCCCGCAAGGCCGTGCACGACAAAGTGATCCTCGACGACGTCACGGTCGGCGTGTACCCCGGCGCAAAGATCGGCGTCGTGGGCCCCAACGGCGCCGGTAAGTCGACCCTGCTCAAGGTCATGGCCGGCCTCGAGGACGTGTCCAACGGCGACGCCAAGCTCACCCCCGGCTACACGGTGGGCCTGCTCCAGCAGGAGCCGCCCCTCGACGACTCCAAGACCGTCAAGGAGAACATCGAGATGGCCTTCGGCGACATCATCGCCAAGGTCGCGCGCTTCAACGCCATCGGCGAGGAGATGGCCGCCCCCGACGCCGACTTCGATGCCCTCATGGCCGAGATGGGCCAGCTCCAGGACGAGATCGACGCGGCCAACGGCTGGGACCTCGACTCGCAGCTCTCCCAGGCCATGGACGCCCTGCAGTGCCCGGACCCCGATGAGCCCGTGGACCATCTCTCCGGCGGCGAGCGCCGTCGCGTCGCCCTCTGCAAGCTCCTACTCGAGGCTCCCGACCTGCTGCTTCTCGACGAGCCCACGAACCACCTCGACGCCGAGTCGGTGCTGTGGCTCGAGCAGTTCCTCCACAACTACCCCGGCGCCGTCATGGCCGTCACGCACGACCGCTACTTCCTCGACGACGTCGCCGAGTGGATCTGCGAGGTCGACCGCGGGCAGCTCTACCCCTACGAGGGCAACTACTCCACCTATCTCGAGAAGAAGGCCGCCCGCCTCGAGGCCCAGAACCAGCAGGATGCCCGCCGCGCGAAGAAGATGAAGTCTGAGCTCGAGTGGGTCCGCAGCTCGCCTAAGGCCCGCCAGGCAAAGAGCAAGGCGCGTCTCGCCGCCTACGAGAAGATGGAGGCCGAGGCCCGCGCGTCCAAGAAGGTCGACTACGCGGACATCCAGATTCCCGTCGGCCCGCGCCTGGGCCAGAAGGTCCTCGTGGCCGACCATCTCTGCAAGTCCTTCGGCGACCGCGTGCTCATCGACGACCTCAGCTTCAACCTGCCGCGCAACGGCATCGTCGGTGTCATCGGCCCCAACGGCGTGGGCAAGTCCACGCTCTTCAAGACCATCGTGGGCCTCGAGGACGTGACCTCGGGCTCCCTGGAGGTGGGCGAGTCCGTCAAGCTCTCCTACGTCGACCAGATGCGCGAGGGCATCGACCCGGAGAAGACCCTCTGGGAGGTCGTCTCGGGCGGCAACGACTTCATTATGGTCGGCGAGCAGGAGATCCCCTCGCGCGCCTACGTGGCCGCCTTCGGCTTCAAGGGCAAGGACCAGCAGAAGCGCGCGGGCGTGCTTTCCGGCGGCGAGAGGAACCGCCTGAACCTCGCGCTCACCCTCAAGCAGGGCGGGAACCTGCTGCTCCTCGACGAGCCCACCAACGACCTCGACGTCGAGACCCTCGAGTCGCTCGAGGAGGCCCTCGAGGCGTTCCCCGGCTGCTCGGTGGTCATCTCCCACGACCGCTGGTTCCTCGATCGCGTGGCCACGCACATCCTCGCCTGGGAGGGCGACGACGAGAACCCCGGCCGTTGGCACTGGTTCGAGGGCAACTTCGACGACTACCAGAGGGACCGCGAGCGCCGTCTGGGCGCCGAGGCGTCCAAGCCGCATCGCCTTCACCGAAAGCTTACGCGCGACTAGCGAATAAACACGCGTTTAGGCCTGTTCGCACCTTGACAGGCTCCTAAGATGGCAGGCGCCCCCACATCGGGGCGCCTGCTTTTCTTATCTGTGGACCGGCGCCCAAACGCCGGATTTTCTATGTTCGGAGGTCGTTTAGATGGAAGAGAAGAAGATCCGCACCCGCAAGGCGGTCATCATCGGCGCCGGGCGCGTGGGCAGCCATGCCGCGCTCTGCCTCATGTTCCAGCACTTGGTCAACGAGATCGTCTTCGTCGACGTGAATCCCGATGCCGCCGCCGCTCAGGCCGGCGACCTCAATGACCTCGCCTCCGGCCTCGGCGACAACTTCGTGATCCGCGTGGGCGACTACTCCGATTGCGGCGACGCGCACTTCGTGATCATGACGGCCGGCCGCAGCCGCCGCCCCGGCGAGACGCGCCTGCAGATGCTCGACGGCACCGTGAAGGTCCTCGAGTCCATCGTCGGCCCCATTCGCGACTCGGGCTTCCACGGCATCCTCATCAGCGTGTCCAACCCTTGCGACGTGGTGACGGAGTATCTTTACCGCAATCTCGGCCTGCCTCGCCGGCAGGTCTTCGGTACCGGCACGCTGCTCGATTCCGTGCGCCTGCGCCGCGCCCTCTCCGAGATCATCGGCGTCAACTCCAAGCAGATCCAGGCCGTCTGCATGGGCGAGCACGGCGACTCCAGCTTCATCCCGACCTCGCACATCTCGGTCCAGGGCATCGACCTGCGCGAGTATCTCGCGGCGACCAACTACAAGACGAGCGACATCGACTTCTCCAACGTCATGAAGCGCGTTCGCGAGTCCGGCAGCTCCATCGTGGCCGGCAAGGGCTGCACCGAGTTCGGCATCGGGTCGGTCGTGGCGAGCATCGTGATGGCCGTCCTGCACAACGAGAAGGTCGTCGTGCCGCTTTCCGTCCACCTCGAGGGCGAGTACGGCGAGAGCGGCATCTGCGCGGGCGTCCCGTGCGTGCTGGGCGACGAGGGCATCGAGCGCGTGCTGGAGATAGACCTCTCCTACGACGAGCGCAAGGCCATGCGCTCGAGCTGCGGCATCATCCGCGAGTTCGTCGAGAGCGCCATGCCGGAGGAGTAACGGGGCGGCCGGGAAGACGGCCATAAAGGAAGCGGCCGGGCGGCGAGAGGGGGAAGCGCTCCTCTCGCCGCCCGGCCGCTTTGTGTGGGGGTGGCGCGCGGGTATTGGGGGGCGCCCGGCGGCTATTCGGCGCGCGTGAGCTCGCGGCCGCCGGACTTCTCGCGCGTCCCCGGACCCGTGCCGATGGCCGGCTTGTGGGCCGGGCGACTCAGCCGGCGCGAGAGGGCCTCGGCCGGCCCCGACACGTCGATGCCGAGCAGCGTGTGGCCGAGCCACAGGAAGACGGCGAGGACGAGCAGTGGGATCACGCACGAGGTCACGATCATCACGACGGCCCCCTCGATGAGGTTGTTCACTTTGGTGATGACGCCGTCGGTCACGCTCTGCAGGCCGTTGAGGACGGTGTTCCCGAGGTTTGTCGCGGCGTTGACCAGGCTGTCGATGAGATTGCCGCCCGACTGCGCGGACCGGTCGGCCTCGTCGGTCTTCGAGTCGTCGGCGGATGCGGCGGCCTGGGTCTCGACCGAGGTCTCGTAGGTCTGGTCGATGCGCTCCGTGACCCATACGCTCGCGGGCACGACGGCAAGCGCGATCGCGGCGACAACAAAGATCCTGGTTCCGGCGATGCGCAGGAATCGGCTCGTGCTAAAGCGGTTGTGCATGAGCAATGCGCCGATGAACAGCAGGCAGGAGATCGGGATGAGAATGCCCAGGGAGAGGAAGCTCAGGATGGTGAGCAGGTATTTTTCCAGGTAGAGCACGGCGAGCACGATGCCTAGGTTGCTCGCGAGCTGGGAGAGCTGCTCGGCGATGGGCGTGCCGGTGTCGTCGGGGATGGCCGAGATGACGGACGAGAGCGTGATCGCCGCCGTGGTGAGGGCGAGTACGTTGGCCTTCTTCTCGTCGATGACCTGGACGGTCGAGGACCAGCTCTCGGGCTGTTCGTACTTGGGGCGCAGACCGAGCTCGGAGAAGAGAAGAGCCACCGCAAGCAGAGCGACGATCGCCCACTTGAGCGCGGGCCGGTCCGTGACGAAGTCGGAGATGCTCTGCTCGGGCTCGGGCTCGAATGCGGCCTCGGTATAGGGACTCGGGTCATAGACGGCCTGGTCGGCGGGAAGGCCACTTGCCGAGAAGGGCCGTGCCAGGTCGTTCTGGCCGGGGAGCGGGCCTGTGCTCGGCCGGGAGTTCGGGCGGGGAAGCGTGGCCATGTTGATTCCTTTCGCGCGCGGGTGCCACAACGCGTCAACTATAAAGCAGCGCTCGGGCGGGGGCCCGGAGGGCCCGGGGATGCGAAGGGATGGCGCCCGCGCGCTCCCTGGGGGACGCCGGAGGCGGCCGGGGAAGGTCCCGGGAGACGCACCGGGAAGACATCGGGGGAGGCCTCCGGGACGGCGCGGGAGACCCGCGCCGCGGCTCTTTTCCGAGGCCCTCTTCGCGTCGCCGGCGCTCTGCCGGTCCTTACGGGGCGTTGATTGCCCTGGTATATACTCGATTGGCCGGAGCACAATGCCCCGGCCCGGCGATTGGAGATTTCCGTGATCAGCATCGACCATGTGAGCAAGTCCTACGACGGCGGGCGGACCTTCTCCGTCGACGATCTCTCCCTCGAGGTCCGCGACGGCGAGATCTTCGGCATCCTCGGCCCCAACGGCGCCGGCAAGTCGACGACCCTGAACATGCTGGTGGGCACCCTCGCCCCCACCAAGGGCACCCTAAAGATCGACGGCGTCGACGTGGCCGAGAACCCCGTCGAGGCCAAGCGCCGCCTCTGCTACGTGTCCGATACCCCCGATCACCTGCTGCGCCTTCGAGGACGCGAGTACCTGCGTTTCATCGCCGACGTCTATGGCGTGCCCGCCGACGTGCGCGCGAGCCGCATCGCCGAGCTCGCCGAGGGCTACGGCATGGCCTCCGAGCTCGACAACCAGCTCAAGTCCTATTCCCACGGAATGCGCCAGAAGATGATGATCATGGGCGCGCTTCTTCCCAACCCCGACCTCTGGATTCTCGACGAGCCCATGACGGGGCTCGACCCCCAGGCGGCATGGCTGCTCAAGCGGTCCATGCGGCGCCATGCCGACGAGGGCAAGACCGTGCTCTTCTCCACCCATGTGCTCGACGTCGCCGAGAAGGTCGTCGATCGCGTGGGCATCATCGCGCACGGCAAGCTGCTCTTTGTGGGCACCGTCGACGAGATGCGCGAGCACTTCCGCAACAACACCTCGCTCGAGGAGATGTTCCTCGAGCTCACGGGCGAGAACTCGCCGCTTTCCGGCGCGGGCGCGTCCGAGGGCGCCTCGGAGGGGATGTAGCATGGCCGGCCTCGATTGGGCGCGGTTCGCGGCGCTCTTCCGCGCTATCCGCAAGGGCGAGGAGAGCGCCGACGACGTTCTGGGCCTCGATAGCTCCTTCGGCGAGGGAAAGGGAGCGCGCCTGGCGGGCATGGCCGTCTCGTTCGCCGTGGTGGCGGGCCTGATGTTTCTCGGCGGCCGCATGATGGGCCAGGCGGGCGCGACGGCGCTCTCTGGCTTCGAGCTCACCGTCGCGATGCTGACGCTCGTCTCGCTCACCATGGGCTTCTACACGGCCGTGAGCAGCCTTTTCTTGGTGAGCGACCTCTCGTTCTACGTGGCGCTGCCCATATCCGGCCAAACCATTCTCTGGGCCAAGCTCGCCAGCTATCTCTCGAGCGCGGTCCTCATGGACATGGCGGTCCTGCCGCTCGGCATAGGTGTGCTCGCGGGTCGGGGAGAAGGGCCTCTCGCCTGGGCTTTTATGGCCCTCGCCTTCGTGCTGTGCGCCCTGGCGGTAAACGTGGCGATGGTGCTGCTCGTCCTTCCGCTCATGCGCTTCTCCAAGCTCGCCGTCGACAAGGACCGCTTCTCGCGCGCGCTGGGCGCCGTGATCACGCTCCTGGTCGTGGGCGTCTCGGTCGCGTTCTCCATAGGCAAGGAGGCGGCCAGCTCGGGAGGGCTCGATATGGGGTCCGTCGGCGCCATGGCCGAGGGGGTCGCCGCGACGCCGGCGGTGCGCGTGATCCTTACCGTGCTCTGCCCCCCTTCCGCGCTGGGCGGGGTCGTCTTCGGCTGCGAGGGCCCGGCGGCCTTCGCGGGGCTTCTCGGCATGGCCGCGCTTCTCGCCGTGTACGTGGGCCTGCTCAACTGGTGTGCAAGCAAGTGGTACTTCGAGGCGGTGCGCGGCCTCTCGGGCGGCGCGGGCGTGCGCTCGAACAAGCGCTACGACGCCTCCGAGCTGAGCGCCAAGGTGAGCAGCCGCAGCCAGGTGCGCGCCTTCATGGCCGTGGACGTGGCGCAGCTCTTCCGCGTGCCGTACTTTTTCAACCAGTTCGTGCTCTCCCAGTGGCTCGTGCCCGTCATTATGCTGTCAGTGCTCGGGTTCTCCCTGTTCAAGGGCAGTGACTTCGGCTCCTTCTCGAGGGTGCGCGAGCTCGCCTCTGCTTGCCGCGTCGACTCCGCCATCGGCCTCGTGCCCCTTGTGGGCACGGTGCTCCTGGCCGCCTTCACGGGCATCCAGTCCTACGCGTGCGGCCAGGCCGTCTCGCGCGACGGGCGGGATTTCTTCTTCTTCCGCGCCATGCCCGTCGACCTGCGCGCCTATGCCCAGGCCAAGTTCCTGTCCAACGAGCTCGTGGGCCGCGTGCCCGTGGCGCTGGTCCTGCTCGTCGCCATGCTCGTCGTCGGCCTGCCGATTCAGACCTCCCTGGTCTGCTTCGCCATCCTCGTGCTTTCCGTCGCCTGCGCCGACCTTGCGAGCCTGGCCGTGGGCATGCGGTCGCCTACCCTTGATTGGGAGAGCGAGGCCCAGTTGGTCAAGGGCAACGAGGCCGTCGGCGCCGTCGTCGCATGCATCGCGGTCACGGTCGCGGTGATGGTGCTTCCGGCGCTCTGCTTCGCGGGCCCGCTCCTGCTCGACATCGATGCCGGCGTCTGGAGCTCCGTGGCGGCCGTCGCGGTCTGTGCCCTTGAGCTGGCCGGGATCGCCGCCGTGGCCTTCGGGCCGTGTGTGCGCAGGCTCGCCGCAATCGAGCCGTAGGCCCCCCTCGCGGACGCGTCTGCAAAGCCCTTCTCGCCGATGGGCGGGAGGCGTTCGAGCACAACAACGAGAAACTACCGAGACGCCCGAGACGGGAGAACACGTTTGAAGCGCATCCTCATAATCGCCACCGGAGGCACCATCGCCTCCACCTCCGATGGCGCGGGCCTGACGCCCACCGCCACCGGCCGCGAGCTTGCCGACAAGGTGCCGCTGCTCGACACTATCGCTGAGCTGGACTTTGTTCAGCCGATGAACATCGACAGCACGAACATGCGCCCGCGAGACTGGTTGCGCATCCGCGACGTCATCGTGGGCGCGTATGCCCGCTACGACGGCTTCGTGGTCCTGCACGGCACGGACACGATGGCCTATACGGCGGCGGCGCTTTCTTATTTGATCCAGGACAGCGAGAAGCCGATAGTTCTCACGGGGTCGCAGCAGCCGATGGCGAGTCCCTTTACGGACGCTAAGCTCAATCTCTACCAGGCCGTTCTTTACGCGGCGGACGATGCGAGCCGCGACGTTTCCGTGGTCTTCTCCGGCAAGGCCATAGCGGGCACGCGCGCACATAAGCAGCGCACCATGAGCTTCAACGCCTTCATGAGCATGAACTATCCGTCGCTCGCCTACATCCGCAACGACCGCATCGTGCGGGCGGGCGCCGGCGCCGGCCCATCGACGGCCCCGGCGAGGACGGGCGCTGAGCCGCGGTTCTACGATTGCCTGAACGAGCACGTCATCGTGCTTAAGCTCACGCCGGAGTTCCAGCCCACGATTTTTGAGCTGCTCAAGCGCGACTACGACGCCATCATCCTCGAGACCTTCGGCATCGGCGGCATCCCTGACGCGCTGCATGACGCCATCTTCGGCTGGGTCAATTCCGGGCGCACCCTCGTCGTGACGACCCAGGTCCCTGAGGAAGGCCTTGACCTGGGCGTGTATGAGGTCGGGCGCGCATATGCCGATAATCCCGGCGTGCTTAAGGGCGACGACATGTCTACCGAGGCGCTTGTGGCCAAGACGATGTGGGTCCTGGGCCAGTCGCGCGATCCCGAGGTCGTCCGCGACCTCTTCTACCGCGAGGTCAACCACGATCGCATGCCGCGTTAAGCCTCGCCCCTCTTGCCGACCCTTGTTGAGCCGGCAAGAGGGGCGCCTGCATCTTGTGCGCGGGGCCGGACCCGAGCCGCTAGAACCCGAAGAGCCCCTTGAACCAGTTGACGATGGCGTCGAGCCAAGAGCCGCCCGCGTCGGCGCTGCCCTCGGCGGATGTCCCCTCGCCGGACTCGTCGATGCCGAAGGCCTCGTTGTAGGCCGAGCGGTCGATCGCGCTTTCGGATACCGTGCCCGCCGCGCTCGCGTCGCAGCTCGTGGAATAGCTGCCCGTCACGGTGATGGCGTAGGCGGAGTCGCCCTGCACCACGGTCTGTCCGCCGGCCACGATGGTCACGGCCTTGCCGTCCGAGTCCACGATCTTTGCGCCCTCGGCGGCGTTGAGGTTGGAGAAGGTGGAGTCGCCGTTCACGACCCAGGAAGAGGTCGCGTCGATGTTCACCGTGATAGGGGACTCGGACGTCGAGCCGGCCGAGTTCTCCTCGATGCGCGCCGAGCCGGTCCAGATCGTCCCGTCCGTCAGGTACAGGTCGATACTGGAGATGGTGTCCGCCACAACAGCGCCGGCGAGCTCCTGTTTGATGCCCGTTAACTTGACGGACGCGCCGTTGCTGCCCGCGGTGCCCCAGCTGTTCGAATCGTTGCCGGCCGCGTACACGAGGCTCGCCTTGCTCGAGTCGAAGTCGAGCTTCGTGTTGCTCAGCACGACGTCCGCGCTCGTGTTGGTCAGGTAGAACATCGAGCCGGACTCGATCGCGCTCTTGAGCGTGGAGTCGACGGCTTGGAACGTCGCGGTGCTGCCCGTGGCGGACTCGGCGTCGCCCGAGGTCGACTGGTAGATGATCACGCCGTTGGCAACGGGGTCGCTCGCCGTCTTGCTCGTGATGGTGCTCTCGAGGGTGGAGTTCTTGATGAGGATGGTGTTCAAGCCCTCCATGCCCGCGATCTGGCTGCCCGTCGCGGTGCCCGTAATGTCCTGGACCTCGACATCGCCGGTGGAATAGAGGATGGGCGAGCCCGAGCCCGCCGTCGAGATCTTCCCTCCGTCCACGGAGATGTTGCCGCCGCCGCGGTCGGTCGCCACGCCCGCGCAGTGGTCGCCCTGCGTCGTTATGGTCACGTCGCCGGCGAGAATCGTGCCCCCATAGGTGGCGTCGAGGCCGCGTGAGTTGCCGGCCGTGGTGCTGATGGTAACGTCCTTGGCAAGCACGGTGGCGTTGTCGGTGGCGAAGATGCCGTTGGAGCCCTCGCTCGTGGCGCTCAGGCCGGAGCCCTCGATGGTGGCGGCGGACCCTTCTCCCACAGCGAGAAGAATGGAGTTCAGGCCGTAGAAGTTGCAGTTGTCGCCGTTGGTGTCGTCCCCGGACTTGGTGAGCGTGACGCCCGTGAGCGCGAGGGCGCCGCCGTTCTGGACGAGGGCCGCGTTGACGTCCGCCTCGGTCGCGCTATAGGTCGCTGAGGCCTGGGAGACGGACTCGCCGTCGGCCGTCACGGCGCCCGAATAGGTGCCGGTGTAGTCGAAGGTCATCGTGTCCGCGCCGCCCATGCCGGGGGCGCCTCCTTGGCCGGGACCGCCGCCGGGACCGCCGCCCTCGCCGCCGGGGGCGCTGTCGGGGGCCTCGCCGGACGGGGGCTCGCCGGGTTGGCCGTCGCCCGAGCCTTGGCCGGGCCCGCCGCTGCCCGAGTCGCCGGAGGGTATCTCGGGCGGCTGGCTGCCGGAGGTCTGCTGCGCGGAGGAGTTGGCCCCGGTTTCTTCGGCGATGGCCTGTGCGGGCACCTGGGCGAGGACGAGCGTTCCCGTGAGTACCGCCACGCCGACCTTTCGCATGAGCGTATCCGCTGATTTCTTGTCCATGGCTCTCCCTACGTCGCGGTCTTTTCTGGGTTCTTGGGGGAGAGTATGCTCTTTCAGGTACCTCGATATATCAGGGTTTCGCCTGCTTCAAACTGCCGCCGCAACGCTGGGCGGGTCCTGAACGGCAGGTGGCGGGAATCTTAAAGTGGATGCTGCGCCAGGGCAGGGCCCTTGCCAAGAGACCGCGCGCCTCGTTGGGCTTCGGGCGTGCCTCGCGCAAAGAAACCGTGCCTCGTTGGCGCGGGGCATGAGGCATGGGGATGCGAGCTTCTTGCAAAGAAATCCCATCCGCTGGCATGGTGCGTGGGCCTCTTGCTAAATAAACCCACCCGCTGGCACCGGCACGATGCCAGCGAGCAGGTATTTTTAGCGAGAAGACCGTTTCACGTGCCAGCGGATGGGATTCCTTAGAGATGCGCGGCGAGAAATGCCAGCGGGCGGGAAATCTGCGCGCCGACTTTTGCCAAGCCCTTACCGGCGGTTTACTCGGCAAGAAGATAACGGCGAATAGCCTCGGCGACGCCGCCGTGGTCGTTGTCGGCCACGTGCACGTCTGCGGCCTCGATCGCCGAGGGCAGGGCGTTTCCCATCGCCACGCCGAGACCAGCCGCGCGCAGCATCGACAGGTCGTTGTCCGCGTCGCCGACGGCGATGGTCTGTGCCACGCCGATGCCCGCGATGCGCGCGAGCTCCGCCAGGCCCGTGCCCTTGTCGATGCCGGGGCAGGTCAGCTCGAGGCTCGACGCCTCGCAGTCGGTGACGACCACGTCGGCGTCCGTGAGGCGCGCATGGGTCCGGTCGCGCGCCTCGACGTCCTCGAAGTGGAAGTTGAGCTTCGAGACGCGGGCCGCAGGGTCGAGCGCGATGGCGTGCGCGTCCTCCACGAGCTCGCTCGTCTCCCGGTAAAGCTGCTCGTAGGCGCCGACGCCGCACTTGGGCGACATCTCTATCTCGTCGAGCTGCATGTACACGCCTTCGCCGGCCGTGACCTCGAGGATATAGGGCCCTTCCTCGTCTGCCGTGCGAATGGCGCGCGCGACGACGGCCGGCGCGATGTCGCGCTCGGCGAGCGTGCGCCTCTCGACGATGTCGTAGACGACGGCGCCGGCGCAGCAGATGGCGTAGCGCACGTCTGGAATCACGTCGTTGTACATGGAGACCATCTTGGGGCAGCGACCCGACGCGATGGCCACGCTCTTGCCCGCGGCCGCCGCCTCAGAGATCGCCTCGACGGAGCTGGGGAGCACCTTCTTCCCGGAATCGAGGAGGGTTCCGTCCATGTCGAGGGCGATGAGTTCGTAGGTCATGCGGGGTCGGTCCTTCTTTCGTGCTCGCGTGGTTGGCCGCGCCGTGGGCGGCTCGGGTTCCGTGCACGACGATAGCGCATGCGTGTTGCCGTCTGGTAAGAAGAGGGCCCGGAGCTGGGACTCCGGGCCCTCTCGGGGAGTTTTTTGGTTATGTGCGGAGGGCGAGCCGGTGGTCGCTTCCGCACGTCCGCGCATCAGGCGCCGCGCTACGCCGCGAGGGCCCTGCGCACATGCCCCTCGACGCGGGCAAGGAGCTTCTCGCCGAGCTCCGAGTAGAGCGCGCCGCCGAGGATGAGCGCCGCGCCAAGGACGTTCGCCGCGGTCATGGCCTCGCCGAGCAGCAGCGCGGAGAGCACCACGGCCGAGAGCGGCTCGAGATAGCCGCACACGGCCACGCGCGTCACGGGCAGCTCGCCCATCGAGGAGAAGTACATGAAGCAGCCGAGACCCGTGTTCACGAGGCCGATGCAGAGCACGGCGGGGATGTTCAGGGCCGCGACCTGCGTTGCGGTGGGCGCGGCGAGGCTGCCGGCAGCAGCGCTCGCCAGCATGTAGACGGCGACGATGGAAAGGCTGCCGCAGAGCTGGATGGCCGACGACTCGACGCCGCGGATATCGGAGACCTTCTTGCTGTGGATGACCATGACGGCGTACATCACGGCGCTCATGCCGCCGAGCAGCAGGCCCTTGGGCGCGATGCCGCTGCCGAGGCCCTGGCCCACGACGAGGAACGCGCCGAGCACGACGGCGGCGAAACCGGCGATGTTCGCGGCGGTGAGGCGGGTCTTGAAGACGATGGGGGAGAGCGCCATCACGATCACGGGGCCGCAATAGAACAGCAGCGAGGCCACGCCGACGCCGATGTAGCGGTACGACTCAAAGAGAAAGAGCCATGCCGCGCCGAGGGCCGCGCCGGAGACGAAGAGATGCAGGGCCTGGCGGCGGTGCGTGGGCGCCTGGAGATTCTCGCGCGCGTCGCGCGAGAGGAGAACCAACGCGACGAGAAGCGCGGCGCCGAGGCTTACGCGCGCGAGCACGATGAGCACGCTCGGCAGGTCGATCATGTTGGCGACGATGCCGTTCGAACCGAAGAGGATGAGCGAGAGGAGATACTTCTTGGTTGCCTTGTTCATTCTTCGCGGAGCTTTCTCGCAGATGGCGGTGTGTTTTCCGCAGTCCATCTTCGCAGGATGCTTGTTGCGATAAAAGCGAATGTTTAGCATGGGTGCCAGCACAAATACGCATGGAACAATGCGTCGCGTCAGAACGTCGCGCCAGCTCGTATACAAGGGAGAGAAGCCCATGGATTCCGCCGTCCAGAAGTACCAGGCGCTCGTAGAGGTCGCGCGCGCGGGCAGCATAAGCGCCGCGGCCCGCCGCCTCGCCTATAGCCAGTCCGGCGTGAGCCGCATGATCGCCGACCTCGAGCGCGACTGGGGCATCTGCCTGCTGGAACGCGGGCGCAAGGGCGTGCGCCTCACAGCCGATGGCGAGCAGGTCATGCCCTTTGTGGAGGCCATCTGCGAGGACCAGCGCCGTCTCTTTGAGCGCGTGGCCGAGATCTCGGGCGCGCAGTCCGGCCTCATCGTCGTGGGCACCTTCTCGTCGGTGGCCACGCATGTCCTGCCTGGCGTGATCGAGCGTTTCGGCGCGGGCCACGCCCAAGTCGAGTTCGAGCTGCGCATGGGCGACTACTCGGAAATCGAGTCATGGGTGGCCGACGGCCTCGTCGACCTGGGCTTCTTGCCGTATCCGCCGCAGGTGCCGAGGGAGGGGCTCGCGCGGGAAGCCGTGCTCGTGGACGAGCTCATGGCCGTCGTGCCGCAGGGTCATCCCTTGGCGGCGCAGGACCGCGTGCGGCTCGCGGACCTCGCGCGCGAGCCGTTCATCCTGCTCGAGCGCGGCAGCGATAACGAGATAAGCCCGCTCTTTGAGCGCGCCGGCCTCGAGCCCCAGGCGCGTCTGTCCACCTGGGACGACTACGCCATCATGTCCATGGTGGAAAACGGCCTGGGCCTCTCCATCCTGCCGGGCCTCATCCTCACGCGCTGCCCCTACCGCATCGAGAAGCGCCCGCTCGACCCGCCCGTAACGCGCGAGCTCGCCGCCGTCTACCGTCCCGGCCTTCTCTCCACCGCTGCCCGTGCGTTTTTGGATTGCCTGCTAGACGCAGCGACGGTCCCCGGCGATACCGTTCAGGCTAAATAACGCGCGAGCTCGCCGCGGAAGCACTTGATTCGGGCTTCAGCGGCAACCTTGCGCGTTGCCCGTTTCTCTCTTCCGCCGCCCTACCGGTGGAAGAGGCCGTTGCGCTCGAACTTGGGCTCGCAGCAGACGTTCACGCCCAGCCGGCGAAGCATCTCTTCGTCCGTCGAGCTGATGATCACCGAGAAGAACGCGTCGCAGCCGCGCAGCTCCTCCAGGCCGGCGAGCACGCGCGCGGCCGCCTCGCTCGTTGCGGACGTGATGGAGAGCGCCATCAGGGTCTCGTCGGTGTGCAGGCGCGGGTTGCTCGCGCCGAGGTAGCGGGTCTTGAGGCGGCTGATCGGCTCGATGGCGTCGTCGCTGATCACCTCGAGCTCCAGGTCGATGCCCGCGAGCGCCTTGAGCGCGTTCATCAGAAGCGAGCTCGCGCAGCCGAGGCGCTCTGAGGTCTTGCCCGTGACCACACGTCCGTCGGGCAGGATGAGCGCGCCGGCCGGCGCCCCTGTGACCTGCTCGCGCGTGAGCGCTGCCGACCGCGCCGGCGAGAAGTTCTTGTCCACGCCGGCCTTCTGCATGATGGAGCGCAGCCTTTCGACCTGTTCAGTGCCAGCGCCCGAGCGCTTGACTTGCTCGCAGGCGGCGAAGTAGCGGCGCACGATCTCGGCCCGGGAAGCTTCGCGGCACGCCTCGTCGTCGCAGATGGCGAAGCCGACCATGTTCACGCCCATGTCCGTCGGGCTCTGGTAGGGGCTCTGGCCGAGGATCTTCTCCATGAGGGCACGGACCACGGGGAAGGCCTCGACGTCGCGGTTGTAGTTGACGGTCGTCTCGCCGTAGGCGTCGAGGTGGAACGAGTCGATGATGTTCGCGTCGTCGAGGTCGGCGGTCGCGGCCTCGTAGGCGATGTTCACGGGGTGGGAGAGCGGCAGGTTCCACACGGGGAAGGTCTCGAACTTGGCGTAGCCGGCCTCGACGCCGCGCTCGTGCTCGTGGTAGATCTGCGAGAGGCACGTGGCGAGCTTGCCGGAGCCGGGGCCGGGGGCCGTGACGACCACGAGCGGGCGGGTCGTCTCGACGAACTCGTTCTTTCCGTAGCCGCCGTCGGAGACGATGAGGTCCACGTCGTGCGGGTAGCCCTCGATGGGGTAGTGGAGCTTGCACGCGATGCCGAGCTCGGCCAGGCGCCGGCGGAAGGCATCGGCCGCGGGCTGGGCCGCGTACTGGGTAAGGACGATGGCCGCGACCTGCATCCCGTTCGCGCGGAAGAGGTCCACGAGGCGCAGCGCGTCCTCGTCGTAGGTGATGCCGAGGTCGCCGCGGGCCTTGTTCTTCTCTATGTGGTTGGCATTGATGGCGATGATGACCTCGACGTCGGCCGCGAGGCTCTTGAGCATGCGGAACTTGACGTCGGGCTCGAAGCCGGGCAGCACGCGGCTCGCGTGGTTGTCGTCGAAGAGCTTGCCGCCGAACTCGAGATAGAGCTTGCCGCCGAACTGCCCCACGCGCTTGCGGATGTGCTCGGCCTGCAGGCTGATGTACTTGTCGTTGTCGAATCCGATGCGCATGGCGGTTCCCTTGGCGACGCGATTGTTGACCTCGAAAGTCTATCATTCGAGCGCCCCGAGCCCAACGAAGATGGGCCGGGGCGCCGTGAGGTCACGCTTTTCTTAGATGGAACACGCCTGATGCAAAGAGGGAAGAGGCCAAAAACACAATGAGAAGCGCGATGACCCATTCGGGGCCATCCCATCCGAGGAGCTTTCGGGTCCAAAGACTCAGCGCAACGAATCCGAGCCACGCGACGAATGCTGAAGCGCTGGCGATAAGTCCCCGCCGGGGCCGGGTCCCCTCGAAGTAGGCGTACGACCTTGCCCAGACGATAGACAGCGTCACGTTTAATGCAAGGGTCAAGATGCTCCCGAGCGTCTCGCCGTGGCTACCGGGAACGTCCCCATACTGTGCGGCGGGAATTTGGAAGAGGCAGCAAAGAATAAGGAATGCGACGAAGATTTGCTTCCAGCTCAGCGTTTCTCGACCTCTGCCGCTCATGTGCTCCTCCTTAGGGTCGTCCTCCTCGCTTGGTTTATTGTGCGTTGACGGTAAACCCTTGCCCATTGGCGGTCGTGACATCGAGAGAGGTGTTGATGATATAAATCGCCGCTACTCCAGAGTAGTCCTTACTTTTGTTCATAGAGACGGACTTGGAGTTGCTCGACGTTTGGCTGACCGAATCGTCGTAGGTCAGGACTGTTGAACCTCCGACCAATCCATACGACTGACACCTGACGGTGAAGGTCATTGATTTTGGCGTGCTGCCAGCGGTGATCTTCCCAGTAAGGTTTCCGCCGAAGTTGTAGTTAAAGGTTCCGTTGTGCCAGACGTTCCCATACATGAGAGCGGTCGTTCCGTAGGCGGTCCGAGTCTCATTTACGGATTTTGAGTCTCTTCTGAAATTTTGGGAGGTGGCGGAGGCTTGCCTGACAAGTTCCGCGTCCTCAGGAGTCAGGACATCTCCCACTTCGTATTTGGAGCTGATATAGTCCATCAGCTCGATTCTATCTTTGGGCGTGGTCGCCGTTGAGGCATAGGTGGTTTTGGGGCAAAACGAGCCCAAGCCCAAGCACAATCCAAACGTCGTTAGCGCTGCTCCGAGAATGCCACAGAATCGTTTCGATAAGCTCATAAATGCCTCCTTGATTATGTCTTCGTCTTGCGGTGATGCGGTTCGGCGCGCTGAACCCTTGCGTCGAACTTTGGGTGTTGTTGAAGAAGAAGTCACGTCTATATCGGATATGCTTTTGCTGAAGACACCCTTTAACTGTGAAAACGCTGAATTGAAGTAAAGGATCGGCACGAGTAAATCTGAATGGGGTGATTGTTTGACTCCGAACGAGCCTTTGAACGCTGATGATGAGGGTGGGGGTCTGCATGAGAGGGATAAGGCCCGCCTACTCTGGTGTGCTTGGGGAACGCTCATTTTGTCGATGCCGCGTGTGGTTCAATATCGTATAGTCGCGGGATATGAACTGGTTGATTCCGTTGCCCCGCTTCAGTTTGCACCTTTCGCTGCCGTAGTAGCGTTTGTGCTAACAGCTGGCTGCCTTGAGCGAGGTTTTTGCTGCGTGCCTAGGCTAAAGCTGCGTCAAATCAATCCAGGTCGTTATCAATGTTTGAATTCGGCAATGCTTTTATGCACTCTCTTTTCGGTGTTTGAAGAAGTTTGCTGGATTGGCGGGGACAACTTCTCCTATTCCATTCATCTTCTAGCTTCGCTTGCGAGTGGAGCCGGGATAGCCGTCGGACTGTTTGTCTGGTGCGCATGGGGCTGTTGTCTGCTGGGCAGCAGCGAAGGGACGGCGCAATCGGAAGCCAACGTGCCCTTGTGCAAAATGCTGCTTACGTATTGTGTGTCGGCAGCTCTGCCTGCGCTTTTCGAATGGCTTCCTGTCCCTTTTGCGTCCCCATCGGGTGCGGCTATGTGTCGATGCCTGGGGGCTGCGTGTCTGTCGCTGCTTTTCCTGAGGAGAATCGTTGCGACCGAGCGCGTGGTGTTCGTCGACGGTGTTCGCGCCGCTCTGTTCGGGCTCTGTGTTGGGAGAATCGTTCCGACGTTTTGTGGCTTCAGCATCGTCTCTGGTTCGTCGTTGTCGATCTGGTGGGCTCTGTCCGTTTATCTCGGAGGAGCGGCCGCAGTGGCGGCTGAGCATTATTTGAACCGTGGAGTGCCGGGCAATGGCTTGATGCGAAAGGGGGGTACCGAAAAAGAGCCCCTGCGTGAGGCACGTTTGGCGAGGCTGAGTAAAAGAGAACGAGAAATAGTGGAGCTTCTTTTGGAGGGGCGGACGGCCTCTGCGATTGCGAGGAGCTTGGGGATATCAGTCGGTACCGTTGGAACCTATAAGTCTCGAGCATTCTCAAAGTTTGGGTTGGATGCTAAGGATGGGCTCGAGGCATTGAGGGAAGCGGTTGGCGGCGACGAGGGAACCGCTGTTATTTCCAAAACTAAACGCGGGTTTTCGAGGTGGCCGATAGCGCTTTCGCTGCTGGCGGTATTTTTTATTGGTACGAGATTTGCTCAAGAGAGCCCGAGTAATATTCTTATTTTTTCCGAAACAATCTGTCTGTTCATGTCGTTTCTATTTGGCAGAAAAACGATGGATGGAGTTACGGAGATTTCAAGCCCAGTTAAGATTTTGGGTTGTTTGACCATGGTATTAACGGTCGGCGTTCTGTACGACTACGCATCGGGCTCGTTTGCCGGACCAGTGGGCTTGGTCCTCGTTTGGTTGATGTCCCCTTTTCTCATAATGCTTGCAATTACCGTCGCTCATTTCGGCTCTCGTATTTCTGGGTTGGACCAAGCCTCTGCGGCATTTATGGAGCTGGCTGACGGTGAAGCGTTTCGGGCGCTGTTATTCGGCGTTGCCGTTTGGGAATACATCGGGCAAACAAGCATGGTGTTTGGTTTTGGGTGGCTTGTTGTTCTGTTGGTTTGCGTGGTCCCCCTGGCTCTGTTTGGGTGTCTGATGACAGAGCATGGGGTGTCGCAGCCTTCTGTGGATTGCAGCGACTCCGCATTGATGAAGCGGGCACTTAGCTATTTGATAGGTCGCGGTTTGTCGGAGACGGAAGCCGAGGTCGCATACTACACGGCACTTGGACTTTCGCGAGCACAGATATCCGAGAAAATTCATGTTGCTCCAGGAACGGTGAATGCTTATAGGGCGAGTTCCTATCGACGGCTCGGCATTCATTCCTCGCGAGAACTTCGAATATTACTGAACGATTATGCAGGTCAAAGCATGTCTTAGAAACTTGCATATCCCTTAAGACAAGACATGCTCTCTTTCGATGAGAAACAATGGGTGCGCTGGTTGCCTCAGAGAAGGGAGCATAGATGAACAAGTCTGGTTTGTTTTCTGCGCTACTCGCGGGGCTAATGGCCTTTTT
Source organism: bacterium (assembly GCA_963605405.1). GTDB lineage: Bacteria > Actinomycetota > Coriobacteriia > Coriobacteriales > Atopobiaceae > Paratractidigestivibacter. Next base: position 24,672 of record CAVCUP010000009.1, on the reverse strand, counting down.
TCCTTGCGCCGCTTTTGCCGCGGAAATTGAGAGCGCTCCTGTCGTGATTTCTCATGTTCAGGAAACGCAAAGTATTTCGAGCCGATCGTAGTATGGGGGCGAGGCAAGCCTGCTTTTCAGTTACTCGACGACTCCTCGTTCCTTTGATGGCGCCAACGTTGGGATCGAAATGACCTGTACGTCGACCAAGGCGGGCTCTTTTACCGTTGAACTCTGGAGAGGTTCGTCACGATTTAGTGCCTCACGAGTAGGAACGGCCAACTTCTCTCGTCAAGGATTTACAAAGGCGACTTGGACTAACGTTGGCTCTGGTACGTACTTTTTTGTCTTTACCAATTCCGCCGGAACCCTGATTAAGTGCTCTGATATCGCGATGTATAGCTGGTTAATAAAACAGAATTATCGTCTGGCAACCAGTCTCAGAGGCGGGTGGAGATGCTGCTTCCCCCGCCTCTATGCCTCTATAGAAATGCGACGGCTGTTGCTTAACCCAGCTAGCGTATCATGTGGGGCCTTCCGCCGACCTCGTGACGCCACGGTAACGCGGGCGCGCTACGATAGGGGGACGTAACTCCGAAGAAAGGAGCCGCTATGAAGCGTGAGCTCGTGAGCCGTTACAGCGAGAACCTCGACAGATACATGGACCTCATCGTCTACGGCGAGGGCGGGTACCCCGTTATCGTCTTCCCGACGCAGGACTCGCCCTGCACGAACTGGGAGGACTTCGGCCTTATCGACACGATCGACGACTACGTGGGCTCCGGCATGCTCCAGCTCTTCTGCGTGAGCAACGTGGATAAGGAGTCCTGGTCGGCGGCCGACCGCGACAAGGGCGAGCGCGCCGAGCTCGTCGAGGCCTACTATCGCTATGTGGCCGACGAGCTCGCCCCGCTCGTGCACGAGCTCTCCGGCAGCGCCCAGCGACCGCTGCTCGCCGGCTGCAGCATGGGAGCTACGCACTCCGTCATCTTCGCGCTGCGCCGACCGGACCTCTTCCAGGGCTGCATCGCGCTTTCCGGCGTGTACGACGCCAAGTACTTCTTCGACGGCTGGATGAACGAGACGCTCTATGCGAGCTCTCCGGTTGACTTCCTGCCCAACATGGCCGAAGACCATCCCTACATCGACATCTACAACCAGCGCCAGCTCGTGCTGTGCGTGGGCCGCGGCGCGTGGGAGGACGAGGGCGTGCGCACCCAGCATATCCTCGACGACGCCTTCCGTCGCCTGGGCATCGGCGCGTGGTGCGACTTCTGGGGCACCGACGTCAACCACGACTGGCCGTGGTGGAAGAAGCAGATCCGCTACTTCCTGCCCATCGTTCTGCAGGATATGAAGAAGACCCTGTCCGTCGAGGCCGGCACGTACGGCGAGTACGAGCACGCCGGCGAGGACGGCGAGAAGGACGCGGGTGAGGCTGCGTCCGAGCCAGAGACGGCCGCCGAGCCCGCTCCGGAGCCCGAGCCGGCTGCTCCTGAGGCCGTTGCTGAGCCTGAGTCGGTCGCCGAGCCCGTTACCGAGCCCGAGCCGGCTGTCGAGCCTGAGCCGGTCGCCGAGCCCGAGCCCGTTGCCGAGCCCGAGCCCGCCGCTGTTCCTGAGGCCGTTGCCAAGCCCGAGCCGGTCGCCGAGCCGGAGCCCGAGCCTGCCGCCGAGGCCGAGCCTGCCGCCGAGGCCGAGCCCGCTGCCGAGCCCGAGCCGGCAGAGCCCGCCCCCGCCCCGAAGCCCGCGGCAAAGGTGTCTGCCTCAGACAAGGTGGCGCCCATGATCAAGCCGACCATCAAGTCCAAGTCCAAGCCGCGTGCCTCGAAGAGGCGCTCCAAGTAAAGCGCCTCTCGGCGTCGTGTCCTAAGGAATCGCTCCATGAACTTCGTATTCATCTCGCCTCAGTTCCCTGAGGTGTACCGTCACTTCTGCGAGGCGCTCGCGCGCAACGGCGCCTCCGTCTTCGGCGTGGGGGACACGCCCTACGACCAGATCCACCCCGAGCTCAAGGGCGTGCTCACCGAGTACTACTGGGTCCCCTCGCTCGAGGACTACGACATGGTCTTCCGAGCCGTCGCGTTCTTCTCGTACAAATACGGAAAGATCGACTGGATCGAGTCGAACAACGAGTACTGGCTACCCCTCGACGCCCGCCTGCGCGAGGACTTCAACGTGACCACGGGCGTGCATCCTGCCAAGCTCGTCGACTGGACGAGCAAGGCTGCAATGAAGCCCTGTTACCGTGCGGCCGGCATCCCTGTGGCGCGCCAGGTCAAGCTGACGACGCTTGAGGCCGCGCGCGCATTCGCGGCCGAGGTCGGCTACCCGACCTTTGCAAAGCCGGAGGTCGGCATGGGCTCCGGCGGTGCCTGGAAGGTCGAGAACGACGAAGACCTTCAGCGCGTCTTTGCCGAGAAGGGCGAGACCCCGTACGTGCTCGAGGAGTTCGTCGGCGGCGAGATATGCTCCTACGACGCCGTCGTCGATTCCCACGGCGAGCCGCTCTTCGAGAACCAGGAGGAGTTCCCGCCGTCGATGGCCGATGTCTGCGCGAACGCGCTCGACATCTCGTACTACTCCCTCCCCGGCGTCGACCCCAAGCTCCGCGAGATGGGGCGCGCTGCGGTCAAGGCCTTCGGCTACGCGAGCCGCTTCGTCCACATGGAGTTCTTCCGCCTCACCGAGGATAAGCCCGGGCTCGGCGGCATGGGCGACTACGTGGGCCTCGAGGTCAACTCGCGTCCGCCCGGAGGCTACACGCCCGAGATGATGAACTATGCGCACTCGCTCGATGTCTACCAGGTCTGGGCCGATATGGTCTGCTTCGACGAGAGCCACGTCGTGGCCGGTGACGAGAGCTACTACTGCGTGCACGCGAGTCGCCGCGATCAGTACAGCTATGCCCACTCGCACGAGGAGGTCGCCGAGAAGTTCGCCGGCTCCCTTATGAGCGTGGACCGCATGCCGGACGGTCTCTCCGACGACCTCGGCAACACTGCCTACGTCGGTCGGTTCAAGACCAAAGACGGGCTCGACAAGTTCGTCGCTTACGTGCAGGAAAGGGAGTAATCGTATGAGCTTTGATGTTCGTCGCGCGAACACGGGGGATGTTCCCGGCCTCGTGGACCTCTTGCTCCAGGTGTGTGCCGTGCATGCCGATGGCCGCCCGGACCTCTTTATAAAAGGGGCGCGCAAGTACTCGGACGCCGAGCTCTGCGCGCTTCTTACCGACGAGTCGCGGCCGGTGTTCGTGGCCGTCGAGGAGAAGCGCGTGCTCGGCCACGCGTTCTGCGTGATCGAGGACTTCCACGGCTCGAACAACATGCAGCCGGTGATCACGGTCTACATCGACGACATCTGCGTTGACGAGGCGGCGCGCGGTAAGGGCGTCGCCACAGCCCTCTACCAGCACGTCGTTGAGTTCGCGCGTGGGCTTGGGGCGCACAACGTGACGCTCAACGTGTGGAGCTGCAACCCCGGGGCGCAGAAGTTCTACGAGAAGATGGGCCTCGTGCCGTACAAGATCGGCATGGAGAAGGTACTCGACTAGATGGAACATCGTGGGATGAGGCGCGCGAAGCGCGAGGTATGCGATCTTGCGGAGCTGCGCGCCATCGTCGACGCCGCGAAGACGGTCCGCGTGGCGTCGCATGACGCGGAAGGCCTCTTCGTTGTGCCGATGAGTTTCGGCTACGAGGTCGAGGGCGGAGCCGAGGGTTCGGAGCCGCGCTGGACGTTCTGGCTGCATTGCGCGAGCGAGGGTCGCAAGGTCGATGCCTGGCTTGCCGATCCGCAGGTGGCGCTTGAGCTCGACGTCGAGGGCGGCGTGATTTCCGGTGACTTCTCGTGCGCGTACTCGTATGCGTTCGCGAGCATCATGGCGAGCGGCCGCGCGGCGCGCGTGACCGACGCTGAGGAGAAGGTCCGTGGCCTTACGGCGATCATGGCTCACATGGCGCCGGGCGCGCCGGTCAAGTTCCAGCCCGAGGCCGTCGAGCGCGTGGATGTGTGGCGCATCGACGTGGAGCGCCTGACCGGTAAGCGTCGCGAGGGCATGCGCCTGGGGTAGCGCTTCTTGCCAAGACTGTCGCGCTCGGCGGCAAGAAATGCCGCGAGCCCCGGTGCCATGCGCCCCGGAATCGCGCTGCGCAGCAACGGTCGGGGCTCACGAGCCCTGTAATCTCGCCGCGCAGTAATGCATGAGGCCCGAGAGCCCCGAATCCGCGTCTCACAGTAACCGAAAGCCCCAAAAAGCCGCCGCCCAGTAACCTCACATTACTGGGCGGCGGCTATTTGGGGCGCGAGGGAACTAGCGCTTGACAATGTTTAAGAATTTGACTCGGAAGTCAGCGGAAGGAAAGTCGACGCGCTTTCGTTTGCCTCCTCTTGGGTTAAATCTCCCGCCGCGCACTCGCCTTCAATGGTCTTAATTTCAGTTGTTCGCGCCTCGTTAGAGGCTTCGTTTTCGTAGATGTCTAGGAAGTCGATGATATCGCCCTCTGCTTCAGATGAAATCGAATACACCTTGTAGGCGTAAGCCGTGTCTTTTGAAAGCTCTGGCAGACCTGCATCCTTTGCGTCCTGAAGGAATTCCGGATAGGTCTCCTTGAATTTGGCGAGCGCGGCATCAGGGTCGACAAAGGTCTTGAGCATCCTCCTTTGTGTCCCAAGAAACTCGAGCGAGTTTTCGGTTGTTGCCATGGCGTCATCACTTGCGGGGCTTTCGGATGCGGCGCGGGCAACGAGTGGCGTGATTGCTGTGACGCAAATGAGCAATGCGACAATTAGAAGACGTGCGGGTATTCTTAGCCTTTTGGGTTCATCGTTTGTTCTCATGAGGGCCTCCTTTTCGTTATACACGGGTCTTCGAGCCGACATGCTCTCGTCATGTCATCTCGCTGTTCCAAATGCTAAGAAGAAGGTGCCTGCGCGTCTGTAGTCACTGCCGATTGATTACTTGTCGTTTTCCTGACTACGGCATATACCTGCGTGGATTTTCGACTGCAGCTCACTCGCCGTCCTAACGTTGAGTTTTTCGAAGGCGCCTCTTCGTGCTGCTCGAACAGTGATCGGTGAGTAGTTAAGGTGTTCTGAAATCTCGTTTGTGGTCATTCCTCGAGCGATGTCAACGCTAACCGCGGCTTGAATTTCGGGAAGGCCAAGTCCCAAGAGGTACTCAATCGCAGTACTTTCATTGAGGGTCATTTCTCTATGTGACTGGTTACGCGCGCGATGACTCAGCTCTCTTGAAGTCAACAGCCCTGATCCGAGGAAGATGGAAGACGAAAGAGCTATGCTCGCGACTTCGAGCCCAGATTGGGTGCCGAACATTCCGAGCGCGTCATTCGCATAGGTAAAGAGCCAAGAGAAAACGTTAACTCCGTATATTCCCGCAACAACGCCAATGCCCAGCAGGAACGGAATGCTTGGGTCTGCCAAAGAGGCCAGATCAAGGTCATCAATATGGTTTATCGTCAGTGCGGTCAGTCCTACACAAAGCGTGATTGTCGCCATGAAGATATCTCTACTTATGATTACGCAAGCAAGGATTGTTAGCGCTGCGGGAACCATGCGTCTTTGTTGTTCTTGGGGCCGCGATTTCAGGCCAGCGACGAGAGCGGTTCCGATGACGGGAATAACGAACAGTAGGGCGGCGGGCATAAAGGAGAACCAAAAACTACCGCGCCACAGTTCTTCAATCGCTATGCCAAGAATTAGTGCCGATATCGAAAACGACGTCTCTGAACAGTTGGTGTCGGGGTGACTCCTTTGACGGACGTCTGCTCCATAATGGAAACACAGGGCCATGGCCAACAACAGCCTGGTGCATATTCGCGCCCATACGAGCATTGTCGAAGCGTTGCTGTGTGCAGATAAGATTAGTAAAACAAGGCTTGTTATTGAGATTGCCGCGAGGGACGCATTGCCTGATTGCTCACTAGTGTGAGGGCGTATAGCAAAGGCGATTTCCGGTCCGAGCATGAATCCGATAGAAATGGCGAGAAGGTCATTTCCGCCGGCCGCCCAGATTCCCGAAGAAAGGCCTGTGGGGGAGAAGAGCAGGACGAGGGCGATCCGGGGGAGGGCATCCGTGAGAGCTTTTAGGATTCTTGCGCGATTCTGCCCCGTCCCTTGGTCACCGGTGCTCTCGAGGGAATAGCGCGACTTTAGTTCTTGGACGTTCGCAAGGCCAAGTTTGCTGTAGGCCCGTCGTAGATATTCGCGTACCGTCGAGGGCTTCAGGCCAAGGCTTTCTGAGCATTCCGCGGATGTCATGCCGGATAGCGTATATGCAACCACGTCGCGCTCCCGTGGGCTGAGCTTATCGAGACCGGGTCCGACGATACCTGAGGTGCTTTGCAATGGAAGGCGGGCCACGCTGGGATTACTGTGCGGTTGCTTGATTTCGGCCACTACAAAAAGACAAATGGCCAGTGAGGGAATTGCGAGCGCGAGTAAGGTGTAGACCAGTATCCCCTGTGTTGAGCCGAATGTTCGAATGTATAGACGAAAGAGGAGTACGTTCGCATAGACGACAAGGGCGGGCAAGTCGAAGGTCTCTGGGCCGGAGGATCCGGATTTATCAGATTTGTTTTTGCCGTCAGGTTGTGGGGCGGAGGGTCGTCTGGTCGAGAGGAAGGCCGTGATTATGCAGCCCATCTCGATGAGCCAGCTTGCGAATGCTGCTCGTGTGCCAATGGCATTTAGTCCGGATGCAAGTGCGGCGATAGCTGAAATAACTGCACATGTCACTCGTCGTCGAGCGAGTTCGCCGCGGGCCGAGGTGGGCTTCGGCGTCATCATACGATGGATAAAGAAGCCGACTATGAATGCCATGGCCACATGCGACCAGGAAACGAAAACCCAGTTCTGTGTCACGATGGAAGCGATGGCCGAGAACGCCAGAGGGGCCAAAGCGAGTAATGTGCGCTGGGCAATTTCATAGAAAGACCGACGGGGGAGCATCGGACCTCCAACCATCAAACTCTCTTCTTCACGCCATCTCAATTATATGGGGACGGTAGCTGAATAACTGTAGTCAGCCTCGGTCAGAATGGGGCGGACGTGCTGACTACACTCATAAACTGCGGCCATCTCGTCGAATTGCGACTCGACGAGCTCCGTTGGCACGCGAAGAGGACGTGTTGCCGGAGCTCATGCGAGTGGAGAGGTTTTGAAGGGGTTGGGATGCGGCTGCCCACTAAAGCGCGCAGGACCAGCGGATGTTCTCGTCGACGTCGCTGGTGAGGGGAACGAGGCGCAGCATGGGGCAGGTGCGGTCGCGCACCACGTGCGCGGGGTTGCCGGCGACAGTGGTATTCGCCGGGACGTCGTGAACGACGACGGAGCCGGCCGCGACCTTAACGTTGTCGCCCACGTGGATAGCGCCGAGCACGATGGTGCCGGCCCCGACCATGACGTTGTTGCCCAAGGTGGGGTGGCGCTTGCCGCCGTGCTTTCCGGTCATGCCGAGGGTGACGCCCTGGTAGAGCAGGCAGTCGTCGCCGATGATGGCCGTCTCGCCGATGACGATGCCCATGCCGTGGTCGATCATGAAGCGCCGCCCGATGGTCGCGGCAGGGGCGATCTCCACCCCGTAACGGCGGCGAGAGAGGCGCGCGAGCAGAGTCGCCAACCCGCGCGCCCCGTGTTTCCACAGCCAATGCTGGCGCCGATAAGCCCAGACCGCGTGCATGCCCGTGTGCCAGAGCAGCACCTCGGCGGCCGAGTGGACCGAGGGGTCGCGCTCAATGACGCTGGCGATGTCTTCCTTAAGGGTCTTGAACATGGTTCTACCTGTGGCGGATTAGAGGTCCATGGAGAGATAGCGCTCGCCGGTGTCGGGGAGGATCGCGACGATGGTCTTGCCGGCGAACTCGGGGCGGGCGGCCAGCTGGAGCGCCGCGTTGACGGCGGCGCCGGCCGAGATGCCCACAAGCAGGCCGAGCTTCTCGGAGAGCTGCTTCTTTGTGGCGATGGCGTCCGCGGAGGCGACGGGAAGGACCTCGTCGACGACCTCGGCGTTGTAGTTCTTGGGAACGAAGCCGGCGCCGATGCCCTGAATCTTGTGGCCGCCGGGCTTGCCGCCGGAAAGCACGGGGCTCTCGGCCGGCTCGACGGCGGTCGCGTACACGCCGGGCTTCTTCTCCTTGAGGAACTTCGCGGTGCCGGAGATGGTGCCGCCGGTGCCCACGCCCGCGACGATGGCGTCGACGGTGCCCTCGGTATCGGCCCAGACCTCGGGGCCGGTGGTCTCGTAGTGGGCCTGCGGATTCGCGGGGTTCACGAACTGGCCGGCGATGATGGAGCCGGGGGTGGCCTCGTGGATCTCGTCTGCCTTGGCGATGGCGCCCTTCATGCCTTCGGAGCCGGGGGTAAGAACGATCTGCGCCCCGTAGGCGGCCGCGAGCTTGCGGCGCTCGATGGACATGGTCTCGGGCATGGTGAGGATAAGCTTGTACCCGCGCTGGGCAGCGACCATGGCAAGGCCGACGCCGGTGTTTCCGCTGGTAGGTTCGATGATGGTGCCGCCAGGGGCAAGAAGCCCCTGCTTCTCGGCATCCTCGACGATGGCCTTTGCGATGCGGTCCTTGATCGATCCGCCGGGGTTCGTGGCCTCGTACTTGCCGAGGACGGTCGCGCTGCCGTTGGCGAGGTCGGAAAGGTCCACCAGGGGGGTGGAGCCGATGAGGGCCTCAATCTGCTTCGCAGTACGCATGGGTAGTGCCTCCTAAGCTATTCGCTTGACTGGTCACGAGGTATGCCGTCGCGAACGGCGGGCTTCTCGCTGATTGGTAGGATGGCACTTATAAACCTAGCGCACAAGTAGGAATTAAGAAAAACCTAGCGCACTGGTGGGAATTAACGTTGACATAACAAATTGCGCAACGGACGTTGCGTTTCTGTCGGCGGTGCCGCAGGGGTTGCGACTCGCGCGGCGCCGCGGGGGCTGCGACTCGGGCGGCGCCGTGGACGGCTTTGGCGGGGCTAGTACAGCGGCAGACCGCCCGTGATGGGGTCGATCTTCTCAGCCGGAAGCGGCTCGAAGGCAAGGCAGGTAAAGGTCGGCTCGCCGTGGAACTCGGTGTGGCCCGCGTCGCGGATAAGCGCCACGGCAAAGCCGGCCTCGCGGCCCTGCGCAGCGATGTCGAGAAGCGCTTCCTCGCCGTCGACGTAGACGCAGATCTTCGCCACGCCCGCGTCGAACCAATCGGTAAGAGGGGAGCGGTCGTGCTCGGCGTGGTCGAGGTAGGCCCAGCCGTCCTCGGCGCGAATCTGCGCGGCGCGGCCCTCGCGCGCGATGGCCATGAGCACGGCCTCGACGCACGCGTGGCCCGACTGCGCGGCGATCTTTCCCTTACGCATCTTGAGGTCGCGGCGCATGACGATGACTTGCTTGGACTTATAGCTGGAAGAAGGCATGGTTGCTCCTGGGTTGATTGACGTGCGAAGAATCGAGGCGAAGGGGCCTGTCCTTTTGCCTCGCGGTTGCATTGACGGCTACGCGAGCGCTGGCTTGCGGCGCGCAACGTCGTGGAACACAAAGAGGTCCGGCCGGTGGCGCGAGCGGGTGCTCTCGAACATCACGCCGTCTGTCGTGAAAACATGGTTGGTCATGATGGCGAGGTAGCACCCTTCCGGCAGCTCGAGCAGCTCGTAGTCGCGCGACTCGGCGGGCTCGACGGTTATCTCGCGCATGCTCTGCGCGATGCCGATGCCGAGGGCGCCCTCCAGATACTCGTAGATAGACTTCGCGGCGATGCGCGGGGTAATCCCGTCGACCACGCTGGCAAGAAAATAGCTGTCGTCGCGAATCACGGCCTCGCCTCCGAAGGCGCGCACGCGCTCGATGTGCAGCAGCTCGGCGCCTTCCGCGAATCCGGTGAAGTGGGCAAGCCGGCTATTCGCCACGACGAGCTCGAAGGTCCTGACCGTCGTCTCTTGCTCGATATGCAGGCGCTCCATGGTCTCGGCGAAGGTCTCGATGCCGCCGACCTCAAAGAGGGCGCGCTCGCGCGGCTGGTAGATCACGCGGACGCCCTTGCCTTGGATGGGTTGCACGAGGCCCTCGTCCGCAAGTGCCGCGAGCGCCTTGCGCAGCGTGTTGTGCGAGCAGGAGAAGCGCGCCACCAGCGTTGCCTCGGAGGGGAGAAACGACTGGAACGGGTAGGTCTCGTTGACTATGTCTTCTCGCAGGGAGCGGTAAATGCCCTGCCAAATGGCTTTCATCTGCGGTTTCCCCTGGTCTTTGCGCGGGTCCGGTGGTTCTTCTCACTGAATTATAGGGGCCGCGCTCGCCGCCCGTTAGCCGTTTACCCGCAAAAACCTACCGTTCATCGAACCTATTCAAATAAGTCACTTATTCACATAAGTCGAGCCTATACTGTGCCTCGGCTTATTCAAATAAGTGCTTCGAAAAACTTGGGGAAGCGACGGAGCACAATATGGACAAGGAAAGGAAGGCACACATGGGCAAGTACGCGCAGGACGCGGCCGAGCTGCTCAGGCTCGTGGGCGGCAAGGAGAACATCGCGGCGGTGAGCCACTGCATCACCCGCATGAGATTTGTCCTCAACGATGACTCGAAGGCCGACGTCAAGGCTATCGAGGCCCTTGCGACCACGAAGGGCACCTTCACGCAGGGCGGCCAGTTCCAGGTCATCATCGGCAACGACGTCAAGACCTACTACCAGGAGTTCACGGGGATCGCCGGCATCGAGGGCGTGAGCAAGGACGCGGCCAAGGCGGCGGCCAAGCAGAACCAGAACCCGCTCCAGCGCGCCATGACCATCATCGCCGAGGTCTTCGCCCCGATCATCCCCGCCGTCATCACCGGCGGCCTCATCCTCGGCTTCCGCAACTGCATCGACTCCATCTATCTCTTCGGCGACGGCACCCAGGCGCTCGTCGAGCTGAGCCAGTTCTGGGCCGGCATCGACAGCTTCCTGTGGCTCATCGGCGAGGCCGTCTTCCACACCGGCATCCCGGTCGGCATCTGCTGGTCCGTTACCAAGAAGATGGGCGGCACGCCGATGCTCGGCATCGTGCTGGGCCTCACGCTCGTCTCGGGCCAGCTGCTCAACGCCTATAGCGTTGCCGGCACCCCGGCCTCGGAGATCCCGCAGTGGGACTTCGGCTTCGCGCAGGTCAACATGATCGGCTACCAGGCGCAGGTCATCCCGGCCATTCTCGCCGCCGTGACGCTCGGCTTCCTTGAGCGCTTCTTCCGAAAGATCTGCCCCGAGGTCGTGTCCATGATCGTCGTGCCGTTCTGTAGCCTGCTGCTCGCCGTGATGGCGGCGCACTTCGTCCTCGGCCCCATCGGCTGGTGGCTCGGCAGCGGCATCTCGTCGATTGTCTACGCGGGCATCACCGGGCCCTTCCGCGCCGTCTTCGGGGCCGTCTTCGGCGCCTTCTACGCACCGCTCGTCATCACCGGCCTGCACCACATGACCAATGCCATCGACCTGCAGCTCATTGCGGACTTCGGCGGCACGATGCTGTGGCCCATGATCGCGCTCTCCAACATCGCGCAGGGCTCCGCCGTCCTCGGCATGGCGTATCTCCAGCGCTCCAACGACCGCAACCAGCAGGTGAACATCCCCGCCATCATCTCGTGCTACCTGGGCGTCACCGAGCCGGCCATGTTCGGCGTCAACCTCAAGTACACCTTCCCGTTTGTCTGCGGCATGATCGGCTCGTGCATCGCCGGGCTTCTTTCCGTGGCTACGAGCTGCACCGCCAATGCTGTGGGCGTCGGTGGTCTTCCGGGCATCCTCTCGATGCAGCCCGCGAGCTGGGCGATGTTCGCCGTGTGCATGCTCATCGCCTTCGCCGTCCCCTTTGTCCTGACCGTTGTCGTGGGCAAGAAGCAGGGCATCCAGGAGGAGGCCGAGGCCGAGGCCAAGCTGATCGCGGCCGAGGTCGCCGCAGGCAACGCCCAGGCTTAAGGCTCATTGAGAGGTGCTGTGATGAAGACCATCGATATTTCCAACAAGGTCGTCTACCAGATCTATCCCAAGAGCTTCAAGGACTCCAACGGCGACGGCTGGGGGGACCTGCGCGGCGTCACGCAGAAGCTCGACTACCTGTCTGAGCTGGGCATCGATTACATTTGGCTCACCCCGTTCTTCCCCTCGCCGCAGAAGGACAACGGCTACGATGTGGCCGATTACCGCGCAGTCGACCCGCGCTACGGAACCATGGCCGACTTCGAGGAGCTTTCCCGCGAGGCCGAGCGGCGCGGCATCGGCATCATGCTCGACATGGTGCTGAACCACACCTCGACCGAGCACGAGTGGTTCCAGCGCGCTCTTGCCGGCGAGAAGCGCTACCAGGACTACTACTTCTTCCGCGACGGCTCGCCCGATGAGCTGCCGACTAACTGGATCTCCAAGTTCGGCGGCCCGACCTGGGAGTGGGCGCCGAGCGTGGGCAAGTGGTACCTGCATCTCTTCGATCCGGGCCAGGCCGACCTCGACTGGTCGAACCCTGAGGTTCGCCGCGAGACCGCCGACATCGTGCGCTTTTGGCGCGAGAAGGGCGTGAACGCCTTCCGCTTCGACGTGGTGAACCTTATCTCCAAGCCCGAGGCCTTCGAGGATGACCATGAGGGCGACGGCAGGCGCTTCTACACCGACGGGCCGCATGTCCACGAGTACCTGCAGGAGCTGGTACGCGAGGCAGGTATCGACGGGATGCTCACCGTGGGCGAGATGTCGTCCACGTCGCTCGACGCCTGCCTGGGCTACACCCGCCCGGCCGACCATGAGCTCGCGATGGTCTTCTCGTTCCACCATCTCAAGGTCGACTATAAGGATGGCAAGAAGTGGGAGCTCATGCCTGCTGACCTGGGGGAGCTGCAGCGTCTTCTTTCCACGTGGCAGGAGGGTATGCAGGCGGGCGGCGGCTGGAACGCGCTCTTTTGGGACAACCACGACCAGCCGCGCGTGGTGTCGCGATTCGGCGACGACGGCGCGCTGCGCGTCGAGTCGGCCCGGATGCTCGCCCTCTTCATGAACCTGCTGCGCGGCACGCCCTATATCTACCAGGGCAATGAGCTCGGCATGACGAATGCGCACTTTACGAGCATCGACGAGTACCGCGATGTAGAGAGCACCAACTACTACGACATCCTGGTCGCGGAGGGCAAGACGCCCGAGGAGGCCCTGCGCATCGTGGGCGAGCGCTCGCGCGACAACGCCCGCACGCCCATGCAGTGGGACGAGGGGCCGAGCGCCGGCTTCAGCGCGGGCGAGCCGTGGGCCACGATGGCGAGAGACGCCGAGGGCTGCGACCAGGCGCTTATTTGCGCTCAGAAGGAGGTCGGCGACCCAGAGTCGGTGTTCTCGTTCTACCGGGAGATCGTGCGTCTTCGCCATGAGCTGCCGGTGATTGCGCACGGTAAGGTGCGTTTCCTGGACGCGGGCGCCGTGCCGGTCCTGGGCTATGCGCGCTTCGGCGAGCTCGCGGTGGGGGAGCCCTACGACGCCGTGCAGGTGAGCGCGGCCGAGATGACGGCGCCGGGCTCGTTGCTCGTGTTGGCGAATTTCTCGGGCGAGCCGGCCGAGCTCGGCGAAGAGGCGCGGGCGCTTCTTGCCGACGGCGCGTGGGACGTGCTGCTGCGCTCGTACGGTGACGAGCCCGCGACGGGGGTTCTGCGTCCTTACGAGGGCGTCGCATACGTTCGCCGGTAGGTGAATAGCGGGGGAGGGCAACCCCCCATCCGCTTCTTGGCCGATGAGGCGCTCCAGGCGGCGCTTTGTGCATCGCTTGGAGCGTCTCGATGGCTGAATTCACGCCATCTCGCCTGTTGTTTCGCTGAGGCGGCGTCGCTTCGATGAGTTCCCCGATGGGATGCCGACGCCTGGTGGCGATTCACCGATCTCGCCCCTTCTTCACTTGGGCGAAATCCTCGCGTGGTAGCCTTGCTGCGGCGCGCATGGGGCGCGTTTGGATGAGGCTGGCCGAGGTCTCTTGCGATTCTCGGTCGGCGCAGGTGAAGGGGAAGAGCCATGCAGGAGCTTAGCCGTCGCACGTCGCGGTTCACGGACTCCGTGATCCGCCGCATGACGCGCGTGTCCATGAAGTACGACGCCATCAATCTCTCCCAGGGGTTCCCCGACTTCGACCCGCCCGCGGCCATCACCGAACGCCTGGCCGAGGTCGCGCGCAAGGGTCCGCATCAGTACGCCATTACCTGGGGCGCGCCGAACTTCCGCGCCGCGCTGGCCACCAAGCAGGCCCCGCGCATGCAGATGGACATCGACCCCGAGACCCAGATCGTCGTGACCTGCGGCTCCACCGAGGCCATGATGTGCTCGGTCATGACCGTGACGAACCCCGGCGACCGCGTCGTGATCTTCTCCCCGTTCTATGAGAACTACGGCGCGGACACGATCCTGTGCGGGGCCGAGCCGACCTACGTGGAGCTGCATGCCCCGGACTTCACCTTCGATGAGGCGGAACTCGAGGCGGCCTGCGCCGTGCCCGGCACCAAGGCGCTTATCCTGTGCAACCCCTCTAATCCCACTGGGCATGTCTTTACCCGTGCTGAGCTGTGCTTTATTGCAAAGATGGCTGAGAAATACGACCTGTGGGTGATCACCGACGAGGTTTACGAGCATATCGTCTACGCGCCGCACGAGCACGTCTACTTCGCCAGCCTGCCGGGGATGGCCGAGCGCACGCTGAGCTGCAGCTCGCTTTCCAAGACCTACTCGATGACGGGCTGGCGCCTGGGTTACGTGATCGCGCCGGCGGACGTCATCGACCGCGCCCGCAAGGTGCATGATTTTCTTACCGTGGGGGCCGCCGCGCCGCTGATGGAGGCCGCCGTCGCGGGCCTCGAGTTGCCTCAGTCCTACTACGACGAGCTCACCGAGCTCTATACCCGCAAGCGCGACCTGTTCTGCCAGGGCCTTCGCGACGTCGGGTTCACGTTCACCGAGCCCGAGGGCGCCTATTACGTGATGTGCGACGTCTCGGACCTCGGCTACGAGAGCGATGAAGAGTGCGCGGTCGACCTGTGCCGCAAGGTGGGCGTGGGCGCGGTGCCGGGCAGCTGCTTCTTCAACGCGCCCGAGAACCGCTTCGTGCGCTTCCACTTCGCGAAGAGCGACGAGGTGCTTAAGGCCGCCCTCGCGAACCTCGAGGGCTGGCGAGAGAAGATGCGCGCGTAGGGTCCCGTCCCTCCCCGTCACGCGCGGGCGAGAAACCCTCGGTCCAGGTTGACGGAGACGGGCCGCCCGGGCCAGCGCTCTGCGGCCGTCGAGAGGGCCCGGCCGACGATCTGCTCGTCGTCGAGCGCGCAATCCTCGGGTTTTACCAGGTCGAACGTGATGAAGTCATCGGTCACGCGCAGGTCGTGGACACTGAGCGCGGGGTCGATCTTTGCCACTTGGCGCGCGAGCCAGGTCTGGGGGTCGCCCGCGGCGGTGTCCACGGGGTCGTAGTGCAGCGTGAGCGTGGCGCCCGTCTTCTTTGCGAAGTCGCGCTCAATCGTGTCGATGACCTCGTGGTTCTTGAAGGCGTCGACGTGCCCGTCCATCTGGACATGGGCCGTGGCGAACGTGCGCCCGGGGCCGTAGTCGTGGACCATGAGGTCGTGAGCGCCGAGGACGCCGGGGTAGGAGAGTATCTGTGCGCGGACGGACTCGATGTAGGCGTCGTCCGGCGCCGACCCCAGAAGCGGGCTCACGGTGTCGCGGATAAGCCCGATGCCGCTCACGGCGATGAAGGCCCCGACGCCGACGCCTGCCCATCCGTCGAGGTTCACGCCCGCGACCTTGCCTACCACGGCGCAGAGAAGGACGGCGCCGGTGGTGATGACGTCGTTTCTGGAGTCGGCGGCCGTGGCGAGCAGGGTCTCGGAATCGATGCGCCGGCCGAGCGCGCGGTTAAAGCGCATCATCCACGCCTTCACGGCCATCGAGGCTAGAAGAACCGCCGCGACGGCGGCGCTGAACTCGGCTGGCTCGGGGTGCGCGATCTTTCCGACCGACTCCTTGACGAGGTCGAGCCCCAGGGCGCAGACGATCACCGCGACGGCGAGGCCGGAGAGATACTCGAAGCGACCGTGGCCGTAGGGGTGGTCGGCGTCGGCCGGCTTGCTCGCGAGCTTGAAGCCGACGAGGCTCACGATGTTGCTCGAGGCGTCGGAGAGGTTGTTCACGGCGTCGGCCACGATGGATACCGATCCGCAAAGAAGCCCGACCGCGGCCTTGCCGGCGCAGAGGACGACGTTGCAGACGATGCAGACGATGCTGGCGAGAAGACCCACGCGCGTGCGGTCCAGTTCATCGGCGCCGATGGCGGAGTCGGTTGTGTGGCATATAAATATATGAAGCAATAAGTTAGTCATGTGCGCTGATTTCGAATGGTGCTTACGACGTGTTTGGCAAGGTTATCGCGTTGTTGGGCGGTGCCTTGGTTAACTCGGGCGTTTGAACACAGAGATAACAAGTTACCTCATTGCTACTTGCTTGCGGCGAGAGGGGCCTGCGCTGCGGCGAGAGTGGTGAGCGCTGCGGCGGGGGAGGCGTGCGCTGCGGCGAGAGGGCGAGCGCTGTGGCGGCGTCATCGCGAGAGGCGCGGCCTCTCGCGCCAGGCGAGATGGGCCGGGGCTCGCCGCGGCGCTCGAATCTTACGCGAATCTTTCCGTGCCCGGCGTTTATGCGAACTTCCGTGCTTTGGCCCTGGGGTACGACGGGAGATTCTCGTAGTTTACATCAAATACTGAATCGGAAAGAAATATCACGGTTGCGCCTTCTAGCGCGCTTGGGCAGAATCGCGGTCCTGGTGCCTGGTGCCTGGTGCCTGGTGCCTGGTGCCTGGTGTCTCGGGCGTAGGGCATCGGCGTGGGCTCGAACGAAAAGCGGCAGCATGGGCAGCGGACCCGTGCCCGGAACGAAGGGGAAGATCCATGGACTTGCGGGACATCGTCGGTGGCCTGGCCCTTGTTGCCCTGTTCTGGGCGCTTCTCGCCGCATCTGCGCGCGATATCGCGGCGCGGGAGATTCCCAACGAGTGCGTCGCGGCCGTGGTCGCGGCGCGTTTGGTCTCGGTCGTTGCCGAGCGCGACGTCGGGCATGCGGCGGCGGCATCGGTGGAGGGTGCCGCTTGCGTGTTTGCTTTCCTTCTCGCTGTTCGCGCGCTGGCCTGGAGGGTCTTCGGCTCGGCGGGAATCGGCGCAGGCGACGTCAAGCTCTGGTCGGCGCTCGGGCTTTGGGCGGGGCCCGTGGGCGGCCTTGCCGTGGTCGGCGCATCCTGCGTGATCGCGCTTGCGTGCCACGCCGCCGTGCCCGGTCGCGATCGCGCGCCCTTCCGACCGGGCACGATGCCCATGGCTCCTTCGATCGCGCTCGCGATGGCCCTCGTGACCGCATGCGGCGTCGCCTGAGCCCCGCCCGCTCTCCCGAGCACGCGCGTTCGCGCTAAGATAGACCGACGAATTCCAGCGAGAAAGGCGCGGTGCCCCATGAAAATCAGCGATAAGCTCGCCTCGAAGCAGACCTTCTCCTTCGAGATATTTCCCCCGAAGGGCGACCTTCCGCTCGAGAAGGCCTACGAGGTCGCGGGCGCGCTCGCCTCGCACGAGCCCGACTGGATCAGCGTCACCTACTCCGCGGGCGGCTCCGGCAACTCGGAGAACACCGTCGACATCGCCGAGGCCATCGAGAAGAAGCTCGATACCACGGCCCTCGCGCACCTGACCTGCATGGGGGCCACGGCGGCCGACGTCGACCGCTATGTGGGGAAGCTCGACGCCGCGGGCGTGCAGAACATCCTCGCCCTTCGCGGCGACCGTCGCCCGGACCGCGACGTCGTCGACTTCGCGCACGCCTCCGACCTCATCGCCTATCTGCGCGGAGCCCACCCCGGGCTCTCTATCGGGGCGGCGTGCTACCCCGAGGGCCACGTCGAGTCCCCGACCGAGGAGAGCGACTTCGAGGCGCTGTACCAGAAGCAGGAGGCGGGCGCCGACTACTTCGTGAGCCAGCTTTTCTTCCGCAATGAGGACTTCTACCGATTCCGCGAGAAGTGCCTGCGGCATCGCGTCAAGCTGCCCATCGTCGTCGGCATCATGCCCTTTACCAGCGTTAAGCAGATTCAGCGCATGGCGTTCAACTGCGGCGCGTCGATCCCTGCCAAGGTCGTCAAGCGTCTTGTGCAGGCGGGTGACGACCCTCTGAGCCAGGCTCAGGCGGGCATCGAGTACGCCTGCGAGCAGCTGTGCGACCTCGCCGCCAACGGCGTGGACGGGCTGCACGTGTACAGCATGAACAAGCCCGCCATCGCGGACGCCGCCGCGAGCGCGCTCAGCGCCTGCGGCTACCTCGGCGCCTAAGCGCGGGCGGCGCCTCCATGGCCCTTAAGGTCGAGAAATACCAGGTGACCTCCGTCGACCGGGCGGAGGTCCTGCGTTATATGGGCTATTCCGGTCAGCCGATGACGCCCGAGCTCGACGCTCGCATCGATGGCGTCGTAGAGAGATGCCTCGGGATCGCGCGCCCGATGGCCTCCTGGGACGTCTTCGACGTGTCGGGGCGCGAGCCGACCGGGGACGGCCGGCCGGCGGTCCAGCTCACGGGGACATCCATGCAGCTCATCGGCGAGTCGATGGAGCGTCACATGGCAGGCGCCTCCTCGGTCGCCGTCATGGCGGTGACGGTGGGGATGGGCGTGGAGCGCGAGCTCAGGCGCCTCAGCCTGACTGACCCGGTCGAGCAGGTCGTCTTCGATGCGGCCGGCACCACCGCGGTCGAGCGCGCGGCCGATGCCTGCGAGGCGAGCGTGGTCGCCTGGGCTCGGGAGCGCGGGCTTTACACGAACTTCAGGTTCTCGCCTGGGTACGGGGACATGCCGCTCGAGACCCAGCCGGTGCTCCTTGCCACTGTGGATGCCCAGCGCAGGCTCGGCATCACGCTCTCGAAGAGCCTGCTCATGACGCCCACCAAGTCCGTGACCGCGGTGATAGGGCTCTTCGGTGAGCCGCAGCCCTCGAGCCACGCGAGCTGCGGAGATTGTCTCTGCAGCGATTTCTGCCGTATCCGCGCCACCGGCCGGCCCTGCTGGGCGTAGGGGGTTGTGGACGGCTGGCCGGCAAGGACGGAATCCCTGCTCATAAACGGCTCCGCCGGTGTTTCTTGCCGGGACGCGCTTAAGAACTATGGTCGCCGGTATCTTGCGCTCTGAAATCGAGGCCGCTGGCATGGAAAAGGACCCAAGCGATAAGAAATCTCATCGTTTGGGACGAAAAAAGGTTCCAAGCGCTAACGAATCGTAACTCCTGGCGCATGGTCGGGCCTTATGTCCCACGGCCGTGCGCATAAGCCGGGCCGGCAGACGCCTGCGGGGCGCGGAAACCCGAGACGGCGGCAGTTTTTAGCGGGGTTCCCGAGTAGGCTCGCGCCCGGGGTTTGAAGAGCCGCTGGTAGACGCGTCGCTTGGAAATCGCCTGCACGGTCCGAGCGGCAAAAATGCCGCCGACGCCGTTTCCGCCGCCGGAGGCGCGGCCTGGGGCTCGAAGACGTCTCCGGCGGAGCGCCCTGGGGCCTTTGCGGCGACTCACGTTTCTCCCAAGAACGCTAGAAAATAAACGCGCCGCAGCTCAAAAGGGCTGCGGCGCGTCGAAGCCATGGGGGTGAGCGCGTTGTCCGCTAATCCAGCCGGCGCGTCTCCGCCACGTGCTTATACCAGTAGGCGCTGGCCTTGGGCGTGCGCTCCTGCGTCTCGAAGTCGACGTAGAAGAAGCCGTAGCGTTTGTTGTAGCCGTTGGTCCAGGAGAACTGGTCCTGCAGGCTCCAGAGGAAGTAGCCGCCCACGTTCACGCCGACCTTCATCGCCTCGAGCAGCCAGCGCAGGTGCTGCTCGATGTAGTCGATGCGCGGCTGGTCGTCCACGAAGCCGTCCACGTAGGGGTCCTTGTAGCCCATGCCGTTCTCGGTGATGAAGATCTGCTTGTAGTTGGGATAACGGTGCTTGATGTAAACGAGCAGGTCAAAGAGGCCCTTGGGGTAGATGATCCAGTCCCAGTCGGTAGTGGGGATGCCCGGCTTGTTCACGTGCTCGCCGATGCCCTTCACGCGCCAGCGCCCGGTTCCCTTCTCTCCCGTGCCGTTGTGGTGCAGGTCGTTCTCGCCGTCGTAGGCCTTGAGGAATCGGCACTGGTAGTTGTTGACGCCCAGGTAGTCGTTGTAACGGGCCGCCTCGCGCATGATCTCCAGGTCCTCGTCGGAGATCTCGATGGTGCCGCCGGAGACCTTGGCCAGGCGGTTTGCGACCTCAAGCGTGTCGGGCGCGTAGTCGCCGCGGAAGGTGGCGTCGAGAAGGAACTGGTTCTGCAGCACATGCTCGTTGTTGGCCGCGCGGATATCGCCGAAGTCGTTCTCGTCGAGCGGGTACTTGAACTCGAGCGACTGGATGACGCCGATCTTTCCCTTGTGCCCGGCCTCGTGGAAGGCGAGGACCGCGCGGGCATGCGCCAGCATCATGTTGTGCTCGCACTGGAAGGCCTCGGCCAGGTGCGCCTTCATGCCGCCGGGGAAGGTGCCCTCGATGTAGGTGTTGGAGGCGTCGGCCCAGATCTCGTTGAAGGTGAACCAGTAGGTGACGTCGTCTGCGTATTCCTCGAAGCAGAACTTCGCGTACTCGACGAAGGCGTCGATGGTCTCGCGGCAGAGGAAGTCGCCCTTCTCGAAGAAGGCGAGCGGCGTGTCGAAGTGGTGCAGCGTCACGTAAGGCTCGACGTGGCGGCGACGGCACTCGGCGAAGAGGTCGTGGTAGAACCGCACGCCCTCGGGGTTCACCTCGCCCGTGCCGTTGGGGAATATGCGGCTCCACGCGATGGAGAGGCGGATGCCGTTGATGTGGAACTGCTCGCAAAGCTCCAGGTCGCGCGGGTACTGGTTGTAGAAGTCGGACGCCGGGTCGGGCGAGAAGCGGCCCTGGGCGGCGAGGAAGTCGTCCCAGGCGACCTTGCCCTTGCCGTGGGTGCGGGTCTCGCCCTCTACCTGGTAGGCGGCGGTGGCCCCGCCGAAGACGAAGTCCTCGGGGAACTGGGCAGGCGGGTTGGTGATGGTGTCTTTTGCGGTCATGGTCATCCAATCAAGCGCAGGTGGTTGGAGATAAAGGCGGGGCTGGCCGGCGCTGCGGGAGGGGCCGGGAAGCAGGCCGGCGAGTCGTGCGGGTGAGTCGTGCGGGCGAGTCGCGGGCCGCGCAGCGGCGGGAAGAGGCCCTTGCTGCGGGAGCCCGCCCGGTAAAGGGGCACCGGGCCCGGAACACCCGGACCCGGCGCGGGGGAGGCGAGCCTAGGAGAGCAGGTCCGCAACGAAGGCGAGGGACTTCTCGCCGTTCTGCGAGAGCTCGATGTACTGCTTGCCGCGGCAGGCGACGCACTTGTTGCCGACACGGGCGCAGTCCTTCTCGAGGTCGGAGAGATAGCTCGCTGCCTGCGGGGCGAGGACGACGAGGTCGAAGTCGGGCAGCATGTCCACGTGGTTGCCGTAGGCCTCGGCGGCGGTGGTGAGGTCGATGCCCGCGGCGTCAGCGGCCTTGGCCAGGCCGTTGGCGAGAAGCCCGGAGGTGCCGCCGCCCTGACAAAGGACCAGGACGCGCTTGCCGTTGAGGTCGACGCCGTTCACGACGCCGGCGCCGGAAGCGGGGGCGGCAGTGGGGGCAGCAGCGGAAGCCGCGGAGTTGAGCCCGGCCGCGGCGCCGTCGGCGACGGACTTGGCGTCGGCGCGGCCCTGGAAGGCGTCGGTGAGCTTGGCGGCCTTCTCGGCGTTCTTGGCGGCGAGCTCCTCCTCGGAGACCTCCGCCTCCTCAGCGCACTTCTGGGCGTCGTAGACGCGGAAGAACGGGTAGTACAGGGCGAAGTCGACCACCAGGATGACGGCCAGCAGGACGAAGGCGAGCGGCTGGAAGCCGAGGCCGAGGATGGTGCCGATGGGGCCCGGGGTGGTCCAGGGCAGGGTGTACATGAAGCCGTTCATGCCGAGGACGTCGATGAAGAGCTTGAGGATCCAGATGTTGGCGATGGGGGCCAGGACGAACGGCACGAAGAAGACCGGGTTCAGGACGATGGGCGCGGCGAAGAGCAGCGGCTCGTTGACGGCGAAGCACACGGGGACGACGGCCGCCTTGCCCACGGCGCGCATCTCCTTGGACTTGGCCATGAAGGCGAACATGAAGACGAGGACGAGCGTGGCGCCGGTGCCGCCCATGCAGACGACGAAGTACTGGGCGCCCTGGGTGAGGACCGCGGTAGCGTGCTGGCCGGCCTGGTAGGCGGCCATGTTGTCGGTCATGTTCGACACGAGCGCGGCGGCGATGGCGGGCTCGACGATCGAGGGTCCGTGGACGCCGACGAACCAGAAGAGGCTCATGGCGCCGTAGATCACGGCGAGGCCGATGTAGCCGTCGGCCGCGGTGAAGAGCGGCTGGAAGACGGTGATGACACCCTGGGCGAAGCAGTAGCCGAACACGGAGGAGAACGCGATGCTCACGACCCAGAAGACGGCGATGGAGACGGAGAACGGGATGATGTCCTTGAAGGTCTGGGAGATGTTGGGCGGGACCTGCTCGGGCATCTTGATGGTGATGTTGCGGCTGATGAAGAACTTATACACGATGCCCACGACGAAGGCCGAGATGAACGCGGTGAGAAGGCCCTTGGAGCCCAGGTACGCGACGTTCAGGCCGGAGAGCTCGCCCGTGGCGTCGGAGATCATGTCGCTGGAGAGCAGCAGGAAGCCGACGATGGCCGCGCACATGCAGGAGATGAAGTTGATCTGGTTGTTCTTGGGCAGGTCGCGGTTCTGGGCGTCGCAGAAGTGCTTGGCCGTGGTGGCCGCGCAGGCTACGGCGAGGATGCCCATCGAGTAGTTGTAGGCCTTCCACAGCATGCCGTCGAAGTCCTCGGGCCAGTAGAAGCCCCAGATGTTCGGCACTGCCGAGACCAGGCAGAAAATGGACGAGAAGATGATGATCGGGATGACCGAGATAAAGCCGTCGCGGATGGCTTTGAGGTACTTGTTGCGCGCGATCGCGTTGAAGAAGGGCTGGCCCTTCTCGATGGTCGCGATGAGCTTATCCATGCTTCGCTCCTTGGGAGTTTGGGTCTCCCCGTGGTTTTTGTCAGAATGGCGACGTTGCCATTCTCCGACACGGGAGACCGAACCGGATTCTTGCGTAGTGCAAAACAAAAGAAACCTGGTGGTACAGAGCAAGGCCGCGTGCCCGGTTGCGGTGATTGCTCTATGGCAACGTTAACATTGTCCATCCGCCTACATGCCGAGAAGCGCTATTACGGCAGAGAACGTCGGCAAACGGCGCGTTCTTGTCCGCAAGCGTCGCGTTGTCTAGAATTCTTGGCGTTGTATTTGGCGACGTTGCCATGGCGAGGGGCGCTTGCGGCCCCGTTCTGCTCGCCCCGGCGCGTCCCGGCGGATTGGTAAGGGGCTTATCGGCATGGCGGGTGGCGTCGCACGAACAAAGTCGGTCTCGGTCAAGGACGTGGCGCGTCTCGCCGGCGTCTCGGAGCAGACCGTCTCGCGTACCATCCACGACTCGCCGTCCGTGCGGCCCGAGACCAAGGAGCGCGTGCGCGCCGCCATGCGCGAGCTGGGGTATCGCCCCAACTTCGCCGGCCGGTCCCTGCGTCGAGGCAAGTTCAAGACCGTTGGCGTCGTCATGTTCAACATCGCGGGCACGGGAAACATCGACCGCCTCGAGGGCTTCTCCACTGCGGCCGAGAAGCACGGCTACGCGATCACGCTCACGGGCCTCGAGGCGCCCTATACCCTGGAGGAGGCTTCTCGCCGCATGGCGGGGCTCCCCGTGGACGGCATGGTCGTGATCATGAACCGGATGCCCGCCGACTTCGGCACCTTCGAGCCGCTCGCCGGGATGCAGACGGTGCTCGTCACGATGCTCGAGCACCCCGCCTGCTCCACGGTTGACAGCGACCAGGCCGGCTGCTCGCGCATGGTCGTGGAGCACCTGCTCGCG
This sequence comes from bacterium, assembly GCA_963605405.1. GTDB lineage: Bacteria > Actinomycetota > Coriobacteriia > Coriobacteriales > Atopobiaceae > Paratractidigestivibacter. The sequence goes on along the minus strand of CAVCUP010000009.1, from coordinate 678 downwards.
CGCGGGCACAAGACGGTGCACTTCATCAGCTGCCCCACGCGCTCGCTTTCCGGCATGCAACGCGAGCAGGGCTGGAAAGAGGCGCTCGCCGCCCGCGGCATCGAGGCGCCGCGCCTGATTCGCGGCGATTGGACGGCCCGGAGCGGCTATGCGGCTGGCGTCGCACTGGCCGACGACCCCACCTGCACGGCCGTCTACGCCTCCAACGACGCGATGGCCTACGGGTGCATCAAGGGCCTTGAGTCGCGCGGGCGGCGCGTGCCCGACGACGTGAGCGTCGTGGGCGTGGACGATTCGCTGGGCGACCTGGTGCCCGACCTTGCCCTGACGACCGTGCGATTCGACAACCGGCGCGTGGGCGCCTGGGCGGTGGACAAGATCGCGGGCGCCTCGGAGACGGTCGAGCACGTGCTCGTTCCCGGCGAGCTCATCGAGCGCGACACGGTGCGCGACCTGCGTTAGGTCGCGGCAACGCCGGCGGCTGCGGCGCCGGAAAGAGGGGCTGCGACGGTAGGCGAGCCTCTTAATGGAATGCGCCGAGCACATCGCGGTGGCGACAGCCGTGCGGAGACTCGCGTTGCGTGATTGATAGTGGCGGCCATCGGGCCGGGGCGGCGTGTTGCGCAAACGGGGGTGATGGCAATCGGGCCGGCGGCTGCGTTGCGTATATGGGGGTGA
>CAVCUP010000008.1:0-102350 GCA_963605405.1 bacterium | reverse complement strand
CGCCCAGGAGCTGACCGTCAAGGGCAAGGTGACCCGCGTCGCGGCCGCCGACGACGTCCCGGTCGACACGAGCGGGCTCTCCCTCGACGTGACCGCCACCGTCAAGGTCGCCGCACCCGAGGACTCCGCCTCCGGCGACGACGAGAAGGACGAGGGCGAGAAGAAGGACGAGAACGAGAAGAAGGAAGGCGACGCCGAGAAGAAGGGCGGGGCGACCGAGACCGGCGAGGCCGCGGCCAAGGGGGCCAAGAAGGCAGCCAAGAAGGGCATCCCCTCCACCGGCGACGCCGCCCACCGAGGCCCCGCGGCCCTTCTCGCCCTGGCCGTCGCCTGCCTCGCCGCCGCGCGCATGTCTCGCCGCGAGGACTAGGCGCCGCCGACCCGGCGAGCCTCTCGCCTCCCGTTCATTACGGGTCAGCTGAGCGCAATGAGCTGCGCCTCAAAACCTGGACGTCCTAAATAACGATTGGGCCGCGAGGGCCTGATTCCGGAACTCCTCCGGGGTCAGGCCCTTCAATCTTTCCTGCCTCCGGCGCATGTTCCAATGGACGGTGTGCGCGAACCGTTCGCGTTTGATGTCCTCGGAGCTTCCCTATTTCCGCTGCGGCAGAACTCCTCCTTGACGTGGCCGACGACTCCTCGTCCGCCAGCATTCTCGCCTCCCTGCTGCGCTTCGCCCTGGGGTCCGTTCACATAAGAACGCCTCCCGTTTCTCGGGTCCAAGAAACGGGAGGCGTCAAATTCCAAACAGACCCATTTCTTAGACAGCGGAAATGGGGACTGCTCGGAAAAGGATGAAGTCCGAATCGATTCGTTTTGAAGGTCAAGGAGGCCTTGCCGCGTCGAATCGCAGCAAGTAGCGAGGACCTCGACGATGCGCGTTTAGTAGCCGGGGAAACTGACGCCCCCGTAGTACTCCTGTTCAGAGATTTCCTTCCATACGCCGCTGTTGAGGTTGGGGCGAAGGAGCCCCTCGCAGAACCACGACTCGTTGCAGGGGTTGCAATAGAACCTCCAACCGGCGCCGGAATGCACGGGGCGCCCGCAGTTGGGGCAGGCGTACTTCTTGTCCTTGTCATTGCCCGTGTACTTGTAATATTTGCCGGTCGAGGAGTCCTCACACGTGATGTAACCCCCCGTCACCTCATTGAGGTCCTGGTCGGGGACGACGGACGCGGAGTTGTTCTGCTTGTCGGACATGGTTCCCACCTTCCTCTATTACGTTTTTCGACTTGAGTAGCCTCAGTATATTAGGCGACCGTGGGACATGGCCGCTCGAGTAAGAGGTCGCACGACACCAAAGTTCGACTTTGCGGCAAGTTTCGGTTTCGTACGGACCATCTAAAGCAAATCAACTGGGCAAACATGCCCAAAGACGAGAGCTTGGGGTCGCGAGACGACGATTTAACCCGATTCTTGCCGCAAAGTCGAAGTTTGGTTGCATGTGGAACGCGTGAACAGGGGACGCATCCCCGTTCACGCGTGAACAGCGCTACGTCCCCTGTTCACGAGGTCTGAAATGCGGTCCTGGACGGCCTCGATGTGGGCGGCGGGGGTGCTAGCACCGGCGGTGATGCCGATAAGCTCGGCGCCGTCGAACCAGGAGGGGTCGATCTCGTCGGCGCCCTCGATGTGATGAGTGCGCGGGCAGAGCTCGGCGGAGATCTCGGCCAGGCGCTTGGTGTTCGCGGAGATGCGCCCGCCGATGACGACCATGACGTCCGCCTGGGCGGCCAGCTCGGCACACGCGCCCTGGTGGCCGCTCGTGGCGTCGCAGATCGTGTTGATCACGCGGATCTCCTCGGCGCGGCCGAGAAGCGCCGCGACAACGGCCTCGAGGTTCGCCCGGGACTGGGTGGTCTGCACGACGACGCCGATCTTCTTCGACTCGGGCAGGGCCGCGGCCTCGGCGGCGTTGCCCACGACCACGGCTCCCGGCGCGTGCGGCAGCGTGGCCTCGACCTCGGGGTGGCCGGTCTCCCCCACCACGACGACCTGGTAGCCCTCGCGCGCGAGGCGCGCCGCGGCCTGGTGGACCTTCTTCACGAAGGGGCAGGTGGCATCGAGGACTTCGTGGCAAAGCTCGCGGGCATGGCCCTCCTCGTCGGGGGTGACGCCGTGCGTGCGCAGCAGAAGCGTGTGCTCGGCGGCCTCGTCCGGGGAAGAAACCACGGTCACGCCTTTCTCGGCGAGGCTGCCGACCACGCGCGGGTTGTGGATCAGGGGCCCCAGCGTGTGGACGGGCACCTCAGAGCTCTCGGCGGCCTCCTCGACCATCCTGAGCGCGCGTTCGACGCCGTAGCAGGCGCCGGCCTCGGACGCGATGACGATGCGTGCCATGGTTACTCCTTGGTCTCGAGCTCGGGATAGGCCTCGCGAAGGGCGTCGCGCAGCGCATAGACCTCGTCCATGCCGCGCGTCTCCATCTCGGCCACCTGCTGCTTGCGCTTGGTCGACTCGAGGTCAGACCACTCGATGGGCTCGCCAGCCCGCACGACGACGCGGCTGCGGAAGCGCAGGTGGCGGGCACCGACGATCGCGGTGGGCTGGACGGGCGCCTTGGCGAGCTGCGCCATGAGGGCATAGCCGCCGTGGACCTCGGCGTCCGCGTCCTTCTTTACGCGCGTGCCCTCGGGGTAGATGAGCAGGCACTCGCCTCGCTGCAGCGCCGCGCGGGCACGGCGGACGACCTTCATGTCGGTGGCGCCGCGGTTGACGGGAAATCCGCCGACGCGCGAGAAGAGCCAGCGCGCGATCCAGATCTTGTCGAACTCGCTCTTGTAGACGATGCGCATGTGGATGCCGGCGCGCCACATCACGACGACCATGATGACGGGGTCCACCATGGACTCGTGGTTCTGGATGATCACGCGGCCGCGCGCGTCCTTGGTAAGAAGCTCGGCCTGCTCGATCTTCCACGGCCACACGAGCTTGGTGAACGCGAGGCAGGCGTAGACGACGATGTTCATGAGGACGCGCGCCGTCCACGGGAAGTCGGACATCGCGGAGTCGTAGTAGTCGTCGTAGGTGTTGCCCGCGAAGGCGCGGAGCTTGCCCTTGGGCTTCTTCTCGGTGTCTTCGGTGGCCACTAGGCATCCTTTCTACGGGCGGCGAGGTCGGCGGAAAGCGAGCAGATACGGTCGATGACCTGCTCGAACGTGAGGTCCGAGGAGTCGATGGTCACGGCGTCGCCCGCCGGGCGCAGAGGCGAGGCCTCGCGCGTGGAGTCGTAGTCGTCGCGGCGCTTGAGGTCGGCCAGGATCTGGGCCTCGTCGCCGGCGTCGGCCGTGGCCTCGGGGTTCTCGGCGAGGTTGCCGCCCGTGCGCTGGACGGCGCGGCGTCGCGCGCGGGCCTCGGGGCTCGCAGTGAGAAACACCTTGACGTCTGCGGCGGGGTAGACGACGGTGCCGATGTCGCGCCCCTCGGCGACGACGTCTGCGTTCTCCCCCACCTTGCGCTGCAGCGCGACCATGACCTCGCGAACCGCGGGCGTGGCCGATACGGGCGAGACGGCGAGCTCGACCTCGGGCGTGCGAATCTCTGCCGTGACGTCGCGCCCGTTGGCAAAGACGGTCTGGCCGGCCTCCGAGGCACCGAAGCGGATATCGATGGCGCGGGCGACCTCGGCCACGCGCTCGGCGTCCTCGGGGTCGACGCCCGTGCGCAGGCACTCGGCCGCGACGGAGCGATACATCGCGCCCGTGTCGAGGAACGTGAGGTCGCAGCGCTGCGCGATGGCGCGCGCGATGGAGGACTTGCCGGAGCCGGAGGGGCCGTCGATGGCGACGATCATGGGCGTTTCCTTTCGGTGATCGGTGGTTGGTGATCGGTGGTTGGGGGTGAGAGGAGCGTCGTGCGCCTTGCGTCGGGCGCGCGGAGCGCCTGGCCTAAGCCGTGCCCTCGCGCTTCCTGCAAAGGGATTCTATGGCCTTGACCTCGGCGTCGTTGAGCAGGCGCCAGGAGCCGGGGTCCACGTCCGAGAGCACGAGCGGGCCGAACTTGTCGCGGTGCAGGCGCAGAACCTTGTGACCGCAGGCGAGCATCATCTTCTTAACCTGGTGCTTGCGGCCCTCGTGGATGGTGAGGCCCACGACGTCGTTGGGCCTGCCGGCGCGGTTCTTGCCGGCGCCGCCCGGCGCGACGACCCGGTAGAGCGGGTCGCCCGCCGCGATGTGCTCGGGCTCGGCCGGGCTCGCGGGGCCGTCCTCGAGCATGATGCCGCGGCGCAGCCGGTCGAAGTCGGCCTCGTCGGGCATGCCGTTGACGAGCGCGACGTAGTGCTTGTCCACATGGCTGCTCGGGTGCAGGAGATCCTGGCCGGCGTTGCCGTTGGTGGTGAAGAGAAGAAGCCCGGTCGTGTCCATGTCGAGCCGCCCGACCGGGTAGAGCCCCGGGTAGCGCTCTGTGGGCACGAGCTCGGCCACGGTGGGGCGGCCCTGCGGGTCGCTCATGGTGGTGAGGTATCCCCCGGGCTTGTAGAGCATGAGATAGCAGGGTGCCTCGAGGACGCTGCACGGGCGTCCGTCGACGGTGACGACGTCGCACTTGGGGTCGACCTTGCTGCCGAGCTCGGTCACGACCTCGCCGTTCACGCGGACGCGCCCCTCGGTCATGAGCCGCTCGGAGCCGCGGCGGCTCGCCACGCCGGCGCGCGCGAGGAAGCGCTGCAGGCGCATGGGATAGAGCTCATCGGCCATTCTCGGCACCCGCCTCCCCGCTCAAGGGGCCCTCACCCGCAGCAGCGCCGACGGCGACGCCGGAAGCCGCGTCGGGTGCGCCGGCTCCGGCACCGTCGTCTGCCTGCGGCTCGTTCGTCTCTCCCGCGTTGGCCCCATCTGCGGCCGCGTCCGCGCCCCCGCTCCCGAAGTCGTCGCCCATGAGCTCCTGCTCATCGGCGAGGTCGTCGGCCGCTTCCTCGAGCGTCGACGAGATCTGCCGCCCGGAGAGGCGCTCGCGGATAAAGCGCTTGGACTCCTCGTCGGGCGCGAAATCCTCGAGCGGCGGCAGCTCGCGCAGGGACTTGAGGCCGAAGTGCTCGAGGAAGAGGCGCGTCGTGCCGAAGAGCTGCGCCTGCCCGCGGTCTGCGCCGCGCCCGGCCTCGCGGATGAGGCCCTTCTCCTTAAGGGAGGCGATGACGCCGTCGGAGTTCACGCCGCGGATTGCGCGCACGCCCTCGCGGGAGACAGGCTGATGGTAGGCGATCACCGCAAGCGTCTCGAGCGCGGCCTGGCTGAGCTTGCGCGCATCCCAGCTGAGCACGTAGCCCGCGACCTGGTCATGGTAGGCGGGGTGGGTATAGAAGCGCCAGCCGCCCGCGACCTCGCGCAGCTGGAAGCCGCGGTTCGTGGCCTCGTACTCGGCAGAAAGCTCGGCCAGCGCCTGAGAGACCTCCCCGGGGGCCGCGCCCGTGGCGCGCGCGAGCTCCGTGGCCGGCACCGAGTCGTCGGAAACGAGGAGCAAGGCCTCGAGAAGGGGCTTGAGGTCTCCGGACCCGTATGTTTCCAGATTCTCCATTTACTGCTCCTCACCTGCGATTTGTTTAATTTCCTCGAGGTCGACGCCATCCGAGGCGGCGGCCTCAACCACGAGGTCGCGCGTGGCCTCGTCGAGCTCGGCCAGGGCGGTCGCGTCGATGCGGTAGGCCTCGGCGCCGTCGATGTGGTCGACGTCGATCTCGCCGAACACCTCGCTTTGGTTGACGCGGACGAGCCCGCGCTTGTAGAGCTCGAGGATCGCGAGGAAATTAGCCACCACGACCTCCGGCGTCACGTCGTCGCCCACGAGCTCGGTGAAGGTGACGTGGCCTCGGGAGCGGACGAGGCGGTCCACGGAGGCGATGGTGAGCGCAACCGGCAGCCGCTTGGGCGCGATGTGCTCGCTCTCGAGCAGGAAGGTCTCGCGCTTGGAGTCGATGTCCGCGCAGATGACGGCCAAGCTGCGAAGCGTGATGCCCTCGAGGTAGTCGGGCATGAGGCCGAGGAAGTCGGGGTCCGCCCCCGCGGTGCGCGGGTGCATGCGCGCCTCGGCCTCGCTTCTCGACGCGAGCGCCGCCGCCGCGCCCCTGAACTGCTTGTACGCGATCAGGCGGGCGATAAGCACCTCGCGCGCCTCGTCGGGGTCCATGTCCTCGAGGTCGTCCTCCTCCTCCCACTCGTCGCGCCTGCGCGAGACGGGCTCGTCGGGCACGAGCGAGGCCGCCTTGATGTCCAGCAAGGTAGACGCCACGAGCACGAAGTCGCTCGCCACGTCCAGGTCGAGGTCTCGCATGCGCTCGACCTCCTCGAGGTACTGGTTGGCGACCTCGGAGATGGAGATGGAGCCGATGGTCACCTTCTGCCTCGTCACGAGCTGCAGAAGCAGGTCGAACGGCCCCGAGAAGGCCTGCGTGCGGACCTTGTAGGACACCTACATCACCGCCTGCAGCAGCAGGTCGTAGAGGTTGCCGGCGGTCAGGTCGAGGAACCAGCCCACCGGGTCGATGGAAAGGAAGCTCGGGAGCACGTAGAGAACGGCGAGGAGAATCGGCATCGCGTAGGCCTGGACGCGCTCGTACTCGTAGCGGGCCTTCCCCTTGAGGAAAGGCATCACGAGCTTGGAGCCGTCGAGCGGCGGGAACGGGATCAGGTTGAAGAACGCGAGCGAGAGATTGATGTAGACGTAGCTCGTGCACAGCCGCACCGCCCAGATGGCGCCCGCGGTGCCGAGCGCGCCGGCGATGGCCGTCCGCGCGCGCCACACGGCGGCGAAGACGGCGGCGCCCGCGAGCGCCTGCGCGATGTTGGAGAGCGGCCCCGCCACCGCGACGACGGCCTCGTCTCGCCTCGGGTTCCTCAGCCTGCGCGGGTTGTACGGCACGGGCTTCGCGAAGGCGAGCATGGGGCCGCCCATGACGGCCATGATGAGCGGCAGGGCAATGGAGCCGAAGCCGTCGAGGTGGGCCTTGGGGTTCAGGCTCAGGCGCCCGGCCTCCTTGGCGGTGTCGTCGCCGCACCAGTGGGCGGCGAGGCCGTGCGCGACCTCGTGCACCGTCGCCGAGAACATGACGATGACGACCGAGGCGGCGATCCCTATGAGGCTCTCGAGCGAGAGGTTCGAAAGCATGACTTTCTCCCTAGTTCAGAGGACGGCTCAGCGGAAGGCCGCGGCGGCCTTGCAGAGGGCCCAGTCGAGGACGAGAAGCGCGAGGGCGAGAAGAGCGAAGTCCCCGCGGAAAGCGCCGCCGAAGGGCGTCTGGATCAGGAAGGCGCCGGCCAGCACCGCAGGCACGAGCCCCGACACGAAGTTGTTCAGGGGGAGAAGCGCCGTGCGGACGGGCCCGGAGACGAAGATATCGGCCACGGTGAGCGCCGCGAGCGCCCAGCCGGCGGCGCGCACGGCGAACGCCAGCGCGCCCACGAGGGCCTTGCCGGGATTGTCATGAGAGGCGCTAGACATCGGCGCTCTCGATCTTTTCCGTGAGCTCCATCCATTCCTGCTCGAGCGCCGGGATGCGTTTGGAGAGGGCGTTGTACTCGCGCATGCACTCGTCGAACTTGGCGGCATCGTTGTAGAGGGCCTCGTCTGCCATGAGGGCCACGAGCTCGTCGTAGCGCTTCTGCGCGGGCTCGAGGGCGGCCTCCACCTCGCGCAGGCGCTTCTTCTCGCCCTTGAGGGCCTGGTTGCGGCGCTTGCGCTCCTCGGCCTCGGCACGGCGCTGCTCGCGCGTCTTCACGTTGCGGCCCGCGGGCGCGGGCTCGGGGGAGGCGGAGGGCTCGGCCTTCTGGGGCTGCCGCTTGCCGGAGGCCGGAGGCTCCTCGCCGGCCGCCGCGGCCTCGAGCTCCGCGCGCTTGAAGAGATAGTAGTCGTAGTCGCCGTCGTAGAGAGTGACCTTGTGGTCGCGGACGTCGACGACCTTGTTCGCCACGGCGCGCACCAGGTGCTCGTCGTGGGAGATGAGCACGATGGTGCCCGGGAACTTGATGAGGGCCTGCTCAAGCACGTCAACCGAGTCGATGTCCAGGTGGTTCGTCGGCTCGTCGAGCATGAGCAGCGGGTCGGGCGAGACGAGCATCTTCGCCAGCGCGAGGCGGGCGCGCTCGCCGCCGGAGAGAACCGAGACGCGCTTCTCGACGTCCTCGCCGTGGAAGAGGAAGGCACCGAGAAGGCGCCGCTCCTCGGAGGTGGTCCAGCCCTTGGCCACGGTGTCCATCTCGCCGAGGACGGTGTTCGCCTCGTTGAGCTCCTCGAGCTGGTGCTGGGCATAGTAGGCCTGCGTCACGTTCTGGCCGAGGCTGATGCCGCCGGCGTCGGGGGCGAGCTTTCCGTTGATGAGCTTCATGAGCGTGGACTTGCCCGCGCCGTTGGGGCCCACGAGCGCCACGTGGTCTCCGCGGTAGAGCTTGAGGTCGACGCCCTCGTAGACGCGGTTCTCGCCGAAGGACTTGGCCACGCCGTCGAGGCTGATGACCATGTCCCCGGTGCGTGGCGGCTCCGGGAAGCTGAAGTTCATGTGCTTGTTGCCCTCGGGAAGGATCACGAGCTCGCTCTTTATCTGCTCGATCCTGCGCATGCGCTCCTGGGCCTGGGCGGCCTTGGTGGGCTTGTAACGGAACTTGTCCACGAAGACCTGCATATGGGCGATCTCGCGCTCCTGGGCGGCGCGCTTGGCGCGCATCTGCTCGAGATTGTCCTCGCGCTGGTGCAGGTACTGGGAGTAGTTGCCGGTGTAGGTGGTGATGCGGCGGTTCTCCACTGCGGCCACATGGGAGACGCAGGCGTCCATGAACGCGCGGTCGTGGGAGACGAGCAGAACGACGCCCTCATACCCGTTGAGGAAGCCCTCGAGCCACTGAACGCTCTCGAGGTCGAGGTGGTTCGTCGGCTCGTCAAGCATGAGCAGGTCGGGGCGGCGAAGCAGCAGCTTGGAGAGCGAGATGCGCATCTGCCAGCCGCCGGAGAAGTCCTCGGAGGGCTTATCGAAGTCCTCGACGGGGAACCCGAGGCCCGCGAGGATCTGGCGCGCGCGGGACTCGAGCTCGTAGCCGCCCAGGCGCTCGAACCGCTCCTGGGCATGGCCGTACTCCTCGAGCAGTCGCTCGAGCTCGGGCCCCTCGGCGCTCGAGATCGCGTGCTCGAGCTCGGAGACGCGGGCCTCCCAGTGCTTGACCTCCTTGGCGGAGTCGACGACCTCCTGCAGGGCCGTCTTGCCGCCCATGAGCTTGGTCTCCTGCTCGAGATAGCCCACGGTGGTGTCCTTGGCGAAGGTCACGGAGCCCTCGTCGCAGCCCTCGAGACCCATAAAGATCTTTAGGAAGGTCGTCTTGCCGGAGCCGTTGGGCCCGACGAGCGCCCAACGCTCGCCGGCGTTGAGCTGCAGCGTCGCGCCCGAGTAGAGCACGCGGCCGCCGAAGGACTTGGATACTTTGTCTGCGAGTGCGATCAAGGCTGGGTCTCCCTGCGCGAAATCACTGCCGTTACCGAATTCCTAAGTATACGGCAACGCGCAGGGGGATTCCCGACGGCCCGGGGGCTTCACCAAAGGGGCAGTGCGGACGCGGCCGGGAGCCGATCATGGGGCGGGCCAGGCCCCAGGCCCGGCGGGTCATGGGTCCCGGCCCGGCGGGCGAGCGGGTCCCCGCGCCGGCTGCGGGCCAGGCGAGGCCGGCTGCACACAGCGGGAAAGCGCCTCTCGCCGCGCGCCGCAGCCCGGACGCGCCGGACGCGCGATTACCGTCGCTCCCCCACGCTACAATAAGAAAGTAGAACGCATAAACACGGATACCTTACGGAGCGCCCACACATGTCTTCTTCCCGCAGGAACGCGGCCCTCGACGGGCTTCGCGGCCTCGCGATCGCGGCGGTCGTCGCCTATCACGCGAACACCAATTGGCTGCCGGGCGGGTTCTTCGGCGTCACGGTCTTCCTGGTCGCCTCGGGTTACCTGACCACGATGTCGGTCGCGCGAAGGCTCTCCGGCAAGAACGGCTTCGATTACCCCGCCTTCCTGGCGAGAAGGGTCGCCCGGCTGCTGCCGACGATGGTGGCGGTGGTGGGCGTAACGGGCGCGGTCGCGCGCCTCGCCTCCCCGGGGCTCGTGGCCAAGCTGCGCGCGGACGCCGTGCCCGCGCTTCTCTTCCTCGACAATATCCACTACATCGTCGGCGAGGTGAGCTACTTCGCCGCGGCGGGCCTGCCCTCGGCCGTCACGCACTTCTGGTACCTTGGCGTCCTTATGCAGCTCACGGTCGTGTGGCCGCTCGTTCTTATGGCCGTCTGGCGGCTCAAGTTGCGAAGAAGGCCCATCTGCCTCGCCGTGGGCGCGGCGGCCCTCGCGTCCGCGCTCGAGATGGCGCTGCTCTTCGACCCCGCGGGAGACACGGCTCGCGTCTACTACGGCACGGACACGCGCGCGGCGGAGTTCCTCGTGGGGGGCTTGCTCGCGCTCGCGACGCTCGGCGGCGGGCTCACGCGGGCACGGGACCTCTTCGCGCCGCGCACGGGCAAGGGGCGCGGCGAGCGCGCCGTCCCCGCCTGGGCGCTGGCGCTCATCGGCGCGTCCGCGCTCGCGGGGCTCTGCGCCATGTGCCTTCTCTCGGACGGCTTCTCCCCGTTCGCCTACCGCGGCGGGTTGCTGCTCGCGGCCTTGCTCTCCGCCATCGTTGTCGGCGTCGTCACCGAGCGCGACACGGGCCCCTTGGGCGCCTTGCTCGGCTCGGCGCCGCTCGCGGGGCTTGGCAAGAGGAGCCTGCACATATATTTGTGGCACTACCCCCTGCTGCTCATGATGAACCCGGCGAACCGCACGACCCAGATAACCTGGTGGGGCTGGGCGCTCGAGATGGCCCTGATTCTGGCCATCTCCGAGGTTTCTTACCGCCTCTTTGAGGCAGGCGGCGCGAGCAGCACGGGACCGCTCGGACTCTCCAAGCCCGCCCGCGCCGTGGCCGCCGCAGCACTCGTGGGAGTAGTGGCCACGGTCGCCCTCCCCGCCCCGCAGGTCCTCGACGCGCGCCCGGAGACCGCGGCCCAGACCGCTGAGGAAAAGAAGGCCGCCGCCGAGGCCGCAGCGGCCGCGAAGGCGGCGGCAGCCGCCCAGGAGTACGACCTCTCGGGCACCTACTTCGCCGGGACGGCGTTCGAGGAGGCCGTCGAGGCGATCAACAAGACGAGCTTCAACGTCGACGCGGACACGGGTGCCACGGACGCGAACGTGCTTCTCATCGGGGACTCGGTGCCCGATGACGCGAGCGCCGAGTTCTACGAGATATTCCCCAACGGGTTCATGGACGCAAAGATCGGCCGGCAGCTCACGGCAGGCCCCGACGTCTACCGGGCCTGCGTCGAGGGCGGGCACGACGCGGACGTAGTCGTATGGTCCATCGCGGACAACGGCTGGGTCACCGAGGCGCAGGCGGAGGAGCTCGTCTCCTGCCTGGACTCGTCCAAGAAGGTCTACTTCGTCACCTGCCGCTGCCCCGACGCCTTCCAGGACAACAACAACGAGGTCCTGCGCGCCGTGGCCGATAAGCACGACAATGTCCAGGTCATCGACTGGTACGCGGAGAGCGAGGGCCACGACGAGTGGTTCTGGAACGACGGCGAGCATGTGCGCCCCGAGGGCGCCGAGGCCTACGTGATGATGCTCCGCCGTGCCATCACCGGCCGATAAGCGGCTCGCGGCGGCTGGGCCGGGCTCCCGGCCAAAAATCGCCTCCGTGTGGGATTTAATTCGGATTGGCTGAGTAGCCGCCAAAGTTACGGCAAAGAACCCGCAGGTCAGAGACTTGCGGGTTCTATTGATACTCGGCGGGTTCGAATTAAATCCCACACGGAGGCGATTTTTGCGCAGAGGCCGCCGCGCCATAGAGGAAATCGGCTCACGAGTGGAACAGAGGCCGCTAAGAGACGCGCGACGCGCGGCGGTACTGGTCCGGGGTCTTGCCGAACTGGCGCTTGAACGATACGTGGAAGTTCCCGCAGTTGCGGTATCCCGCCTCCGCCGCGACTTTCTCGACCGTCAGGTCGGACTCGCGCAGGAGCCGCGCCGCCTTCTCCATGCGGTTCTTTGTGATGATCTCCTTTGGCGAGTAGCCCGTGTGCTTGCGAATGAACTGCGCGAAGTAGTTCGGGCTGTAGCCGAACTCCGCCGCCACAGAAGCCACGGTCGCGGTCTCCGGGTGCTCCGAGATCCTGAGGAGGATGTCGAGCGTCTGCGCATCGATGCCATGGAAGGAGTGCGCCTTGAGCTTTGTGGTCTCGCAGAGCAGCTGCAGGACGCGCGCCGTGAGCGGCAGGCTCTGGCAGAACCCTGCGCCCACGAAGTCCGCCGCTGCCGCGTAGACGAGCGTCTCGACAAGCAGCCCCGTGTTATCCGGGAAGAAGAGATACCGGCTCTGCGCCTCTCCGCGCATCAAGGTGGCCGTCGGGGATTCTGACGTGAGGAACTCGCGGAAATAGTCCGTCTGGAAGAGATGCGGCCGCAGGCAGATATTGATGACGGTCGCGTCTCGGTAAACCGCATGAAGGCTGTGGCTCGAGTTGAGGCCCATGACGCAGAGGTCATGCGTGCCCATGAACAGCTCCTTGCCGTCGACGACGTTAACCACCTCGCCGCCACTCACGAACATGAGCTCGTAGTAATCATGCGTATGGACGGACGTGTCGAAGCGCATCGTGTGCGCGACCATGGCGATGTCCTGGCCCTTCGGCAAGACGTCTCCCTCACCGAGGCGCTCAAAGAGGATTGAGCACGAATCGCGCATCTCGTCGAGCCGGCGGCTCATCTCGAGGTCTCCGCGTGCCTGCAGAAGCGTGTACATGCTTTCCGTTGAGGCCATTGAAGCGCTCCAAATATCGTAGATTTCCGTATAGGGCGAGAAGATTATTGCATTGTTCGAGGTCTTTATAGGGACGAATATTTATCCCAGAAAGGCCGAATCAAGTGTGCGCACGCAGAAGTCCGGCAGCTGTATTCACAAGGATAGAAGGGACGCTTCTTATGGTCTATGACCTTAAACTATCGGGGCAGATCTCTCCCATAGGCGTCGATGGCCCGTGCGACTTCTCGTGGCTCGTAAAGACCGCCAGCGGCGCCGACCAGGCAAGCTATCGCATCCGCGTCGCCCACAGTTCCTCGGCGCTCCTCGCCGGCGAGGACCTCGTTTGGGACAGCGGATACGTCGAGAGCTCCGATACGAACGCCGTCGCCTATGGCGGCGAGCTCGAGGCCTTCGCGACGTACGCGTGGAACATCGAGGTCGCCTATGCCGACGGAGCCGTCGAGACGAGCGACGTCGCGACCTTTGAGTGCGGCCCGCTCTCGGCCGGCGACTGGGACGCGCAGTGGATCTCCTCGCCCTTTGAGCGCAGCGGAGAGTACTTCGTCACCGAGTTCATCGAAGAGGGCAACTTCGACGACACGGTGAACAAGGACGACCTCAACGCCCCTGTCCACTTCCGCGAGGAGTTCGCCTGCGGCAAGGCCGTCACCCGAGCCCGTCTCTATGCCACCGCCCACGGCGTCTACGACGCCGAGCTCAACGGCGTCCGCGTGTCCGACGAGCTTCTCGCCCCCGGCTACACCACCTACGGCGAGCTGCTCTATTTCCAGACCTACGACGTGACCGACCTTCTTTGCGAGGGCGCTAACGCCCTCGGGCTCACGGCGGCCGACGGCTGGTATTCCGGCTACATCGGAGGCCCCGGCATCCCCTGCCAGTACGGCCAGGACCTCTCCGTCCTCTACATGCTCGTGGCCGACTACGAGGACGGCACCTCCGAGATCCTCGCGAACGGCAAGAAGGCCGCCTGCTCCAAGGGCCAGATCCGCTACTCCGACCTCTACATCGGCGAGTTCCAGGACCACACGGTCCAGCTCGGCGACTGGAGCGCGCCCGCTTACGACGCGAGCCCCTGGACGCCGGCCGTCCCCGCTGACTTCGGCTTCGAGAACCTCGCCTCCTGGTGGTTCGAGCCGGTCCGCGTGACCGACGTCTTGCCCCTTCGCGAACGCATCGAGACACCCGCCGGCGAGCTCGTCCTCGACTTCGGCCAGGTGCTTTCCGGCCGCGCGGCCCTCACCGTGGCCAGCGACTCACCTGTCCGGATCGTCCTCGACCACACCGAGGTCCTTACCCGCGACGGCAATTACGTGAACAACGTCATGGGCGCGAACAAGGACCAGCAGGACGTGTTCATCACCGCCGGAAACGGAGCCGAGCGGCTCTGCACGCGCTTTACCTATCACGGTTTCCGCTATGTCCGCATCACCGCAGACGGCCCCTTCGAGCTCGTCTCCGCCGAGGTCGAGGTCATCGGCAGCGACCTCGCAAAGACCGGCGACTTCTCGTGCAGCGATCCCCGCCTGAACCAGCTCCAGCACAACATCCTGTGGAGCCAGAAGGCCAACTTCCTCTCCATTCCTACGGACTGCCCCCAGCGCGAGAAGATGGGCTGGACCGGCGACATCCAGGTCTTCGCACCCACGGCCGCTTTTACCATGGACACCCGGGCCTTCCTGCGCAGCTGGATGCGCAACCTCAGGATCGACCAGCTCGACGACGGCCGCGTCCCGCATGTGGTGCCCTTTACCCCGATCTACCGCGACACCGTCTGCGCGCACCTGGGGTCTTGCTGCTCGACCGGCTGGGGCGACGCCTCCGTCATCGTCCCGTGGGCGCAGTACCAGCGACTCGGCGATAAGCGCGTGCTCGCCGAAAGCTTCGATGCCATGCAAGCGTGGGTCGAGTACGGCATCGCGAGGTCTGCCGACGGCATTCCCGAGAAGTACGCCGACGGCGCCGACGCCGAGGTCCTCGAGCGCCAGAAGTACCTTTGGAACACCGATTTCCACTGGGGAGACTGGCTGCTGCCGAGCATCGTCATGAGCGACGGAAAGATCGACATGTTCCAGAGCTCCATCGGCACGCGCGCGCTGGTCGCGCCGGCCATGTTCGCCCGTACCGTCGACGTCATGGCGCGGGCCTGCGAGGCCCTGGGTAAGACGGGCGATGCCGAGCGCTACCGCGACTACCACGAGAAGGTCCGGCAGGCGTTTATCGCCGAGTACGTCGCCGAGGACGGAAGCATCATCACCGACTTCCCGTTCCAGGGCATCTATGTGCTCGTCCTCGCCTTCGGCCTTCACCCGGACGATAAGCGCGACGCCGTGCTCTCTCATCTCCTCCAGATGATCGAGGACAACGGCGGCCTGCACGACACGGGCTTCCTCTCGGTCCCGTTCCTTCTGGACACCCTGGTAGATGCGGGTGCCGCCGATGTGGCGTACCGCATGCTCTTCGAGGACCGCTGCCCGAGCTGGCTCTACGAGGTCAAGATGGGCGCAACCACCACGTGGGAGGCCTGGCAAGCCATGCTCGAGGACGGCAGCCCGACGAACGTCTCGTACAACCACTACGCGAACGGGTGCGTCGGCGACTTCATCTATCGGCGAATCGGCGGCCTCATCGCGACGGCGCCCGGATACAAGAGCTTCGACGTGCGCCCGGACTACCGATGCGGCCTTGAGCGCGCGAGCCTCGGCTACGACTCCGTCAACGGGCGGATCGAGGTCGCGTGGGAGCGCTTCGGCGGCCAGGTCGAGCTCAAGGTGAGGGTGCCCCAGAACACCCGCGCCCGCGTCTGGGCCGGCGACGCCTGGGTCGACGCCGGGTGCGGAACCCACCGCTACGTCGTTCACGCCGAATCCAACTAGACCCCCTTCCTCTCCTTTTGCCGGGGCGGGGCCTCCCTCCCCGCCCCGGCCTCCATCGGATTCTAATTTCATAGATAAAGGATTAAACCATGAAGAAAAACAGCGCGCTGGCCAAGGTCGGCATCTTCGGCATGGCCATGCTCTCCATGGCCCCGCTCGGAGTCGTTCCGTCCATCGCCCTCATCGCCCAGGCGTTCCCGGAGAGCTCGGCCTCCGAGGTCCAGATGCTCACGGCGATCCCGAGCCTGATGTCGCTCGTCGCGGCCGTGGTCGTGGCCCGCATCGCCAACATTGTCCCCCGAAAGTTCCTTGCCGCGGCCGGCCCTGCCCTTGTCCTCATCGGCGGCCTTTTGCCATTCCTTCTCCCCGCGAACTTGCCGCTCATGCTCGTCTGCAGCGGCGTCCTCGGGATGGGCGTCGGCTTCGTGACGAACCTCACGCAGGTCCTCATCACCGACCTCATCGCGCCGGAGGAGCGCCAGGGCGCCATGGGACTGAACACCGTGTTCGTTAACGTGGGCGGCGTCTTCATGATGTTCGTGGGCGGCATCCTCGCCGCCGGCGGTTGGAAGAACAACTACCTGGTCTACCTGATCGCCATCCCCATCCTGCTCGCGGTTCTCGCCTTTATCCCGCTGAAGGGCGCGGAGGCTGACGGCGACGCCCCCGCCGAGACTGCTCCGAAGCCCAAGATGAGCGAGAGCATCACCGGCAACGTCATCGGCATCTCCGTGATCGGTTTTCTCTTCATGCTGCTCTACAACGTCTTTTCGAACAACATCGCTATGATGCTCAGCGACGCGGGCATCGGCGACGCGAGCCTCTCCGGCACGGTCAGCTCCATCGGCCTCATCGGCGGCATGGTCGCCGGCGTCCTCGTCGGCAAGCTCGTCCCCCACTTCCAGAAGATCTCTCTCGGCGTCGCCTTCGTCGTGCTCGGCGCGGCCTACCTGGTCATCGCGAACGAGGCTGACGGCACCGTGATCACCGTCGCGGCCTTCTTCACCGGTGTCGCCATGACCTTCCTCATGGCGCAGGCTCCGTTCCTCATCTCCCTCTCCACCAACTCGCTCACCATGCCGGGCGCTATGGCCGTCTATTCCATCGGCTCTTCGTTCGGCGGCTTCGCCTCCCCGACCGTCATGAACACCCTGACCGGCCTCGTTTTCGACGGCAGCGCGGGTAAGTGCATCATGCTGGGCGGCATCATCGCCATCGTCGCTGCGGTCGTCCTCATCGCAAGCGGGTTCCAGGCCAAGGTCCTCGCCCAACTCGAGCAGCGCTGACGAGAAATCGCCTCCGTGTGGGTTTTAATTCGGATTAGCTGGGTAGCCGCCAAAGTTACAGCAAAGAACCCGCAGGTCTGAGGCCTGCGGGTTCTTTTGATACTCGGCTGGTTCGAATTAAATCCCACACGGAGGCGATTTTTGCGCTATTGGCCCGCTCGCCACGCACTCGCATGGCTTATGCCTTGCGACTAAAGGCAAGAAACAAAAAAGGACCGGTTTACCCGGTCCTCAATAAAATCATGGTGGAGAATAGGGGGTTCGAACCCCTGACCTCGTGACTGCCAGTCACGCGCTCTCCCAACTGAGCTAATTCCCCAAATATGGTGGGCGATGCTGGATTCGAACCAGCGACCCCTTCCGTGTGAAGGAAGTGCTCTACCCCTGAGCCAATCGCCCTTGCGCAAGAAAGTACTTTAGCAAAGGATTCTCCGAATGTGAAGAAGAATTTTGCCAATTTTGGAAAATTCTTTCTTGCATGGGGCTCTACCAGCGGTTAATTGCCGTGACATCCGTTATGAATGCAGACATCGAGAAGCACCGCGGCCACGACCGAGCAGACGCAGGCGCCGAGGACAGGAGCGCAGAGCTCCTTATTGCCGACCATCGGCGCCACAGTCATCAGCGCGGGCACGAGCCAAGAGGAGCCCGAGCGCTTCCTCAGGCCGTAGAAAGTCGACTCGTCGGGCTCGGCGTCGCCCAGGGTCCTAAACACCGTGAAGCCATAGAACAGGTTCGAGACGCCGGCGAGGAACCCGAAGATGGCCGAGGTATCGGAAACGGCCCCCATCAGGAGCGTGAGCCCCACGACCGCCACAACGACGGCGCCGACCCCCATATTCACCATCGCCACCGTCTTGCATTGCTTGGAACCCATTGCCCCTTCTTTCTCTGTGTCGAGCCCTGTGTGGGGCCCTCATCACCCGTGCAGGGCTCTCATCACCCATGCGGGATTCACTCTTTATGGACATGTTCGTCGAACGAGGCCGCGAACGAGATGAATGCTAGCAGTTCAGGACCGAGTCACGTCGCATTTAAAGAGACGAGGGCGCTCGTCCCGCCATCGAGGTAATCGAGCCGGCAAAGCATAGTCGGGCGCACCCTAAACGACGAGCAACCTGCCCCGTAATATTTTTTGAGATTCATGCTTGACCCGGCCGGAGATGCCCGATATATTATTCCTCGCACCAACGCACGGGGAATTAGCTCAGTTGGGAGAGCGCGTGACTGGCAGTCACGAGGTCAGGGGTTCGAACCCCCTATTCTCCACCATGTTAATTTAAGCGGCGGCTTCGGTCGTCGCTTTTTTCATACGGGCTCATGGCGCAACGGTTAGCGCAGGGGACTCATAATCCCTGGGTTGCAGGTTCGAATCCTGCTGGGCCCACCATAGGAACTCGCAGGCCAGGGAATCATTCCCTGGCCTTTTGTGAGAAGGAACACAAAGTTCGCGCAAGGTCGCCTGTACATGGGCCGCATGCGCAGACGCGAGCGCAACCACAGATAGGAAGTCAATGACCCAAAGCTCCACCACCAGCGAGAACATCGCCTTCTCCGACCTCGGCCTTTCCGACAAGGTTCTCGAGGCGGTCAACGACCTCGGGTACGCCGACCCCACGCCCATCCAGGCCCAAGCCATCCCGCGCGTCCTGGCGGGCGACGACCTTCTCGCAGCGGCTCAGACCGGAACCGGCAAGACGGCGGCGTTCCTGCTGCCCGCCATGAGCAAGCTGCCCCGCGTCGCGAAGAAGGAGGGAAAGGGCCGCGCCCCGAGGCTGCTCGTCGTCACCCCGACCCGCGAGCTCGCCCAGCAGATCGCGCACGTGGGCTCCGCTGTCCAGAAGCGCACGGGCCACGTGAGCGTGACCGTCGTCGGCGGGGTGGGCTATGAGCCGCAGCGAGAGGCCCTTAAGCGCGGCTGCGACGTGCTGGTGGCCACCCCGGGGCGCCTCGTCGACCTCATCGAGCAGGGCGACGCGCGCCTGGGCCAGGTCGAGGTCCTCGTGCTCGACGAGGCGGACCGCATGCTCGACATGGGCTTCTTGCCCCAGATGCGCAAGATAGTGGCCCAGACGCCCGATTCCCGCCAGACGCTGCTCTTCTCCGCGACGCTCGACGAGGAGGCAATCGGAGGCATCAAGGACCTCGTCCGCGACCCCGTGACCGTGGAGATCGCGCACAAGGGCACCGTCGCCGAGACCATCGACCAGTACGTGCTCCCCGTTTCCCTCGAGGCCAAGAACGGCCTTCTCGCGGAGGTGCTGGCCTCGGAGGGCGCGGCCCGGACCATCGTGTTCACCCGGACCAAGCACCGCGCGGACGCGTGCTGCCGCCGGCTGCGGAAGGCGGGCATCACCTGCGCGCCCATCCACGGCAACCGCAACCAGAACCAGCGCGAGCGCGCGCTCAAGGATTTCCGTCGCGGGAAGGTGGACGTGCTCGTGGCCACCGACGTGCTCGCGCGCGGCATCGACGTTTCCGACGTCCGCTACGTGATCAACTTCGATGTCCCCGCGGACCCCGAGGACTATATCCACCGCATCGGCCGCACCGGGCGCGCCGGCGAGACGGGCTGGGCGCTCACCTTCGTGACGGAGAACGACGTCGAGGACCTCTTCGGCATCGAGCGCCTGATGGGACAGGTCGTCCCGGCGTATGAGCCGAATGTCGCGCTCGAGCTCGGCGAGAACCCGGTCGAGCTCGATCCCGAGAGGACGACGGACGGGCCGTTTGCCGGGAAGAAGGGCAAGGCCAAGCAGGGCGGCGGCCGCAGGCGCGGGAAAGGCCGCGCCGAGGGCAAGAAGGACGGGAGCGCGAAGGGCGCGACGAAGAACGAGGCCAAGGGTAACGCGAAGGGTTGCAACAAGGCTTGTGCCAAGCCCGAAGCAAACAATTCCGCGAAGAAGCAAGTCGCGGCCGGCAACGGTGACTCCCCCGCCGCGTCGAGCGAGGACAAGGCTCCGCGCAAGACCCGCCGCAGGCGATCCTCTCGCCGTTCTGGCGACGCACGCGAGGCGAAGGCCCCCGCGAGCGAGACGCGGCCGATAAAGAACGCGTCCGAGGGGCGCAAGCAAGGCGCTTCGGAGCAGAGGCCCTCGCGCAAGCCTGCCCAAAAACGCCGCGTTGGCGACAAGCTTGGCCGGGCGAAGGGCGTGTACTAGCTCTAATGGGTCCTATCTGGCCGGGCTGTACAGCTTCCCTGCCAGGTTCGACACGGCTCCCCTGCGAATCGCGGAATGCGTCGCAGGGGAGCCGTTGTTATGCGCGGCGTCAAGTCGCGAGGCATCTTGCCCGCAGGTCGCGAGAGGCGCAGGTCGCGCCCGGGCTTAACCGCTTATGATTGATTCGTCGCCGGCGCGAAGCCGGCCCCTCCGGAAGGACCGCCATGGCGCTTATCGACGATATCAGGGGTTATGAGCCCCGATGCGACCAGGAAGCGGCCGACAAGGCGCTGCTGGTCGGCTCCCTTGAGCGCGACCCCGCCGCCCTCACCCGCGACTCGCTCGCGCACTTCACGGCCTCGGCCTGGTGCGTGGACAAAAAAGGCGAGCGGACGCTTCTCGTGTACCACAACATCTACGACTCCTGGAGCTGGGTCGGCGGGCATGCCGACGGCGACGGGAATCTGTCCGCCGTCGCATCGCGGGAGCTTTCGGAGGAAACGGGTGTCCAAGGAGCCGAGCTGCGACGCCTCGATGGGGAGACCGCCGGCGGCATACTCTCCATCGAGGCGCTTCCGGTGGCCGGCCATATTAAGCGAGGCCGCTATGTGAGCTCACATGTCCATCTCAACGTGACGTATCTCTTCGTGGCCGACTCAGAGGCTCCCCTTCGAGCAAAGCCCGACGAGAACTCGGGCGTCCGTTGGGTGCCTCTCGACGACGTGTTCGCGCTTTCGAGCGAGCCGTGGATGTGCGAGCGGGTCTACAGGAAGCTCATCGAGCGGACACGTGCCTATTTCTGAGGTCGTACCGCATTCGAAGGCATTTCTTGATACAGCGGCAAGAAATGCTTGCATTTACCCAAGAAAGATACTATTCTAATATCTTGTGAGCACCCGAGAGGGAGCGAACAACATAACGGGTGGTGGCGCAGTTTGGTAGCGCACTTGACTGGGGGTCAAGGGGTCGCTGGTTCGAATCCAGTCCACCCGACCAGAATTATTAAAGGGCCTCAATGAGGTCCTTTTTCTTTTGTGGATTACGCGAACATGGCCCACGACCTAATGCATACTGTCACCCCTCCCACGGGGGCAGCCCGGCCTCTGCCCTGAGGCCGTTCGCGAGCTCTCGGTGCCCCGCCCCGGCGCGGCCCCTCGTCCGCAGGGGCGGTCGCGGCGGCTGCTCCGAGAGCGCCGCCATGAGCTCCCCGCGCCGGTAGCGGCCCCTCAGGCAGTCGCGGAGCAGGTCCGAGCAGGCCGAGGCCGACCCTCGGTGCGAGTAGCGCCAGGAGAACCCGTCGGCCGCGCCCTGCATGGAGGCCTTGGCCAGCCCGTGGAACGTCCCCAGGACGAACGCCTTGAAGTTGGAGATGACGTGGTGTTTGATGCCGATAGGTTGTTTACACGCGACCGATGACAAATAGGGAGGCTCCTGCCAAGCTGTGGGTTGTCTAGACGAACAGCGAGGAGGGCCTCCCGTGTCCCAGCATCCTAACGCAAAACTCACCCCGAGGGGGCGCGAGACGCTCGTCTCGCGCATCGAGTCCGGCCTCGGCGTCGCCGAGGCCGCCCGCCAGATGGGCATCAGCCGCCAGACCGCGTCGAAATGGCTCGCGCGCGCCCGGCACGGCGAGCCGATGTCCGACGGGGGCTGCAGGCCGCGCCGGCTGGCCAGGCTCACGCCGCCCGATGTCGAGGAGCGCGTCTGCGAGGCGCGCAGGGCCATGCTCCTGGCCCCGCTGCCCCTCTCCGCGGCGACCGGCGTGCCGGCCCGGACCTTCGCCAGGATCGTCGCGAGGCGGGGGCTGACGCGCTTGGCCGACGTCGACCGGGTCACGGGCGAGGTCCGCGCGCGCGGCCCCGTGACCCGCGTGCGCTACGAGCGCGAGCGCCCCGGCGAGCTGGTCCATGTCGACGTCAAGAAGGTCGCCCGCATACCCGAGGGCGGCGGGCGCAGGGCCCTCGGCCGCGGCTGCGGGTCCAAGAGGGGCGCGGGGGCGTCGTGCCTGCACGTCGCCGTCGACGACAACGGACGCGTGGCCTACGCCGAGCAGCTCCCCGACGAGAAGAAGGCTACGACCTGCGCCTTCATGGAGCGCGCGCCGGCGTTCTACGGGTCCCTCGGCATCGGGGTCGAGCGCGTCATGACCGACAACGGCCCGGCCTACCGCTCCGCCGACTTCAACGCGCTGCTCGACGCGCGGGGAATAAAGCACAAGTACACGAGGCCCTTCAGCCCCTGGCAGAACGGCAAGGCCGAGCGCATGAACCGGACGCTGGCGCAGGAGTGGCAGTACGCGAGGGCGTGGGACAGCGAGGGGCCCAGGGCCGAGGCCCCGGGCCCTTCATCGAGCATTACAATTGGGACCGTCCGCACAGCGCGTGCGGGGGCCTGCCGCCGATGTCGCGCATCGGCGGCGTAAACAACGTCTTGGCACGCAACACCTAGCCGTCAACGCCAAGAGCCCCGCCGCGGAGGAGCCATCCCTGAGCAATAACAGAAGAGGTGGACTCTTCCACGCCCGTCAGCCAGCGCGACGGGAAGCTCCATCGCCGCAGACGACACCGAAACGCGCATCAAAATGCGGCCAGACATCAGCGCACAGATTTGTTCAGCTCGATTCTCGTTTCTTTGTTTTCTATACCCAGGCCCATTGACAACAGGCCAGGGCATAAGAGAAAACATTTGTTAAAGAGGTATATCAATATTTTAAAAGAGGTCGGTCGGGTTCCCAGCTAATTATTCGAGCGGAAATACAATCACGCCTTGGCAAATGATGCCCCTACAAAAAGCAGGGGCACCGAATGAGCTGAAAAAACTACGAATCTATTACTTACGTCCGCGGAGCTTGCGAACGACGGCTTTTGCGGCCTCACGGCGTTGGGACCCCAACGGGAGTACCCCGTCAAACACCTGGCGAAGCGGGCTGTCCTCGGAAATCGCACGCGCGGGCGTGGTCAGACGGTGCTCGAGGTCACCCACGCTGCGACCCACCTGCTCATCGACCACAGCCTTGCTCGGGTACTTCATCCCGATGAGGCGCTCAAAGAACGGGGTCTCGCGCGCGTACAGCCAGTAGACCTCGCCGAGGTCGCACGGACCCGGCTTCCACGGCTTCTCGAAGCCAGCGTAGTGGATGACCTTCGGCGTAGCGTAGGCGGCCATATACTTATCGTAGATGTCAGCCGGGGCGAACGAGAAGACTTTCTTGATACGCCCGCCGCAGTCGTTCATCACATTCCAGTCGTTGTCCAGGCACACGACGCGGCCCTGACAGTGAGCGTTGAGAATGTCCTGGTCATCGTAGATGTACTTCGGCTCCGTAGCGATTTCTAGCCACTTTTGGAACGGGTAAAGTTTACGCATCTCGGCAGTGTTGAGCACAAGCACGCCCGCCTGGAAGTAATCATAGGGATCCTCGAGCTCAAGAACCTCGCGGGTGTATTTCATACGCTCGCCGTCATTCATGTTGAGGTTGCCGAGATAGTCGATATCTCGTGCCGCCGCAACGAGGTTATCGTCCATCTCGGTGGAGTAAAGCTCGGACACATCGCCCTCGACGATGAGGTCGGAGTCCAGGTAAAGCACCTTGTTATAGCCCGGCAGGACCTTCTGAATGAGGAAACGGTAGTAGGTCTCGGCACTAATGTGCTCGTTGCTCGTCTGGAGGTTGTAGGCCTGGATCATACTGGCAACGTTTACGAAGCGCACGCTCGCGTTTTCGAAGCATGCGAAGAACTCGCTCATCAAGCGCTTGTTGTATGCCGAGAAGTCCTTCTCGAGAATAACGATGTCGTAGAAATAGTCAGGCGAGGCATTCTTGAGCATGGAATAGGCCGTGGTGGTGACCATCGGCACGTAGTTGTTGTCCGCGGCGAAGACCACCGGAACGACAGGCTTGCCCTGACCGTCGACGCACTCAAGGTGCGCCTCCGGGGCATGATCAGGCTTCTCGAAGTGAACGCACTGGACCTGCTTGTGCTTAAGGCCGGGGTTCATGCGCTTCTCATGGATAAGCCAGATGTTGAAGAGACGCTCGGAGAGATGGCCCGGTGTACGCAGCGTCTCGTGAGAGAGAAGAGACGTATCCCAACCGTCGACGAAGCGCTCGAGGATGGGGAACATCCACTCGCAGTAGCGGAAGAAGAGCTCCTTGCGCATGATGTACATGTTGCAGAAGCAGGTTAAGTGACCCGCGAGGTAAGCATCGGCATCCGAAGCGTAGTCGGGGTGCATCTCCTTGAGGATTTCGATGACACGTTCGAGGTCGGCGACCTTGAGGTACGGCGCGCAGCGATAGTGGTCGTAAGTGGTCTGGTACTTCTCGGGGAAGTCGCGCAGGTCCTTGATGCCGGTGGTCACGATGTCGCAGCCCTCGACGGCGGCGCGAATCGATTCGTCATCGAGGCAGTAGCGCTCACGGCTCCCCCACCCGATCTCCTGGTCAATGACCTCACCGTACGCGTTCTCCTCGTGCTCCTCCGGCGAGAAATCGAAGTAACGGCGATAGTGGCAGAAACCGTAGTACTTGGCGTCGGCGTTCTTCCAGGCCCAGTACTGGGTCGTGAGCTCGCAGTACATGGCGTTCTGGTCGGAAATAGAGTTGCCGTCGTCATCCTGATAAGCCCAAAGCAGACGGCGGCGCGGCGAGCGGGCGCCCACCTGCACCGGCTGCAGAATGTTGCTATGGAAAAGGTCGACGTTCTTGTGCGTCGTGACGAAGATGCGCACGTCCTCGGCCTCGTAGGCGGAGCGCATACTGAGCGTAGGCGCATCGACGGCCGACGAAGAAGCAAAGCCAGACGCTACCTCCAGATCAAACAGATGCCCACGAGCGACCTCGCGCAAAGAACGGGTCCCGTCAGATAGCTCGATGTTGTTTCGAGAAAAAAGCCCCTCAGCAAGAGAGAACAACCCAAAACAAAGAGAGTTCTCGTCTGCCGTGGCACTATTTGTCAGGGCCTTATACGCCAAATCGCGCGAAAACCTAATAAGTTCAGGGACAACAGCGTCGGCTTCCCAGAAACGCAGCATCAAATCAATACCTTGCTCGCGCTCATCCGCCCGAAGGTTGTCCATAGCCTCATTCATGACATGGGAAGCGAGCTTTGCTCGAACATCAAGCAACCGATCTTGGAAATCATCGCGTTCAATACCAGCGGCGCCGGATGCAACAAAGTCACAGAGCAAGGCATACGTGCTGGCATCAAATTTACAAATTCGCTCAAAAGTGCTTAAACTGTACGCGGAACCAAGAGTATCGCCTCGACCCAAATGATAGACATACCACTGTTTATCGATGGAACGATAGGTGGCGGCTTTGGCATCTGTAATAAAACTCATGTACAGGTCATCAGACTGGATCAGGAACATATCCTCAGCGAGGCCCCAGCACGCACGAGCAAATTCACCTTCGTAGACCTTGTGATGAACCTGCCAGTCAAACCCATTTTCAGCTGCAAATTGATAACGAAGTATATTAAAACCCTTGAGTTCGCGCACAGGAGGAGTCAGGAACCCAAGCATGCCCTCCCGCGCGGCTTCTGCCTGCTCCGTTTCCGCAACAACATCAACCCCAAAATGCAGGATATCTACAGGGTCTGCCTCAATCTCAGCGAGAAGGCCTACAAGAGCCCCCTGGACAAGGGTGTCATCCTGGTCCATGAACATGAGGTATTTTCCATTAGAAGCAAGGACACCATCTCGACGTGCTCGAAGAGTCCCGCCATTAGCGTCCCGATGAAGAACAGTCACGCGCTTCTCGTGAGCAAACATCGCGTCAAGTGAGTCACCCGTCCGCGCCTGATCGCGGTCATCGACGATGATGACCTCAACGTCAGAAACTCCCTGATTAAGAACGCTGCCGACGCACTCTTCGATATAAGTAAGACCGTCGTAAAAAGGAATGATGACGGAGAATAACCTTTCCATAATGGAGTCTCCTAAAATCGTTTCGAAAACACCTTGTACAAGATTAATTCAAAGTAGGTAAATATAAACAAACGCAGAGCAAGTGATTAAGAGCCGAAGAAACCAGCCGAAGCATCCTATTTGCTGGAGACACCTTTAACACTTAGAGTGCATCCATGCAAAGCGTCAGGAAATCAACATTGGATAGCATGACGCAAACGCCAGAAGCATCACCATCAAACTTGCCTTGCATATTTCTAAGCCACGATGAGTATCAGCGTGCATTAGAGAGATGGGCCCAACCTCTCAGAGCTACTGGCACATCCTCATTGCCTCAACAGCAGGGTTTAAACAAGCCCGCATGAAGAGAGATTACCTCGCTTGCAAGATCACTAAGCAGCACTGCATCTATACAACTCCAGATTCACCGCCCTCGCCCCAAATAAAGCCGAGGGTGGTGAATCTGGTTACCTAAATAATCACTATATGGCCCACGACCAGAGCCATACGGCAGCGCGTCCGGCGGCGAGAACGACGTTGGCGGCAGTTTTGCCGCTCGGGCCGTGCGGGCAACTTACGGGCGACGCGTTTACCTG
Organism: bacterium; assembly: GCA_963605405.1. GTDB lineage: Bacteria > Actinomycetota > Coriobacteriia > Coriobacteriales > Atopobiaceae > Paratractidigestivibacter. The sequence continues at coordinate 75,706 of CAVCUP010000008.1, read as the reverse complement.
CGAATCTTCAAATTCAGGGCGCGGGCCTACTCGGGGCAACCGCTAAAAACTGCAGCCGTCTCGGGTTTCCGCCCCTCGCAGGCGGTACCGACTCGGCTTAAGCGTGAGGTCGTGGGCCATACAGCGGTTTATCCCTCGCTAATGACGCACCCGTCAGTCAAGGAGACGAGCTTGTAGGCTTTTGTGCCTTCGCTCTTGCCATCCACCAAAACCACTGCATTACCGTTGGCAAACGTGTCCAGAATCAGGTATTCGGCCTTCATCTCTTCGTTGGTCGCGTCAACTAGACTCCCCGCATCGGATGCGCTCTCGCCTGCCGCACCCTCGGGAGCGACAACGTATGTCTTGTCGGAAGGGACTTGGGCAATCAAGAACCCGAGCGCAAATGATGCAAACAGCGCAACTATCGCCCCTTCGAAGTAAGGAAGATAAGCCTTGCTGCCCTGAGGGAAAAACGAGGTCTCCCTTTGATCGTCGGCGATGTGCTTCAGCTCGTAGTTGTTGTTGCCCTGAGGGGAAAACGAGGTCTCCCATTGAACGTCCCTGAGGTATTTAGGAGCGACCATCGCGCAGATAGCCAAACCCAGGACAACAAAAAACTCTACCAGCGGAGCGGGAAACGGCATCACCTGCGCAACAGCAACAAAAAACACGGCAACGACAATCGACAGACCGACATAGATTGAGTTGGCCATGAGCTCAAACTTATCCCCGCGGGGACATCCTTTCGTCCCAATCGAGTCACCGGTTTGGCTCAGTTCCTTGTTTTGTTTAAAAAAAAGAATGATCATCGCTACCCAAGCAATAAAGAAGATCGCTGAGCAAACGATGGCAACATTAGCGTTGATCGCGATAAGCAAAAGCAAAATTCCTGACGGCAAAAGGACGGAACACGGTAATACAAAGGCGAGGACGAATATCACTTTGGCATGTTTAGCGGCATCGAGACGCCTGGAACTTACCAATAGCCTATTTATGCCAAGAAGGGCAGGAAGGTCCAAAAGCAGCAGCGCCGCCGCACCCGGAAGCATCGGAACAATATCGGCGGCAGATATCTGCGACAAGAAAAACGGGTAGCCGGATCCAAGCGACCTCGTTAGGTGCATAGAAAATGAGGTCATGAGGGAAAAGGCCGTTATCGCCACGGTCCCCAAACCCACGAGAAGCGACAGTCTTTCGAGATTAATTGTTTGCGCGGCCTCAACGGTTTGTGGGGCGACCTCGCCCACGGGTTGCGGAGCGCTCTCGCCCACGGGTCGCGAGGTGCCCTCGTTCACGGGTCGCGAGGTGTCCTTTGTCTGGCCGACATCCTCGGGTTGCGGGGCGACCTCGCACGGGGTCGTCTTATCACTTCGATCGGCCATCCAGGCCTCCTTCTCCTCTAGAGCAGGGTCTACACATAGGCTGCCGCGACCACATTGAACGCGTCGCGGCGCACTTGATTCATGACTTTGAGCGAAGCGTGACTTGTTTGCCCATCAAGCCAATGAGCCGGTTATCTCACTAGAGTAAAGAAAAAGGCCTCGAATTATTCGAGGCCTTTCATAAATTTAAATGGTGGAGAATAGGGGGTTCGAACCCCTGACCTCGTGACTGCCAGTCACGCGCTCTCCCAACTGAGCTAATTCCCCGTGTTTAGTGCGTGAATTAATATAACGGGCATCTTCATCAGAGTCAACCGTGAATTTGGATATATTGCCCGCGTCCTCGCGCATAAGCTGAGCCGGCACCGCCTACGAAGGGCGGAAAACTGAGACGGCGGCAGTTTTCTGCGGGTTCCCCGAGTAGGCTCGCCCACGGGGATTTAAGGAGCCGCAGGTAAACGCGCTGCCCGGAAATCGCCTGCACGGTCCGGGCGGCAAAACTGCCGCCGACGCTGTTCTCGCCGTCGGCGGCACGGCCGCATGGCCCAAATCGTGGGCCATGCGGCCGATTATGGCCGCGCGGCGTCAGCAGTTGACGGAGACGAACTTCTCGAGGCGATCCAAGCCCAGCTCAAGGGCATCGTCGGCCACGCAGTACGAGAGACGCATGAAACCCTCGCAGCCAAAGCAGGTGCCCGGCACGCAGGCGACGCCCGCCTCGCGGACCAGGAGCTCGCACAGCTCCACGGAGCCCATGCCGAGCCCGCTCACGTCAGGGAACGCGTAGAACGCGCCCTCAGGCACCGTAAGCGGCAGGCCCATCTGTCCCAGGCGCGCGACCACGAGGTCGCGGCGGCGGCGATAGGTCTCGCGCATGGGCTCGACGTCGCAGCCGAGCGCGACCACGGCCGCGTCCTGCACGAACGCCGGGATGCTCGAGATGAGGTACTGGTGCATCTTCTCTATCTGGGCCTTGAGCGCGGGCGCGGCGGCGAGCCAGCCGATGCGCCAGCCGGTCATGGCCCAGGGCTTGGAGAACGAGTCGACCACGACGGTCTGGTCGCGAAGCTCGGGGTGGCGAACGGCGAAGCGCTCGAGGCCGTCCGCGTAGCACAGGCGGTTATAGACGTCGTCGCAGATGACGCAGATGCCCGTCTCGGCGGCGACGCGGGCGACGGCGTCGAGCGAGCCCGCGCCGTAGACGCAGCCGGTCGGGTTGTTCGGCGAGGTGATTACGATAGCCTTCGTGCGCTCCCCTACCACAGCCCTGAGCTGGTCTTCGTTTATCGCGAAGGCATCCGCGCTCGTGTCGAGGAAGCGGACCTTGCCGTGCGCCGCGCGCACCACGGTCTCGTAGAGGCCGAACGCGGGCGCGGGGATCACGACCTCATCGCCGGGGTCGAGAAGCGCCTGCAGCGTCGCGGAGAGCGCCTCCGTGGCGCCGCAGGTGACGATCAGCTCTTCCGGCGCGTACGCGAGACCCTGACGTCCCATATACGCCGAGAGCGCTCCCAGAAGCTCGGCCGTGCCGTTGTTCGGCGGGTAGTGCGTCTTTCCGGCGGCGAGGCTCGCGGCCACGGCATCCTTTACGGCCTGCGGCGTGTCGAACTCGGGCTCGCCGAGCGTGAGCTTGACGCAGCCGGGGGTCTGGTTGGCGAGCGCGTTGAACCGCCGGATGCCCGAGGTGGCGAGAAGCGCCAGGTCGGAGTTGGTTTTTCTCATCGTAGGCTCCTTATCTGGCCGAGAAGAGCATGTCGCGGGAGATGTCGGCGACAGTCGCCGCGCCGCACATCTCCATGGCGTCGGCGAGGCCGGCCTTGAGCTCGGAGAGGTAGTCGGTCACGCCCTGCTCGCCGCCTCCGAACGCCGCGACCACGAAGGGGCGGCATATGAGCACGGCGTCGGCCCCGAGCGCAAGGGCGCGGAAGACGTCGAGGCCCGTGCGGATGCCGCCGTCGACCAGAACCTCGATGTCGTCGCCCACCGCGTCGGCAATGCCGGGCAGCACGTCGGCCGTGGCGGGAACGCCGTCGAGGACGCGCCCGCCGTGGTTGGACACGACCACGGCGTCGGCGCCCGCGCGCGCCGCGAGCTCGGCGGCCCGCGACGTCATGACGCCCTTGAGGACGAACGGGGCGCCCTGCTCGTGGCACGCGGCCGCGACCTCGGCTACCTGGCCCTCGTCCTTGGCGCCGGCGGGCGGGTTCTGCCCCTTGAGGAAGGGCAGTCCCGCGGCGTCGATGTCCATGGCCACGGCGGCCGGCTTGGCCGCGAGCGCCTGCCCGAGCTTATGGTCGAGCGTGTCCGCGTCCCAGGGCTTCACGGTAACGACGCCCGCGCCGCCGAGGCTCGCGATGGCCTCGCAGGACCTCGTCATGATCTGCGGGTCAAGGCCATCGCCCGTCCAGGCGAGCGTGCCGGATTCGGCCGCGGCGGCGAGGATGCAGCCGTTGTACGAGACGGTGTCGTACTTCTCGCCGTAGTGGCGCTGGACATCGCCCACGGGGCCGATCATCACGGGCAGCGAGAGATCGCGCCCGAGCACGGCGACGTCGGTCTTCGCCTCGAAATACGGGTGCAGCGTGTCCATGTTCACGAGGACGCTCTGCCATGCCTCGTGGTTTCGGATGGCCACGGTGCCCGACCCCTTCGCGCCGGGCCCGGGGATCTGTCCTCGGCAACCGCGTCCGTCACACTTGTTGCAAGCCTTGCAATAAGGGCCGATGTTTCCCCTGGCAGAAGCCGCGAGTTCGGTATAGTTCATATTCCACTCCCCATCAATTAAGCAATAAAAACGGCCCCCGACCATGCGGTCGGGGGCCGCCGAACCCGCAAGCCCTAGGCGCGCGCGGGAACAATGCGGTCGGAAAGCCAGGCCGCGAGCTCGTCGAACGGGACGTCGAAGCGCTCGCCCGTCTCGCGCACCTTGACCTCGGCGGTGCCGGCCGCCACGCCCTTCTTGCCGAGGATGACCTGGTAAGGCACGCCGATGAGGTCCGCGTCGGCGAACTTGACGCCCGGGCGCTCCTTGCGGTCGTCGAGAAGCACCTCGAGGTCGGCGGCGGAGAGCTCGTCGGTCACCTTCTGGGCCACAGGCCAGACCACGTCGTCGTTCACGCTCATGGCGACGACCTCTACCTCGTAGGGCGCCACGCAGACGGGCCAGCAGATGCCGCGCTCGTCGTTGTGCTGCTCCACCACGGCCGAGACCATGCGGGAGACGCCGATGCCGTAGCAGCCCATGAGGAAGGGCTTCTCGCGGCCGTCCTCGTCCATGAAGGTCGCGCCCATGGACTCGGAGTACTTGGTGCCAAGCTGGAAGACCTGCGAGATCTCGATGCCGCGGGCGGAGTGGAGCGCCTGGCCGCAGTGCGGGCAGGGGTCGCCCTCGGTCACGGTGATGAGGTCGGCCCACTCGTCGACCTTGAAGTCGCGCTCGGGCTCGATGCCCACGTAGTGGTAGCCGTCCACGTTGGCGCCGCAGGCCCAGCTGTGGGCGTCGCGGAGCGCCTCGTCGCAGACGATGCGGATGCCCTCGGTGAGGTTCACGGGGCCGATGGAGCCCTTGGGCAGGCGGTAGCCCTTGAGCTCCTCGTCGGTCATCATGCGGTAGCCGGCGCCGAAGACGTGCTCGGCCTTGCAGTCGTTGAGCTCGTGGTCGCCGGGAACGAGCGCGAGGACGGGCTTGCCCTCGGCGTCGATGACGCAGAGCGACTTGACGGTGGCGTTCCGGGGGATGTCGAGCAGGCGGGCGAGCTCCTCGATGGAGTGGGTGCCCGGGGTCTCGATGCGGCGCAGCTCGCCGTGGCCGGGGCCGTCGACGACCGGGACCTTGGTGGCCGCGGCCTCGGTGTCGGCCGCGAAGCCGCAGTCGCACCACACGAGCTCGGCCTCGCCGGCGTCGGCCAGCGCCATGAACTCGACGGAGGTGTCGCCGCCGATCTGGCCGGAGTCGGCCACGACGGGCAGGGCCTTGATGCCGCAGCGCTCGGCGATGCGCGCGTAGGCGGCCTTCTCGTCCTCGTAGCACTCCTGCAGGGACTCCTGCGTGGCCGAGAAGGAGTACGCGTCCTTCATGATGAACTCGCGGCCGCGCATGAGGCCGAAGCGGGGGCGCAGCTCGTCGCGGAACTTGTCCTGGATGTGGTAGAGCGTGACGGGGAGCTGCTTATAGCTACGCAGCTCGTTGCGCACGAGGTCGGTGTAGGTCTCCTCGTGGGTGGGACCCAGGACGAAGTCGCGCTCGTGGCGGTCCTTCAGGCGCATGAGCTCGGGGCCATAGGCGGCGTAGCGGCCGGACTGCTCCCAGAGCTCGGCGGGGGTCACGATGGGCGTGAGCATCTCCTGGGCGCCGATGCCCTCCATCTCGTCGCGGATGACGTCCTCGATCTTTCGGATGACGCGCCAGCACAGCGGCAGGTAGCTGTAGAGGCCCGCCGCCGTCTTGCGGATCATGCCGGCGCGGAGCAGGAGCTTGTGGCTCACGAGCTCGGCCTCGGCGGGGTCTTCCTTGAGCGTGGGGGCATAGAGCCTCGACATGGTCTGGTAGCGCTTCACGGATCTGTCCAATCTCCGATATGAGAAGCCGGGCGCTCGGCCCGGCTCAAGTACACGTGCGCTTAAGTTTACGGCAAGAGGGGCGCCGATGTGCTTCGGGTTGGTTAACCGAGCGCCCCGGCCTCGCCCACGTTGCCGAAGCGCGACTCTATCTCCGCGAAGAGCTCGTCCACCATATGTTCCTCCGGCACCTTGCGGATCGACTCGCCGTTGGCGAAGAGCAGCGCCTCTCCCCGACCGGAGGCCATGCCGATGTCCGCGCCGCGCGCCTCGCCGGGACCGTTGACGGCGCAGCCCATGACGGCGACGGAGATGGGGGCGTTCACGCCCTGCAGCCTGCGGGCCACCTCCTCGGCGATGGGGATCATGTTGACCTGGCAGCGGCCGCAGGTGGGACAGCTCACGAGCTCGGGGTGGAGCCGGCGCATGCCGAGCGCCGCCAGGAGCTCCCAGGCCACCTTGACCTCCTCGACGGGGTCCGCGGTGAGCGAGAGGCGCATGGTGTCGCCGATCCCCTCGAAAAGAAGCACCGAGAGCGCGGCGACGTTCTTGACGGTGCCCTGCACGAGCGTCCCCGCCTCGGTCACGCCGATGTGGAGCGGCACATGCGGCAGCAGGCGCGAGAGTTCGCGGTTCGTCTCGATGGTGGCCGGCACATCGTGGACCTTGGCGGACATGACGATGTCGGTGAATCCGCGCTCCTCGAAGTGGCGCACGAAGCTCACGGCGCTCTGGACGAGCTTCTGCGGCTGCGTGAGGTCCTCGCGGGCGTCTATCTCGCGGTCGAGCGAGCCCGCGTTCACGCCGATGCGGATGGGGATGCCGGCCTCGCCCGCCGCGTCGATGACGGCGTCGACCTTCTCCCAGGAGCCGATGTTGCCCGGGTTCACGCGCAGGGCGGAGGCGCCGCGGCGGGCCGCCTCGATGGCGAGCTTGTGGTCGAAGTGGATATCGGCGACAACGGGCAGGGGCGAGCCGGCGCAGATCTCCTGGAAACCGTCGAGCACCGCCGCGCCCGGGATGGCCACGCGCACGATCTCGCAGCCAGCCTCGGCGAGCCGCCCGATCTGGGCGAGCGTGGCCGCGGGGTCGTCCGTCTTGGTCGTGCACATCGATTGGACCGAGACGGGGGCCCCGCCGCCCACGACGACCCCGCCCACCCGTACCGGGCGTGTGAGCTCTCTTGCTGCCTTGACCTGCGATTCACTTGCTCCCATGCGAGCACCCCTAACCGATGACGAAGCGGACGATGTCGTTTCTCAGCACCACGACGAACACGAAGAGGAAGAACGCCAGGCCCACATAGGAGATGTAGTTCTGCGCCTTGAGCGGGAGCTGGCGGCGGATACCCGCCTGGATGACCTCGATGAGGAGCTTGCCGCCGTCGAGGGGAGGCACCGGCAGCAGGTTCATGAAGCCGAGCGACATCGAGACGGACGCGGCGAGAAGCACCAGGTCGGAGGGACCGGACTGCGCGGCCTGCGACGCCATGACGGAGATTCCCACGATAGAGGAGGATTGGCTCAGCACCTCCATGGTCTCCTGCGGGACGATGAGCTTGGCCACGAAGGTCGCGACCATCCGGCCGTAACGAACGGTCATGGCCGCCGCCTCGGCGAGACCGGGGTGGTACACGACCGTGGCGGAGTTGACGCCGATCTTGTCTACGGGCTCGCCGTCCGGGACGTCGACGGCAAGCTCGAGCCGCGTGCCGCCCCGCTCGACGGTGAGTATGAAGTCGCGGCCCTCGGAAAGGCAGGGGGCCATCGCGTCGATGAACGAGGACCAGTCGTCGACCGACGTCCCGTCGACCGCCACCACGCGGTCGCCGGGCTCGACGCCGGCCTTGGCGGCGAGTCCCTCGTCGACCACGCCGCCGATGAGGTTCTCGTTCGAGGCGGCCGGGATGCCGGAGACCATGAGCGCGCCGCAGACGATGGCGAAGGCGAAGGCGATGTTCACCAAGGGCCCGGCCACAAGGACGGCGAAGCGCCCCCAGAAGCCGAGGCCGAGGTAGGTGTGTCTGCGCTCGGACTCGAGGAAGGCCGCGGCCTCGCCCTCGAGCGGGCGCGCCTCGCCGCCGGCGGTGGCGCCTTCCTCGGAGAAGTCATGCCCGCGGTCGAACTCGGTGCGCATGCGGGCATCGCGCGGGAGCGTCTCGAACGCGGCGGGCCATGTGGACTGCGAGGGCCTCTCGCCGAGCTCGGGGTCGTAGAACGGCCGGATAGAGGACCAGTCCGCGAGCGTGACGAGCGCCGAGAGCGCGTCCTCATCGGAAATGCCGAGCTCTGCGGCGACCTCAGGGGCACCCACGCGGCCATGCCCCTGGACGCACTCGAGCACGCGGGCGAGGTCGACCGGGGCGGCGGGCTCCATGCCGCAGATACGGTTGTACCCGCCGAGCAGGATGGGCGTCACGCCGATCTCGGTGCCGACCTTCTTGCTATGGAAGCTCAGGCGCCACCTGCAGGGAAGGCCGAGCATGAACTCCGTGACGCGGACGCCGAGGGCACGGGCGGCCAGGTAATGGCCGGCCTCGTGGATGAAGACGAGCAGGGAGAGGACGACGAGGCCCCAGAACACGGCGGAGAGGACCTGAAGTATCGCGGACAAGGGCTAAACCTCCGGGGAAAGCACGCGCCGCGCGGCCTCGCGGGAGCGCGCGTCGACATCGAGCAGCTGACCTAGGCTTTCTACCCGCTCGACCGGCGTGAGGTCCATGACCCTCTCGACGACGCGCTCGATATCGAGGAATCCGCACAACCCTTGCCGGAACGCAAGGTTGGCGACCTCGTTGGCGGCGTTCATCGCGCAAGGGAGCACCCCGCCCTCGCGGCCTGCGCGCTTGGCGAGCGCCAGGCACCCGAAGGTCTCCTCGTCGGCCTCGCCGAAGGTGATGGGCGCGCAGGAGCCCCAGTCGACGCGCTCGACCGAGGCGTCCCAGCGCTCGGGGTAGCTCAGGGCATACTGGATAGGCGCGCGCATGTCCGAGCCTCCGAGCTGGGCCTTCACGACGCCGTCGGCGAACTCGACCATGGAGTGAATCTTGCTCTGGCGCTGGACGAGCACGCGAACCGAGTCGACCGGGACCTGGAAGAGATGCTTGGCCTCGATGACCTCGAGGCCCTTGTTCATAAGCGAGGCGGAGTCGATGGTGATCTTTGCGCCCATGTCCCACGTGGGGTGCGCGAGGGCGTCGGCCGCGGTCACGCGCGCGAGCTCGTCGCGCGTCTTGCCGTAGAAAGGCCCGCCGGAGCAGGTGAGCCAGATGCAATGCACCTCACTTGAGCGCTCGCCGACGAGGCACTGGAAGATGGCGGAGTGCTCGGAGTCGACGGGGATGAGGCGCCCGGGCTTGGCGAGCGGCATGAGCAGGTCGCCGCCGCAGACGATGGACTCCTTGTTCGCGTACGCGAGGACCTTGTCGGCGCGCAGGGCCTCGTAGCCGGCGTGGATGCCGGCGAAGCCCACGAGCGCGTTCACGACGATGTCCACGTCGGGAAGAGACGCGAGGGCGGCCACGGCGTCCGCCCCGAATCCTATCTCGCAGCTCTCCGGGAGCTCGGCGAGGGCCGGGTCGTCCTTATGGGAGACGTCGGCCACGGCCACGTGGGCGCAGCCGAACTCGCGCGACGCCTCCGCGAGCTTGGCGCACGACGAGTTGACGGAAAGGGCCGTGACCCGGACCTTATCGGCGTGCCTGCGGGCGACGTCCAGGGTCTGGGTCCCGATGGACCCCGAGCAGCCGAGCACGGCCACGCGCACGGGGCGCGGACGCTCGGAGCGAGGGGCGGTGTCTTCGAAGATGGTTATCTCGGAACTCAAATGATGCCTCCGATGTAGAGCAGCATGTACGCCGCGACGGATCCGAAAAGAAGCGAGTCGGAACGGTCGAGAAGCCCTCCGTGCCCGGGCATGAGGTTGCCGGAGTCCTTGACCCCCACGCCGCGCTTGATGCGGCTCTCGAAGAGGTCGCCCACGACGCCCACGACGCCCACGACGAGGCCGAGCACCACAGAGAGCCAGGTCTTGACCCCTAGGACGCCCGCGATGGCCAACACGACCCACACGAGCACGGAGCCCAAAAGCCCCGCCCAGAAGCCCTCCCAGCTCTTGTTCGGGCTGATCCTGGGAGCGAGCTTGTGCTTGCCGATGCGCGAGCCAACGAGATAGGCCATGCAGTCGTTGGCCCAGAGGGAGAGCATCACGCCGAGGGTGAGAAGCGCCCCCGTGAGCCCCTTGTCGGACACGCGGATGAGCACGATGGACGAGAAGGCGAAGCTCGTGTACACCGGGCCGAAGACCGTGACGGCGACGTCGGCGATGTTCGCGCGCGGGGTGGCCACGTACCAGGCGGCCATGGCCACGAGGAAGAGCAGCAGCACTATGGACATGCCGGCGACCCCGCGCCCGTAGGCGGAAAGCGGGAAGAGAAGCGCGGCGGCGAGCCCGAATATCTCGTTGGGCATGCGCCCGCCCATGCGCGCGATGCGGAAGAACTCCGAGCAGCACAGCCACGCCATCGCGACCACGAGCAGGGTCGTGGCGAAGGGCCCGGCGAGCAGGCAGCCGATAACGAGCAGCGCGTACACGGCGCCCGACGTCGTGCGCGTGAGGAGCTTCTCGGAGACCATGCGGGCGCGCTGTCCGCGCAGGGTGCCTGCGGCGCGCTGGCCCTCCTTGGCCGCGCGAAGGGCCTCGAGCTTGTCCACCTGGCGGTCAAGGCCGATGCTGCCCGCGGGAGCGGCGTCGTCGGCGTCCGTGGGCTTCTTGCCCCTGTCGTCCTTATCGCCGTTGAGGGAATCGGCCATGCTACTTCACTCCCCCGAAGCGGCGGTCGCGCGACTGGAAGCTCCGCACGGCGCGCAGCATTTCCCAGCGAGAGAAGTCGGGCCAGTAGGTGTCCGTCACGTAGAACTCGGAGTACGCGAGCTGCCAGAGCAGGTAGTTGGAGAGACGCAGCTCCCCGGATGTGCGGATGAGCAGGTCGGGGTCCGGAAGCCCCGCGGTGTAGAGATGCTCGGAGACGGCGTCCGCGTCGATGGAGTCGAGGTCGCGCTCCCCTGCCGCGACCTCGCTCGCGATCTGGGCCGCGGCGCGGGCGATCTCGGCCCGGGAGCCGTAGTTCACCGCGAGCGCGAAGACCATGCCGTCGTGGTCGGCGGTCTCGTCGAGGCCCTTCTGGAAGACGTCGCGGGTCTCCTCGGGAAGCGCGGTGAGGTCGCCGAAGAAGCGCAGCCGGACGTTCTCCTGGTGGAAGAGCGGCAGCTCCTTGACGAGCGTCGTGGCGAAGAGATGCATGAGCAGGTTGACCTCGCGCTGCGGGCGCTTCCAGTTCTCCGTTGAGAACGCGTAGACCGAGAGCACATCCAGGCCCAGGCGCACGCTCGTGGTCACGGCCTCGCGCAGGGACTCGACGCCCGCGACGTGGCCTTGGCTGCGGTCGAGCCCGCGCGCCGTGGCCCATCGGCCGTTGCCGTCCATGATGATGGACACGTGGCGCGGCATGCGGCCCATGTCCACGTCGTCAAGCGAAATATCCTCGGGGTGCTCGGAGAAGTACTCCTTGAGCAGCTCTTCGTTATAGCGCACGGCAGGCTCCCTTGTGCTCTCACAGCAGACATGAAGAGGCGCCGCGGGCCCGAGGCCGGGCGAGCGACGCCGAGTAGACGTAAACGAATACTAACACCTACGGCCTAGGCGCGGCCGACCAGGCGCGCGAGGGACCTCATGAGCTTATCGGCCTCGAGGGGCTTGGCGATGTGCTCGTCCATGCCCGCCTCCTTTGACTTGATGCGGTCCTCGGCGAAGGCGTTGGCCGTCATGGCGATGATGGGCAACCCGGCGTCCGGCCTTCCCGTCGACCGGATGGCGCGCGTGGCCTTGTAGCCATCCATCACGGGCATCATCACGTCCATGAGGACCGCGTCGTAATACCCGGGCTCGCTCGCGCAGAACATATCGAGCGCCTCTTGCCCGTTTACGGCGAGCTCCATGGCGATACCGGCGTTCTCGAGCGTGAACTCGGAAATCTCGGCGTTGAGCCCGTTGTCCTCGGCGAGAAGCACGCGAAGGCCCTCGAGGCTCGGCGCGGGCTCGTCGGGGCTCGAGGGAGCGCGGTATTCGTCGAGGCACACGTCGAAGTCGACGCGCACAACGAAGGTCGTGCCCACCCCCTTCTTGCTCGTGAACTCTATCGTGCCGCCCATGAGGTCCACGAGTCGCTTGGCGATGGGCATGCCGAGGCCCGTGCCCCCGAAGCTCGTGCGCGCGGCCACACCCTCCTGGGCGAACGGCTCGAAGAGATGCTTCTGGAACCCCTCGTCCATGCCGATGCCCGTGTCCGCGAAGATGAACTCGTACGAGGCCCTCTCGCCGTCGAAGCCGGACTCCCGCGCGGCGACGCTCACGCTGCCGCCGCGGCGATTGTACTTGACGGCGTTGCTCACGATGTTGAGGAAGAGCCTGCGCACCGTGGTGGGGCTGCCGACGACCCAGGGGTGCCCGAGACCCGAGAGGTCCATGTTCAGGGCGACTTCCTGTTCATGGGCCAGGCGCTCGACCACGACGAAACTGGACCTCAGGGCATCGGCGAGGTCCGTCGGCTCGCTGCTCAGCGTGACCCTGCCGCTCTCGAGCTTGCTCATGTCGAGGATCTCGTTCACGAGGTCGAGCAGAAGGGTCGAGGCATCGGCGATCTTGCTTCTGCACTCGGCCTGGCGCCCGAGGTCGTCGGGATAGGCGTCGCCGATCCTTACCATGCCGACGATGCCGTTGATCGGGGTGCGGATATCGTGGCTCATGCGCTGGAGGAACTCGGTTTTTGCGCGGTTCGCGCTCTCGGCCTCGTCGCGCGCGGCGCTGAGTAGGACGTTGAAGTCGCGCTCCGTCTCCAGGCGCTGCTCGAGGTACTCGCGCTCGGTGACGCGGCGCGAGTAGGCGAACGTGCCGACGATCGCGGCGTACAGGACGACGGCGACGAGCTCGGCGAGGCCGATGATCCCCAGCGCATCCGTGAACGGGCGGTAGACGTAGACGTAGCTGTCGTGGGCCTTGCCCTTGGCCCCGATGAAGAGCCCGTGGCTCGTCACGACGACGCCGGGGCTGTCCGAGACCTGTTTCTTGATGGCGCTGACGATCTCGTTCTCCGTGCCCTCGGACTGTCCGATGAGCGCCTCGTCGTTCGAGGCCGTGAACTTGCCGTCGCGCTCGATCACGATCACGCCGCTCTCGGCCGTGCCGTAGCCGTCGAGCAGGCTCTGCACCGTGAGCGAATAACGCCACGCGTACTCCGCGTTCGTGTGGTACAGCGTGACGAATACGCCCCCGTCGCTCACATGGCAGGCTGCTCCGATGTCGACGACCGAGCCGTCGTCGAGGGTCACTCGCGCCGTGTAGACCTTAGAGGGGTTCTTCGCCACATCGAGAACGACGTCCTTGGTGAGGTCGTCGCGCAGAAGCCCGTAGCCGACGCCGTCCTTCGTGTACTCCGTGACGAGGTTGCCCTCCGAATCGAGCAGGATCGCCGCCGTGAGCCGAAGCTCCTCGATGCACTCGCTGAGCTTATCCGCTGAAGGGACACCGTCCGCGCTCGAGAGCTCGCGCTCGACCTGGGAGACGTTCTCCACCGAGCGCATCATGCTCTTGGTCGTGCTCGCCGCGTTATACGACTCGTAGGCGAGCGTCTGCGTGCGAACGTAGGAGATCATGTCCATCGAACGGCCGGCGATGTTGGCCAAGGCATGGCGATAGCTCACGATACCGACGACCGCGACGATGAGCACAAGGCCGGCGCCGGCAAAGAGCCAGAGCTTCTTGCCGGGGGCCGCCGCGATCTTTTGGGCCCAGGTCTTCCCTGCCTCGCCCTCCAGGTCGCCCCCATGCGCCTCCGCCGGCTCCTTACGCATGCGTTCGGAGGCCCCCGCGTCGTCCCTGCGGTCCTTCTCGCTAGAGGTCAAGGCCGTCCACCTCCACATGCTCGGCGGCGTCCTCGTAGTAATTGGAGACGATTCGCTCCATGGTTCCGTCTGCCAGCATGTCCGAGAAAACAGAGTTCATCTGCTCGGCGATGCCGCGCTCGTCGCCCTTGTGGAACGCGACGCCGAGGCCCGTCTCGAGCAGGCTCTCGTCCAGGATCCGGTAATCGACCGAGAAGTCGCTCTCGTACTGGACGATGGACTCCTCATGGGCGCCGACCGCGTCGACGTAACCCTTGCTCAGCGCCGGGAAGAGAAGCGAGCGGTCAGCGAAGGAATAGACCTTCCGCACCTCCGGCAGACCCTCTTTGCTGCGGTTCAGGAAGATGGACTCGGGCTTCGTGGTGGTCTGCACGGCCACGACCTTATCCTCGAGGTCCGCAAGGGTATAAATGTCGCTCGAGGGGTTCACGGCCACGACCTGCCGGCTGCGCATGTAGGGGCCGGCCCACTTGTACTCGTCCAGGCGCCCGTTCATAGAGAAGCAGCCCGCGACGCAGTCGATGGCCCCGTCAGCGAGCAGCTCCTTCTTGTCTTCCCAGTTGATGAGCTCGAACTTAGGCTCATAGCCCATGCGTGCGAAGGCCTCGGAGACGATATCCACGTCGAAGCCGGTGGGGTTGCCGTTCTCGTCGAGATAGTTGGCGGGCGGGTAGATGTCCGAGCCCACGACGAGCGTCTTGATCCCTTCGGAGGCGTCCTCGCCCTTGGAGCACGCGGATGAGAAGACGGCGGCCGCGCCGAGAAACGACGCCGCGCCGGCTATGAACGCGCGGCGCGACAGTGTCGCCTGGCGCGTGGAAGCGAAGTCTATAAAGCTCAAGCGGGCTCCCGTCAATGCATAAGCAGGTTAAACAAAAACAACCTTGCAAATCCTACCAGGCGCTTTTACCGGTGACCGACCAAAAATAGCTTCTGTGGGCATAAACCAGAACCGGCGCCTCATGGCCACGCCTCAGTCTGAGTCCGCCAGAGGAAGCCGACACGCAAACGCCCGTCGCCAGTAATTCCCCGGGCGACGGGCGTTGAAGCCGTATGGGCAGAGACCTAGATCTCCATGACCTCGGCGGTCTTGGCCTTGAGCAGCTCCTCGACCTTGGCCACGTAGGCGTCGGTCAGCTTCTGGATCGCCTTCTTCTCGCGGTTCGCGTCGTCCTCGGCGAGCTCCTCGTCGCGATCGACCTTGCCGTTGGCGTCGCGGCGAACGTTACGGATGGCCACGCGGGCCTCCTCGGCGAGCTTAGAGCACTCCTTGGCGAGCTCGCGGCGGCGCTCCTCGGTCGGGCGCGGGAACGGCAGACGGATGGAGACGCCGTCGTTGGAAGGGGTGATGCCCAGGTCGGAGGCCTCGATGGCCTTCTCGATGGCCTTGAGGGAGGTCTTGTCCCACGGCTCGATCACGAGCATGGAGGCCTCGGGGACCTTAACTCCGGCGAGCTGGGTGATGGGCGTGGGCTGTCCGTAATAATCGACCTTGATGGGGTCGAGGATATGGGCGTTCGCACGGCCGGAGCGAACACGGGAGAAGTTCGACTTGAGGGCATCGATGGCCTTCTCCATGTGGGACTCGGCGAAGTCGGTGTGCTGGCTCATTTAGTCCTCCTTGTTATAGACGACGGTGCCCACGTGGGCGCCCTCGACGGCGTTCTTGAAGTTGCCGTCGCCGTTGATGTCGAAGATCATGACGGGCATCTTGTTGTCGCGGCACAGCGCGATGGCGGCGGCGTCCATGACCTTGAGGTTCTTGGTGAGGACGTCGTCGTAGGTGACGGAGTCGTACTTGACGGCATCGGGGTTCGTCTTGGGGTCGGAGTCGTAGACGCCGTCGACGTTGGTGGCCTTCATGAGGATCTGGGCATTGACCTCGCAGGCGCGCAGCGCGGCGCCCGTGTCCGTGGTAAAGAAGGGGTTGCCGGTTCCGGCGGCAAGAATAACGATGCGGCCCTTCTCCATGTGGCGGATGGCGCGACGGCGGATATAGGGCTCGGCGATCTGGCTCATGGAGATGGCACACATCACGCGGCTCACCATGCCGGCCTTCTCGAAGGTGTCCTGCAGCGCAAGGGCATTGATGACGGTGGCGAGCATGCCCATGGAGTCGCCCTGCGCGCGGTCCATGCCGCCCGCCGCGCCCTGGACGCCGCGGAAAATGTTGCCGCCGCCGATGACGACGGCGATCTGGACGCCGGACTCGTAGACGGGGCGAATCTCCTCGGCAAGCCTCGCGGGAACGGCGGGGTCGATGCCGAATTCCTGGGAGCCCATAAGGGCCTCGCCGGAAAGCTTGAGCAAAACTCGCTGATACTTAGCGTCTGCCAAAACCAACCTCCATTTAGTCGTGGGACTTGTACGCGCCAATGGCGCTTATGTGCTAACAGATGAGTTTACCAGACGCGCAGGGCCGGGCCGGTCGATAGCCGACGAGCATCGCTTGGCCGCGAGCCCGGGCACATGGATGAGCCGCCCCTCTGTGTTCGCGGACCCCATCGCCTGCGCGCATATAAAAGGAGCCGGCCACGAAAGCGACCGGCTCCGGTAATGCAAATGGGACGTCTTACTCGCCGAAGCGGTAAAGGACGAAGGACTTGACCTTGATCTCGTCGCCGAGGTCCTTGGAGGTCTTCTTAGCGAGGCCGTCGATGGTGACGGAGGAATCCTTGACGAACTCCTGCTCGCAGAGGACGAACTCCTTGAAGTACTTCTCGAGACGGCCCTGGGCCATCTTCTCCTGGATGGCCTCAGGCTTGCCGGACTCGGCAGCCTGGGCCTTGTAGATGGCGAGCTCGTGCTCGACGGTCTCGGTCGGGACGTCGTCGCGGGAAGCGGCCACGGGAGCGGTCGCGGCGATCTGCATGGCGACGTCGTGGGCGAAGGTCTTGAACTCGTCAGCAGCGGCGGTCTCGGGCTTAGCGAACTCGAAGACGGCCACGTTGGCGATCTTGCCGCCGAGGTGGATGTAGCTCGCGAGGGCGCCGTTCTCGACGGAGAGGCGCTGGAAACGCAGGACCTTCATGTTCTCGCCGATGACGTGGATCATCTCGACGAGCTCGGCGTCGACGGTGGAGCCGTCCATCTCGCAGGCCTTGAGGGCCTCAACGTCGGCCGGGTTCTGCTCGGCGACGACCTGGGCGAGCTTGGCGGCGAAGCCGGTGAACTTGGGGTTGGTGCCCACGAAGTCGGTCTCGCAAGAGAGCTCGAGGATGGCGCCGGTCTTGCCGTCCTCGGAGACATAGGTGGCGATGGTGCCCTCGTTGGTGTCGCGGCCGGCGCGCTTGACGGCCTTGGCCACGCCCATGGTGCGCAGGACATCGACGGCCTTCTCGAGGTCGCCCTCGGCCTCGACGAGGGCCTTCTTGCACTCCATCATCGGGGAGTCGGTCATCTCACGGAGCTGCTTGACGAGGGCGGCGGTAATCTGAGCCATGTGTATCTCCTCTAATCGGAAGTTCGAACGTTACAAAGAAACCCTGCGGCTGGCCTACTCGGCAGCGGGGGCCTCGGCGGGAGCGGCCATCTCCTCAGCGGTGATCTGCTCCTTGCCGGTGCCGGCGAGGACGGCGTCAGCGGCGATCTCGCACATGAGGGCGACGGAGCGGATGGCGTCGTCGTTGGCGGGGATGCCGTACTCGACCACGTCGGGGTCGGAGTTGGTGTCGAGCAGGGAGACGACGGGGATGTGCAGGCGGTTGGCCTCGCGGATGGCGATCTCCTCGCGCTTGGAGTCGACGACGAAGATGGCCTGCGGCAGGGCGGTCATGTCGCGGACGCCGCCGAGGTTCTTCTGAAGCTTGTCGAGCTCCTTGGTGAGAACAGCCTGCTCCTTCTTGGGCAGGGTGGCCATGCGGCCGTCCTCGACCATGGCCTCGAGCTCCTCCATGCGGTTGATGCGGGAGCGCATGGTCACGAAGTTGGTGAGCATGCCGCCGAGCCAGCGCTGGTTGATCCAGGGCATGCCGCAGCGCTCGGCCTGCTGGGCGACGGGCTCCTGGGCCTGCTTCTTGGTGCCGACGAAGAGGACCTTGCCGCCCTTGGAAGCGGTGTCCTTGAGGAAGGTGTAGGCCTGGTCGAGACCGTACATGGTCTGCTTGAGGTCAAGGATGTAGATGCCGTTGCGCTCGCCGAAGATGTAGGACTTCATCTTGGGGTTCCAGCGACGGGTCTGGTGACCGTAGTGGCAGCCGGCATCGAGCAGGGTCTGGATAGTGATCTTAGCCATGGTAACCTCCTGTGGTTGGTCCTCCGCGCGAGGTCATCCCCGTGAACTGCCACCCGAGGCCTGGCTATTCGCCTTCGGGCACCACGGCAGGCGGGTCGTCGCGCGTGTGTGATGGTGCCGGCTGGCCGCCGGCATGTCGTGCGTATGCACAACAGCTGATAAGTATACCAACACGAGATTCAATGTCGAGTGTGGATTTTGTCCCTTCGCGCGGTCCCGTGACGTCGGGGCATCGGCCTCGGTTTTCTGCGCGCGGCCGGACCGCCCCATCGCGCGCGGCCCTATCGACCGCCGCCCGTGGGCATGGGGTCCCCTCGGCGGTCATGCCCTGGGGTGCGCGCAGCGGGCCGCGGACTTGAGTCGCTCGACGGAGAGATGCGTGTATATCTGGGTCGTCTGCAGGCTCTCGTGGCCGAGGAGCTCCTGCACGCTGCGCAGGTCGGCGCCCCCGCCGAGAAGCTCGGTGGCGAAGGTGTGGCGCATCGTGTGGGGCGTCACATACGAGGGCAGCCCCGCCGCGGCGCGCCTTCGCTCGAAGGCCTCCCGCAGCGCGCCCGCGCTCATTCGGTTTCCGCGCGCGGAGAGAAGGAGCGCGCGGGCAGAGTCGGCAGGGTCCCTCTTCGCGCGGGCGAGAAGGGCCGGGCGCGCCTCGGCCTCATAGCGCCGAACCCAGTCGAGGGCCGCCTCGTAGACGGGTACCACGCGCTCCTTATCCCCCTTGCCGATAAGGCGGACCTGCGCCGAGCCGAAATCGAAGGAGCCCGTGTCCAGCGCGGACGCCTCGGAGATGCGCGCGCCGGTGGCGTAGAGGAGCTCGAGGAAGGCGCGGTCCCTCAGGCCCGCGGCGTCGGAGGGCTCGCAGGCGTCGAGCAGCCTGGACGCCTGCTCGTCCGTGATCGCGCGGGGAAGGGTCCTCGGCGCCTTCGGGCTCGCGGCCGCCGCCGCGGCCCCGCTCGCCTCCACGCCGTGCCTCCCGATCCAGGCGTAGAGCCCGCGGACGGCGGAGAGATGCCGGTTGATGGTCGTCGTGGCGTAGCGCGCGCGGGAAAGCTCGCCGAGATAGGCGCGCAGCTCGCGGTGCGTGAGAGCGAGCGCGTCGACGCCCGCGCGGTCGCACCAGCGCGCGAAGGCCGCGAGGTCGGAGCCGTAGGCGCGCCGGGTGTTCTCCGAGAGGCCCGAGACGCTGCGGAGCTGGTCCAAGTACGGGTCTATATAGAGGTCGATCGAGCTCACGCGCGGGTGTCGCCTGGGGTGTCCGCCGAATCGGGCTGCGTGAGCGCGCGCGAATCCGGTGCCTCGGGCGCCGCGCAATCGACGGAAACCGGGCCATCGGGCCACAGGTCGGGCCTCGACGAGACGTACGCGCGGAAATCCTCGCGAGCCCTGGCCGCCACCGCCTGGCGCCTCTTGGCCTTGTCGCGGACATGCTCCTCCAGGGGCGGGACGATGCCGAAGTTCACGTGCATCGGCTGGTAGTCCTTGGTGGCCGGGTCCGTGGCATAGCTCACGAGCGCGCCGAAAGAGGACGTCCGGGGCAGGCTCGCGCACGCCGCCCCCATGAGGTCCGCGTACGTGTTCACCGCGGCCAGAAGCCCCGAGGCGATGGCCTCGACGTAGCCCTCGGTGCCGCAGATCTGTCCCGCGAGGCGCGCCTGAGTGCCGGGGATACGGAAAGTGCCGTCGAGGACATGGGGCGCGTCGACGAAGGAGTTGCGGTGCATGACGCCGTAGCGCGCGAACTCGGCCGACCCGAGACCCGGGATCATGCGGAACACCTCGCGCTGGGCGGGCCAGGTGAGGTTCGTCTGGAAGCCGACGAGGTTGTAGGCGCCCTTGTCGGCGGTCTCGGCCCGGAGCTGGACCGCGGCCCAGGGGCGGCGCCCGGTCCTCGGGTCGGTGAGGCCCACGGGCTTCATGGCGCCGAAGCGCACGGCGTCGCGCCCGGCCCGCGCCACCTCCTCCACGGGCTGGCAGGCGCAGAAGAGGTCCTTCTGCTCGAAGTCGCGCGCGATCACGCGGTCGGCGGCGAGAAGCGCGTCGATGAAGGCCTCGTACTCACCCTTGTTCATGGGGCAGTTGAGGTAGTCGCCGCCGCCCTGCTCATAACGGGACTGGCTGAAGACGACATCCCGGTCGATGGAGTCCGCCGTGACGATGGGGGCCGCCGCGTCGAAGAACGCGAGATGGCCCTCCCCGACCGCCCGCTCCACGCATGAGAAGAGCGCCTCGGAGCACAACGGCCCAGCCGCGACGACGCACGGGCCCTGCGGGATCTCCCGCGCCTCTTCCCGCACGAGCTCGATCAAGGGGCTCTCCTCTACGGCGCGGGTCACGCCCTCGGAGAAGCGCTCGCGGTCGACGGCGAGGGCGCCGCCGGCGGGCACGCGGCATTGCTCGGCGAGGCGCAGGAGGAACGAGCCCATGTCCGCGAGCTCGAGCTTGAGAAGGCCGGCGGCCGAGTCGGGCTTGGTGGACTTGAGCGAGTTCGAGCAGACGAGCTCGGCCAGCATGTCCGTGTGGTGGGCGGCCCCGCGGGCCGAGGGCCTCTGCTCGAAGAGCCGGACGCGCACCCCGCGCGCGGCGAGCTGCAGCGCGCACTCCGAGCCGGCGAGACCGCCCCCGATCACGACCACTTCCTGAGACATGCGACCTCCCTCGGGGCCAGCCGCGGCCCCCTCGATTCCTCACGGCGCCGCGGCGCGGCGAATAGGCATGATGGTAGCTCAGCGAACGCCCGTGCGGACCGAGGAAGCGCGTCTCGAGCCGGGAGCCGATGTCCCGCAGGCACGCCGAGGCCCGCCCGCAGCCCGACCGTAAAGGCGACCGGAAAGTCGTCTCAGAGGGGGACGGCCCCCTGCAGGAACGCCGACGACGCGCAGTAGCGCCCGTCCGGGAGCCTCTCGGCCAGCCCCCTGGCCTCGCGGTCCGCGAGCGCCGTGAGGCAGTCGACCACCTGCATGCCAAGGCCGCGCGCGAGCTCCTCGGGCCGGGACGGGGAGGCCACGAGCGCCGCCATGAGGTCGTCCGCGCTCTCGGGGCGCCCCTGCTCGCGCAGCAGCAGGAAACCATAGTCGAGCGAGATGGCGAGCTCGAGCGACGCCTTGTCCGGGATAATGCGCGCGCCCTCCGCGATGAGGGAGTTCGTCCCGCAGGAGAGCGACGAGAAGATGGACCCCGGTATGGCATAGACCGTGCGGCCGAGCTCGAGCGCCGCGTCCGCCGTGCTCATCGTGCCCGAGCGCGGGCCCGCCTCCGTTACCACAAGACACTCGGAAAGGGCGGCGATGAGGGCGTTTCTCCTCGGGAAGGCGTAGCGCCGAGGCCCCGCCCCCCAGCGCTCCGCGGAGACGACGGCGCCCCCGGAGGCGATCGCGCGCTCGTAGACGTCGGCCGAGGTCGAGGGGTACACCTGGTCGGCGCCGCAGCCGGAGACCACCACGTGGACCCCTCCGGCGTCGAGACAGGCGCGCCCCGCCTCCGAGTCGCAGCCCATGGCGCCGCCCGAGACGACGCAGACCCCGCCCGCGGCCGCAACGCTGCCCGCCATCCGCGCGATGGCCCTGCCATAGGGCGTGGGCCTGCGCGACCCCACGATGCTCAGGGAAGGCATCGAGAGGCTCATAGGATTGCCTCTTCCCCGGATGACCTGGGGCGGGTTGGCCAACTCGCGCATCATCGCGGGGTATGCGTCGTCCTCCAGGCCAAGCTCCCATCCATCCTTCGGAATCATGCGCCCCGTCCCTTCTCTAGAGCGTGGCGCGCGAGCGGAACCCGAGCGCCTCGACGATGTCTTCCTTCTGCACGAGGGGGTGCTCGGCGAGGTCGGCGATCGTGCGCGAGACTCTCGCCACGCGCACGATCGCGCGGCCCCCGAGCATGAGCCTCTCCGCGTAGCCCTCGAAGAGACCCTGCGCGCCCGGCTCGAAGCGTGCGCCGCCGAGGGCGGGCGCCTCTCCCTCGCGCTCGAGCCTCCAGCTGCGGAACTCCCTCGCGTTGACCACGAGCTCTCGCATCTCGGCCGAGCCCATGCCCTCCCCTCCCCGGATCACGCTCTTCTCGCTCGGGCGCGCCACGTCGCACACGACGTCGATGCGCTGCATGAGCGGGCCGCCGATCTTGTTCTGGTAGGTCGCGACGCGCGAAGGCGGGCAGGTGCAGGCGTGCCCGGGATCGCCGAGGTGGCCGCAGGGGCACGGGTTCGCCGCCGCAACGAGCTGGAAGTCGCATGGGAAGGTGTAGACGCCCTCCGCGCGGACGAGCCGGACCTCGTGCTCCTCAATGGGCTGGCGCATGGACTGCAGCACGTTGATGGCGAACTCGGGGAGCTCGTCGAGAAACAGCACGCCCTTGTCCGCCAGCGAGAGCTCTCCCGGCGTCACGGGCCTGCCGCCGCCGAGGAGCCCCGCGCAGGATATCGAATGGTGCGGCGCGCGAAACGGCCTCACGCCGGCAGCGAGCGAGTCGCAGGGCTGGCCCGCGACGGAATGGATGAGGATGGCCTCGTCCTTCTCCGCGTCCGTGAGGGGCGGCAGAATCGTGGGCAGGCGCTTCGCGAGCATCGATTTACCGGAGCCTGGGGGCCCGACCATGAGCATCCCATGGCGCCCAGCGGCCGCGATCACGAGCGCGCGCTTGGGAATCTCCTGGTCGATGACCTCGGAGAAGTCGAGCATGGGCGTGCCGTCTTGCGCGCCCCGCTCCCCGATGTGCTTCGCGCGCAACGGGACGAGCCGCTCGAGCCCCTGCCTGAGCTGGGCCAGCGTCTGGATAGCGAGGACCCTGTCCGAGTCGCGCGACATGCCGGGGGTCCTCGCGGAGACCACGGTGAGAAGCCCCTGCGAGTCCGCGAGCCGCGAGTAGGCGGCGGCTCCCCTCACGGGCTCCACCTGCCCCTCGAGCCCGAGCTCCCCCACGAAGAGCGCCTCCTCGGCCATCTTCGGGGGGACCTGGCGCGTGGCCACGAGGATGCCCACGGCGATGGGCAAATCGTAACTCGGCCCGGTCTTGCGTATATCCCCCGGCGCGAGGTTCACGGTGATGTGCGCCTGCGGGATATCGTAGCCGCACGACTCGACGGCGCAGCGCACGCGGGCAGTGGCGTCCACGAACTTGCCCTCGGCGCTCACCACATAGATTCCCGGCAGGCCGCCGCCGATGCTCACCTCTACCGACACGGGCAGGGCCTCGATGCCCCTCAGCATCCCCGTGTAGACGCGCGCAGAGCCGCTCATGCGGCATCGAAGGAGAAGGCGCCGGGAGTGAGCCTCACCCTGGCCCAGGCGTTCGCGCCCACGGTCACGGATACGACGTCGCAGCGAAGCGGGTAGCATGTACCGTTCTCCAGGATATAGAGCTGCGCCAGGACGCCATAGCGGTCGCGCTTCTTCTTGGTGACGGCCACCTCGGGCTCGCAGTCCGAGAGATGCCCCGCTCGCCTGGTCTTTACCTCGACGAGCGCCGTGGTGCCGTCAGGGTCGCGGGCGACGAGGTCTATCTCGCCGCGCCGGCAGCGCCAGTTGCGGTCAAGGATCTCGTAGCCCTCGGACTCCAGAAACGACGCGGCCACGTCCTCCCCGACGCGCCCGAGCTCCCTGGCGGAAATCTGAGAGATGGGCGCGATGAGCTCGCCCTCGTCGATCTTGACCGTGTCGAGCGTCCTTCTCGGCGCCGATGTGCGGGACGCGGCCGCCGCCCGACGGGGCCTATGCGGCGCCGGGTCGGCGAGGGCGACCTGAGAGTACACGGACATGTTCTGCTCCCCTCCTTTGTGCGGATATGCGAGGGGAGCATCGCGCATGCGTCTTACGCGGACCTGACGTATGTCTTGCCGCTGTCTTGCGGGTATCCGCCGCGCAGCGCCCGCGAGCTTCGAGAAGCCCATAAAACGGCAGCTGGCCGCCCCGATCTCTCCGGGCGGCCAGCCGACCTATGAAACCGTAAGATTAAAAAAGAGAGGGAGTCTCCAAGAAATTCCCACAGAACGAGAAGCGATGGATCGGCGAGAGGCCGTGCTCCTTGATGGCCGCGATGTGGTCGGCCGAGGCGTAGCCCTTGCACTCCGCGAAGGGATAGTCGGGGTACTCCTCCCCATAGGCGACCATAATGTGGTCTCGCGTCACCTTGGCGACGATGGACGCAGCGGCGATGCAGGCCACGCGCGCATCGCCCTTGACCAGCGTCTTCTCCTTGGGGTGGACATGCATGGGGTTGCCGTCGATGAGGACGCACGCGGGCTCGACCCCCGCGTCCTCTATCGCCCCGGACATGGCCATCCTCAAGGCGGCCGCCATCCCGACCTCGTCGATGACGGAGGGCTCGATGTGGCAGGTGCCCACCGCGACCGCGACGTCGGCTATCTGGGCCGCGAGCAGCTCTCGCCGGGCGGGAGTGAGCTGCTTCGAGTCGTTGATGCCGAGGATCTGGGGCTCGTCCGGCAAGGCCACCGCGCACACGGTGAGCGGCCCCGCGATCGAGCCGCGGCCGACCTCGTCGACGCCGAGGACGATGCCCTGCCCGCCGAGCTCGCGCATAAGCGAGTACATGCCGGCCACGCGCCCGCGCTCGGCCTCCGCCCGCGCGAGCCGGCCGCGCGCGGCCGAGACGGCCTTCTGGACCTGCTTTCGCGGGTCGCCGTCGTAGCGCTCGATCAGGGCCTTCGCCTCTACCTCGGGCGCGTCGCTCAAAAGAGCGACGATCTCCTTCGCCGTGGACCCGTGCTGTGCGGCTCTCGCCATATCCCCACCTCACAAAAGAAGGGCCGCCCCCGAAGGAGCGGCCCCAAAGCCTGCGTATAAGCTACTAGCGCTTCTCGGGAATGCGGGCGGCCTTGCCGACGCGATCGCGGAGGTAGTAGAGCTTGGCGCGACGGACCTTGCCGTGACGAACGACCTCGAGCTTGGCGATCTTCGGCGAGTGAAGCGGGAAGGTACGCTCGACGCCGCAGCCGAAGGAGATCTTGCGGACGGTGAAGGTCTCGCGGGAGCCGGCGCCGCTCATGCGGATGACGTCGCCCTGGAAGACCTGCTCGCGGTGACGGTCGCCCTCGATGATCTTGTAGTAGACCTTGACGTTGTCGCCGACCTTGACCTCCGGGATGTCCTCCCTGATCTGCTGACGCTCGATTGCGCGGATGTAATCCATTGTCTTTCCTTGTCTCTCTAGAGGTGCCGACGCGTCCGCGAGCGGCACATAGGCTTACACACAAGGAGAAAGTCTAACCGAGACCCGCCCGCCTATCAAGAAAATCCACAACTAAAGGCAAAACCCCACGACGACCCCTCCCGACCCGTTGGCGGCGATGGTGGTCGAGGGGTAGCCCGAGCGCAGGACCTGGTAGAAGTAGCCCTCGTCTGAGGACGTGCCCTGCACGGGATAGCAGCTCCTGAGCCACCAGTTGCCCGCCTGGGAGCCGACGACGGCGGGCACGCAGGAGAACTCGGAGCGGTCCGCCGCGCCTCGCTCGGCGAAGTACTGGTACTGCGAGCCCTCCGACGAGAGCATCGCGTCGAGCGCGACGAAGTCGACGTAGTCGGCGTTCGCAATGGGCGTGTCGCCGTATTCCTGCGAAAGCCAGGTGAGCCGGCCATAGACCTCTGCGCCGGAAAAGAGCCAGAGGGAGTCGGACGTGGGGGTCACGGCCGAGCCGGGGTCGCAGGAGGCCCCCTGGCTGTTGGTGAGCTTGCTCACGGCCTTGACGGAGCCGGAGACCTCGGCGGGAAGAAGCGCGAGGACATCCCCCGCGAGCCAGGAGCGCATGCCGCTCGCCTCCCAGCCGCCCCCGGCCGTAGCCTCGGCGTTCATGGAAGCGGCGCCGTAGCCATAAGAGAGAAACGTCAGTCCCGCCTTGCCCGAGCCGTCCGCGGCCTCGTCGGCGCGAAGGCCCACGACGCGGCAGGTGATGAGGGACCCGTCGGCGAGCTGCAGGGTCCGCACCGAGTCGGTGATGTTCCCGTCCGCCGTGAGGACCCCGTAGGACATGCCCAGGGACCGGGCCTCCCCGTCTGACTCCGCCGAAGAGATAAGGCGGGCGATTTGGGCGACCTCTTCCCAGCTATAGGCCGAGAAATCCTTGGGCACGGGCGCCTCGGCCGTCTCCCCGCCCGCCTCTTCCGCCTCGCCTTGGGCCGCCTGCGCGCCCACGAGGCCAAAGACGGCATCTCTCAGCTCGCCCGTGGATGCGAGCCTGAACACGAGGCCGCACGCGACCACGAACGCGACGGAGAGCGCAAGGCCGATGTAGGCGCCGACGCCGGAACCCCGCTTCTTTCCCAAGCCAACCCCAATCTAATCGCGGAACGTGAAACGCCCGTGAACCCGGGCCCCATGAGTCTCGCACATGAAGAAAGGAGAGGGGCGGCCAGGCCGTCCCTCTCCCTAGAAACTCGATGCTGCGAGCAGGTCGAAGTCTACTTAGGCGAGCTTCTCGGCGCCGCCGTTGGACTTGATCTTTGCCTGAGCGGCCGCGAGGCGGGCGATGGGCACGCGGTACGGCGAGCAGGACACGTAGTCGAGGCCGAGGTCGTAGTACATCTGGATGGAGTCCGGGTCGCCGCCGGTCTCGCCGCAGACGCCGCAGACGATCTTGTCGTTGGCCTTGTGGCCGCCCTCGACGCCGAGCTTGACGAGCTTGGCGATGCCGGGGTCGAGCGTCTCGAACGGGTTGGTCTTGAGGATCTTCTTGGCGAGGTACTGCGGGATGAAGGTGCTCTCGACGTCGTCGCGGGAGAAGCCGAAGCCCATCTGCGTGAGGTCGTTGGTGCCGAAGGAGAAGAAGTCGGCGTACTGGCCGATCTCGTCGGCGGTGACAGCAGCGCGCGGAATCTCGATCATGCAGCCGATGGGGATGGTGATGTCGACGCCGGTCTGCTCGGAGACGGCCGTGATGACCTTCTCAATCTGCTCACGGACGACCTTGAGCTCCTCAACCGTGGAGACGAGCGGGACCATGATCTCGGGCTTGGGGTCCAGTCCGCGCTTCTTGAGGTGCGCGTACGCGGAGGCGATGGCGCGAACCTGCATCTCGGTCAGCTCGGGGTAGATGATGCCGAGGCGGCAGCCGCGAAGGCCGAGCATCGGGTTGGCCTCCTGGAAGGAATCCAGGCGGGAGAGAAGGTCGCGACGGGCCTTGAGCTGCAGATCGGACTCGCCGCGCTCCTCGGCGTGGGCAAGCTCGACGGCGTACTCGCGCGGGTTGTCGAGGAACTCGTGCAGAGGCGGATCGAGGAGACGGACGATGACGGTCTTGCCGTCCATGGCCTCGAACATGCCCAGGAAGTCGTCGGTCTGGACCTTGAGGAGCTGGCCCAGGGCCTGCTGCTTGGCGCCGGTGCGCTCGGCGAGGATGAACGACTGGATGATCTCCTTGCGGTCGCCCAGGAACATGTGCTCGGTACGGTCGAGGCCGATGCCCTCGGCGCCGAAGTCGCGGGAAAGCTTGGCGTCCTCGGGGTTGTCCGCGTTGGCGCGAACGCCGATGTTGCGGCCGCGGGAAGCGTCGGAGCGGATGGCGTCTGCCCAGGTGAGGATGGTCTCGAGGTCGCCGGTGAGCTCCGGGCGCACCAGGGGCACGGCGCCCAGGATGACGTCGCCGGTGGTGCCGTTGATGGAGATGATGTCGCCCTCGTGGAGCACGACGTCGGTGCCGGAGACCACGACCTCCTTGGCCTTGGCGTCGATCTTCAGCGCCTCGGCGCCGCAGACGCAGGGGGCGCCCATGCCGCGGGCGATGACGGCCGCGTGGCTGGTCTTGCCGCCGTGAGAGGTGAGGATGCCCTCAGCGGCAACCATGCCCTTGAGGTCGTCGGGGTTGGTCTCCCAACGGACGAGGATGCAGGGCTGGTCCTTGTTGGCGCAGTGGACGGCGTCCTCGGCGGAGAAGACGACCTGGCCCACGGCGGCGCCGGGGGACGCGTTCATGCCCTTGGTGAGGACCTTGAAGTCGGCCTTCGGGTCGAACTGCGGGTGCAGGAGCTGGTCGAGCTGCTCGGGGGCCACGCGCATGACGGCCTCCTCCTTGGAGATGGCGCCCTCGGCCTCGAACTGCATGGCGATGGCGAGCGCGGCCATGGCGGTGCGCTTGCCCACGCGGGTCTGGAGCATCCAGAGCTTGCCCTGCTCGATGGTGAACTCGATGTCCATCATGTCGTGGTAGTGCTCCTCGAGCTTCACGAAGATGTCGTCGAGCTGCTGGCCGGCCTCCTCGAGGCCCGGGATGGTCTTGAGGTCGGCGATCGGCTCGGTGTTGCGGATACCGGCCACGACGTCCTCGCCCTGGGCATTGACCAGGAAGTCGCCGTAGAACTCCTTGGTGCCGTCGGCGGGGTTGCGAGTGAAGGCGACGCCGGTAGCGGAGGTCTCGCCCTTGTTGCCGAAGACCATGACCTGGACGTTGACGGCGGTGCCGAGGTCGTCGGAGATCTTGTTCTGCTTACGGTAGATGATGGCGCGCTCGTTCATCCAGGAGCCGAAGACGGCCTCGATGGCGAGGCGGAGCTGGAGCAGCGGGTCCTGCGGGAAGGAGGCGCGGCCCTCGGGGGCGACCTCGGGGTGGGCCTGGGAGTCGACGTTCACGGCGAAGATGGTCTTGAAGGTCTCGACGAGGTCCTTGAGGTCGGCGGCGTCGAGCTCGGTGTCGAGCTTCACGCCCTTCTCGGCCTTCTTCTCGTTGATGGCGTCCTCGAAGAGATCTCCGTCGACGCCCATGACGACGTTGGAGAACATCTGGATGAAGCGACGGTAGGAGTCGTAGGCGAAGCGCTCGTTGCCGGTCTGCTTGATGAGGCCCTGGACCGAGATGTCGTTGAGACCGAGGTTGAGGACGGTGTCCATCATGCCGGGCATAGAGAAGGGGGCGCCGGAGCGAACGGAGACGAGCAGCGGGTCCTCGGCGTCGCCGAGCTTCTTGCCCATGCGCTGCTCGAGGTTCTCGCGGGCGGCGTCGATCTCGTCGAGGACGCCGTCGGCCCACTTGTTGCCGGCGTTCGCGTAGGCGACGCAGGTCTGGCAGGTGATGGAGAATCCCGGAGGGACGGGCAGGCCGATCTTTGCCATCTCGGCGAGGTTGGCGCCCTTGCCGCCGACGATCCACTTGGCCTGCTCGACGGTCTCGCCCGCGGGCTCGGTGGCGTTGACGCCGTCGATGCCGGCGCCGAAGCGGTACACGTGCTTTTCAGCCATGTTTACCCCTTGCTTCTTGAGTGCTTGACGCGCCGGCGAACGTGGCAGGCGCGCACTTACTACGAATGCCTTGGCGAGGCGACCATGGCCCCGCTCGACTTCGTCATACTAACAACGCACTATCCGTACGCTGCGCTTTATTTGATATTCGGTAGCGGGTAGCGGGGTGAGCGGCGCATGAGGGCGATTTTGGGGGCCACGTGCGCGCCCGGGCGCGATGAGTGTTACGGTAAGGACGATTTTTGGTTTTTGGGCCATGGGCCCGACCGCTAGGGACGGCGCCGGATTCGCGCATATAGCCCACTACCTCGCGAATAAGCCGAGCCCGCGATCGCCCGCGGGTGTGGAGACCCGAGTCGGCGGCAGTTTTTAGCGGGTTTCCCGAGTAGGCCCGCGACCGGGGTTTGAGAAGCCGCAGGTAGACGCGTCACCCGGAAATCGCCCGCATGGTCCGAGCGTCAAAACTGCCGCCGACGCCATTCTCGACGGCAGCGGCGCGGCCGTACAGCCCCTGTTGTGGACCCTATTCGCATAATACAAAGCCGCCCCCACGGGGACGCTTGACGCGTCGTCATGGGGGCGGCGTTTTTACGATTAGGCCGGAAGGGCCCGCTGGTCCCGCGGGACCGAGGCGCCTCTTACCAAACTGAAATAATAGATAAAAGCCCCCCCAAGCGGCGGGGCCTTCTTGAGGAGCTACTTCTTGAACGTGGCGCCGATCTCGCGGGTCGGCTCCTCGCCGGTGAGCGTGGAGATGACCGTGACGGCGGGACCGAGAAGGTCGATCGAGGGGATGCCCCTGCGATCGAGCTCACGACGGATCTCGCGGCGAAGCGTGCCGTTGGCGAAGGTGTGGAACACAGCCGTCGGGCGGCTCGAG
This sequence comes from bacterium, assembly GCA_963605405.1. Taxonomy (GTDB): domain Bacteria; phylum Actinomycetota; class Coriobacteriia; order Coriobacteriales; family Atopobiaceae; genus Paratractidigestivibacter. Next base: position 45,538 of record CAVCUP010000008.1, on the reverse strand, counting down.
TCGTAGTTCTTGTCGAAGAAATCGCGCACGGTCTCGACGTTGGTGACGCCGGAGAGACGCTCGATCTCGACCGACTCCTCGCCGAACTGGGCGGCGGCGGCCATAACAACCGTGTTGGCGGTCTCGCCGCGGGAGTCGGAGAGAACATAGATCTTCGGGACGACGTCGCCGAACAGCCCGTCGTCGATGTCGAGCTTTTTCATATTGAACCCCCAAGCAGGTTCCCGCCGTTTCCGACGGGGAGGCGCCGACTTTCCCCCGGCGCCAAGGTCGGACATTACTTCTTGCGGGAAAGCGCGCTGATGTCCGCGACGCCCGCGAACACGCAGGCGAAGCGGTTGAGGAGCCTCAGGCGGTTTTCCCTTACATCATCATGCTCGTCCATGACCAAAACGTCGTCGAAGAATCGGTCGATGGGCTCTTTAAGCGCCGCGAGAGCGCCGCAAGCGGCGTCGAAGTCCTTGGAAGCGAGCGCGGACGCCACTTTCTCCTCACCATCTTCACAAGCAGAGAGAAGCGCGCGCTCGGCGTCGCCGAGCATCGACTCGTCGACATCGCAGCCAAGGGAGGCGTCCGCGAGGTTGTGGGCTCGCGTGAAGGCGCCGGCCAGGGCCTCGAAGATCTCGGGCTGCTCGGCGCGCGCGGAGTCGAGCGCGCGGGCGCGGGCGATGAACTCGGCGGGGTCGATGACGCCGACCGCGGAGACCGCCTCGATGGAGTCGAGGCGGATACCCTCGTCCTTGGCGATGGACTTGAGCCGTCCGGCGAAGAACTGCTCGACCTTGGCGGCCACGGCCTGCTGGTCGAACTCGAGGCCCTGCTCGGCGTACGCGGCGAGAGACGCCTCGATGAGGCCCTTGAGCGAGACGCTCGGCAGCTCGCGCAGCATCTGGATGATGCCGATGGCGGCGCGGCGCACGGCATAGGGGTCCGAGGAGCCGGTGGGGGGCTCGTCGATGGCGAAGATACCGCAGGTGGTGTCGAGCTTGTCGGCGATGGCCACGCACTTGCCGCAGGTGTTGGAGGGCAGCTCGTCGCCGGCGAAACGCGGGCGGTAGTGCTCGCGGACGGCGACGCAGACGTCGGCGTTCTCGCCGGCGGCCTCGGCGTAGTAGCCGCCCATCACGCCCTGCTGGTTCGTGAACTCCACGACGGCCTGGGAAACGAGGTCGGCCTTGGCGAGATGAGCGGCGCGGACGGCGTCGGCCACGCCCTGCTCGCCCTCCCCCGCCGCAGCGGCGACGGCGCCGGCGAGCTTCTCCATGCGCTCGACCTTCTGGAGCGTGGTGCCGAGCTTCTCCTGGAAGGTCACGATGCCGAGGCGCTGGACGAAGTCCTCCATCGGGTGCTTGAGGTCCTCCTCGAAGAAGAACTTCGCGTCGTCGAGTCGCGGGCGCACGACGCGCTCGTTGCCGGCGACGACCGTCTCGGAGACCTTGGGGTCTGCGTTGGACACGATGACGAACTCGCGCGTGAGCTTGCCATCGGCGTCGAAGATCGGGAAATAGCGCTGGTTGGAGAGCATCGACTCGCAGATGATCTCCTGCGGGACCTTGAGATACTCCTCGTCGAACTTGCCGACGAGCACCGACGGCCACTCGCAGAGGTTGACGACCTCGTCGAAGATGCGCTTAGGGGTGTCGACGCGGCTGCCCGGACGCTCGGCCTCGATGGCGGCGATGCCCTCGCGGATGACGGCCTCGCGGCGGTCGTGGGAGAGCACGAAGGCGGACTCGAGCACGCCCTCGTAGGAAGCGGGGTCGGCGACCTCGTGGGCGCCGGGCGCGAGGACGCGGTGGCCGAAGGTGACGTTGCCGCTCGTGACGTCGGCATAGCTCACGGGCACGACCTCGCCGCCCAGAAGCGCGCAGATCCAGCGGATGGGCCGCACGAAGGTCTCGTGCTCGGAGCCCCAGCGCTGGGAGCGGTAGTTGGGCCACTCGATGGCCGCGATGACGTCGTGGCCGAGCGCGGAGAGGATGGGCATGGCGGGGGCGGAGGGCACGTTCTTCTCGGCGAAGACGTACTCGTTGCCGTCCTCGGCCACGGCGCGCGTGAGCCCGGAGGCGTCGATGCCGCACTTGCGCGCGAAGCCCTGGGCGGCCTTCGTGGGGTTGCCGTCGGCGTCGAAGGCGATCTGGGTCTTGGGGCCGCGCAGGGACTCGTGGACGGCCTCGGTCTCGCAGGCGACGTCGGCGACGATGGCGGCGAGGCGGCGAGGCGTGCTCACGACGCGCACGGCGCCGTGGGAGAGGCCAGCGGCGTCGAGGCGGGACTCGACGAGCTTAGGCAGCTGCTTGCAGGCGTTGATGAGCGGGGCCGAGGGCATCTCCTCGACGCCGATCTCGAGCAGGAAATCCTTGGTGTCTGCCATTTAGGCCACCTCACCCTTCGTGGAGTACGTGTCCTTCTTGCCGGCGACCTCGGCGAGATAGCTCTCGCAGCACGCCTTGGCGACGGCGCGCACGCGCAGGATGTAGTTCGCGCGCTCGGTCGCGGAGATGGCCCCGCGGGCATCGAGGATGTTGAACGCGTGGCTGCACTTCATGACGCAGTCGTAGGCGGGAAGCGGAAGCTTGTGGTCGAGACAGGAGTGGCACTCGGCCTCGTACTCATCGAACTTGCGGCGCATCATCTCGACGTCGGCGACCTCGAAGTTGTAGGTCGAGAACTCGAACTCGTTCTCGTGGAAGACGTCGCCGTAGGTCATGGGCGTGCCGTCGGGCAGGTAGCTCCACACGAGGTCATAGACGGAGTCGACGCCCTGCGCGTACATGGCGATGCGCTCCAGGCCGTAGGTGATCTCCACGGGGACGGGGTCGACCTCGATGCCGCCGACCTGCTGGAAGTACGTGTACTGCGTGACCTCCATGCCGTCCATCCAGACCTCCCAGCCGAGGCCCCAGGCGCCCAGGGTCGGGCTCTCCCAGTCGTCCTCGACGAAGCGCACGTCGTGCTCAGCGGGGTCCAGGCCGATGGCCTTGAGTGAGCCGAGGTAGAGGTCCTGAGAGTCGACCGGGCACGGCTTCAGGATGACCTGGAACTGATAGTAGTGCTGCATGCGGTTGGGGTTCTCGCCGTAGCGGCCGTCCGCCGGACGGCGGCAGGGCTGCGGGTAGCAGGTGCGCCAGGCGTTGGGGCCGAGGCTGCGCAGGGTGGTCGCGGTGTGGAACGTGCCGGCCCCGACCTCGGAGTCGTAGGGCTGCATTACCGTGCAGCCGTGGCCGGCCCAGTACCGCTCGAGCTCGAGGATCATATCCTGGAACGTAAGCGCGGATTTGTTCATATTCGTGCTTCTTTCTATTTGCCTCGCCCGCCGGCGCCTAGAGAAGGGAGACGTCGGAGAGCGGCCAGTAGATGAACAGACTCTTCGATGATACGGCATCGACCGAGACGGGGCCGAAGTAGCGCGAGTCGAGGGAATTCGTGCGGTTGTCGCCCATGCAGAAGACCGAGCCTTCCGGCACGGTATAGGGGTAGCTGATCTGCGCGGACCCCGTGATGTCGGAGAGTGACTCCGTGGCCTTGCCGAGCGTATAGGGCTCGTCTCGCTCGACGCCGTCCACGTAGAGCTTGCCGTCGCGCAGGTCGATCGTCTGGCCGCCCATGGCGACGACGCGCTTGATGAGGACGGTCCCGGGCTCGATGGGGCTGTCGAAGGTCACGATGTCCCCGACCTGCGGGGCCTGCCAATGCAGCGTGACCTTCTCGCCCACGAGCATGTCGCCCTCCTTGATCGTGTCGAGCATCGAGCCCGTGGGGACGACGTAGACGCCGATCACGAAGAGGCGCAGGCAGACGGCCGCGGCCACGGCGATCGCTATGGTGATGACGAAATCGAGAACGGCGCGGGCGCCGCCCCCCTCGCTAGACGAGGCCATCGCCGCCCTCCTTCCGGAAAAGGAGCTCGCGCGCGAGTGCCCGCTCGCCCTCGGAGAGATTGGCGGAGGCGATGAGGTCCGGGCGGAGCTCGCAGGTGCGCCTCAGTGCGTTCTCGCGCCGCCACGCGTCGACCCTGGCGTGGTCGCCGGAGAGAAGCACCTCGGGCACGCCCATGCCGCGGAAGCTCGCCGGGCGCGTGTACTGCGCGTACTCGAGCAGGCCCTCCGAAGAGAAGGACTCGTCGACGGCGCTCATGGAGTCGCCGAGCGCGCCGGGAAGCAGCCGCACCACCGAGTCGATCACGGTCAAGGCGGGGAGCTCGCCGCCCGTGAGAACGTAGTCGCCCAGCGAGAGAACCTCGTCGGCGAGCTCGTAGCAGCGCTCGTCCATGCCCTCATAGCGGCCGCAGACGAAGACCAAGCGCTCCTCCCGAGAGAGGCGCTCGGCCGTCCGCTGGTCGTAGGGAGAGCCCACGGGGCTGAAGAAGACGACGCGGGCACGCTCTGGTCGAGCGGCGACGACGGCCTCGACGGCATCGAAGATGGGCTCGGGCTTCATGAGCATGCCCTGCCCGCCGCCGAAGGGCGCGTCGTCGACCGTGCGGTGACGGTCGTGCGTCCAGTCGCGGAGGTCATGGTGGGCGAACTCGGCGATGCCGGCCTTCTGGGCGCGTCCCATGATGGACACGGAGAGATACGCGTCGAAGACGCCGGGAAAAACGGAGACGGTCTCGAAGATCATGCGCCGCCTCCCCAGTCCGCTAGGAAGCCGGAAGCGTCGACCGTGACGGGGCCCTCTGCGGGCACGTCCCTTACAACGGCGTCCACAACGGGGAGAAGCACCTCTCCCCCCTCGCCACGCACGACCCAGACGTCGTTCGCCGGCGTGACCATGACCTCGGCGATGACGCCGATGACGCCAGCCGAGACATCGCGCACCTCTCGGCCCATGAGATTATCGACGTCGTGGAGCTCCCAGCCCTCAGGCAGGTCGGCCTCGCGGGCGAGCAGGTAGCGTCCGCGAAGCTCGTCCGCGGCCGAGATATCCTCGACGCCGGACAGGGAGACGAGCGCACCCTCGCGGTCGTCCTGCGCGCAGGACTCCACCGTGTGGCGGCGCTCCCCATGAAGAAGCGGGGGCACGACGAAGACGTCGATCCCCTCGCTCAATAGTGAAGGAAGGCCGTGAACGGGAACCGTCACGACCTCCCCAAACCTACCGTGCGGCTTGACCACACGGGCTATGCATCTATAACGCTCTCGCATAGGTTACCCCAGGACCTCAACCTCTACCTCGGTCCCAACACGTTGCCCGAGCGCTCGGGCGAGCGTGCGGATTGCCTTGATGGTACGGCCCTTGCGGCCGATGACGCGGCCCGCGTCCTCCGAAGAGCAGCTGACCTCGATGACCGCGCCGTTCTCGGAGTCAGTGACATCCAGAGAAACGGCGTCCTCGTCGTCGACGAGCCCGCAGACGATGTACTCGACCAGGTCCGCGACCTTATCCGAGGGCATCTCCTCGGAGCCCGCATCCGAGAGCTCGACGCTTTCGGTGGCCTCCATAGGGGCTACTCGGCGTCAGCGGCGGCCTCGGCGGCAGCAGCGGCCTTAGCGGCGGCCTTCTTGGAGATCTTGTTCTTCTCCTGCTTGACCGGCTCGCCCTCGCGCAGGATAGCCACGAGGTGCTCGACGGCGTTGGTCATCTGGGCGCCCTTGGCAGTCCACTCGTCGACCTTCTCGAGGTTGATCTCGATGGTCTTCGGGTTGGTCAGCGGGTTGTAGCGGCCCACCTGCTCGATGTAGCGGCCGTCGCGGGGCATGCGGCTGTCGGCAACGACGATGCGGTAGTACGGGCGCTTCTTGGCACCGTGACGGGCCAGGCGAATCTTAACTGCCAAGGTAAAACTCCTCTTTAACGAGCGGTGCACGAAGTAGAAAGGGTCGGGCCGCACCGCAGGCCACAAGCAGTTACTCATCTTACGACATATGTTCTGGAGCGCAAGGTGCAGTTTTTGTGTTCAATGGCCCTTATCAGGGCATTGGCGCCCTCGGTTCAGTGGTTTTTAAGCGCGCGTGGGTAGGATAACCCCGATATCTGTTCTCAGCTGACTGAAAGCCCTTACAAGGAGGCCAAAATGAACGTGCTCGTGATCGAAGACGAGAGGAACCTCGCCGACGCCATCGTCAAGATCCTCGAGAACGAGGACTACAACGCCGAGGCGACCTACGACGGCAAGGCGGGCCTCACCTGCGCCAAGAGCGGCCTGTACGACGCCATCATCCTCGACGTGATGCTGCCCGGCATGAGCGGCTACGACGTGGTCAACCAGATGCGTCACGCGGACATCTCCACCCCGGTGCTCATGCTCACCGCCCTCACCTCCACCGAGGACAAGGTCCGGGGCCTCGACGCCGGCGCCGACGACTACATGACCAAGCCCTTCGAGGCCGCGGAGCTGCTCGCCCGCCTCCGCGCCCTCACCCGCCGACGCGGAGAGGTCCTCATCGACGAGATCAAGTTCGCCGACGTCGTCCTCGACCTCGCGACCCATGACCTCACCTGCGGCGAGAAGTCCGTGCATCTCTCGGGCAAGGAGTTCCAGGTCATGAGCATCCTCATGAGCTCGAACTCGCGCGTCGTCTCCAAGCAGGACCTTCTCACCAAGGTATGGGGCACCGACGGAGAGGCCTCCGAGAACTCCGTAGAGGCCTATGTGAGCTTCCTTCGCAAGAAGCTCGGCCACATCGGCTCGAAGATCCAGGTCACCACGCTGCGCATGCTCGGCTACCGCCTCGAGGTGCTCTAGCGCCCATCCTTTATCTTTATAGTTAGGCCCCGCGCAGGCGCGTCGGGGACGCGCGGCGAAAGGCCACCTAAGGTGCTCGACAAACTAAAACGTGAGTTCACGCTCATAGCGCTCGGTTTGTCGGGCGCCGTTCTTCTCATCGCGCTCGTGATGACCTTCTACGCAAACTGGTCGACGCAGACCTCGGTCACATCCTCGCTGCTTCAGCGGAGCCTCTCGGACGGAATGGCAAGAAACCCCCAGATGGGCTCCAAGGACCGGGAAGGCACCATCGGGGCGGACAGCATGCTGGCCATAACGGTCGACGTGACCCAGGGCGGCTACATGCTGAGCAAGTCGGATTCACCCGTGGAGATCGACTCCGAGGCCCTGTCGGAGATCGTGGAGAGCGCCGTGAGCTCCGAGTCCGGCTCCGGCTACAGCTGGTCCCACCACCTCGCCTGGGCGACGAAGCAGACGACCTACGGGTTCCGAATCGCGGTCTGCGACACCTACTCGCGCGACAACCTGCTGCTGCGCACAGGGCTCAACTCCCTGCTCATCCTCGCCGTCGCGCTCGTTTCCCTCTACCTGCTCTCGCGCCTGCTCGCGAACTGGATCGTGAGGCCGGTGGCGGAGGCCTGGGACGCGCAGCGGCGCTTCGTCTCCGACGCGTCGCACGAGCTCAAGACCCCGCTGGCCGTGATCATCGCCAATATCCAGATTCTCCAGAAGGACCGGACCATCGGCGAGGAGGGCATGGCCTGGGTGAACCGCACGGCAGACGAGGCCTCGCACATGAAGAGCCTGGTAGAGGACCTGCTCACCCTCGCGCGCGCCGACGAGGCGAAGGCGGGTTCCGTGGGCGCGGCGGGACCCATGGTCGAGCTCGACTTCTCCGAGCTCGTGAGCGAGGCCGCGCTCGAGTTCGACGCGGTCGCCTTCGAGCGCGGGTCCGAGATCGAGTGCGAGTGCGCGCCGGGCATTACGGTCAAGGGCGACAAGGCCCAGCTCAGGCGCGTGGTGAACACGCTTCTGGACAACGCGACCAAATACGCCCCCAAAGAAACGAAGGTCAAGGTGGCCCTCGGCCGCGACGCGAAGAGAGCGACCCTCACCGTGAGCAACCAGGGTCCCGCGATCGCGCCCGAGGACCTCGAGCATCTCTTCGACCGCTTCTACCGCACCGACAAGGCCCGTGAGCGCCAGGCGCAAGGCGGCTTCGGGCTCGGCCTCGCCATCTCCAAGAGCATCGTCGAGGCGCACGGAGGAAGGATATGGGCCGAGAGCAGCGAGGGCAAGGGGACGACGTTCAGCGTGCAGCTCTAGCCGGGTCGATGAGCGGTCGGTCGGCGAGAACCCGCGGCATGCAACTCTGGGAGCGCTACGGCCGAGAAACAAAGAAACCCGACGGAACGATGTTGCGCACAGGGCAACGAGGCGGCGTCCAGCGCGCCTATAATCTGGGCATATGAGCGGATATGACCCCATATCGAGCGCGCCCGGACAAGGCGGGCGCCGCTGCCCCGGCGAGCAGGACGGCCTCGGCGGCCTTGCCGCATGGCGCGGCCCGGCCATCGGGCTGCTCGACCTCGACGCGTTCTTCGCCTCGGTCGAGCAGCTCGACCACCCCGAGTGGCGCGGCAAGCCCGTGATCGTCGGCGGATCGTCGGATAAGCGCGGGGTCGTCTCGACGGCGTCCTACGAGGCCAGGCGCTACGGCGTGCACTCCGCCATGCCCTCTTACCAGGCCGAGAGGCTCTGTCCCCAGGCCATCTGGACCCACGGCGACTTCTCGCGCTACCGCGAGATGAGCGCGCTCGTGATGGGGTTCCTGGAGGACGAGACCCCGCATGTCGAGCAGGTCTCCATCGACGAGGCGTTCTTCGACGTGACACCCGGGCGCTTCGCGATCGAGAGCCCCGTGGAGATCTGCCGGCGCGTGCAGCGGCGCGTGTCCGGTCTCGGCATCACGTGCTCAATCGGCCTCGGGACGAACAAGACCGTCGCGAAGATCGCCTCGGAGCAGCGAAAGCCCCGCGGCCTCACCGCGGTCTACCCCGGCGGCGAGCGGAAGTTCCTCGCTCCCCTGCCCGTGGGCGCCATGAGCGGCATCGGCGAGGCCACGCAGCGGGCGCTCGCGCGCATGGGGATAAAGACGCTGGGCCAGCTCTCGCGCCTGCCGGAGGACGAGGCGCGGCGCGCGTTCGGCGTAGCGGGACCCAGGATGGTCCGGCGCGCGACGGGGCTGGAAAGAAGCGCCGTCGCGCTCGCCGCCGACGAGACGACGCCGAAGAGCGTCTCGAACGAGCGGACCTTCGGCGAGGACCTCACGGAAGAGGCGGAGATTCGCGCGGCGGTTATGCACATCGCGGGACTCGTGGGCAGGCGCCTGAGGGCCAAGGGGCTCGCCGGCACGACCGTGGCGCTCAAGGTCAAGTACGACGCCTGCACCGGCCGCAGCGCCCAGACAAAGCTCTCCGCGCCGAGCGACCAGGAGGCCGTCTTCGGCCGGCGAGCGTGCGACCTGCTCGGGCAGCTCTGGGCCCCGGGCATGCGCGTGAGGCTTCTCGGCGTCTGCGTCTCCGGCTTCGACGGCGACGCGCCGGTGCAGCTCGGCCTCTTCCGGGACGAGGACCAGGCGATGAGCGAGAAAGCGAAGCGGCTCACCGCGGCGACGGACGCCCTGAAGGCGAGGTTCGGAGACGCCTCGGTGAGGTTCGGGCGCGACCTCAGGTTCGAGGGCCGCACGAGCGACACGCAGCCGATGAACAAGGAGAGGCCCTAGACGAGGCCCGCCCCGCCCTCTCAAAGCGGTTCGCGATTGTGAGCGAGCGCTGGGCTTTGAGAGGGAACGGGGCGGGCCTCGGCTTTCGAGCGCGGCGCGCGGCTAGTTCTCGGCGTCGGGCTGGGCGGGCTCCTCGCCGGAGAGGGCATCGGCGTGGGCCTCGTCGGTCATGGCGCCCTCGAGGTCGAGCTTCACGCGGGGCGCGTCTCCCCAGAGGCGCTCGAGGCGATAGAAATCGCGACGCTCGGGGTCGAAGACGTGCACGACGACGGAACCGTAGTCCACGAGCACCCAGCTCAGGCCCTCGCGCCCCTCGCAGGAGAGCGGGCGGATGCCGAGGTTCTGCTGGACCTTCTCGCGCACGGCGTCGACGATGGCGTCGACCTGGCGGTTGTTCGCGCCGGTGCAGATCACGAAGTAGTCGGTCACGTCGGTCGTGCCGATGAGGTCGATGACGGTGATGTCGGTGGCCTTCTTGTCGTCGGCGGCGGCCGCGGCCACGCGCGCGATGTCGAGGGAAGTTGCTGCCATGGTTCTCCTGTTCTGAGGGTAAGCTAGCCCGCGCGCCCGTAGCGCCGGGCGGCCAATGCATTGTAGATCACGACGGACCCAAGGTAGAGGTTCTTGCCGCATTCAAGCACGTAGACGAGCCCGCCGACAAAACAATTCCAAAAGAGGTCGTCGAGGGTCGAGCGCCCCACAAGAGCGCGGCTCGCCTCGATCCCCTCGGACGCGGGACGCAGGGGCTCGATGCCGTCGGCCACGAAGATGACCTTGTCGAGGTCGCTCATATCGGCGGCGGCAGTGGTGTGGACGCTCACCGCGTGCCAAACCTCCTCGGGCAGCTCCGGGTAGCGCTCAGGCAGCTCAAGGGCGGCGATGGCGCCGTGGAGCAGGGGCTTTACCTGCGAATAATCGTCTCCGCAGCCGAAGTCGAGCCCATGCTCCCTGGCACGGGCGACGAGCTCGTCGTCCGGCACGACCTTGCACCAGTCGTGGAGAAGCCCCGCCACGCGAGCGAGGAAGGGGTCGCACGCGTACATGAGCGCGAGAGACTCGGCGGTCGTCGCCACCGAGAGCGAGTGGGCGAGGCGCCTGGGCTTAGAAGAGAGCTGGACGGCCAGGTCGGCCTCGACCTGGGCGATAAACGCGAGCTGCTCGGGCGTATAGCACGCGGTCGGGACCTTCTTGGCCCCCTTCGGCTTCTTGCTCATCTATGCGAACACATCCCCGGTCTGTCCGTAGTGGCGGGCGGAGGCCCCGTAGAGGCGGTGCTTGTGCAGATACCCCGTCACCGCGTCGGGGGTGAGGTAGCGCAGGCCTTGCCCCTTCGCCACGCGCTCGCGCAGGTACGAAGAGGAGATGGCCAGGGCCGGAACGCTCAGGTACGTGACGTCGAAGTCGATGCCCGATTCGGCGATGGAGTCCATCGCATGGTCGAGGTCGTAACCGGGGCGCGTCGCCGCCACGAGATGCGCCGTGCGCGCGATCACGTCGGCGTCGTGCCACAAAACGATCTCGGCGATGGCGTCGGCTCCGGTGATGAAGTAGAACTCGACGTTATCCGGATAGAGCTCGCGGAGGCGCCGCAGCGTATCGGCCGTGTAGGTGACGCCCCCGCGGTCTATCTCGAAGCGGGAGGCGAGGAAGTGGGGGTTGTCCGCCGTGGCGAGAAGCGTCATGGCGAAGCGGTCCTCGCTGCCGGTGACCTTCTTATCGAGCTTGAACGCGGGCCGCCCCGCGGGCATGAAGACGACGACGTTGAGCCCGAGGTCCGCATAGGCCTGCTCCGCCGCGACGAGGTGGCCGTTGTGGATAGGGTCGAACGTGCCGCCCATGATGCCCAAACGATAGGTCTTGCCCGGGGTCTGCCCGAGGACGGGCAGGCCGCACGCCTCGAGCCTCTCGGCGAACCCGCTCATCGGACGTTGCCGTCCCCTCGGACCTTGAACTTCGTGGAGGTGAGGGCCGACGCGCCCATGGGGCCGCGCGCGTGGAGCTTCTGGGTAGAGATGCCGATCTCTCCCCCGAGGCCGAAGACGCCGCCGTCGGTGAACCGCGTGGAGGCGTTCACGTAGACGCAGGAGGCGTCGACCTCGTTGAGGAAGCGCTCGGCGGCGGCATAGGACTCCGTGACGATGGTCTCGGAATGGCGCGTCCCGTAGCGATTGATGTGCGCAATAGCCTCGTCGAGGCCGGAGACGACGCAGACGCTCATCTCGAGGGCGAGGTACTCGCGGCCCCAGTCCTCCTCGGTGGCGTCCGCGAAGCTGCCGAGGGCCCCGGCCTTCTCAGCCGCCGCGCGCGCGGCCGCGTCGCCGTGGACAAGGACGCCCGCGCGGGCGAGCTCCCCCACCAACACAGGAAGCGAGGCGGCGGCGATGCCCTCGTCGACGAGAAGCGACTCGGCGGCGTTGCAGACCCCGATGCGCTGGGTCTTCGCGTTCAGGAGAATGGGCAGGGCCTTGTCCATGTCCGCGGCCTCGTGCACGTATATGTGGCAGTTGCCCGTACCCGTCTCGATGGTCGGGACCTTGGCATTCTCCACGCAGGCTCGGATAAGCCCCGCGCCGCCGCGGGGGATGAGGACGTCGACGAGGCCCGTCGCGCCGAGGAGCTCGGAGGTCTGGGTATGCGACGCGTCGTCCTCGATGTAGGAGACGGCGTCTGCGGGCAGGCCCGACCGCTCGCAGGCCTCGCGGCACAGCGCGGCGATGGCCATACAGCTCGCGTTTGCCGCGCTGCCGCCCTTGAGCAGGCACGCGTTGCCCGAGCGCATGCAAAGGGCGAAGGCGTCCGCCGTCACGTTGGGCCGGGCCTCATAGACCATTGCCACCACACCGAGGGGGACCGTGACCTTCTCGATGCGCAGGCCGTCCGCGCTCGTGTAGCCATCGAGCACGCGGCCCAGCGGATCGTCCTGGTCGGCGACGTCGTCCATGGCGGCGGCGATGGAGACGACGCGGGCTTCGTCGAGGAAGAGCCTGTCGAGCAGGCCCTCGCTCATGCCGGCCGCGCGGGCGCGCTCCATGTCCTCGGCATTGGCGGCCGTGACCTGGCCGGCATTCGCGCGGAGAAGCCCGGCGGCGGCGCGGATGGCGCAAGAGCGCGTGCGGGCGCTCGCCTTGGCGAGCAGGGGCGCCGCGTCGCGCGCGGCGCGGGCCTTATCGAGAGCCTGTCCCATTCGAGTTCTCCTTAGGTGTCAGAAGACGAGAAGCTCGTCTCGGTGGATGGCGGGCACGGCAGCGTCCTCGCCGAGGAACCGGGCGATGATGTCGAGCTTGAGCCCGCGGACTCGCGCCATGTCCTCCGAAGAGTATCGCACGACGCCGCGACCGATGAGGTCGCCCTCGACATTGGTGACGTTCACGACCTCGCCGGAGGCGAAGTCGCCGCTCACGCGCGTGACGCCGACGGGCAGGATGGACGCGCCTCTCTCCAGCACGGCCGCTGCGGCGCCCTCGTCGAGCGCGAGCGAGCCGCGGACGACCTCCGCCAGGCCGATCCAGAGCTTACGGCCCATCTCGTGCGCCACAGAGGCGGGAGGCCGGAAAAGCGTACCGACCTGCTTGCCCGCAGCGACGTCGAGAAGGACGCCCTCGCGGCGTCCCTCGCAGATAACGGTGGGGATGCCGGCCGCCATCATCGCGCGCGCGGCGCGAACCTTGGAGGACATCCCTCCCGTGCCGAAGCTCGTGCCGGAGCCGCCCGCCATCGCGGAGATCCCGTGGTCGACCTCGGTCACGAGCGGGATAAGCTCGGCCGCCGGGTCGTCCTGGGGGTTGGCGGTATAGAGGCCGTCGACGTCGGACATGATGATGTAGAGGTCCGCGTCGACGAGGCCGGAGACGATGGCGCCCAGCATGTCGTTGTCGCCGAAGGTGAACTCGGCCACCGAGACCGTGTCGTTCTCGTTGACGACGGGAACGGCGCCCAGCTCAAGCAACCTGGTAATGGTGTTGCGGGCGTTGAGATAGCCGTCTCGGTCCACGACGTCGCGCCGGGTAAGGAGAACCTGGCCGCAGGCGATGCCGCGCTCGCGGAGCACCTCGGCATAGGCCTCGGTGAGGGCCGTCTGGCCAACAGACGCGCAGGCCTGGAGCGTCGCGATGTCGTGGGGCCTCTCGGCGAACCCGAGGAGGTCGCGCCCCGCGGCCGCGGCTCCCGAGGAGACCACGACCACGCGCTCCCCCGCCTCGCGAAGCTCCGCGACCTGGTCGCAGAGACTGCGGATAAAGGGACGGTCGAGCGAGCCGCCCTCGTCCACGAGCGTGGACGAGCCGACCTTGAAGACGATGAGCCTGCCGGGCATCCTAGGCCTCGCTCCCCTCGTCGGTAAAGGGCACCTCGTCCTCGGCGAGGCCCGCGAAGTCGTCGGGCTCGTCGCCCTCGTAATCGAACGCGAAGCCGAGGATGCGAACCTCGTCGCCCGTGACCGCACCCGCGCGACGGAGCTTGTCGTCGAGCCCGCAGCGAGAGAAACGGTGCTGGAGATAGGCCACGGCGTCGTCGTTCTCCCAGTCGGTCTGCACGACCATGCGCTCGATGGAGCCGCCCCGGACGCGCCAGGCGCACCCGTCCTCGCGCGTGATGCTGATCTGGGAATCTCGGCGCTGGCGCTTGTTCTCCCACTCGCGGGTGAGGTCACGCTCGGGGTCTGCGGCCTTGAGCTCCTCGCGGAGCTCGGCCACCTCGGCGGCGACCGCGGTCACGAGCTCGTCAAGGCCCTGGCCCGTCGCGGCAGAGGCCATGAAGAACGAGTGGCCGTCGGCCTCGGCGGCCGCGCGCAGGCGCTCGGCCTCTTCCTCGTAGCCGGGCAGGTCGCACTTGTTCGCGACGACGACCTGCGGGCGGGAAGCGAGCTCCGAGGCATAGGCCTCCAGCTCGGCATTGATGGTGCGGTAGTCCTCCACGACGTCGCGCCCCTCATAGCCGCCGGTGATGTCCACGACATGGATGATCAGCGCCGTGCGCTCGATGTGGCGGAGGAACTGGTGGCCGAGGCCGCGGCCCTCGCTCGCCCCCTCGATGAGGCCCGGGACATCGGCGGCGACGAAGGACTGGCCGTTGGCGGCGCGCGCCACGCCGAGGTTGGGGACAAGGGTGGTGAAGGGATAGTCGGCGACCTTGGGGCGCGCCGCGCTGATGCGGGCGATGATGGAGCTCTTACCCACCGAGGGCATGCCCACGAGCGCAGCATCGGCCATGAGCTTCATCTCGAGCTCGATCCAGTGCTCGAGCGCGGGCTCGCCCTTCTCGGCAAAGGCCGGGGCGCGGCGGACGGAGGTGACGAAGTGCGTGTTGCCCAGGCCGCCTCGGCCGCCGGGGGCCACGACCACGCGCTCGCCCGGCTGGGTGAGGTCCGCGATTTCGTAGAGGGGCTTCTGAGTCTCTGCGTCGAGCTCGCGAACGACCGTTCCGAGCGGAACGCGCAGGATAAGGTCCTCGCCGTCGGAGCCATGGCGCTTCGCTCCCCTGCCGTGGGTTCCGCGCTCGGCGCGGAAGTGGTGCTTGAAGCGGTAATCGATGAGCGAGGAGAGCTGCGCGTCCGCGACCACCACGACGTCTCCGCCGTGGCCGCCGTCGCCGCCGTCCGGGCCGCCCTTCGGAACGAAGGCCTCGCGGCGGAAGCTCATGCAGCCGGCGCCGCCGTCGCCGCCCTTGACGTTGATGTGGGAAAGATCGGTGAAAGTATTGTCCACGCCCTTGACTCCATAATCGCGACCCGGGGCCGCCCCGGCCCCCGAGTAGGTGGGATAAAAAGAGGGACCCCGGCAAGCAGGGTCCCTCGAAAAAACAAGAAGTTTGATTTACGCCTCGCGGACGTGAACCATGTGCTTGACGCCCTTGGTGAACTCGACCTTACCGGCCTTAAGGGCAAAGAGGGTGTCGTCCTTGCCGATGCCCACGTTGTCGCCCGGGTGGATGTGGGTGCCGCGCTGACGAACGAGAATCTCGCCGGCCTTGACGTTCTGGCCACCGAAGCGCTTGGTGCCGAGGCGCTGTGCCTGCGAGTCGCGACCGTTACGGGAAGAGCTCTGGCCTTTCTTGTGAGCCATGGTGCTACCTACCTTCTATAAAACTCAGTGCTACGCGGGGATGGAAGCGATCTTGATCTTGGTCAGCTGCTGACGGTGACCCTTCTCGCGGTGGTAGCGCTTACGCTTCTTGAACTTGAAGACGCGGACCTTGTCGCCCTTGAACTGAGCGAGAATCTCGGCCTCGACGGTCTTTCCCTGAAGAGGGGCAGAGCCAACGACGGTGGACTTGCCGTCGCTCACGAGGAGGACGGGAAGCTGGACCTTGTCGCCAGGCTGCGCATCGAGCTTCTCGACGTCCAGGACGTCACCCTCGGCAACCTTATACTGCTTGCCACCAGTTGCGATGATTGCGTACATTCTTGAACCCTTCATTGCTGGCGTTAGTGCAACAGTCACTCATATTACTCAAGCTGCGCAGACTGGTCAACGGAGCAAGTTGTTGACCTCCCAGGTCCCACCGGGGAAACGGTAGCGGCACCTTGGAAGTCGTCGGCAGTCAGGCAACCTGTAAAAATATAGAGGTGTTGGGCCGCATGGGCGCAACACCTCGGAAGGCTTCACAAGAAGGCCACTATTTGCGCGCCGCTAGAGCGCGAAGGCGAGGGTCCCATCGTCTTCCTCGTGGGCCTGGGAGACGCGGCGGACCTTCAGGCAATCGTAGCCGCAGCCGTCCGACGCGCCCTTAAGCGCCGCGTCGATGAGAATCTGCGGTCGAAGGGCGCCGGCGTTGCTCGAGCGGGTGTCGAGCATAAGGGCCACGCCGCCCTCCACGTCGCGAGCCTCGAAGGAGACGAGCGCCGCGGAGACGTCGATGTGCTTGACCTTCTCGCCGCGCAGGTACTCGAGGTCCCCCCGCTCCCGGAGAGCCGCGATCCTCTGGCCAAGCGATTCGGCGTCGAGCGCGCAATCCTTAACGAGGACGGACCAGCCCGAGCGGGTGAGCCAACTCTCGAGAGCGGCCGCGCGCCCGTCGACGTAGGCCGCGCGCTCCGGCGCCAGGCAGGCGGGGGTGGCGGCGCGGAGGAGCTCGAGCGCCTCTTGCGCCGGAAGCTCCTCGGAAAGGCGGAGGTCGTAATACTCGCAGTCAGAGGAGGCCCCCACCGGCAGCGCCTGCGAGAACTGGATCCTCATGCGGCGAGCGAACCCGTTGCCGATGGAGAAGGGCAGCTGCGCGCGGCGGACGCAGCGGTTGACGGTCTCGAGGACCTCGAGGTGGCCCAGGAAGGCCAGCCGGTCGCCCTTGACGTACTCGACGCGCAGGCGCGGCAGCTCCTTTATGAGCGCCAGGTCCTGCGGCTTCGCGTCTCCCCACGGCTGGGGCCTCGACCTCGTCATCCTCGCTCCTCAATGATCTTGTTCGAGACGCCGAGCACGGGGCAGACCCCGCAGCCGACGCAGCTCTCCCTCGTGCAATCCGGGGTCGTCACGCCCTCGGCCGCGCGCCTCCACTCCCTCTGCAGGAAGCCCTTGGAGACGCCCGGGGAGGTATGGTCCCACGGCAGGCGCGCGTCCAGCGGGAACCCCTCGCAGGCGATGCCCTCGAGGTCGTAGCCGCAGGCGCGCGCCGCCTCGTCCCATCGCTCGTAGGAGAACTCGCTCGCCCACGCGTCGAAGCAGCACCCCCGGCTCCAGGCCTCGTGGATGAGCTCGTAGCCGTCGCGCCCCATCTTGGAGAGGGCGCCCTCCACGAGCGAGGTCCTCGAGTCGTGGTAAGAGATGCGCACGCCGCGGTCCTTACAGGCGTGCAGCAGCAGCTGCTGGCGGCGCCGGACCTCCTCGGGCTCGAGCTGGGCGCACCACTGGAAGGGCGTGTAGCACTTGGGCACGAAGACGGCGACCGAGATGGAGACGGTGATTCCGCTCTTATAGCCGCGCCCCACGACCTCGCGGCCGATCTGGAGCACGCGCTCGGCGGCGCGCACGATCCCGATGATGTCCTCGTCCGTCTCGGTGGGAAGGCCCATCATGAAGTAGAGCTTGCAGCGGCGCCAGCCGTTCTCGAAGGCGTTTCTCGCCGCGCGCTCGAGGTCCTCCTCGGTCACGTTCTTGTTGATCACGTCGCGCAGGCGCTGGCTGCCGGCCTCCGGCGCGAAGGTGAGGCCGCCGTTCTTCCCGGCGCCGGCCGCCATCGCCATCTCCACGCCGAAAGAATCCAGGCGCTGGGACGGGATGGAGACGCGGATGCCTTTGTCGGCGAGGTCGGCGTGCATGCGATTGAGGATGCGCGCGCACTGGCTGTGGTCGGTCGTGGAGAGCGACGAGAGGCTTATCTCGTCGTATCCGCAGGCGAGAAGGCCGGCCTCGCCCGCCTCGATGACCTGCTCGGCGGGACGTTCGCGCACCGGGCGGTACGTCATGCCGGCCTGGCAGAATCGGCAGCCGCGCGCGCATCCGCGCAACACCTCGAGGGCGAGGCGGTTCTGGACGATGCCCATATAGGGCACGATCGTCCCGGCCAAAGGCGGCGTGGCCGAAAGGTCGGCGACGCAGCTCTTGAGCACGCGCTCGGGGGCCCCGGAACCCGGACGGGGCACGGCATAGCCCCATCGCGTGGAGGTCTCGTCGCGCACCACCTCGTAAAGGGAGGGCACGTAGACGCCGTGAAGGCGGGAAAGCGCCCTGAGCAGCTCGGCCCTCGAGGCGCCGCGGGCGCGCTCGTCGCGAATCACGCGGCATACCTCGACGATCGACTCCTCGCCGTCGCCGAGAAGGACCGCGTCGAAGACCTCGGCCATGGGCTCGCAGTTCCAGGCGGAGGGGCCGCCCGCGAGGATCACGGGGTCGTCCTCGTCGCGGTCGCGGCCGAGCTTGGCGATGCCGGCCAGGTCGAGGGCCTCGAGGATGTTCGTCCACAGGAGCTCATGGGCGAGCGTGAAGCCGATGGCGTCGAAGGAGGAGAGAGGGGCCGCGCCCTCGAGGGAAAGCATCGGCACCCCGCGCTCGCGCATGAGCGCGCCCATGTCGCGCCACGGCAGGTACGCGCGCTCGCAGCTCATGCCGTCCTGCGCGTTCACGGCGTTGTAGAGGATCGCTATGCCGAGGTTGGGCTGGCCGACCTCGTATGCGTCCGCATAGCACATGCACAGGTGGAAGGGGCCGTCCTGCTCCTCGCAGGCGCCCCACTCGTGGTTGAGGTAGCGGCTCGGGTGCTCGACGTGCGGCAACAGCGGCTCGAGCAGGTGGAAAAGGTTCTCTCGCCTAGCCTTCATGGGCACCGCCTCCCATGGGATCGATCACAAGATAGGCAGGCGCGTCGGAAGCCGAGCCGGCGTCGGCCGAGCCGCGGGAGTCGGGGGGCGCAGCCGCCGAATCGCCCCGGTCGTGGCGCGAGCTCCCAAGGGAAAGGTCGCGAAGGGAGTCGGCGAGGCGAGAGAGATCGGGCCGGAAACCGCCTCGACCCACGCCGGGCGCCTCGCCCGCGGCCGGGGCCACGGGAAGCGCCCCTGCCGCGGTCGGATCATCGGCCTTCATGTCCTTGGCGGCCCGGGGAACGCCCTCGAACCTGACCTGGACCGCGCGTCCCGTCGCGACCGTGCCCGCGTACCCCACGCCGGCCTTGAGAAGCCAGCCGAGCCCGGGGACGAGGCCCGCGAGGGTCCGCGCCGCGCCGCGGTACGCCAGCCCCGCGCCCACGACGCCGGCGACCTCCATCGCGCGCGCGGGCTCGAGCCCGGCGCCGTGCGCCGCCGCGATGTCGAGCGCGAGCTTGACCTGGCTCGCCGTCATGACCGGGAAATCGGAGCCGGGGATGAAGGCGATGGCCCCCAGCGCGGCGTTCTCGGCCGCACAGACCGAGATGAGCCGAGAGGCCACGGCGGGGCGGCAGAACGCGAAGTTCGCCGCCAAGGCGATGCGGTTCTCGACGACGCCCGCGAGCCATGTGCCGAGACGCGCAGCGAGGCCGTCGGGCTCGGACACGCCGAGGGCCTCGAAGAGCCTTTGGGCATCGGCGGAGCCGGAGAGGTCCGGTGCATCGAGCGCGGACGCCGAGACGAAAGCGCAGGGCACCCCGCACGCGAGATAGTAACGGATGAGGGCGCCCGCGCCGGGCTCGCCCGCGCCCCCGAGGACGACGGCGGCGTCGGGGTCGGGGGCGGACGCGGCCGGGGCGTCGATGCCCATGACCTCGACGACTCCCCCGGCGCGCTCGGCCCTCAGCGCGTCCTTGGCCGCGAGCACGAGGCCGCGCTCGCAAAGCGTGCCCACGTGGACGCGGATGCGGATCTCGGCGTCCATGGCATCGAGGCTCTCCTTGCCGGCGGAGGCCATGTCCAGGATGCCGGAAAGCGTGAAGCCGCTCCCCTTCCCGGATTTCTTGCCCTTGCGTGCCCTGCTTGTTGCGTCGCGACGCGCCATGCATGTCTCCTTACGAACGCCTAGGCGGCCTTCTGACGGTGCCGCCAGACAGATTGAACCATACCCACAGCCGTGAGCTGCGTGACCATGGAAGAGGACCCGAAACTAATGAACGGGAGCGGGATGCCCGTGATCGGCATGATTCCGATGCACATGCCGATGTTCTCGAGGACCTGGAAGGCCCACATGCCGCAGCAGCCAACGAGGACAAGCTTGCAGAAGGGGTTGTCCATCTTAGCGGCGAGCAGCAGCGTGGCGAGAATCATCCAAGCGAAGAGCGCCAACAGCACCGCCGAGCCCAAAAAACCGAACTGCTCGGCAAAGAGCGCGAAGACGAAATCGGTGTGCGCCTCCGGCAAGAAGCCCGTCCCCGCCTGCGACGCGTTGCCGAGTCCCTTGCCCAGAAGGCCGCCGCTGCCCACGGCGATCTTTGCCTGGCGGAGATTATATCCGGAGCCCGTTGGGTCCACAGACTCGTCCAGGAAGACCAGCAGGCGCTTGAGCTGGTATTCCTTGAGTATGTGGGGCAAGCCGTCGGTGAGGGAGGACCAGATCACGAGCGCCACGACGCCCACGATCAGCCCAATCGTGGGCACGACCCACTTGGCAGGAGCGCCGGAGCAGATGATGATCGCCGCGCCGGCGAAGAGAATCACGAGGCCCGTGCCGAGGTCCGTGACCACAAGAAGCCCCAGCGGCAACAAAAGCGTGCCGCAAAGTTTGCAGTAGTCGGTGAAGCTCTCTATCTTTCCGTTGTACTGGGCGCAGGCCGCGGCCATGAGCAGTATGGTCACGAGCTTGGACGGCTCGGAGGGCTGGAACCGGAAATGGATGATGGGGACCTGCACCCAGCCCGTCATACCCTTGGCCTCCACGCCCAGGCCGGGGAAGTACGGCAGCACCATGAGCACGCAGTCGAGGACAAGAAGCGCCGTCACCATGCCGGAGAAGGCGCGCAGGTCGTAGCGCCACACGAAGAAGGCGACGACGAGCCCGAGCGCGATGCCCAACAGATGGCTCGGGAAGCGCGCCTCGGAGATGGTGAGGGACGCCGACCACACGGTGACCACGCCCACGAGCACGAGCAGCATCGCGGGGATGAGCTGGGAGAGATAGAGCTTGGACAGGGGGCCGGCCTTGCCGGACACCTTCGCGTGCCTCCCCTGTCCCGCGGCCTTCCCGGTTAAAAACGAGAAGAGCCCGGCCTTGCCTGCAGCGCGCTGAGCCATCGTTGCCCTCCTAGTCCTGTGTCGCCGTCGAGGCATCGGTCGTGGCGGTATCGGGCTGGCCGTAGATCTGGCCGAAGACATCGCGCACCACGAGCATGGCGGTCGTGGAGCCCCAGTCGCCGCCGTCGACGTTGGAGCAGATCACGTACTTTGGGTTGTCGGCCGGGGCATAGGCCACCATCCAGCAGATGTTGCCCGCAGAGGACTGCTCGCCGGTGCCCGTCTTGCCGGCGACCGTCACGTCGAGAGTGGTCCAGTGCGCGGCCTGCGACTCGCTCTCCTCGTAGATGACGCCGTAGAGGCCCCTCTCCACGAGCTCACGGTTCGATTCGGCCTCCGATACGTTCCTTACCTGAGAGACGCTGTAGTCTACGACGGACCCCGTCCCCAGGCTCGACTTGACGCTCTTGAGCACATGCGGCTTGTAAACCGGCCCCTTGTTCGCGATGCTCGCGTAGATCTGCGCGACCTGCAGGTTCGTGACGAGGATGTCTCCCTGGCCGATCGCGATGTTGCAGTAGTCGCCGGGCTGCCACTGGCGGTCGGCGTCGGAATAGCTGGAGAAGTAGTTCCACTTCCACTCGGCGTCCGGGACGCGTCCCTCCGCCTCGCTCGGCAGGTCGATGCCCGTCTTGGAACCGAGCCCGTACTCACGGAACTTGGCCTGCATGCCCTCCTGGTTGTCAGAGTTGTAGAAGCCCTTGCCGATCTCGTAGAAAACGACGTCGCACGAGTAGGTGAGGCCATGCTGCAGGTCGAGATAGCCATGGCCGTCATGGTTGTAACAGTACATGCCGTAGGAGGAACCGAACCCCGTCCACCAGCCGCTGCACTCGTAGCCGGACTCGGCCGTCGCGATGCCGTTGTCGAGCGCGGCGAAGCAGGTCAGGGCCTTGATGGTCGAGGCGGAGGGGTACAGACCGGAGATCGCCCGGTTGAGCAGCGGGTAGTGCGAGTCCTCGTCTGTGAGGGACTCCCAGTCGGAGGTCGCGATGCCGCCCACGAAGATGGAGGGCGAGTACGTGGGGTAGCTCGCCATGGCGAGGACCTCGCCGTTCGTGCAGTCGAGGCACACGAGCGACCCGGCCACGGTGTCCTTGCCGCGCTTCTTCGAGTCGGCGATGACGGTCTCGAGAGACTCCTCGGCGACTCGCTGGATATCCGAGTCGATGGTGAGGACGACGTCGCTGCCGCTCTGGGGGTCGATCTTGGTCGAGGACTCGATGACCTTGCCGTCGGAGTTCACGTAGACGGTCTGCTCGCCGCGGATGCCCTGCAGGACGCTCTCGTACATGGACTCGACGCCGGCCTGCCCCACGACGTCTCCGCTCTTGTACTCGACGGCGGCCTCGTCGGAGCTCGAGGACTCCAGCTGCTCGGAAGTGACGGTGCCCGTGTAGCCGACCACGTGCGCGGCGAGAGACCCCTGCGGGTAGGCGCGCTGCGAGCGCTGCACGACGCTGACGCCCGAGAACACCGAGGAGTGCTCGCCGATGTAAGCCACGACCCTGCGCGAGACGTCGGTGGCGACGGTGCGCACAGACTGGGCGCCCTCGGTGGTGTCGATGATCTTTCGGTAGACGGCCTGGCGCGGCATGCCGATGAGATTGCCGAGCAGTTGCATCTCTATCTCGTCGTCGGAGACGTCTGAATCCGCGACCACGGTGAGGCTCGAGCGGTTGGTGACTATCTCCACGCCGTTGCGGTCGAGGATGCGCCCGCGGGGCGCGGCGGTGGTCACCGTGCGCGTCCGGTTCGTCTCGGCTTCCTCGGTGTATTCGTCCGAGGAGATAAGCTGCATGCTCCACAACCTGCCGAGAAGCAACGTGAAGATGCCGCCGACCAGCACGCCGAAGCCCATGAGCCTCGAGGAATACGTCGTCTCCGAGGAATCGTCGCGCCCGCCCGAGGCGCGCGGGGAGCCGCCGCCGATGTCGAGCGTGTAGGCAGCCTCGGAGCGCCCGAAGACGACGTAGAGAACCACGAGCACCAGCGCGATGACCACGCAGACGATCAATATGACGAGGGTAAGGTCCATGAAGCCGGCCCTAAAGTCCCCTGCGCGCGAAGCGCCCGCCGGAAAGCGAGGAGCTCGCCTTCACGCGCGAGGAATAGTATGCGAAGGGCAGGAACGCCGCCACGGTGAGAAACGCGGTGGGCAGCGCACGGAACACCAGCGCGTCGACGATGGAGCTCGCGCTGCCCACGAGCAGCATGGCGAGGGAGTACGCGAGCGCGCAGCCGAGGGACGCCACGGTGAAGACCGCGACGTTGGAGCCGAGGTCGCCTGCCATGCGGTTCCTGCCGTCGCCGCCCAGCAAATAGGAACAGATGCTGAGCAGGAAAGCCATGAGACCGATGGGGGCCGTCGACGTAAGGTCGAAGAACAGCCCGGCGCAGAAGCCCGCCACCACGGCCCGGGACCCGCCGCGCGACAAGGCGATGCAGGCCGTGAAGACGAGGGCGAAGTTGGCGTGCCCGTTGCCGAGGGCGATGTTGGGGGCTATCGCGAGCTGGCAGACGGCACAGATGACCGCGAGGCCCCAGAGCCCGCGGGTATCGTGCGCGCGGTCGTTTATCTGCATAGAGCCTCCCCTACTCGGTCGTCGTGGTCGATGAATCGGTCGCGGAGCCGGCCCCTTCGTCCGAGCCCGAGGAATCGCTTCCCGAGGAAGAAACAGTGGACGCGGAGGAGGACCTCTCCTGCGTGTCCGCCTCCGCGATGTCGTCCGCGCCCGCCTGCTGCCCCTCGGTGAGAGAGGTGATGACGATGACCTCCTCGTAGTTCTCGGTGCTCGAGAAGGCCTCGACCGTGATCTCCAGGTAGAGCGAGCCCGGGGTCCTCTCGACATTGGTCACATGCCCGAGCGGCAGGCCCTTGGGGAAGACGCCGCCGAGGCCGCTCGTCACGATGAGGTCGCCCACCTCCACCGATTGGTCGGTGGCGACGAGGTCGAGCGTGAGCTGGCCCGTCGCGGAACCGTTGAGCATGCCCTGTGCGCGGCTCGACTGCACCATAGCGGAGACGGACGAGTTCTCGTCGTCGAGAAGGCGCACCACAGAAGAAGTGAGGCCGCATTCCGTGATCTGGCCGATGACGCCGTTGGACGCCATGACGGGCATGCCGACGGTGAGGCCGGCGGCCGACCCGAGATTGATGGTGACGGTCGAGGTCCAGGAATCGCTGGAGCCCGAGATGATGCGGGCGCCCGTGGACTGAAGGCTATAACTGTCCTGCAGGTTCAGCAGGTCCTGGAGTCGCTTGGCCGTCTTCTCGGCCTCCTCCAGCTCGGCATTCCTCGCCTGAAGCTCCTCGTTCTGGACCTTGAGGTCGGAGAGCGTCTCCTGGTCGGACGTGAGGTTGGAGAAGATGTTTCCGAGGCCCTGGAAGGGCAGAGAGACCGTCGCCCCGATGGTCCGCACGGGCATCGTGACCACGGTGAAAGCGCCGCGCACGACCTCAAGCGGGCCTGAGGAGCCGAAGCGGCAGCTCGCGGTGAACAAAACGAGGGAGGCAACGCAGCACACCAAGAGCTGCTTGCCTCCGCCGTTGGACGAGTTTTTCCCGAGCGTCGGGGAACCTCCCCGGCCAAGCCCCGAATAGGCCACGGCTACTGGCCCGTGCTCTGGACGAAGCCGCCGGACAGCGCGTTGGCCTCAAGTACCTTCGCGCAGCCGTTGACCACGTTTTCCAACGCGGTCGGGCTCACGTTGACAGGCACCCCGGTCTCCTCGCGCAGACGATGGTCGAGGCCGCGGAGAAGCCCGCCGCCGCCCGTGAGCAGGATTCCGTAGTACATAAGGTCGCTCGCGAGGTCGGGCGGAGTGGCGTCGAGCGCGTCCTTGACGGCCTTGGTGACCTCGTCGAGCGGACGGTCGAGGGCGCGGCGAATCTCCTCGCTCTCGATGCGGACCGACTTCGGCAGGCCGCTCATGACGTCGCGGCCGTTGACCTCGACGTCGAGCTCCTCGGCCAGCGGGGCAGCGGAACCGACCTTGATCTTGATGTCCTCGGCCGTGCGCTCGCCGATGGAGAGGCTATACACGTCGCGCACATGCTGGAGAATGGTCTGGTCGAACTCGTCCCCGGCGGTGCGGATCGACTGCGAGACCACGATACCGCCCATGGAGATGACGGCGACCTCGGTCGTGCCGCCGCCGATGTCCACGACCATGGAGCCGGTCGGGTCCTCGATGGGCAGGTCGGCGCCGATGGCGGCCGCCATCGGCTCCTCGATGAGGTAAGCCTGGCGAGCGCCGGCCTGGATGGTCGCCTCGAAGACGGCGCGCTTCTCGACGGAGGTCACGCCGGAGGGGACGCACACGACGACGCGGGGACGAGGGCTCCAGGGGTAGCGGCGCTCACGGGCCTTCTCGATGAAGTAGCGGAGCATGACCTCGGTCACGTCGAAGTCGGCGATAACGCCGTCCTTGAGCGGTCGCTCGGCGATGATGGAGCCGGGCGTGCGGCCGATCATGCGCTTGGCGTCCGCGCCGACGGCGAGCACGCGGCTCTCGCTCTTGTCGATGGCGACGACTGACGGCTCGTTTATGACGATGCCCTGGCCGCGGACGGCCACGAGCGTGTTGGCCGTGCCGAGGTCGATGGCCAAATCGCCGCCGTACTCGCCGAATATGGTGTCGAATAATGACATCCGTTAAAACCTGCCTGTGTTAGTTGGCCGTTGCCTGGGAGGCGTACTCGGTCTCGACCGAGGTGACCTTCCAGCCGATGCCCTCGCGGGCCATCTTGATCAGGTACTGCTGCTCGCCGCCGGCCGAGAGGCGCGCGACGACATGGACGGTGGTCTCGTTCATCGAGCGATCCACCCCGTCGACCGTGACGGTCGCGCCGGAGGGAATGGTGTCGGAGATCGCCTGGGCCTGCGCCTGAGCGGACGCGGCGACGTACTTGGAGACCTCGGTGCCGTCGGTCTTCGCCTGGAAGATCGACTGGGCCACGGACTCCTGGGTCGGCCAGCCGTAGCCGCGCGTATAGGCAAAGAAACCCGCCGCGCCCACGATGGCCGCGAGAACAATGATGAAGAGGAGGAACTTGAGACCCGTGTGCTTGCGCTTACGCTTGACCTTGCGGCTCTTGCGGTCCTGCTCGACGAGTTCCTCCTCCGTCACGGAGAAGAAACCGGTGTCCTCAGCGGAGGGAATCAACTGGCCGGAGGCGCCGGTGGGGTCGAGCGGATCGACGCCGTAACCGGAAGCGGCGGCCAGATACGCGTCGGTACCCTCGCCGGAGCTCTTCTGCTTGGCCGCTGCGGCCGCGATGGCCTTGCGAGCGGCGTCGTAGGAGGCCTGTGCCTCGGGAGGCATCGAGAACGAGGGGTCGGAGTCCGCGTGCGAGAAGGCGTCGACGGCCTCGGGCATGCGGTTGGCCGCCACGTAGGCGAGGCCGAGGTCGCAGTAGACCTTGGCCTGGCTCTCGAGCGGCGTGGTGAAGTCGAGGGCGGTACGGTAGGCCTCGACGGCGTCGACGGGACGCCCGAGCCTCAAGAAGCAGCTGCCGAGGTCGGAGAGGGCGCCGGCGGGCGCGGGGTTGTTCTCGTCGATGGCGGCGGAACGGTAGGCGATGCCGGCGTTGCGAACGTCGCCGGCGGCCTCATAGGCCTTGCCCAGGGCGAGATAGGCCTTGTACGGAGTGCTATAGGCGGGGTCCTGGACCGCGCTGGTAAGAGCCTGGACGGCCTCCTGGGCGCGCCCGGCGGCGAGAAGAGCGCGGCCGCGGTTGCAGGAAAGGGCGCCCACCTTGCCGTAGGAGGTATCGGAGAGCGCGCTCGCGTAGGCGTCGGAGGCCGAATCATAGCGCCCGAGCTTCATATAGGCGTTGCCGATGAGGTGGTCGATCGCGCCCACGGCCTCGCCGTCGCGCTTGGACGCGCTGAGCAGGGAGATGGCCCCAACCCAGTCGCCCGACTGGTAGGCCGCCTTGCCCGATTCGAATGCCTGCTGGTTCATGTGGTCCTCCAAAGAAACTCGAGGCTTTATGCCTCGACGTGCTCGATCCTGATGGAATTGATGACGTCGCCCGCGCGAAGCCGGGAAACGACGTCCATCCCCTCGAGCGTGTTGCCGAAGACGGTGTAGTTGGGGTCGAGGAAGTGCTGGGCACCGAGGCAGAAGTAGAACTGCGAGCCGGCGGAGTCGGGCATCTGGGAACGGGCCATGGCGAGCGCGCCGTCGACGTGGGAGTTGTTGGGGTTCACGTCGTACTCGTGCTTGATGCGGTAACCGGGGCCGCCCGTGCCGGGGCGCCCGTCGGGGCCGGAGGCTCCTCGGGCGACCTCCTCCGGGGTCATCTCACGCGTGTTGGGGCAGCCGCCCTGAATGACGAAGCCGGGCTCGTAGCGATGAAACTTGAGGTCGTCGTAGAAGCCCGAGGAAGCGAGCTCGCAGAAGTTGGCGGCATGGATGGGCGCGCCCTTCGCGTCGAGGCGCACGCGGATGCGGCCCTTGCTCGTCTCGAAGACGGCGACCTCGTCGCCGGTAAGCTCGTACGCGGGGGTGTACAGCGGCTCCCCAAAGAATCCCATCGTCTCTCCTCGCCCACGGCCGGTTTAACCGGCCCTGTGAATCGTGTGCCAAAAAGGTACGTATCAAAAGGCGCCGTGCGCCCGCATTAACTCCTCGATGATAGCAGTACGGCGACCGTTTCACACAATCGGCAGGCAACCTAGGAATCGGAACCGAGCGCGCTCACGGGCTCCCAGCCCGTGACATTCTGCTCATAGAGCTGCTGGTAGGCCGAGTTCGCGGAAATCTTGCCGAGGATGAGCGAAGCGTCCGACGAGGGGTCCTCTGACGCAAGGGAGGCGTTCCATGCCTCGGTGAGGGCGTCGCAGCGGTTGCGCAGCCAGTTGCCGAGGGTTGAGAGGTTCGCGATCGTCTCGGTGTAGGCGCCCGAGCCGTCGGAGGTGTTCTCGACCGAGGCGATCGAGTTGGAGACCGCGAGCGAGACCTCCCTTATGGCCGAGAGCCCTGCCGAGCGCTCGTCATAGGTGCCGTCGATGCCCTTCGTGCGCAGAAGGTCCTCGTTGGCGGAAATCTGGTCCGCGTACCCCTTGTAGGCTTCGTACTGCGAGTGGAGGGAGTCGAAGACGGGGTCAACCACCTCTTCCCCGTCGTCGTCGGCGCGAGCGCCCTTGTCCTGGGCGTCGAGCGTGTCCACGACTCCCGGGGAGCCCGCGTTGGATGTGTCGAACGGGGTCTTAGCGGTGATGTCGTTGGCGTTGGGGTCCCATGGGTGGGTGATGGCCACGAGCGTGCCCCCGACGATGAGAATCGCGGCCGAGGCCGCCACGACGAAGTGACGAAGCCTCGGGAGCATGTCGTTGACGGAGGATGCCGAGTAGGCGCCCGCACCCGTTGCGGGAATCGCGCTCTCCAGGTCGGCCTCGGCGGGCGCCTCGGCGCGAGGCTCGGGGTCCGGGATGCGCCTGGCCACGACAGCGGCGGCGGCCCCCCTCACAGGAGTCGCGCACTTGGGGCAGGCCATCGAGCCGGAAGGGACGAGCGCGCCGCAGACGGAGCACCACCTGAGGGGCCCCGCATCGAGACGCCGGGTGAGGTAGAAAGACCGTGCGCAGTTAGGGCACTCGGCCGAGCCGTCGGGGACGTTCATATGGCAATCGGGGCAAATCAAGCTACGGGCCTCCGGGAGCGCATCTGAGTCTGCAAATCGCCGTTCACAACACGTTCGGACGAATAGGTTATACCGCCCTCGGGCAACAGCGACAAAACCACACACACTTAAATATCGGCTGGGGCTAGAACGACCCGCAGGGTCTCTCGCGCCACGAGAACCCCCGACACGGCGAAGCCGGCGGAAGAGTCCCTTCAGATTGACCGGGGCCGCCGGGGAGGAGGGCCTCAAAAAGCGGCGGGCTAGCCCTCGCGCCCCTCCCACTTGGCCTCCTCGCGCTCCTCTCGCCGCTCTTCGCGCTTGGCCTCGGACTTCGCGACCTTCCTGGCGACCTTCGAGGCCGGCACGCCGCCCTCGATCCTCTCGACCGCTGCCATAAGCAATCGATTCGAGTCGGCCCCCCGCCCGAAGCGGGCGGTAAGGAACTCGAAGAGCGCGACGGCCAGGACGCAGAAGACGACCGTCGCGACCCACACATCGAGCGGCAGCCACGCCACGAGGAAGAAGTCGCGGCATAGGGTGCAGGCCACGACGGCGGCCCCCGCGAGCACGCACAGCAGCGCCACGCGCAGCGGGGTAAGGGGAACCGAGATCCGGTAGATGAGCGCGAGGCCCACGACCATCGTGATGTACATGCACACGGTGGATATCTCGCCGAAGTCGTGCCCGACGGCACGGCCGATGAGCAGCTCGAGGAAGAGGAAGACGATGATCGCGCCGGAAGCCGGAAGGGACCGGGACAGGACGTTCGCGAGGAAGTTGCCGCTCACGCGCTCGTGGTTGGGCTCGAGAGCGAGCACGAACGACGGAACGCCGATGACGACCGTGGAGATGAGCGACATCTGGATGGGCACGAAGGGGTACGGCGGGATGAAGACGCAGATGAGCGCCAGCACGGCGGCGAAGACCGTCTTGACGAGGAAGAGAGAGGCGCTTCTCTGCAGGTTGTTGATGGAGCGGCGGCCCTCGGCCACGACCTCGGGCATGTGGGCGAAGTCGTTGTCGGCGAGCACGATCTCGGAAACGTTGCGCGCGGCTGCCGAGCCCGAGGCCATGGAGACGGAGCAGTCGGCCTCGCGCAGCGCGAGGACGTCGTTCACGCCGTCGCCCGTCATGGCAACGGTGCGGCCCCGGCGATGCAGCGCGTCCACGAGCTCGCGCTTCTGCTGCGGGGTCACGCGGCCGAAGACGCGGGCCTTGTCCACCGCGGCGTCGAGCTTCTCGGGGGTATCGAGGGCCGAGGCGTCCACGTAGCGGTCGGCGTGAGGGACGCCCGCGAGCTCGGCGATGGCGCTCACCGTACGGGGGTCGTCGCCAGAAATGACGCGCAGCTCAACGCCCTGCTCGATGAAGTAGCGCATGGTCTGGGGAGCGGAGTCGCGGAGCTTGTCGCGGATACCGACGCAGGCGAGCAGGCGCACCTCGCCGACCAGCTCCTCGCTCGGCCCGAAGCCCCCGCACTCGCAGACCACGAGGCGGCGCTCGACGTCGTCGAAGGCCTCGCAGAGCGCCTCCGCCGCCTCCAGCGCGCGGTCGCCGAGGACGAACTGGCCGGCGCCCATCACAAGCGCGCGTCCGTCCCCGGTCACGCAGCCGGAGTACTTGCGCGCGGAGCTGAAGGGCACGACCCGCGAGAATCCCGCCTCAGGCGCGATGCCGAGCAGTGCCGCATGGGCCGTGAGCGCCTTCGCGGTCTCGTTCGCATCGGCCCCGTTGGCCGCCGCGATGGAGGCGAAGGCCCGGACGGCGTCCTTCTCGCCGACGCCCGGCGCGGGAGCGACGTGCGCGACCTCCATCTCGCCGGAGGTGATGGTGCCCGTCTTATCGAGACAGAGGGTGTCCACGCGGGCGAGGGTCTCGACGCAGTAGGACTGCTGGACGAGAACACCCTTGGATCCGAGGCGGGTGGTCGCGATGGCGAGGACCGAGGAAGTGAGCAACACGAGGCCCTGCGGAATCATGCCGAGGACGGCCGACGACGTGGAGAGCACCGCCTCGCTCACCGTCGACCCCTCCATGAGCATCGTGCGCGCGAAGAGGGCGAGGCCCAGGGGCACGAGCAGGGTCGTGCCGAGTCGGATAATGGCGCGAAGGGTCGCGAGGATCTCGGACTTGATCTCTTTGACATACTTGGCCTCGGCGTTTATCTTCGCCGCATAGCCGTCGCGACCCACCTTGGTCACGCGCGCCACGAGGCTGCCGCTCTCCACGAAGCTGCCGGAGTAGAGGGGGCTGCCGGGACCCTTCGCAACGGGGACGGACTCGCCCGTGAGAAGGGACTCGTCACAGTACACGTTACCCTCGACGACCTCGCAGTCCGCAGGGACCTGGTCGCCGTGGGAGAGGCGCATGAGGTCGTCGATGACGAGCTCGGAGGGCGCGATGGGGGTGTCTGCGCCGTCGCGCAGCACGCAGACCTCCTTCTGGGTGAGGATCGCGAGCTTGTCGACGATGCGCTTGGCACGGATCTCTTGGAAGACGCCGATGACGAGGTTCGCTCCGACGATGGTGAGGAAGAGCAGGTTGCGGTACTGCCCCGTGAGCGATATGACGACGGCCATGGCGAGGTTCACGCCGTTGAAGAGCGTAAAGGCGTGCGAGGCGAGGATCTGGGCCACCGACTTGGTCTTAACGTCCGTGTCGCGGTTCACCCGGCCGTCCGCCACGCGTTCGGCGACCTCCGCCGAGGTGAGTCCGCGCAGCTGATGAGCTTCTTCGGTCATTGCTTCCCTTGTCTACACAAGGGCCGGCCCTAGGAAGGCGCCGGCCCGTCGTCGAATCGCACAACGAGACTCTACCCCACCGGAGGCCCCGGCCTTCGTAGGCTTAGGCCAGGCGACCAAAGGCACACGCGGCCGCACGCCCATCAGGTTCGCGCCCACTTCCGCCGCGCGATGGGCTATACTGATTTCTGCTTTGCGCCCATAGCTCAGTGGATTAGAGCGTTTGCCTCCGGAGCAAAAGGCCGTGGGTTCGAATCCCCCTGGGCGCACCATTAATTCTGCAGGGCCCCTTTGCGGGGCCCTTTTTCATGAGGGTTCGTGTCGCCACAGCACGTTGCGGAAAAGGGCGTGGTGGCAAGAAACACAGGTCCTTTGTTGTGAATAAAGGGGTAATGGCAGCGATTCGGGCCGCATAACTGCCATCACCCCGTTTTGCGCAACACCTGGCACGCCATGAGGAGTCCAACGCCCTGTATGAGCGCCGCACAGCAACGGGAAGATGCGGCGAGCCCTGAATACGCGTCGACCAGCAAACAGAAGCATTATGAAGCCCTTGAATCACGTCTGTCAGCAACAAGACATTACTGGCCAGCGCGATTCCGGGGATTCCATCATTTTTATCCCGTTTCTCGTCTCGAAGCGCCCAGGGTTCTCAAAGGCCTCGGTCAACTCGACGTTATAGGCCTGCCCGTACATTCTCCTGCCGCTTCGGAAAGGTACTGCGTCGCAACAAACCAATCCAAACCAAACGAGGCGAAGACCAGAAGGCACAGATGCTTCTCGACATTTGTCATTTTTAAGGCATGAGTGAGTGAGAAATTTCCCCAAGGAGGCCTTCCCCCATTCCGGCTACCGATTCTCTCCGCCCAAGCGGCGTCGAAGTGAGGCGCCAACGCACCGCCCGTAGGATAATCACGTCGCGGGCCACAAACGTATCGACTGGAACGAGGTGCGATGCAGCGATGGAAAAACCTCTATTAGAAATGCTTCTTGACGAGATCTTCGACAGCATCTTCGACCACGGCCCCGAGAACGAATGGGTGGGGAGCCGCGGGGAGAAGCTCACCGCCCGCAAACTCAAGAAGCTGCGTTTCTTTGGCTATAAAGGCGAGATTCTAAGGAACGCGTACATACCGAAGCCCGACGGCACGACGAGCGAGATCGACGTCCTCTTTATAACGGAGAAGGGAATCTTCGTTATCGAGAGTAAAAACTACAGCGGATGGATATTCGGCTCTGAGGATCAGTTCAAGTGGACGGCGTCGCTTCCCAACGGGCAAAAGAACCGCTTCTACAATCCCATAAGCCAGAACAAAAGCCACATTAAGTGGCTCTCGAGCTACCTTTCCGAGGATATTCCGTTCTTCTCGTTAATTGTCTTTTCTGAGAGATGCGAGCTCAAGAAACTGACCTTGAGTTCGGCCGACGTCAAAGTCATCCAGAGGGATTCCCTCTGCGCGACGGTGCGGGCAATCTGGAAAAAAGCGCCCAATGTCCTTGATGAAAATGAAATTGAGCGAATTTATAAGCGGATTCTCCCGCTGACCGACAAGACCGAGGCGGAGAAGAAAGCCCATGTAGATAGCATCAATAGTCGAATCGATACAAGGGAAAAGCAGGTTGAGGCCCCTTCACCCGTGACTGTGAAGACGAGCAAGCAAGCAAATAGCCCGGGCCCATCTACGAAAGAGGTCCCAGCGGCGCCCGTCTGCCCAATCTGCGGTTCTCCGATGGTGCTCAGATGCGCCAAGCGCGGCAAGAGGGCGGGGAAGAAGTTCTGGGGTTGCAGCGCCTATCCGAAATGCCACGGAATCGTGAA
The DNA here is from genome assembly GCA_963605405.1 of bacterium. Lineage (GTDB taxonomy): Bacteria > Actinomycetota > Coriobacteriia > Coriobacteriales > Atopobiaceae > Paratractidigestivibacter. The sequence continues at coordinate 12,261 of CAVCUP010000008.1, read as the reverse complement.
CATGGACTAAGGCGGGCCTCGAGCCCTGGGTGTGCGCCGCGCAGCAACGGGGAGATGCGGCGAGCCCTGGATTTGCGTCGTCCAGTAATCGCGGGCACCTTCGCGCCCTAAAACACCGCCGGCCAGCAACGAAGGATTACTGGCCGGCGTGATTCCGGGGCTTCTTTGCTCCTCGCGTTACTGGGCGGCGGTAATCCGGGGCTCCACTTGCACGGCCGTTGCTGGGCGCTGCGGTTTCGGGGCTCCTCTCGCCCGGGCGCCGAAGAATAACAGCGGCTTCAGGAAGCGGCTTCGCAGCGATAGCGTCCCGAACCACAATCGGCGGCGTCCCGAGCCGCAATCAAAGGAAGGTAAAAGTCTCTGTTACCTCTTTAAGACCCACCGCCGGCGCGTGCTACCATTCCAAGGCTTATGCAACGCCGTTATTTAAAGGGGAGACAATGATCGCCGTCGTAAAGAACACCGCCACGGAAGAGCAGCTCGGCCACTTCGTCAAGTGGATCGAGGACCGCGGCTATAAGACGAACGTCTCCCCCGGCGACGAGGAGACCATCGTCGGCATCATCGGCGACACGAGCAAGATCGACCCCTTCCTGCTCGAGTCCATGGACATCATCGAGCGCGTCCAGCGCGTGACCGAGCCCTGGAAGAAGGCCAACCGCAAGTTCCACCCCGAGGACACCGTCGTCGACTGCGGCCACGGCGTGCTCATCGGCGGCGGCCACTTCCAGGTCATGGCCGGCCCGTGCGCCGTCGAGGGCAAGAACCTCATCGAGATCGCGCGCGAGGTCAAGGCCGCCGGCGCGACCATCCTTCGCGGCGGCGCCTTCAAGCCGCGCACCTCCCCCTACACCTCCCAGGGCATGGGCGCGGACGGACTCGACCTGCTCATGGAAGCGGGCTCTGAGCTGGAGATGCCCGTGGTCACCGAGGTCATGGACCCGCGCGACGTCCAGCTCTTCGTCGACAAGGGCGTGAGCATCATGCAGATCGGCGCGCGCAACGCCCAGAACTTCCCGCTGCTGCGCGAGGTCGGCAAGACGAGCACGCCCGTCCTGCTCAAGCGCGGCATGTCGGAGACCATCGACGAGTTCCTCATGGCCGCCGAGTACATCATGAGCGAGGGCAACGAGAACGTCATCCTCTGCGAGCGCGGCATCCGCACCTTCGAGACCCGCACGCGCAACACCTTCGACGTGAACGCCATCCCGGTGCTCCACCACCTCACCCACCTGCCCGTCGTCGGCGACCCCTCGCACTCCACCGGCTACACGCGCTACGTGCGCCCCGCCGCCTACGCCGCGACGGCCGCGGGCGCCGACGGTCTGGAGATCGAGGTCCACAACAACCCGTCCGAGGCATGGTCCGACGGCGCCCAGGCCCTGACGCCCGAGATGTTCCGCGACGCGATGGCCCGCATCGCCCTTATCCGCGACGCCGTCACGTGCGACCTCGCGGGCCAAAAGGAGGCCTAAGCGCCATGGCAGAGAAGAACGAAGGGCAGCTCAGCACATTCGTGCCGGGACGCATCGGCGTCGTGGGACTCGGCCTCATGGGCGGCTCCTTCGCCCGGGCCTTCCGCGCGGCCGACGTCGACGTCTACGCCTGGAACCGCACCCGCAGCACCCTCGAGCTCGCCATGATCGAGACCGTGCGCGGCGAGCTCAACGACGAGACCGTCCCCACATGCGAGCTCATCATCCTGGCCGGATACCCCCAGGCCACGATCGACTGGCTCCACGAGATGGCCAACCTCATCGCGCCCGGCGCCATCGTGATCGACACCGTGGGCGTCAAACGCAAGATCTGCGAGGAGTGCGAGGCTATCGCGGCGGGCCGCGACTGGACCTTCGTCGGCTGCCACCCCATGGCCGGCACCCAGTATTCCGGCTTCGCCCACTCGCGCGCCACCATGTTCAAGGGCGCGCCAATGGTCGTGGTGCCGCCCTCGGGCATGGACGACTTCGAGCGCGTCGAGATCCTCGAGCGGCTGAAGAACCTGCTCGCGCCCTGCAAGTTCGGCAGCTTCACCCTTGCCACGGCGCCTGTGCACGACCGCATGATCGCCTTCACCTCGCAGCTGTGCCACGTGGTCTCCAACGCCTACGTGAAGAGCCCGAGCTCGCGCGACCACCACGGCTTCAGCGCCGGCAGCTACCGCGACCTCACCCGCGTCGCGCGCCTCAACGCGCCGATGTGGACCGAGCTCTTCCTCGACAACGCGGACTATCTCTCCGAGGAGCTCGGCATCATCATCAAGAACCTGCAGGACTACAAGGACGCCATCGACGAGGGCGACGCCGAGAGGCTCGAGGGGCTTCTCGCCGACGGCGACCGCATCAAGAGGGAGATCGAGGGCCGATGAGCAGCCAACAGATCATCGTCGACGTCCCCACGCCGTCGCGCAGCTACCAGGTCCACGTCGGGTGCGGAATCCTCGACGGCATCGGCGAGGTCACGCGCGCCGCTGCCGGCGGCGAGCGCGCATGCGTCATCACCGAGACGAACGTGGGGCCGCTCTACGCCGAGCGCGTCGAGGCATCCCTCGCCGCCGCCGGCTACGCCGTGAGCACGCTCATCTTCGAGGCCGGTGAGCAGAACAAGCGCCTCTCGACGCTCGAGGGGCTGCTCGAGGGGCTCGCCGAGGCCCAGCTCACCCGCGACGACGTGGTCATCGCTCTCGGCGGCGGCGTCACGGGCGACATGGCGGGCCTCGCCGCCGCCATGTACCTGCGCGGCATTCAGGTCGTCCAGGCGCCGACGTCGCTTCTTGCCATGGTCGACTCGAGCGTGGGCGGCAAGGTCGCGGTCGACCTCGCCCACGGAAAGAACCTCTGCGGCTTCTTTTGGCAGCCGAGCGCCGTGGTTGCCGACGTCGAGTGCCTCCACAGCATCGCCCCCGAGCTCTACACTGACTCCATCGGCGAGGTGGTCAAGCACGCCGTTCTCGCGGACCCGCAGATGCTCGCCGAGCTCACGGCCCGACCGATGAACGGCGAGGGCTACCCCGACGAGCTCGTGGCGCGGATCGTGGCGAAGAACGTCGAGATCAAGCGCGACGTCGTGGTGTCGGACGAGAAGGAGCGCGGCCTTCGCCAGACGCTCAACCTCGGCCACACCATCGGCCATGGCATCGAGGCCGCGAGCGACTTCTCGCTGGGCCACGGCTCCAGCGTGGCCGCAGGCCTCTGCTGCATGGCGCGCGCGGCTTGCGCCAAGGGTTGGTGCAAATCCGAGACCCGTGACGCGATCGTCGCCGCCATGGCCGCGCAGGGGCTCCCCACCGACACTGAGCTTCCGCACGACGTCGTCTTCGACTACATGGTCCACGACAAGAAGCGCCACGGAGACACGATGAACATCGTCGTCCCCGACGAGGTCGGAGCCGTGAGCGTGCGCAAGGTCACGCTCGAGGAGCTCCGCGGGCTCGTCGAGCTCGGCTGCGGGACGGGGGCGCGCTAATGGATATGCGAGTCACCCCCTCCGCCCTCGGCGGGGCCATCCCGGCCATCGCCTCCAAGTCCGAGGCGCACCGCCTGCTCATCTGCGCAGCCTTCGCCGACGGCGTGACCGACATCGACTGCAACACCAGCTCCCAGGACATCGACGCCACGGCCGAGTGCCTGCGCGCCCTCGGGGCGCAGATCACCCGCACCAAGAAGGGCTTCCGCGTCGTCCCCGCCGAAGAAGTCGCGGCCGGCGCCCTTCTGGACTGCGGCGAGTCGGGCTCCACGATGCGCTTCCTGCTGCCCGTCGTCGCCGCCCTCGGCTGCGACGCGAGCCTGACCGGGCACGGGCGCCTTCCGCAGCGCCCGCTCTCCCCTCTTTACGAGGTGCTCGCCGAGAACGGCTGCGAGCTCGGGCCCCAAGGCACGGTGCCCTTGCCGGTCCGCGGCAAGCTCCGCGCCGGCCGCTTCGAGATCGCGGGCAACGTGAGCTCCCAGTACGTGAGCGGCCTGCTCATGGCGGCGCCCCTCACCGGCGCCGCCTGCGAGGTCTTCGTGACCGAGCCGGTCGAGTCTCTCCCCTACATCGACATCACCTGCGCCGCCCTCGCCGAGTTCGGCGTGTCCGTGGAACGCTCCAAGCACGCGGAGAACGGCAAGAACGGCCTCCTCTTCAAGGTATCCTCCGGCGCGCGCTACCGCACGCCCGGCTACGTCCGCGTCGGCGGCGACTGGTCGAACGCAGCGTTCTGGCTCGCCGCCGGGGCCCTCAACGAGGCCGGCGTGACGGTCGAGGGCGTCGACATGCGCTCTACGCAGGGAGACCGCGCGATCCTCGGCGCCCTCGCGCTCCTCGGCGCGCGCGTCGAGCGCGGCGCCACGAGCGTGACGGTCCACCCCGACCACCTCAAGGGGTGCCGCCTCGACGTCTCGAGCTGCCCTGACCTCGTCCCGCCGCTGGCGGCTGTCGCGGCCTGCGCGGAAGGCACCACGACCATCGTCGGCGCGGCTCGCCTGCGCATCAAGGAGTCCGACCGTCTACAGACCGTGTCGGACGCCGTCGTGGCGCTCGGTGGGCGCGTCGACCAGACCGAGGACGGGCTCATCGTCCACGGCGTGGGCGAGCTCACGGGCGGGTGCGCCGACGCGGCGAACGACCACCGAATCGCGATGATGTCCGCCGTCCTCGCCTCGCGGGCTTCCGGCCCGACCGTTATCCGCGGCGCCCAGTGCGTCGCCAAGTCCTACCCCGCGTTCTTCGAGGACCTGCGCGCCCTGGGCGGCGCCTGCCAGGAGGTTTAGCATGCCGTCGAGCTTCGGAAACACCCTCAAGGTCACGATCTTCGGCCAGTCCCACTCCGCCGGCGTCGGCTGCGTCGTCGAGGGCCTGCCCTCGGGTCTCGCCGTCGACCAGGAACGCCTCGCCGACTTCATGGCGCGCCGCGCGCCGGGCAACGCCCCCTGGACCACCCCGCGCAAAGAGAAGGACGCCCCGCGCATCCTCTCGGGCCTGAACCCGGACGGGCGCACCTGCGGCGCCCCTCTTGCCGCCGTCATCGAGAACACCAACACCCGCTCGCAGGACTACGGCAACATCATGGGGGTGCCGCGCCCCGGCCACGCAGACTTCACCGCATGGGCCAAGTGGCACGGCGAGCAGGACATCCCCGGCGGCGGGCACTTCTCGGGCCGCCTCACCGGCCCGCTGTGCGTGGCCGGCGGCATCTGCCTGCAGTGGCTCGAGACCCAGGGTATCCGCGTCTCAGCCCACGTCGACGAGTGCGCCGGCGTGCCCGACGAGCACTTCTGGGCCCTCGACAACTCGCCCGAGTCCAACGCGCGCCTCGCCTCGCAGATGGACGCACTCGCGGATGGCCGCGAATTCCCGGCCATCGACCCCGCGGCGGCCGAGCGCATGACCGCGGCCATCATGGACGCCAAGGCCGCGGGAGACTCCGTCGGCGGCGTCATCGAGTGCGTGGCCACGGGCCTTCCCGCCGGGGTCGGCTCGCCCATGTTCGACGGCCTTGAGAACACGCTCGCCTACGCCGTCTTCGGCATCCCGTCCGTCAAGGGCATCGAGTTCGGCGCCGGCTTCGAGGCCGCGCGCCTCCGCGGCAGCCAGAACAACGACCCCTACGAGGTCCGCGACGGCGCGTGCGCCCCGCGCACGAACAACGCCGGCGGCATCCTCGGCGGCATCTCCACGGGGGCCCCGCTCCACTTCCGCTGCGCGCTCAAGCCCATCAGCAGCATCGGCATCGAGCAGGACTCCGTCGACCTCGCCGCCATGCAGGGCGCCAAGCTCACCGTGCGCGGCCGCCACGACGCCACGGCCGTGACGCGAGTCGTCCCCGTGGTCGAGGCCGTCGCCGCCTGTGCCATCGCCGACGCGCTTCTCTCCTGGCCCGCCGATCCCGTCAACAAATAAATGACGCGAGGGGAGTGCCCCTTCGTGTCATTGGAGGTTTTATATGCGAGAGCTTTCTGAGCTGCGGCAAGACATCGACCGCATAGACACCGAGATATTCCGACTCTTCGGCGAGCGCGCCGAGGTGGCCGCAGGCGTCGCCGAGTACAAGCGCGCGAACAACATGCGCGTCTTCGACCCCGTGCGCGAGCGGCAGAAGGTGGCCGACGCCGCAGGGCGCGTCCCCGCCGACCTCGCCACCTACGGCCAGGTGCTCATGGAGCTCCTCATGGAGGCCTCGCGCTCGCGCCAGCACGAGCTTCTGGGCGACGCGGGCAACAACGACCTGGTCGCGGCCATCGAGGCCGCCCGCAAAGCAACCCCCGAGGTCTTCCCCAAGGCGGGCCGCGTGGCCTGCCAGGGCGTCGAGGGCGCTTATTCCCAGCTTGCCGCCGAGAAGTTCTTCCGCCACCCGGACATCCGCTACACCAAGACCTTCGAGGACGTCTTCGAGGCCGTCGAGTCCGGCGAGGTCGACTACGGCGTGCTTCCCATCGAGAACTCGACCGCCGGCTCCGTGAACAAGGTCTTCGACCTCATGGGAGCCCACGAGTTCCACATCGTGCGCTCCACGCGCGTCAAGGTCGACCACTGCCTTCTTGCCAAGCCGGGCGCGAAGGCCGCGCAGATCCGCGACATCTACAGCCACGAGCAGGCCATCCGCCAGTGCGGCGACTTCCTGGCCACCATGCCCGAGGCCCGCATCCACATCTGCGAGAACACGGCCGTCGCCGCGCAGATGGTCGCCGACGCGGGCCGCGACGACGTGGCCGCCCTCTCTTCCCGCAGCTGCGCCGACCTCTACGGCCTCTCGGTCCTCGGCACCGCCGTCCAGGACCGCGACAACAACTACACCCGCTTCGCCTGCATCAGCAAGAAGCTCGAGATCTACCCCGGCGCCGAGCGCTCCTCGATGACGCTCGTGACCCCGCACCAGCCGGGGTCGCTCTACAAGCTCCTCGCCAAGTTCTACGCCCTCGACATCAACGTGACCAAGCTCGAGAGCCGCCCCATCCCGGAGCGCGACTTCGAGTTCGGCTTCTACTTCGACATCGACTGCCCGGTGGCCTCCGACGAGTTCCGTGCGCTCATGTCCACCATCGAAGGGCTCTGCCAGGACTTCCGTTATCTCGGCTCTTACAGCGAGGTGATCTAATGGGAAGCGACGGCGAGAAGCACGCCTTGGTGCAAGGCTTGGCTCAAGTGCCTGAAAACCACGGCGCCGCCGCGTCGCGCGGGACCAAGGCGCCGCAGACCCCCTTCGGCCTTCTCGGCCGCAAGCTCGGCCACAGCTGGTCGAGGCCGATCCACGAGCGCCTCGGCAGCGCCCCGTACAGCCACGTAGAGCTCGAGCCCGAGGAAGTCGCGCCCTTCATCAAGGCGGGCGGCTGGCGCGGCCTCAACGTTACCATGCCCTACAAGACCGACGCCGCGCGCGCCGCGGACGTGCGCTCGGAGCGCGTCGAGGCCCTAGGCGCCGCGAATACCCTCGTCCGCCGCGAGGACGGCACCGTATTCGCCGAGAACACCGACGTCCTCGGCTTCTCCTGGATGCTCGAGCGCTTCTGCGCCCGCGAGCTCGGCCGCGCCTCCCACGACGCCCTTGGCGGCAAGAAGGCCCTGGTCCTCGGCTCGGGCGGCGCCTCGCAGGCGGTCCGCGCGTCTCTCGCCGAGGCAGGGGCCCGGGTCGTGGTCGTTTCCCGCACGGGCACGGACAACTACGCCAACCTCATCGAGCGCAACGCCGACGCGGCCATCATCGTGAACACGACGCCCGTGGGCATGTACCCCAACTGCCCGGCCACGCCCGTGCCCGAGGGCGACCTCGCGCAGATGCCCGGGCTCTCGGCGGTCCTCGACATCGTGTACAACCCCCGCCGCACGGGCATCTGCCTTGCGGCCGAGCACCTGGGCGTCCCTTCCGAGTCCGGCCTCGCCATGCTCGTCGCGCAGGCCTTCTTCGCCAGCGAGCTTTTCCAGGGAAAGACGCTCGACCAGGCGCTTTGCGACTCCATCGAGACGGATATTTACCGCCAGACCCAAAACATCGTCCTCATCGGCATGCCCGGGGCCGGCAAGACGACCACGGGAAAGCGCGTCGCGCGCTCCCTCGGGCGCCCTTTTATCGACGTCGACGAGGCTGTGCAGCAGGAAACCGGCCGCACAGCGGCACAGATAATCCGCGAAGACGGGGAGGCGTCGTTCCGCGACGTCGAGACCGAGGTCACCGGGCGCTACTGCGCGCGATCCGGGCTCGTGGTGGCCTGCGGCGGAGGCGTGGTTACCCGCCCCGAGAACCTCGACCTCCTGCGACAGAACTCGACCGTGATCATGCTCGACCGCCCGCTCGGCGAGCTCTCCTCCAAAGGCCGCCCCATGAGCCAGGCCAAGGGCGTGGAGCGTCTCGCAGCCGAGCGCATGGAGCTCTACCGCGACTGGGCCGACCACATCGTCACGTGTGCGGGCTCACCCGAACAAGACGCCGAACAAATCGCCAGTATTTTGAGTTTTTAGCGAACATGCCCCGCTGAGCAGCTCTTTATTGCCGCTTACAGAACTTGACGCGGCCGCAAACCGAAGGGAAAACAGAACGAAACACCCGAAAGCCTATACTCGCGTCTCGTAAATCCAAGGTTGACGCCACGTCAACATACCATCGTGGAACACAAGCGGAGGGACACCGTGAACAAAGCGCTGCAGATAGCCAAGGACGTGCTCGCGGCCGTGGGCGGAAAGGCCAACGTGACGGGCAACGACATCTGCATGACCCGCCTCAGGATCGTGACCGAGAACCCCGAGCTCGTGGACACCGAGCAGCTCACCTCCACCCGAGGCGTTCTCGGCATCGTGCAGCGCGGCAAGAGGGGCATCGAGGTCGTGTTCGGGCCTGGCCGCGCAGAGGACGTGCACGAGGCCATCGCCGACCTTACGGGCATCTCGACGGCCGAGGAAGGCGCGACCCTCTCGCCGGAGACGCCCCTGAACGTGGTCGTTGCCGCAAAGCGCGCCCCCGAGGCGGCTCCCGAGCTTGCGGCGGCCTCAGACGCGCCCGACGCTAAAGACGACGAGCTCGACCTCGACGAGGTGCAGGACCTCATCTCGCTTCTCGATGAGACCGAGGGCATGAAGGGCACAGCGGAGGAGGCCGACGAGTCGGACGCCTCGCTTCTCGTCATCAACGGCCCCAACATCAACATGCTCGGTATCCGCGAGCCCGGCATCTACGGTACCGAGAACTACGCGGCGCTGCTCGAGCTCTGCCAACAGACCGCGGCTGAGGTCGGCTTCGCCAAGTGCGCCTGCTTCCAGTCCAACCATGAGGGGGACCTCGTCGATGCCATCCAGGATGCCTACGGCAACTACGACGCCATCGTCATCAACCCCGGCGCCTACACCCACACCTCCATCGCGATTCTCGACGCCGCCAAGGCCGTTCAGCTGCCCATCGTCGAGGTGCACATCTCCAAGGTCGAGGAGCGGGAGGCTTTCCGCCAGGTAAGCTACATCCGCCAGGCCTGCTGCGAGACGATCACGGGAATGGGCATACAGGGCTACAAGAAGGCCATCGTCGACCTTGCGGAGAAGCTCGACCTGTAGGCACCACGGCAGCGCCGCTCACCGTGCTGTCGCGAATTATCGCGAAACGACAAGCGCCTCCCGGCCCAACGTAGCCGAGAGGCGCTTACTCGTATGCAAAGGAAGGGCGGGCCCATCGGGAGCCCGCCCTTCTTCTAGACAAATGTGCTGAGAAGGCCTTAGTACACCATACCCATGGCCTCGCGAACCTCGCAGAGGGTCTCGTGCGCGACCTCGTTTGCTCGCTTGTTGCCGTCGTGCAGGACATCCTTGATGTAGTCCATGTCCTGGAGCAGTTCCTCGCGGCGGGCGCGGATCTCGGCGAAGCGGCCGTTGACCGCCTCGGTAACGACCTTCTTGAGCTGGCCGCCTCCGCCCATGCCGATCTCGTCGGCGAGCTCCTTGGGATCGCGGCCGGAGCAGATGCCGGCCGTGGTGAGAAGCGCGGACACCTCCGGGCGGTTGTCCGGGTCGAAGGTGATGTTGCGCTCGGAGTCCGTCTTGGCCTTCTTGATGAGCTTTGCCGTCTCCTCGGCGGTCATGGAGAGGCCGATGGCGTTGCCGTAGGACTTGCTCATCTTGCGGCCGTCGAGGCCCGGCAGAAGCGGCGTCGAGGTGAGGAGCCCCGTGACCTCCGGGAACACTTTACCGTAGCGGTTGTTGAACTTACGGGCGATCTTGTTAGTGGCCTCGATGTGCGGGAGCTGGTCGCGGCCCACGGGCACGATGTTGCCCTTGCAGAAGAGGATATCGCAGGCCTGGTGCACGGGATACGTGAGAAGAAGCCCGGTGAGCTCGTGGCCCGAGGCCTCCTGCTCGGCCTTGACGGTCGGGTTCCTCTCCATCTCGGCCTCGGTGATGAGCGAGAGGAACGGCAACATGAGCTGGTTCTCCTCGGGCACCGCGGAGTGAGTGAAGATCATGGTCTTGGCGGGGTCGATGCCGCACGCGAGGTAGTCCACGACCATGTTGTAAACGTTGTCCTGGATGTTGTCGGTCGTGTCGCGGTCAGTGATAACCTGGTAGTCGGCGATGACGATGTTCGTCTTGATGCCCATGTCCTGCAGGCGGACGCGGTCGACGAGCGTGCCGAAGTAGTGGCCGAGGTGAAGGCGACCGGTCGGACGGTCGCCGGTGAGCATCGTGTAGTTCTCCGGATGGGCAGAAAGATCGGAGTGGACCTCGTCGCTGCGCTTGAGCGCGGCCTCGTAGCTTCCCTCGTTGGGCATATGTCTCTCCTTGTGCGGGCGTTTGATTCAGACGGTTCTCCATGGTAAATCAAATGCACGTTAAGCGCAGCGAGGCAGGGCCGAACACTGCTAGAATGGCGGGTCATTGACCTCGATTTATGGAAAGGGGCTGCTGTGGCAAGCTCGTACGGAACCGACGCGGACAAGAGCTCGCTTCGCAGCAACTATATCCAGGCGCGCAGGCGCGTCGACCCCGCGACGAAGGCCGTGGTCGACGCTCAGGTGCGGTCCCGTCTCGAGTCCTTCGATCTCTACCGGGAGGCGCCGCTCGTGCTCGCGTACGTCTCGTACAACAACGAGGTCGACACCCTCGCCGTGATCGAGTCGGCGCTCGCGTCGGGCAAGCGCGTGGGTGTGCCCCGTGTGAACGCCAAGGCGCACACGATGGCCTTCTTCGAGATTGCCTCGGTGGGAGACCTCACGAAAGGGTACCGCGGCATCCTCGAACCGGGAGCTGAGCTTGATTCCCCTCTCTCCACCACGGATTTCATCGGCTCCGTCTGCCTTGTGCCGGGCCTCGTGTTCGACGCCGAGGGCCACCGCATCGGCTACGGCGGGGGCTACTACGACCGTTTCCTGCCCTTCTATCCCGGCGACAAGGTCGCCCTCGCGCGCGCGACGCAGGTGAGCAGCAATCCCCTGCCGAGCGAACCCTACGACGTGCCCGTGGACTTCATCGTGACCGAGAACGGCGTCTGGAACTGCCGCTAGACGGCCCTCCCCTATTTATTCTTCCTGTCCCGGATCGCTTCACGAATCGCCGCCACGATTACGGACGCCACCAATGCGGCGAAGAACTCCTTCATGACCTGCTCCTTATCTGACAATAGATACCTGATAGACATGCAATAAGAGCCTATTCCCCCTGGGGGACACAAATTAAGGGCCGCCCGACCAGACCCGAACGCAGGGCCCAACTGCCGCCCGGGCGTCTCTGCGGCAGGGCCTCTCCCCACGCTCATACAATGGCCAGGGCGACCCCCGGCAATCCCTCTCGCAAACACAAAACCCCCGCTTAGCCCAAGGAGAAGCGGGGCCTTGCTTCCCTTTGATGGGGTAGAATTCAGCTAGATTTGCGGTATCCCCTGTGACTCAGGACGGGGCGCAACCGCAGGCCCGTCCGCCTTGAAAGCGGGCGGGTTTTTTAGTCGGCGAGGACCATCTCTTATGTGCCGTTCTTTTTTATGACTATCGCGGCGTCGAACTTGAACTCGCCGCGCGACGTGAGGTAGCCCATCGATTCCTTGACCTGCCTTATGCAATCCTCGTCGGAAATCCCGCTGTTCCTGCTGTCGATGATCTCGCGGACGTTGCCGAGCCTCCCTAGGTCTATGCCGTCCGGGACTTTCGCGCCTGGCTCTGACAGCCGCTCCCATTTCGTGTAGCCGTTCTCAAGGCGGGCCCTAAGCGAGCGCAGGCCGCCGGATATGGTCTTCAGGTCCCAGTAGCTTCCGGAGGACTTGCAGGTTCTCGACCTGCCGCTTCATCTCGTAGTAGTCGCGCAGCACGCGGTTGCGGG